>DATGKN010000025.1:0-46576 GCA_035294645.1 Chloroflexota bacterium
GAGCTGCGGGGCATCCGCGTGGGGCTGGCGATCTGCTTCGACCTGCGCTTCGTGGAGTTGCCGCGCGCGCTGGCGCTGCTGGGCGCCGAGGTGCTGGCGGTGCCCACAACCTGGACCGACCTGCACAAACCGCAGCCGTACGACGCGCGCGGCTGGTGCATGGCCAACGTCCTAGCGCAGGCGCACGCGTACATCAACCGCGTGTACGTGGCCTGCGCCGACCGGGTGGGCGCCGAGGCGGGCGTGCGCTACCTCGGGGCGAGCGTCATCTTCGATCCGGCGGGCGAGCCGCTCGCCGGCCCGGCGAGCCCCGACGGCGAGGAGCTGCTGGTGGCGCCGTGCGAGCCGGCGCGGGCGCGTGACAAGGCGCTCGGCGCGCACAACGATCTATTCGCCGACCGGCGGCCGGAGCTGTACGGCGCGCTGCTGGCGGGGGCTGGCCCCCCCACCCCTGGCCCCTCCCCCGCCAGGGGGGAAGGGGATCTTACGGCCACGCCGGGCGGCAGCGGCGCGCAGGAACCCGTCGCCCCCGCGCGGATCGATGGCGGCTGTCCTCGCCCAGTTGGTGGGGCAGGGCATGGGGGTGAAGAGGCGCCGGTACGAGCGAGCGGGGCACTGGCCGGCTTGTTGGTGGTGGACCTCACCTGGTACCTGGCCGGGCCCTACGCCACGATGATCCTGGCCGACCTGGGCGCCACGGTGCTGAAGATCGAGCAGCCCGGCGGCGACCCGGCGCGCGGCAACGGCCCATTTCTAGACGCCGAGCGGCGGTTCAGCTCGTACTTCCTGAGCGTCAACCGCGGCAAGCGCTCGGTGGTGCTGAACCTCAAGCATCCGCGCGGGCTGGCGCTGCTGGCGGAACTGGCGGCGCACGCCGACGTGCTGGTGGAGAACTACCTGCCCGGCACGCTGGAGCGCCTGGGGCTGCCCTATGCGGCGCTGGCCGAGCGCAACCCGCGGCTGATCTATGCCGCCTGCTCGGGCTTCGGCCAGCGCGGCCCTTACGCGCGACGGCCGGCGCTGGACGTGATCATCCAGGCCATGGCCGGCACCATGAGCATCACCGGCGAGCCCGACGGCCCGCCGCTGCGGGTGGGCTTCTCGGTCGGCGATCTGGCGGGCGCGCTGTACACCGTGATCGGCATCCTGGCGGCGCTGCACGAGCGCGAGCGCAGCGGGCGCGGGCAGTTCGTGGACGTGGCACTGCTCGACGCGCAGGTAGCGCTGCTGGAGAACGCCTTCGCGCGCTACTTCGCCACCGGTGAGGTGCCTGCGCGCCAGGGGACGAGCCACCCCTTGATCACGCCGTTCCAGGCGTTCGCCACCGCCGACGGGAGCCTGGTGGTGGCTGCGTCGTCGCAGGCGCAGTGGCGCGCGCTGTGCGCGGTGCTGGAGCGGCCCGACCTGTGCGAGGATCCGCGCTTCCGCGAGCGCGCCGATCGCACGCGGCATCGTGCCGAGCTGGTGCCGATCTTGGCAGCGCTGTTCGCCGCGCGGCCGACGAGCTATTGGGTCGAGCGGCTACTGGCGGCGGGCGTGCCGTGCGGGCCGGTCCACACGATCGCCGAGGCCGCGGCCGACCCGCACCTGGCGGCCCGCGAGATGTTCGTCACGCTCGACGTGCCGGGGCTCGGGGCGCTGCGGGCGGTGAACAGCGCGCTGCACCACCTGGCGCGTACCCCGGCGGCCCCGGCCGGACCACCGCCCGCCCTGGGCGAGCACACCGAGGCGGTGCTGCGCGAGTATCTCGGGCTGACGGCCGCCGAGGTGGCCACGCTGCGGGCCGAGGGCGCCGTGGGCTGACGCGCGCGTCAGGCACCGGGCAGCAGGGCGAAGAAGCGCTCCGCGACGGCCTGGTCGCCCTCGACGCGTATCCGTCCTGCGGCTAGCTCGTCGGGCAGCCGCGCGCGGCCGTAGATCAGCAGCGCCAGATGAGCGGCCGGTCCGAGCAGTGTGGCCTCGGCGGCGTCGTCGCCGGGCTGCACCGCTAGGCCCTCGGGGGTGGCGGTGAGCGTCCAGCGCAGCGCGGGCGCATCGGTAGCCGCGAGGGTGAGCCGCGCGTGCCCCTTGGGGCCGCGAGCGTAGATGCGCGGCAGGTTGCTTTCCACCAGCATCGGCAGCAGGAAGCGCGCGACGGCGTCGTCGAGCGCGGTCTCCTGGCCGACCGAGCGCAGCAGGTCCCAGCGATGGAAGGCAACCTCGGCCAGCCGTTGCTGCGCGTACCAGCGGGCCGAGCGGTTGCCGGCCGGATGGTAGCAGATACGCTCCAGCTCGTCGGCCGATAGGCGCTCGAACAGCGCCGCCAGGTCGGCCGAGTAGCGGTCGAGGGCGGCGAGCAGCTCCGCGGGGGGCGCGGCGGCGAGCGCCTCGACCCGCGCCGCGCGCTCCTCGCGGGTGACCGCTGGCTCTTGGCTGCCCGCCACGCCCCGCTCGACGTTCTCGCGGACGAACAGCGCGTTCTCGACCAGGTGGGCGGCGAGTCGCCGCACCGGCCAGGGCGGGCAGTTGCTGGGCGCATCCCAGGCGGCAGCGGGCAGCGCGGCTAGCTCGGCGCGCACCCGCGCGGTGAGGTCCGCTAACAAGCGCAGGCTCTCCGTCACATCGGGATGGGCGGCCATCGGCTCTCTCCGCACGTCAGTGTCGCGGCTGGGGACGCGTGCGCTTGATCTCGTAGAAACCGGGCTGGCGCATGAGCCACACGAGCCGATCCCAGAGTTGCCCCGCTTCCTCGCCGCGCGGCACGGGGTTGATCACCGGCCCGAAGATGCCCGGGCCGCGGCCGCCGTCGAGCACGAGCGTCGGCACGCCGAACGCCTCCATGTGCTCGACCACGGCGTAGTGCTCGCGCAGCACCTCGTCGCGGGTCGAAGCATCGGCCAATGCTGCTGCCCGCAAGCCGGGGTCGAGGCCAGCACTGGCGAGTGCTTGCTCGATGACCGCCGGGTTGGACAGCTCCTCGTTGCGAACGAAGCGGGCCTGGCCCAGTGCGGCGTAGAGGCGGTCGACCGCGTCGTTGCCATGCTGGCGGCGCACCAGGGCGAGGACGCGCAGCGCGGGGGCGGAGCGCCCGCCCTCCCAGTCGACCGTCTTGTCGCCTTTGTTGACTTCCTCTAGGCTGAAGAACCGCCATTCCACCTCGACGGGGCGCACTTGGCGTACCTCGCGGATCCAGTCGGCGGCGCGCCAGGCCCACGGGCAGATCGGGTCGAAGTAGAACGCTACCGTTTCGCTCTGCGCCATGCTCATGCGGCCTCCTTCACGCTGCGGGGCTGGGGATCGCGCCCTCAGTATAGCCCTGGGGCACGGCCGCGCGACGGCCACGGGGCAGCTACTCAGACCGACTCCCTCGGCACGGCGAGTGCGTTCAGGAACAAGGCTAGCAGCGAGTAGTAGCCCACGAGCACGGTCAGCTCGACCACCCCTTGTGGACCGAGCGCAGCCTGGAGTGGCGCGAGTAGCGCCTCGTCCACGGTACCGTCGCGCGCGAGGGCCAGGGCGTAGCGCACCGCCGCCGCCTCGGTGGCGTCGAGCGCGTCAGGGATCTGGCCAGCGGCCAGCGCGGCGATCGCGGCAGGACTCAAGCCCTGGCGGGCGGCCAGCGGCTCGTGCTGGGCGCGCTCGTAGGCGCAGCCCCAGCGGCCGGCCACCGCCAGGGTCACCGCCTCGCGCAGCCGCGGTGGGAGCACGGCATCGTAGCGGAGATACTCGCCTACCGCGCCGACTCGGCGCGTCAGCTCGGGGCTGTGGGCCATGGCCTGCCAGAGATGGCCCACGCCACCGCGCTTGCGCGCCACCTCGGCATAGGCCGCGCGCACGGGCGGCGGGGCGGTTTCTGGCCCGATCAAGGGCACTCGCGCCTGTTCGCTCACGATGGGGTGTCCTCCCTGGTTCGGAATGGCGCCAGCGCAGCGGCACCGGCCGGGCCTCAACCGCCGGCCAGGGCGGCACGAGCCACCTGGCGACGGTGCCGAGCACGGGCCGCGCTCGGCGATCGCTGCTCCCTAGCGTACACAGCGCGGCCCTGCCGGCGCGACGTGCCTGTCCGTCATCGGGGGCGACAACATCCGTGCCCCGCTTGCTACACTGGGGGCACACCGGCGCGGCAGGCGCCTGCCGCGGGGTGGGGTCGGTGTTGGGGGGGAGGCCAGATGTGGCGAGCGATCCGCTGGCTTGGCCTGGCTGTGATGTTGTTGCCGTCTCTCGCGGCGTGCGGTGGTTCGTCGCCACCGGGTAGCTCAGCGAGCGCGTCCACCACCGCCGCCAGCGCTTCTCCCACGCCCGAGCCGCTCGTGGGGGCGCAGGTGTCGGTGGCCGGCAACTACCTACCCTACTACGCGGCGGACAAGCTGGGCTTCTTCGCGCGCCACGGGCTCCAGTTCGAGTTGCTCGTCGCCGATACGCCAACGAAGGTGGTGCAGGCGATCGCCAGCGGCTCGGCGGACATCGCCTGGAACGCGCCCGACTCGTCGATTCTGGCCATCGAGCAGGGAGCGCCGCTGACGATGGTCGGCGCGACCCAGAACGCGATCCCGTACAGCCTGATCGTGCAGCCGGGGATTCGCAGCTTCGCCGAACTGCGCGGCAAGACATTCGCCGTGTCCAGCCTGAACAGCGGCCCTGCCATCCTGATGCGCAAGATGTTCGCCGCCAACGGGCTGGCCGAGGGCGACTACGATTTCGTGTCCGTGGGCGGCACTGCCGAGCGCTTCGCGGCGATCCGCAGTGGCGCGGTGACGGGCGGACTGCTGCTGCAGCCCGAGGACTTGCGGCTGATGAGCGAGGGGTTCGTGCGCCTAGCGCTGGCGACCGACTACGTGCCGCGCTACCAGTGGCTCACGCTGCTGACGCGGCGGGAGTGGGCGCGTGAGCACCGCGACCGCGTGGTGCGCGCCATCCGCGCGTTGCAAGACGCCGTCCGCTGGTCGTACGCCCCACCGCACCGCGAGGAGGCGATCGCGCTGATCATGGAGATGACCCACGCGCCGCGTGAGCAGGCGGCCGCGACCTACGACCTGTACGCGCAGCTGCGCATCTGGCCCGAGGATCTGGCCTTCGAGGACGCCGCCATGCGCGCGGTGATCGAACTGATGGGCGAGCTGGGCCAGCTCACGCCCCCGCTGCCGGAGCCGGCGCGTTACATCGACACGACCTACTTGGCGCTGGCCGCGCAGCGCTAGGGTAGAGGTTGCGGCCCCTTGTGCCGGGGTGCGCCGAGCACTACCATCCCCGACAGGGTGGGGCCGCGGGCCCGCCGACATCCTCTGCAGGAGAGACCGATGGCTGTCGAGACTCCCATTCAACCCCAGCGCTTCCGCCTGCGCGCCCCGCTACTGAGTGACGGTCGGCTCGATGTCGATCTCGCCGAGACGCCGAACCTCACGGTGGGCCTCAAGGTGTACGCCGTGGGCGGCGAGAACACGCTGCACACGCATGTGGCCGAGGACCACTTCTTCCTGGTGTTGGACGGCCAGGCGCGGTTCTACGGGCGGGACGGCGAGCTGGGGGTGCTCGGGCGCTATGAGGGCATCTTGCTGCCGCAGGGGTGCTTCTACTGGTTCGAGCAGGTCGGCGACCGTCCGCTGGTGATGCTGCGCGTCGGCACGGGCCGCGAGGCGCGCCGGGCGCGTATCGGGATCGATGGCCGGCCGCTGCCGGGGGACTCGCCGGAGAACAAGCACGTCCCGCCGGTGATCATTCCCGGCGCGTTCTTCGAGTAGCCGGCGATGGCCCGCTATATCCTGCGGCTGTGCGAGGACCGGGGAGGCCCGGGCGCGCGCACCGACCCGTTGGCGGCGTGTCCCCGCGTGCTGTACGTGCGCGAGGGGCACATCACCGTCAGCAGCGAGGGGCGCAAGCAGGAGGTGGAGACCAACCAGGCCTGGTACAGCCCGGCGGAGTGCACCTACGCGGCCGGCGCGAGCGGTGCGGTGGTGCTGCGGTACGAACTGGTGCGCGAGCCGGCGCCCACGCCCGCGGCGGGCGACCGGCCCGAGGAGGTCGCCGCGCGCGTGCTGCTGGCTCAGCCGGTGGAGCTCGACCCGGCCCAGCCGTGGCTGATTCGTTGCGACCGGGTCGACTTCGCGCCGGGCGCGGTGGCGCTGCCCCATGGCCACCGAGGTGGGGGCATCCGCTGCCTGATCGCCGGCGAGCTGCGGGTGCAGGTGGGCGACCAGCCGGCGCGAGTGATGCGGCCCGGCGACGCCTGGTACGAGAGCGGGCGCGAGCCCGTGCGGGCCGATGCCTCGCCGACGGCGCCGACCAGCTTCATCCGCGTTGCCCTCCTGCCCGCCGAGCTTCGCGGCCAGCCGTCGATCTGGTACGTCGATCCCGCGGCCGCCCGGGTCACGCCGCGCCAGTACACGGTGTTCGTGGACGAACCGATGGCGCTGCCGTAACGGCGCCCACGCCCGCGCGCTACTCGGCCAGCCCGGCGGGCCGCTGGCGCTCGGTGACCAGGGCGTCGTAGTGGGTGAGCAGCGTGGGGGCCAGCTGTTTCCAATCGTAGTGGGCCTCGACCAGCGCGCGGGCCCGTGCGGCCAGTTGCTGGCGCAGCGGGGGGGTGGCGAGCAACCGTGCCACGGCTGCCGCGAAGGTCTCGGGCGTGTCAGCCACGAGAGCGTGCTCGCCATTCCGCGCGGCGATGCCCTCTAGGCCCAGCGCGGTAGAGACCATGGGCACGCCGGCGGCCATGGCCTCGAGCACTTTCAGGCGGGTACCGCTGCCCATCCGCAGGGGCACGAGGTACACGTGGGCCGCAGCGAGGTATGGCCGCACGTCGGCTACCGCGCCGGTAACCACCAGCGCGGGGCAGCGCCGCGCCGCGGCCAGGACGGCCGGCGCGGGGCGCTTGCCGACGATCAGGCAGCGCAGGTCGGGATAGCGCTGCTGCAGGCGGGGCAGGATAGCGTCGGCGAGCCAGGCCACCGCGTCGATGTTGGGCCGGAAGTCCAGGGTGCCGGTGAACACCAGGGTTGGCGGACGCGCGGGTGGCGGGGGGATGGGCGTGAACCGCGCGGTGTCCACGCCGTTGGGCAGCACCGCGTAGCGCGCGTGGGGCGCGATCCGGCGGAGGAGCGCGGCGTCGGTGGCGGAGACGGCGAGCACGAGGCTGGCCTCGGCGCACAGCCGCGCCTCGTAGCGACGCAGGCGCCGCCACTGGACCAGCGAGTATAGGCCCAGGGGCAGCCGCGCGGGCTGACGCAGGTCGGTGAGGCAGGCGCGCTGCTGCAAGTGGTACTCGGCGTTGAGGTTGTCGAACACGAGCGGCGGGCGCCGCGCGGCAGGGAGCAGGCGGCGGTAGGGCATCATCTCCAGGCTGCTGAGGTGGACCAGGTCGTAGCGCTCGACGGCGAGCAGGGCGCGCAGGCGCCGGGCGAGCGCCGGCTGCCAGGCCCGCCAGGCTAAGTCGGGCAGCGGCGACGTCAGCAAGGTCCGCAGGCGATCGCGCCGCGTACGGTAGGGGGCGGGGAAGCGCTCGACGCGGCGGCAGAGCGTGGCCAACGGCGCGGGGATGGCGTCCGCGGCGCTCTCAGCGCGGGCCGCTGGAGTGGAGAGGGGAGGCGAGGCCGCGTCGAGGCTGAGCAGGTCGACGCAGTGCCGCGCGGCCACGGCGCGCAGCAGGTGGTAGTTGCGGATGCGCGCGCCCTGATCCAAGGGCCAGGGGAGCTGGGGCGTGAGCCAGAGGACCTTCATGCGGCAAGCGCCTCGCGGTAGACGGCCAGGGTGGCACGCGCCGTCCGTTCCCAGGAGTAGCGTGCTGCCTGGGCCTGGCCGCGCGCGCGCAGCGCGGCGCGCAGGGGCGCATCGTCCAGGATCTGCTGGAGCGCCTCGGTCCAGGCCGTCTCGTCAAGAGGGGGCACGAACAGCGCGGCGTCGCCCAGCACCTCGGGCAGGCTGCTGGTGCGCGCGGCGACCACGGGCGTGCCCAGGGCCATCGCCTCCAGCGGCGGCAAGCCAAAGCCCTCGTACAGGGAGGGGAACACGAAGGCGGTGGCGCCCGCGTAGAGCGCCGGCAGGTCGGCCGCGGGGACGGGGCCGAGCCAGCGCACGCGCTCCCCGAGCCGCGCAGCGGCGGCGAGCACGGGCTCGTCCAGCCAGCCACGGGGGCCGGCCAGTAGCAGCGGGACCGGCGCGGGCAACCGAGCGAGCGCGCGCAGCAAGGTGGGCAGATTCTTGCGCGGCTCCAGGGTGCCGAGATACAGGAAGTAGCGGGGCGGGAGCGCGTAGCGGGCGCGCACGGCGGCCAGGGTGGCGGTGTCGGGCCGGGCGGCGACCGTGGGCGCGAGGTGGACGACGCGCAGCCGCTCGCGGGGCACGCCCAACAGGGCCTCGACATCGGCGGCGGTGTGGGCCGAGTCGCAGATCACGCGCTCGACGGTGGGGGCCACGCGCGCGACCTGAGCGTAGTGGCGGCGGCTGTCCGGGGTCAGGATGGCGGGGTACCGGACGAACGCCAGGTCGTGGATAGTGATCACGGCGGGGCAGCGGCGGCGGCGTGGCACGAGGAAATCGGGCCCGTGGAGCAGGTCGAGGCGCTCGCTGGCCAGCTCGAGGGGGAGCAGCACGTGTTCCCAGCGGTGGTGGGGCGGCGTGAGCAGCGTTCGCTGGCGGACGTGGCCGGGGGCGGCCCAGGGCTGGCTCCGGCGGCGGGCGCGGTAGAGGGTGAAGCGCGCGCCCGGCGCCAGCCGCGGCAACCAGGCGGCCAGGCAGCGAATGTACTGGGCGATGCCGCCGGCGGTGTAGTCGGCCAGGCGAGCGTCGAGACCGATATGCACACGCGGCCTCCGCTAAGAGGAGTTATGACAGGAAAGGGCCCTTGGGCGCCAATGTGCTTGCTCGTCCGGTTGGGAGATGGTATAGTAGAGGCGGTGGGACGGCTATGGCGAGGAGCGCCGGGTGGTGCTGCCGGGCCGTTCCGTGATCTTCCTCGTCCGTGTACCCTATCTGGTAGCGGAGCCCCTGCTGTCGCGCTCGCGTCGGTTCCCACATGCCACGGGTAGCGCGACGACAGCGAATGCAGTGGTGCATCTGCCTCGACGGGTAGCCGCCCGGCCGCCCGCGCCGCTGTCGCCCCCGTTGAGGCTGTCTCTGGGAGCGCTCTGTGAACCTTGCCGAACTGGAAGCCAAGACCCGCGATGAGCTGCAGGAGATGGCCCGCGAGCTGGGCGTGCACGGGGTCACGACCCTGCGCAAGCAGGATCTGATCATGCGGCTGCTGCAGGCCCAGACCGAGCAACAGGGGAACATCTTCAGCGGCGGTATCCTCGAGATCGTGGACGACGGCTACGGCTTCTTGCGCCAGGAGCGCTACCTGCCCGGGCCGAATGACGTCTACGTGTCGCAGTCGCAGATCCGCCGCTTCGGGCTGCGCACGGGCGACATGGTCACCGGCCAGGTGCGCCCGCCCAAGGACAGCGAGAAGTACTACGGCTTGCTGCGGGTCGAGGCGGTCAATGGACTCGACCCAGAGGTGGCCAAGCGGCGGCCGCACTTCGATGCGCTGACGCCGATCTTCCCGCGCGAGCTGCTGAACCTGGAGACGGTGCCCCAGAACCTGACCCAGCGCCTGATCAACCTGGTCTCGCCTATCGGGCGCGGCCAGCGCGGGCTGATCGTCTCGCCGCCCAAGGCGGGCAAGACGACCGTCCTCAAGCACATCGCCAACGGCATCACCACGAACTATCCGGAGATCCACCTCATGGTGGTGCTGATCGGCGAGCGGCCCGAGGAGGTCACCGACATGAAGCGCTCGGTGCGCGCCGAGGTGGTCTCCTCTACCTTCGACGAGCCGGTCGAGGACCACACCGCCGTCGCGGAGATGGCGCTCAACCGCGCCAAGCGCCTGGTGGAGTGCGGCCGCGATGTGGTGATCCTGCTGGATAGCATCACGCGGCTCACGCGTGCCTACAACCTGGCGGTGCCACCCAGCGGGCGCACGCTGTCGGGCGGGA
This sequence comes from Chloroflexota bacterium, assembly GCA_035294645.1. GTDB lineage: Bacteria > Chloroflexota > UBA6077 > UBA6077 > JAJPHF01 > JADGHJ01. The sequence continues at coordinate 9,951 of DATGKN010000025.1, forward strand.
TCGACCCGGTGGCGCTGTATCCGCCCAAGCGGTTCTTCGGGGCCGCGCGGAAGGTCGAGGAGGGCGGCAGCCTAACTATCCTGGCCACCTGCCTCGTGGACACCGGCAGCCGGATGGATGATGTGATCTACGAGGAGTTCAAGGGCACGGGCAACATGGAGCTGCATCTCGACCGCAAGCTGGCGGAGAAGCGTATCTTCCCCGCTATCGACGTGCTGCGGTCGGGCACGCGCCGCGAGGAGCTGTTGCTGGACGAGCAGACGCTCAAGCAGGTGTGGCTCATGCGGCGCATGCTGGCCCAGATCGGCTCTTCGACGGAGAGCATCGAGCCGCTGCTGAACCGCCTGGCGAAGACCAGCAGCAATCGCGAGTTCCTCAATAGTCTCACCAAGGAGTGAGCACCGCCCGCGCTTGCGGGGCGGGTTCGGCGCGTCGCCGCTCAGCGGCCTAGGAGCGTCACGGTGCGCGTCTGGCTGCCGAAGCGGCGCGCGCTCTCCAGGTCGTCGAACCAGACGTCGATGACCAGGCCTTGCACGGCGGCGCCGGTGTCTTCTGCCACGAACACGGTGCCCTCGAAGCCCTCGATGAGCAGGCGCGTGCCCAGGGGGATGACGCGCGGGTCGACCGCGACGGTACCCCAGCGTGGCGTGGTGCCGCTGCTCGTGCGCGGCGTGTTGGCGGCGGGCACATGGTAGCCGACGACCTGCATGCGCAGGGTGGTGGCAGGTCCGGTGGTGGCCGCCGCCGAGAGCGGGGCGAGCGTGGCCTGGCCGGAGACGTCGCGCAGGTAGCGCGCGGCGGCCCAGCCCACCCGCTCGCCGGCGCGCACCTGATACCACTGCTCGCCATCGGCGGCGCGTGGTCCGTCGAGCACCTGCACGCGCGTGCCCTCCGCCAGCAGGACCACCGGGCTGGCGCTCAGGCCAGGCGCCTGGCGCAAGCGTAGCCCGTCGCCGTCGGTGCCGGTCACGATGGCGCTGCCGCCCGCCGGCAGCTCGTCGGCGTGCAACACGCCCGGCGCTGCGGCGAGGGCGAGCGCGACGAGCAGCCCAGCCAATCCCCAGCCGCGGAGGCGCGCCAGCGCGCGACGCGCCACTGGGGCGGGCGCTAGCCGGCCGTGGCGGGGCCGGGGAGGTTCTTGCTGCAACCCTGTTCTCCTGTGTTCGCTGGTGGCGCGCGGCGCCATCGCCTCGCCGGCGAACCCCGCCACTATACGGCGGGCCCGCCAGTGTGTCAAACGCGGCGCGCCTCCCCGCGCGGGCCCATTCCAACATAACGCGCGGTCGGCGACTAGGCACCCGCTCGCGGGTCACGATTCCGTAATGCCGATCGGCGGAACGATTGTCGCTAACGCCGGCGGCGCGGAGCTGCACGGGGTGTAAACCGAGGTCAAAGATGCATCACAAACCAAAGCGCGGCCGGCAGCGGAGCGAATTACTACAAGAGGCGCTTCGCGGTCCAGCGAGTAGGAGACATCAGGGGGGCGGCTGGGTTTCGGCGTGGACCCAAGCCAGGTAGGGTGGCCATCCCGCGACGAGCGGCAGGCTGATGATCTCCGGCACGGTGTAGCTGTGCAGGGCGCGCACACGCGCAGCCAGCGCGTCCAGGCGGGTGCGGACGGTCTTGACGATCAGCAGCACCTCATCGGCCTCCTCGATCTGGCCTTGCCAGCGGTAGGTCGACTGCACCGGCAGGCGGTTGACGCACGCGGCCAGCCGCTCCTCGACTAGCGCGCGGGCGAGCCGCCCGGCTTCCTGGGGCGTGGGGACCGTGATGTAGACGACGACAGCTTCCTCGGCGGGCTGCATTCTGCCTTCCTCCTGGCCGCAGCGGCCTCGGTGCGGCCCGGCGCACACTATACCAGGCCGTGGGGCAGAGAGCCTCTTCCCTTGCCGCGCGGCGAGCGCCTACTATGTGAGCGTAGTCGGTGGCCCCTGGATGGATACCGCGGCCCACGTTGCGCGGCCGTGGAGCGCTAGCTATAACCCGCCACTGCTGCCGGTGTTGTCGCGGTCGTGGGGAGCTGCTGTTAGCTGGCCAGGGAGGACCAGGAGGCATCGCCATGGCGGGCTCGCCGGTCGAGGAGATCAAGGCGCGGCTCGACCTGGTCGACGTCGTGGGCCACAGCGTGCCCCTGAAGCGAGCGGGCAGCAGCTACAAGGGGCTCTGCCCCTTCCACGCCGAGAAGACCCCCTCGTTCCACGTGTTTCCCGAGACGCAGACCTGGAAGTGCTTCGGCTGCGGGGCGGGGGGCGATGTGTTCACGTTCGTCATGCAGCGCGATGGCGTCGAGTTCGCCGAGGCCCTACGGGCGCTGGCCGCCCGCGCGGGTATCACGCTCGAGGGGCCGCGCGATGCCGCGCGCGAGCAGGCGGACGAGCGCTTGCGCCAGGCTAACGAGGCGGCGGCGCTGTACTACCACGCGCTGCTGATGCAGCACGCGGCGGGGGCCGCGGCGCGCCGCTATCTGGACGGCCGCGGCATCGCCGAGGAGACGCGCGCGCGGTTCCTGCTGGGCTATGCCCCCGAGGGGCCCGCCGCGTTGGTGCGCCATCTGCTGGCGCAGGGGTTTCAGCCCGAGGAGATCGTGGCCGCTGGGCTGGCGGTGGAGCGCGAGGAGCGCGCGGGCGCAGGGCCGCCGCCGCCGCTGCGCGATCGATTCCGGCAGCGTCTGATGTTCCCCATCCGCGATGCGCAGGGCCGCACGATCGGCTTCGGGGGGCGGACGCTGCAGCCCGACGGGGTGCCGAAGTACCTCAACTCGCCCCAGACCCCGTTGTTCGAGAAGGGGGCGCATCTGTACGCGCTCGACCTGGCGCGCGAGGCGATCCGCGCGACGCGCCAGGCGGTGATCGTCGAGGGCTACGTCGATGCGGTGACGGCGCACCAGGCCGGGTTCCGCAATGTGGTGGCCGCGCTGGGCACCGCGCTCAGCCCGCGCCAGCTCGCGGCGCTCGGCCGGCTGGCGGACGATATCGTATTCGCGTTGGACCCGGACGCGGCGGGCCAGCAGGCCACGCTGCGCAGCTTGGTGGTGGCGCGGCAGGCGCTGGCCACCGCGGTGCCGGTGCCGGCGCTCGGCGGGGGGCGCGCGGCCGAGCGCACCGCGCGCTATCGTACCGCGGCGGCGGCCACACTGCGCGTGGCACAGCTGCCCGCCGGGCAGGACCCGGACGAGTTGATCCGGGCCGATGCCGCGCGCTGGCAGGCGCTGATCGCCAGCGCGCCGCCAGTGTTGGACTTTCTGCTGGCCCAAGTGCCGCGGCAGTACGACCTGCGCACGGCGCAAGGCCAGCGGCAGGCGGTGGAGGCGGTGGTGCCCACGCTGCGGGAGGTGGCCGATGCGGTGGAACGGGCGCACTACGCGCAGCGCCTGGCCGCCGTGGTCGGGCTGCCGGAGCGCGTGATCGAGGAGCTGGCGCGGCCGCCGACGCGCGTGGCACAGGGGCCGGTGTCGGCGCCAGCGCCCGTGGCGCGGCCCGATCGGCTGGAGGAGTACGCGCTGGCGCTGATCGCGCTCGGTGCGCCCGTGGGCAGCCTTGCCGAGGCCGATCTGGCACGTCCGGAGTGCCGCGCCTTGTTGGCGTGGCTGCGAGCGGGCGGTGCGGCCGCTGGGGGGGAGCCCCCTGCAGCTTTGACCGCGGCGTGGGCGCGCGTGCAAGAGCTGGTGGCGGAGAACCGCCAGCTCACGCCTGCGCAGTTGCGGGAGGAACTTGACAACACGGCGTTGGAATTGCGAAAACGCCGCGTAGCACGTGAGTGGCAGGAGATCGAGAGCCTCGTCCGCAGCAGCCCCGAGGGCGCCCCGCCCGAGCTGGCCGCCCGGTTGGCCGACCTGGCGGCGCAGCGGCGCGAGCTGGAGCGGGCGCAGGCCGCGCGCGGACGGGTAGTGGCAACCACCTGGCGGTCTTTGGCAGCCAAGGAGGTACGGGGTGATTCCTGAGCCGATGCCCGCTCCCGACTCGTCCAACGACCTCCTGCACCGCCTGCCTGCCCCTGTAGGCTCGTCCCACGATGCGCTAGTGCCCGCGGCGGAGGGCGGGCGCACGGGCGAAGGCAGCACGGCGGCCGGTGAGGCCGAGCCGGCGCTGTCGGCCGGCGATCGCCTGAGCCCCCCACGACCGCGCGGTGGCCCGCTGGTCGATGGGGAGCCGGGGGCGGACGCCCCCGCGAGGTTCGGCGCCGACGACGCTGTGGCCGACCCGGGCGAGCTCGACGCCCTCGACGAGTCCGCGGGCCTCAATGGGCTGGGCGCGGGCGTCGAGTTAGGGCTGGACGCCGCCGACCTGGCCGAGCCCGAGGTGTTATTGCCGGTCGGCAGCCTCGGTCCATTACGTGCCTATCCGGCCTCGCGCTACGACGCCGAGCCCTCCGCGAGCGAGTTGGACCAACTGGAGGCCGAGGACGCGCGGGACGACGGGCGGGATCTAGAAGGGCTCGAAGACCACGTCCGCATGTACCTGCGCGAGATCGGGCTGGTGCGGCTGCTCAGCTCCGAGGGTGAGAAGCAGCTCGCGCGGGCCATGGAGGAGGGCCGCTATCTCGACGCCCTGCAGGCGACGCTAGCCCGCGAGCGGGCGCGGGCGGTGGACGCGATCGAGCTGTTGGCCCGCGCCTACGAGCGCTGGTACGCCCGGTACGCCTATATCGCCCGGCTATACCCGCCCCAGGAGCCGAGCGTGGCGGCGATCCTGCAGCAGTACCAGGAGCTGGGGCAGCTAGCCGACCTGCCCGAGGAACGCGCGGCCGCGGCGGGCCAGCAGATGGGGGTCGCCGCCGAAGAGGCGCGCCGGACGCTGTTCGAGCTGTCGGTGCTCTGCCGGCTGCTGCCCGAAGAGATCCGTGTGCTGGCGGCGGAGCACGTGCTGGCGACGGGCCAGCCGGTCGCGCCGGAGGTGGTGGAGGCGTGGCTGGCGGCGCATGCCGAGGCCGCCGAGGCGCACTGTCGGGCCAAGCGCGAGGCCGCGGAGGCGGCGCGCGTGGGGCTCACGGAGGCGAACCTGCGCCTGGTGGTCAGCGTGGCCAAGAAGTACATCGGGCGCGGCATGTCGCTGCTAGACCTGGTGCAAGAAGGCAACATCGGGCTGATCCGCGCGGTCGAGAAGTTCGAGTTTCGCAAGGGGTACAAGTTCAGCACCTACGCCACGTGGTGGATCCGCCAGGCGATCACGCGGGCGATCGCCGACCAGGCGCGTACCATCCGCATCCCGGTGCACATGGTGGAGACGATCAACAAGCTGAGCCGGCGCTACCGGCAACTGTTGCAGGAGAAGGGGCGCGAGCCGACCAGCGAGGAGATCGCCCGCGAGATGGATATGTCGCCGGAGAAGGTGCGCGAGATCCAGAAAGTGTCGCAGGAGCCGGTGTCGTTAGAGACGCCGATCGGCGAGGAGGAGGACAGCCACCTCGGGGACTTCATCGAGGACCACGCGGCGCCCGCGCCCGCGGAGGTCGCCTCGTTCCAGATGCTCAAGGAGCAGGTGGAGGAGGTGCTCGACTCGCTGTCGGGCCGCGAGCGGCGCGTGCTCCAGCTCCGCTTCGGGCTCGATGATGGGCGCCAGCGCACGCTGGAAGAGGTCGGCCACGAGTTCGGCGTCACGCGCGAGCGCATTCGGCAGATCGAAGCGAAGGCGCTGCGCAAGCTCCGCCACCCGCTGCGCAGCAAGAAGCTGCGCGATTATCTGGACTAGAGCCTTTCCGCTTGTGGCCCTCGCCTGTGGCTGCCCTGCGCGGCGAGCCCACCCCGCGGGGTGGTGCAGAACGCCGCCGGGCGCCCGGCCCTTCCCCCCAGCGGCTGGCGACCGGTCGTGATAGAGCTGGAACGCTGCGCCGCGTCGCGCTCGTGGTGGTCGCGCTCGCGCAGGCCGTAGAATCCTCGCGGTCATCGCGCCAGGGCACGAGCATGGTGCCGCGGGGAGCCGAGCGTGCAGGTGTGGTCGCTGGCGAGCGGCAGCGCGGGCAACGCGTACTTGCTGCGGGCCGAGGACACGTTGGTGCTGGTGGACTGCGGCCTGCCACTGCGCGTGCTTACCGAGCGGCTGGCCCAGCTCGGCTTGCACCCCGCCCAGCTCAGCGCGGTGCTGGTGACCCACGAGCACACGGATCACCTGGGGGGCGTGCCCGGGCTGGCGAAGCGCTACCGCGTGCCGGTGTACGCCACAGCGGGCACTCTGGCCGCAGCGGGCGCGCGCCTGCCGCCGGAGGCGCCCCGGCAGGTGGTGGTCGGCGGCCAACCGTTTCAGGTCGGCGCATTCACCGTGCGCCCGTTTGCTGTGCCCCATGACGCAGCGGAGCCCGTCGCGTACCACTTGAGCACGGCGCGCGCGCGTGCCTGCATCGTGACCGACCTCGGCCACGTGCCCGAGGCGGTGCTGCCGTACCTACGCGAGACCGAGCTGCTGGTGCTGGAGTTCAATCACGATGCCGAGCAGCTGGCGCGCGGGCCGTACCATCCCGAGCTGAAGCGCCGCATCGCGGGTCCTTTGGGGCACCTATCGAATCGTGCCGCCGCGCGCTGTTTGGTGCAGGCGCTGTCGGGCAGCCAGGAGATGGTGTGGCTGGCGCATCTGAGCGAGGTCAATAACTCGCAGCGTAGCGCGCGGGAGGCGGCGTTGTGGGCCGTACGCGCCGCGGGGGGGCCAGCCGTACCCGTGCAGGTAGCGGAGCGGCGCGCGCTGAGCTTGCGCTGGGACCTGGATGCCCCGCGCCAGCTACGCCTGTTCTAGCAGCCCTTGGCTGGCGGGGCGGAGCCGTCGCCAAGCAGCGGCCGGCTGCTCCTTGCAGCCCGCAGCACACGGTGTTCAACGGGCGAGGCCGAGCCCGCGGGCGATCAGCTGCAGGCTGCTGAGCAGTACCAGCAGCAGCACCGCGCGGCGGAACCACGTGGCCGAGGCGCGGCGGTGCAGCCAGAGCCCCAACCGGGTGCCGAGGGCGATCGGCACGCACAGCAGAAGCCCCCCGAGCAGGAGGTCGGGGCGGTATAGCCCCAACAGGAGGAAGGTGAGGATCTGTACGGTGGTGGCCGCGAGGAACAGCAGCGAGAGCACGTAGACGAAGGCCCACTTCTCGTAGCGCAGAGTCTGGAAGTACAGGGCGGCGAGCGGGGCGTAGATGGTGGTGGCTCCGCCCAGCACGCCGCAGGCCGCGCCGAGCACCGGCGAAGCGACGCGCTCCTGGCGGGGCGTGAGCTTGAGCTCGACGCGAACCAGCGATAGCGCGCCGAACAGCAGCGCGACGCCCCCGATGGCCAGCGAAACGCGCCGTGCGTCCAGCGCTGGCAGCAGGGCGGCGCCCACCGCGGCGCCCGCGAGGAGGGCGGCCAGAAACGGGCCGGCGCGCCGGACCGCCGTCCAGGGGATGTTGCCCTGCACCAGGACCACCAAGTTGGAGACCAGGGTGGGAATGGCGAAGGTGATCACTACGGTCTTGGGATCGAGCACCTGAGCCAGCAGCGGCACGGCGATGAGGGGCAGGCCGAACCCGGCGAACCCCTTCACAAAAGCGCCGAAACTCACGACGATGAACATGTAGAGCAGGAGGAGAGGTGCCAGCTCCATCGGCGCTCCCTGCCGCGGCGATGTCACACGGCGGGCGATTATATCAGGGGAGCGGGCTTGCTATACTGCCGGTGTCCGGGTGGGTGCCGGCCACGCGGCCGGCACCAGGTGGCGCGTGCGGTGGGCACGCCGAGCGATGGGAGCGTATGGAGCGAGGCGCGCTGGATCCGCTAGTGTTGGCGCATAAGATCGTCGATGTGGCGGCGGATCGCCAGGCCAGTGACATCGTGCTGCTGGACTTGCGGCAGTTGTCGCCGCTGACGGACTACTTCGTGATCGCGTCCGGCAGCAGCGAGCGCCAGCTGGAGGCGCTGGACCGTAATATCGTCGACGAGGTGTTCGAGGCGCTGCGGGTGCGGCCCCGCCAGCGGGAGGGCACGGCGGTGTCGGGCTGGGTGCTGCTGGACTACGGCGATGTGGTCGTGCACCTGTTCGGTTTAGCGGAGCGTGAGTACTATCGCCTGGAGGAGTTGTGGGCGCAAGCGCCCACGCTGGTGCGCGTCCAGTGAAGCACGAGCGCGAACAGGTATTCGCCCTGGGGATGGGCCTGGGGATGCTGCTGGGCGTTCTGGTGGGCTCGCTGGTGGTCGCCCGACTGCCGGCGGCGCCGGAGTGGCTGCGGCGCTTGGTGCCCCATGGCGGCGGGCGCCAGGACGTGGACTTCGCCGCGCTGTTGCAGTAAGGCGGGAGAACGCGGATGGCGCGCGCAAAAATCCTCGTGGCGGACGACCAGCAGCGCGTGCGGCGGTTGGTCGCGGCCACGCTCGGCGAGGCGCGCTGGGAGCTGTACTACGCTAGCGATGGGCTTCGGGCGTTGCAACTGGCTCGCGAGGTGCGGCCCGACATCGTGCTGCTGGATATCAACATGCCGGGCCTTGACGGGTTCGAGGTCTGCCGGCAGCTGAAGACGGATCCGGCCACACGCCACATGGCCGTGGTGTTGCTGACCGGCCGCCGCGACCCCGAGAGCCAGATTCGTGGGAATCTGGCTGGCGCCGATGCCTATTTCGTCAAACCGTTCAGTCCACTCGCGCTGGTATCCAAGCTCCAAGAGTTGCTGCCGCGTGCGGTAGCCGAGCAGGTCGGAATGGGCCAGCCCGGGCGGACGGATGGCGCGCCGGGGGTGTTGCTACCGCCGGCGGCGCTGCCGATGGGCCACGTGGAGCCGCCGGCGGTGGTCACCACGCTGGCCGTCACGGGCGCCACGGGCAGTACGGCGACCATCTCGGCGGTCGAGGCGCAGCAGATGCTCGCCTACGCGCGCGATCTGAACCGCTCGCTGGAGCAGCTGCGCCAGGTGTATGCGGAGTTGGAGCGCTCGTACCTGGCCACGATCGAGGCACTGGCCGCGGCGCTCGATGCGCGCGACTCGGCCACCGAGGGCCACTGCCAGCGGGTGACGGGGATCACGCTACTCGTCGCCGAGCAGCTCGGTATCGAGGGCGTGGAGCTGAAGGCGCTGCACTACGGTGCCATGCTGCACGATATCGGCAAGATCGGTATCCCCGACGCTATCTTGCGCAAGCCGGGTCAGCTGACCGAGGAGGAGTGGGCGCTGATGCGCCAACACCCGCAGCTGGGCGAGCGGATCATCGCGGGGATCGATTTCCTGCGCAGCGCGGTGCCGGTCGTGCTGTACCACCATGAGCGGTGGGACGGGTCGGGCTACCCGTTCGGGCTGTCGGGCGAGGCGATCCCGCTAGGCGCCCGCATCTTCAGTGTGGCGGATACCTTTGATGCCATGATCTCCAACCGCCCCTATCGCCGGGGCTTGCCATTCGAGCGCGCCCTGGCGGAGATTCGCCGTGTAGCCGGCACGCAGCTCGACCCGATGGTGGTGGAGGCGTTCGAGCAGGCGTTCGAGCGGGTGATCGTGCTGCCGGCGGTGCAGGGGGCGCAGACGGCGCCGATCGCCGGGATCGACGTGCCGCTCGGCACGAGCAGCATCGCCGACTTACCGGCGCACCACGCGCGCTGATAGGCGCTCAGCAGCCGCCGCCCCCGCCACTGCTGCCACCATCGAATCCGCTGCCGCCACTATCGCCCCATCCCCCACCGATGGAGCCGCTCCAGCCGCCGTAGTCGCCCGCGCCGCCGCCGCTCCAGTCGCTGCCGCCGCCGTGGGCGAACACGTCGGAGGCGCGGCTGAGCAGGTCGGCGAGGCTATCGCTCAGGCCGCCGAGTCCGCCCGGCCCGCCGTAGCTGCCCGCCGGCTCAGCGCTGGGCGACGTTCCCGGTACAGGGCCCGCCGCGGGCCCGCTGTCGGCCGGGCGACCAGGCCCGCCCATCGGCCCGATCCAGGGCGGCCCGCCCCAGATGATCACCGGGCCGGGGTCGATGCCGTACCAGCTCGGCGCGGGCGCTGCGGTGCTGGCGAAGCGCTCGACCCAGGAGCGGTCGAGGCCAAAGACGATGGCGTAGGGCAGGTAGCGCTCGAACAGCTCCGGCGGGGCCTGCTCGCGGCCGGCGGCGGTCGCCGCGAGGTAGCGGCGGAACGCCTCCCAGCGGCGGGCGGCCAGCGCTCCCACGCGTGTGCGGCGCGGCAGGTGGGGCGCCGCGACCAGGAGGGCCAGGCCCACCAGCAGCAGGGCGAGCGGGGGTAGCCAGGCGAGCCCGCTGTAGTGGCCGAGCAGGCTCGCGCCGACGAGCCAGCCCAGAATCGCCAGGGCGCCCAGCGTCACCCCCCAGGCCTGGTAGCGGCGTCGTACGAGCTCCGGGTCGTCGGCGAACAGGCCAGCGCGCACGGCCTCCTGGTACAGCGCGCGCTTGAGCGTGGGCCAGGTGCCAGCGAAGGTGCGCCATACCTCGGACATGCGGACCTGGGTGGCTTCGCCGAAGACGGCGAGCAGCACGTGCCGCTCGTAGTCGCGCAGCGCCTCGGGCTCGGTAGGCAACCGCTCTAGCAGGTAGTCGCTCGGGCCCGCGGGGCCCGCGACCGGGGTGATGCGCACGGCGCCGCGCCGGGCGAGGTCGAACAGCGTAGCGACGATATCCTGGTTGTCGGCGCGTTGGTCGAGCAGCACGCCTACCAGCGGGGCGGGCGTGTCGTCGGGGGGCTCGCGCAGCAGCGGCGGCACCGCGCCTACAGTAGGGGCGCGACTGGCCGACCAGCGCAGCGCGAGCCAGGTGAGCCCCACCGCGAGGATCAACAGCGCGGCCACGAGCATGAGGAAGTCGAGCGCGGGGCGGAGGTTCTGCTGGAGCCAGTCCTCGCGGTCGGCAGCGGCCTGCCAGGCGGGCGGCTGGGCATTGACCAGGCCGTGCGGGAACTGCACCCGGATCACCAGCGGCTCGCCGGGCGGCAGGTCGGTGGCCACGAACTCGACCGTGCGCGCGTCGAGCATGGTGTAGCGGGCGTTCAGCCGCTCGGGGTAGGCGGCGGCGCGCAGGGCGTCGGGCGCCACCTCGGCCGGCAGGCGCACCCGCACGCGCGCCTCGCGCACGGGGAAGCGCCGGTCGGGCTCGATGGCCGGCCAGTAGACTTGGTCGCCGCCGGGATAGATGCGCACGGCGCCCTCGGCGCGATAGCGGATGTCGAACGTGCGGCGCGCGTCCTGGGTAGGCGGGAACCACCAGGTGACGCGCAGCCGCTGGCCGTCTTGCTGCACGTGGAAGGTGTAGGGCTCCTCGGTGGGGGTGCTCACCTGGCGGTAGTCGCGCCCGGGCTCGCCGACGACGAGGTCGCGGATGGCCTCGACGCGCGCGGTCTCGATGGAGGTCTCGCCGCGGCGGTACGGTCCGCCCCCGAGGAAGAAGGTCTGCTGCTCGGTGACGGCGAGCGCGCCGTCGGGCTGCACGGCGAGGTCGACGAGGTACTGCTCGGCGGCGACCCCGCTCTGCGCGGCGGCGGGCGGCGCTGGCAGCCCGAGGGCGAGGAACACGAGGAGTGCCAGGCACGGCCGCCACGCCGCACGGCTCCACCGTGCCGCCAGGCTGGCTGCTCGCCCGCTCAATGGCCCATCCTTTCGTGCCCGGAGCGTGCTCCCGCTGGGATTGTACGGCGCCCGCCGGTCGGTGCCCAAATGACCACGCCCACCGCCTCGGGAGCGGCTGCGCTACAATCGGGCCATGGGCGCGTCCCGCCGTCTGGCCGTGCTGCTGCTGGTCGCCACCGCCGCCTACAACCTGGCGGAGGGCGTGGTGGCGCTCGCCAGCGGGCTGGCCGCCGGGAGCCTGACGCTGGTGGCGTTCGGCGCCGACAGCTATCTGGAGGTGCTGGCCGCGGGCGCGGTGCTGTGGCGGCTGAGCCACGCCGACCTGGAGGCGGGCGAGCGCGCCGAGGCCCGGGCGCGGCGGCTGATCGGGGCCACCTTTCTGGTGCTGGCCGCGGCGGTGGTGTTCCAGAGCGCGAGCGCCCTGGCCACGCGGCACGCGGCGCACGCGTCGCTGGTCGGCCTGGTGCTGCTGGCCGCGTCGCTGGGGTTGATGCCCGCGCTGGCGCTGGCCAAGCTGTGGGTCGCGGCCCGCGCGCGGCTGCCGGCGCTCGCCGCCGAGGCGAAGGAGACGGTCGCCTGCGCGTACCTGTCGCTCACGGCGTTCGCGGGCGTGCTGGCGACGTACCTGCTCGACTGGTGGTGGCTCGACGCCGCGACCGCGCTGCTGCTGGTCCCCTGGCTGGTGCGCGAGGGCGTCGAGGGCTGGTGCGGGCACGGGTGCGGCGCGGAGGCGCCGCCGTGCTTCTGCAAGCCGTGTCTGGGTGGGCTGCGCCGCTGCGCGGGGGGCTGCTGCGCCGTGGCGTGCTGCTAGGGGGGGCCAGGCGATAGGGGCTGCCCTATCTCACGAGGAGGCGAGCGCGCGATGGCCACGCTGACGGGGGCGGAGCTGCTGGTGCGGGCGCTACGCGCCGAGGGCGTGGAGACGGTGTTCACGCTGATCGGCGACCATATCCTGCCCATCGCCGATGCCGCGGTGGACCACGGCCTGCGCTTCATCGACACGCGGCACGAGTCGGCGGCGATGCACATGGCCGAGGGCTGGGCGCAGGCGACGGGCCGCGTGGGTGTCTGTCTGGTGACCGGGGGGCCGGGCCATGCCAATGTGCTGCCAGGGCTCACGGTGGCCTGGACGAGCGAGAGCCCGGTGGTGCAGATCAGCGGCCGGCCGGAACTCCAGCACGAGGGGATGCTCGCGCACCAGGAGCTGGACCAGATCGCCATGGCGGCGCCGATCAGCAAGGCGGCGTGGCTGGTGCGGCGGCCCGCGGACATCCCGCTGGTGGTGGCCCGCGCGTTTCGGCTGGCGCGCGCCGGGCGCCCTGGGCCGATCCACCTGACCATCCCGCTCGACGTGCAGGAGGCGCGCGTGGAGCCGGAGGCGCTGCCGCCGCTGCCGGCCGCCCGGCTGGCGCACGCCCCAGCGGCGCCCGCGCCGGGGCTGGTCGAGCAGGCCGTCGCCTTGCTGCGCGCGGCGGCCCGGCCGGTGGCCATCGTGGGCACGGCGGCGCGCTACGCGGTGGCGCCCGGGGCGCTGGCGGCGCTGGCCGAGGCGCTGCGCCTGCCGGTGTTCACGGTCGAGCAGGCGCGCGGGCTGCTGTCCGACGAGCACGAGCTGTGCTTCGGGTACGCCGATCCGGCGCTCAACGCGGCGGCGCGGGCGCTGCGCGAGGCCGACGCGGTGCTGCTGGTCGGCAAGCGGCTCGACGCGCGCATTGGCTACGGGCGGCCACCGTTTCTGGCGGCCGACGCGCGGGTGGTCCAGGTCGAGGCCGAGCCGGCGGAGATCGGGCGCAACCGCGGGGTAGATGTGGCGATCGAGAGCGATCTGGGGGCGGCGGTGGAGGCGCTGGCCGCCGCGGCGCGCCGGGTGGGGGCGCCGACCACGCCGTCAGAGTGGCTCGCGCGGCTGCAAGCGCTGCGCGCCGAGCACCTGGCCCACCTGCGCACCGTGGCCGAGGACGATGCGGTGCCCCTGCACCCGATGCGGGTGGCGCGGGCGGTCGAGCCGCTGGTCGACGCCGACACGCACGTGGTGCTGGACGGCGGCGATTTCGTGCAGTGGCCGCGCGCGTACCTGCCGGCGCGGCGGGTGGGGCGCTGGCATCGGCTGGGGCCGCTGGGGCACCTGGGGATCGGGCTGCCGCTGGCGCTGGGCATCCAGGCGGCGGAGCCGGAGGCGCGCGTGCTGCTGTTCATCGGCGACGGCAGCGTGGGCTTCTACTTTATGGAGTGGGACACCGCGGTGCGCCACTGCCTGCCGATCGTGGCGGTGCTGGGCAACGATGCCACGTGGGGGATCGACAACTACTTCCAGCTCGCCTACTACGGCCGCGCGGTGGCCACGACGCTGCGGTCCGTGCGCTACGACCGGCTGGTGGCCGAGCTGGGCGGGTACGGGGAGCATGTCGAGCAGGCGAGCGAGCTGGCGGGGGCGCTGGAGCGCGCGTTCGCCAGCCGGCGGCCGGCGCTCATCGACGTCGCCGTGCGCCGCGTGCCTAGCCCGCTGGGCGAGGCGATGGCCGCGCGCCGGCTTGCCGTACGTCAGGGAGCTAGCGACTAGTGGTCCGTGACCGCCGGGTTGCCCTGTGGCCCCGCCTGGCAGGGCGGTGGCTGGCCCGGCTGGGGCGGCGGAGGGGCACCAGCGCGTGGCGCTGTGGAGGGAACGGGCGTGACAGACGCGGACAGCTTTCCCTGGCATCTGGGCGGGCGCGTCGCGCTGGTCACCGGCGCGGCCTCGGGCATCGGGCGGGCGATCGCGCTGGAGCTGGGCCGCTGGGGGGCGCAGGTGGCGGTGGCCGATATCGACGAGGCGGGAGCGGTGGAGACGGTCGCCCAGCTGGGTGAGCTGGGCGCGCGCGGGCTGGCCGCCCCGGTGGATGTGACCGACTACGCGGCGGTGCAGCGGGCGTTCGGCTTCGTGCACCAGCAGCTCGGGCCGGTGAGCATCCTGGTCAACGCGGCGGGGTGGGACATTCCGGAGCGGTTCGTGGACAGCCAGCCGGCTACCTGGCAGCGGCTGATCGCCATCAACCTCATGGGGGTGATCCACACCACGCACGTGGCGCTGCCGGGGATGCTCGCCGCGGGCTACGGGCGGATCGTGAACATCGCCTCCGACGCGGGACGCGTGGGGTCGTCGGGCGAGGCGGTGTACTCGGCGGCCAAGGGCGGGGTGATCGCGTTTACCAAGACGATCGCCCGCGAGACGGCGCGGGGGGGCATCACGGTGAACTGCGTATGCCCCGGCCCGACCGAGACGCCGCTGTTGGCGCGGTTCACCGAGCGGAACCCGAAGCTGGTGGACGCGCTGCGGCGGGCTATCCCGATGGGGCGGCTGGGCCAGCCGGCGGACATCGCGCCAGCGGTGGCCTTTCTGGCGTCGGACGGCGCGGCGTACATCACCGGCCAGACGCTGAGCGTGAGCGGCGGGCTGGTGATGAGCTAGCGGTCGGTAACCGATGCCTGGCGCGGTCCGCCACCGTGGAGGCAGGCGCGCCCCGCGGAGCGGCGGCGGATGGGGCGGGGCAGGCGGCCCAGCGCGCTAGTCGAGCCAGGCGAGCGGCACGTCCATGATCGCCTTGCGCTGGGCGCCGTCGATGTTGATCTGGGTGCCGGTGATGAAGGTGTTGCGGCCGCTGGCCAGGAAGCAGACCAGGTCGGCGACCTCCTCGGGCTTGGCGATGCGGCCCAAGGGGATGCTGCGCTCGACGAGCTTGCGGGCCTGGGCCTGGGTGATGCCACGGTCCTTGGCCATCTGCTTCTCCAGGCCGTCCCAGCGGTCGGTGTCGACGGGCCCGGGGTTGACGGCGCAGATGAGGATGTTGTGCTTGCCGTATTGCTCGGCGAGGGCCAGGGTGACGGCCTGGCCGGCGGCGTTGGCGGCGCTGGGGGTCAGCTCGAAGTAGATGGGCTTGACGCCGTCGTTGCCGATGACGTTGACGATGCGCCCGCCGCCCTGCTGGACCATGTAGGGGATCACCTCGGTCATGGTGCGCACGTAGCCGAGGAACTTGAGGTTGAGGCTGGTGTGCCACTGCTCCTCGGTGATGTCCAGCAGCAGGCCGCCGGGTGAGCTGCCCGCGCAGTTGACCAGAATGTCGATGCGGCCGAAGTGGTCGAAGACGGTGCGCATGAGGCGCTTGACATCCTCGCGCACGCCCATGTCGCCCGCGACGGTGAGCACCTCGGCGCCGGTCTCGGCGCGGATGCGCGCCGCGGCGCGGTCGAGGCCCTCCGGGTTACGGGCGTTGATGGCGACCTTGGCGCCCTCGCGCGCCAGGGCTAGCGCGGAGGCGAACCCGATCCCCTTGCTGGCTCCGGTAAGGACGGCCACCTTGTCCTTGAGCCCCAGGTCCATGGTGCAGCATACTCCCTGCCGCGCGGCGCGACTGGCCCGCCGCCGCGCGGTGATGTGGTCCCTGAGTATACCCACAGCGGTCGGCCGGCGTGCTACCGTACTGGTAGCATCGGCGGGTTGGCGCGAGGGCGCGCCCACGTCTGCGAGGGAGACCCCCGTGAAGAGCGAGCTGTTGTCCTCCCTGCCCTCGGTCGAGGAGGAGCGCGCGCTACACGCGAGCCTGCTGGCCGGCGACCGCGTGGCGCCCTCGCGGATCGCGGAGCACTACTACGAGTGGCTGTGCCACGAGCTGTGGCGGCGCAACGTGGGCCGCTACCCCCAGCTGACGATGGACGACTGCCAGACCGCGGCAGGCGACGCGCTGGTGGCCTATTTCCACGGGGCGGAGAAATACGACCCCGAGCGGAGCCGGTTGCCCGTGTACCTGCGGATGGCGGCGGAGGGCGATCTGCGCAACGCGTTGAGGAGCAAGTCCCGCTACCCGGTGCAACTGCAGGTGGTGAGAGAGCCGGTTGTCGAAGATGCGGTGCGGCGGGGGAACCCCCAGCGAGAGGACCTGGCCGACCCGGCCGAGCGGGTCGCGAAGGCCCAGGAGCGGGAGGAGCAGCGACGGTTGATCGCGGAGATCCGCGCGGAGCTGCTGAGCCGCTGCCCACCGAACGAGGCCGGGGCGGTCGAGCTGTTCCTGCAGGGCGAGCGGGCGACCGAGCCGTACGCGCGGGAGCTGGGCTTGACGCACCTGCCACCCGACGAGCAGCGGCGGGCGGTCAAACGCTGGAAGGATCGGCAGTACAAGCGCTGCCAGCGCTGGAGGCCGCATGACTAGCCGGCTCGATGCCCTCGCGCGCCGAGTGGAGGACGATCCGGCGTTCATGGCCTCGGTGCTGGCCATCTACGCCCGGAGCGAACGCATGGACGATGCCGCCCTGGCCCGCGCTCTCGGCTGTTCTCAGGACCAACTGGCCTCCCTGCGGTTGTGCTTCCGCCCCCGTTCCGACCCCGCCCACTTCCGCCGCGACGTGGAGGAGATCGCCACCCACTTCGGCCTCGAGCCGCGGGTGCTCGCGGCGATCGTGCGCCGCGCCGATAGCCTGGCGCGCTTCCAGCCGCGGAGGGGCGCGAGCCCACGGTCCTTCGAGCGCGAGGCAGCGGCGAAGCGCGCCGCGCTGCTGGCCGCGCGCGACCGCGAGGAGGCGAGCGACCATATGGAGCCCGCCGCTCGCGAGGAGCCCGGCGACCGCGGCGAGCCGCCGCCCGACGCGCCGACCCCGCCATGAGCGCGCCGCTGTGGGTGGTGGAGGCCGCGGCGGCGTTCTGGCGCGCCGCCGGGGCGGAGGAGCCGTTCCCGCGCGCGCTGGAGGCGGCGATCGCCTGGGCCGCGCCGCTGAGCATCGTGCAGCTGCCGCGGCTGAGGGTCGCGGGGGTGGCCGCCTGGCTCACCGCGCGGGGCGGCGGCGAGCTGGTCACGGTGCCCGATCGTGCGCTACGGGCGTGTCTGGTGGCGCACCGCGGCCACGGGTTCGTCTTCCTGGATGCCGACGACCCGCCCGATGAGCAGCGCTTCTCGCTGGCGCACGAGCTGGCGCACTTCCTGCACGACTACCAGCAGCCCCGCGAGCGGGCGGTGGCGCGGCTAGGGCCCGCGGTGCTGGAGGTGCTGGACGGCGCGCGGCCGCCGACCGCCACCGAGCGCATCGACGCGCTGCTGGCGCGTGTGGAGCTGGGGCCCCACGTACACTTCATGGAGCGCACGGAGGACGGCCATCCGGCTCACCACGTGATCAGCGCCGCGGAGCGCGCCGCCGACCAGCTGGCCTTCGAGCTGCTGGCCCCGGAGGAGGCGGTGCGGGCGGCGGCCATGGCGCGGGGCCGGCCCTGGACGATCGACGCGCTGGCCGCGCTGCTGATCGCCGTGTTCGGCCTGCCGCCCACCCCGGCACGCCAGTACGCGGCGCTGCTAGCCCCAGCGCCCCCGCCGCCCGATCCGCTGTTGCGGCGGCTGGGGCTGGCCCCAACCGAGGAGCGGCGTTGACGGCGGGCTCGGGCCGCTGGCGACAAGCCTGTAGTGCACGGTGACCTGCGCCGTTCGGTGCCGCCCCGAAGGCGGGCCGCGGTCGAGCGTGCCGCCGAGTGCGCAGAGCGGCCGCCAGAAGCGGCGTTCGGGCGTGGCCCACGGCCCAGGGGGCGGTGCAGCGGCGGGCGCCCGCGCGCGGCAAAGAGTAGCATGGATAGGGCGGCGCGCGCTCGCGCACCACGCGGTCGCCCCGTTGCCCGAGGCCGTGCGCAGAAGGAGCGATCGCGATGGGCAGCCCGTTTCGACCCGAGCGGCACCGCGCGCACACCGAGCGCACCCTGTTGGTAGGGGGCTTCGGCGTGGTGTTGGTGCTGGCCGCCGTGTTCACTACGCTGTTCGTGAGTCCGGGCTCGGGGCTGCTGGCCGCGGGGATCGTGGTGGGCGCCGGAGCGCTCGCGCTGCTGATCTACTTGGTGCTCAGCGGGCTGGAGCGGCTGGCGCAGTGAGGCAACGGCCTGCTCCTGGCGCTCGCGCAGGCCCCCCCACGGCGTTCTGCGGGGGCGAGAAGCGGTGCTAGGTGAGGCGGGTGAGGATGCGCGGCCCCTGCGGGGTGATGGCCACGGTGTGCTCGAAGTGGGCGGACCACTTGCCGTCCTGCGTGACGGCGGTCCAGCCGTCATCGAGCATGCGCACGGCGGCGGTGCCGAGGTTGACCTGCGGCTCGATAGCCAGCACCATGCCGGGTACGAGCAGCAGGCCCTTGCCGGGCGCCAGGCCGCAGTTGGGCACGTTCGGCGCCTCGTGCATGGCGCGCCCGATGCCGTGGCCGACGAACTCCTTGACCACGTTGAGCCCCTGGCTCTCGACGTACTGCTGGATGGCGCTGCTGATGTCGCCGATGTGGTTGCCCGGCACGGCCTGGGCGATGCCGCGCAGGGTGGCCTCCTCGGTAATGCGCATCAGTCGCTGGACCTCGGGGGAGACCTCGCCGACCGGCACGGTGACCGCCGCGTCGCCGTAGTAGCCGTCCTTGACGGCGACCACGTCGAGCTTGACGATATCGCCGGCCTCGATGCGCCGCTTGCCGGGGATGCCGTGGATCACCTCGTCGTTGACCGACACGCACAGCTGGCCGGGGAAGCCGTAGTAGCCGAGCGTGCCGGAGCGGGCGCCGTGCTTGCGATACAGCTCCTTGGCGAGTTGGTCCAGGTCGCGGGTGAGCATACCCGGCTGGATTGCCTCGCGGAGGGCGGCGATCACGTGGGCGACGACCTGGCTGGCGGCGTAGATGGCCTCGATCTCGCGCGGGGACTTGAGCGAGACGGTACGGTCGGGCGCGGGCCGCAGCCCGCCCAGTGTGGGGCGCGCGCGCCGGGCTTCCTTGGAGCGGAAACGCATGAGCAGCCTCGAAACTCCTGTCCACTAGGGAAATTATAGCGCTGCCGAGCGTTCAGGCCTGGCAAACCACGCAGTAGTGGGTGCTGCGCCCGCCGAGCCGTAGCCGCGCGATAGGCGTCCCGCAGCGGGCGCAGGGCTGGCCGGTCTTGCGGAACACCGCGACCAGGAGCTGGTTGCGGCCGGGCTGGCCGATGGCGCCGCGATAGTCGCTGAAGGTGGTGCCCTCGTGGCGCAGGCCCTGCTCGAGGACGGCGCGGATGGCGGCGTGGAGGCGCGCGACCTCGGCGGGCGTGAGCGTGTGGGCGAGCCGCGTCGGGTGCAGGCCGGCGGCGTGCAGCGCCTCGTCAGCGTAGATGTTGCCGAGGCCGGCCACCACGCGCTGGTCGAGCAGCAGCGGCTTGAGCTGGCCGCGGCGCCGGGCCAGCTGGCGCGCCAGGACGTCGGGCGTGAACTCCGGGGCGAGCGGCTCGGGACCGAGCTGCGCGTCCAGCGCGGCTACCTCGGCGGATGTAGCCAGCCACAGCCGACCCAGGCGCCGCCGGTCGCAGAAGCGCAGCTCGCGGCCGTCGGCGAACGCCAGCACCGCCACGGTATGGTCGTCGGCCGGGGCGCCCGGGGGGCGCAGCAGCAGGTTGCCGGTCAGGCGGCGGTGGATGCACAGGAAGTGGCCGTCGTCCAACGCGCAGAGGAGGTACTTGCCGCGGCGATGCCAGGCAGTGACCGCGCGCCCTGGCAGCGCGGCGGCGAACGCCTCGGGCGCCGGGCGGGCGACCGCGCGCGGGTCGGGCAGCGCCACGTGGGCGATCCGCGCGCCCGTCAGCTGCTCGGCCAGGTGGCGGCGGGTGGTTTCGACCTCGGGTAGCTCGGGCACTTACTCCTCGACCTCGACCAGGGCCTCCTCGCCGGGACGGACCACGGTCATCTCGCCCCAGTGGCGGCCGGTCTTGATCTCGACCTCGAGCGGGACGCGCAGCGGGTACGCGCTCTCCATGAGCTGCTTGACCACCGGGGTGAGGGCGGCGACCTCGTCCTCGGGCGCCTCGAACACCAGCTCATCGTGAACTTGCAGGATCATCTTGGTGCGTAGGCCGTGCTGCTCGAGGTGCGCCTGGATGGCGACCATGGCGCGCTTGATGATGTCGGCGGCGGTGCCCTGGATGGGCGCGTTGACGGCCATGCGCTCGGCCGCCTGGCGCACGGTAGCGTGCGTGGCGTGCAGCTCGGGCACGTAGCGGCGCCGGCCGAGCAGGGTGGTGACGTAGCCCTGGCGGCGGGCTTGGGCGAGCAGCGCTTCCTGGTAGGCCTTGATCGAGGGGTAACGCGCGAAGTACTCGCGGATGATGGCGGCCGCCTCGCTGTGCGGCAGGCCGAGCCGGGTGGCCAGGCCGTAGTCGGAGATTCGGTACAGTACGCCGAAGTTGATCGTCTTGGCGATGCGGCGCTGGTCGGGGGTGACCTGGTCGAGGGGGATGTTGAATACCCGGGCGGCCGTCGCGGCGTGGATGTCCTCGCCGCGCGCGAACGCCTCGACCAACGCGGGCTCGCCGGTGATGTGGGCGAGGATGCGCAGCTCGATCTGGCTGTAGTCGGCGCCGACCAGCCGGCAGCCCGGGGGCGCGATGAACGCCTGGCGCACGCGCCGGCCCAGCTCGGTGCGGATGGGAATGTTCTGCAGGTTCGGGTCGGACGAGCTGATGCGCCCGGTGGTGGTCAGCGCCTGATTGAACGAGGTGTGCACGCGGCCCGTCTCGGGGTGGACCAGCAGCGGCAGGGCGTCGACGTAGGTCGACTTCAGCTTGGTGAGCTGGCGCATCTTCAGCACCAGCTCGATGATCGGGTGCTGGCCGCGGAGCTCGTTGAGCACTTGCACGTTGGTGCTGATGTGGCCGGTCTTGGTGCGCTTGCCGGCGGGCGGCTTGAGGCCCAGCTTGCCGAACAGGACGTCGGAGAGCTGGGTGGGCGAGCCGATGTTGAATGGGTGGCCGGCGAGCGTGTAGATCTCGTGCTCCAGTGCCTGGATCTGGGCGTGCAGCTCGCGGCTCAGCTCCTGCAGGTACGGCACGTCGATCAGCACGCCGTGCCGTTCCATGATGGCCAGCACGCGGGTCAGCGGCAGCTCCAGGTCGCGGTACAGCCCCGCGAGGTCGTTCGCCTCCAGCTCGCGGAGCAGCACGGGCTCCAGCTGGTTGATCACCGTGGCCTGCTGGCCGGCGTAGGCCGCGACGGCGTCGACGGCCAGGCTGTCGATGGGGCGTGCCTGGCGGCCCTCGCCGAGCAGCGCCTTGGGGGAGGGCAGCTCGAGGCCGAGCTTGCTGTAGGCGAGGTCGCGCAGCGCCAGCGCCCGCTGGGACGACTCCAGTAGGTAGGCGGCGATCATGCTGTCGAACTGGAGCCCGTGGACATCGCCGCCGTGGCGCGCGAGCAGCACCAGCGCGAACTTGGCGTCGTGGCCGCGCTTGACGACCGCGGGGTCTTCGAGCACGGGGCGTAGGGCGGCGATGACGCGCTCGACGGGGAGCTGGGCGGGCGCCTCGCGGTGCCCCAGGGGGATGTAGGAGGCGGGGCCGGCGGCGGGCGCGAGGGCGAGCCCCACCAGCGCGGCGCGCATGGCGCTCGGGCCGTCGGCGACCGCGACGAGCGCGAAGCCGGCGCTGGCACGCAGGGCGCCCACGAGCGCCTCCAGCGCCTCCGGCGTGGCGACGACGTGGACGGCGGCGTCTGGGTCGCGCGACACGGCGCCGGCCGGCGCGGGCGCGCTGGTGGTTGGGGGCTGGCCGTCGGGCGCGGGCGCGTCGAACAGCGACGGCTGGGCGGCCGGCTGGGACGCGGCATCGGCGCACCCGGCGGGCAGCGCGGGCGGCAGGCGGTCGAGCAGGCTGCGGAAGCCGAGCTCGTGGAACAGGGCGGCGACGCGCGCGCGCTGGTAATGGGCGAGGCTGGCGGCCTGGAGATCGAGCGTCACGGGCAGGTCGGTGACGATCTGCGCTAGTTGGCGCGCCTGCTGGACCTGCTCGGCGTACGGCGCGAGCTGGGCGCGCAGCTTGGGGGGCAGCTCGTCCAGGTGGGCGTAGAGGGTGCCGACGTCGCCGTAGTCGGCCAGCAGCTTGGCGGCGGTCTTGTCGCCGATGCCGGGCACGCCGGGGATGTTGTCGGAAGTGTCGCCGCGCAGCGCCTTGAAGTCGACGATCTGGGCGGGGGATAAGCCGTAGCGGGCGCGCACCGCAGCCTCGTCGTACAGCACTGTGTCGGACACGCCGCGGCGAGAGGCGAGCACGCGGACGTGCGGGCCGACGAGCTGGAGGGCGTCGAGGTCGCCGGTGAGGATCACGACGTCGAGGCCCTGGGCGACGGCCTGGCGTGCCAGGGCGCCGAGCAGGTCGTCGGCCTCGTAGCCGTCGAGGCGGTAGATCGGGGCGCCGAACGCCTCGAACAGCTGGTACACGCGGGCGAACTGCTCGTGCAGGCCCTCGGGGGCGTGGGTGCGGGTGGCCTTGTATGCCTCGTAGCTGCCGTGGCGGAAGGTGGGCGCGGCGGTGTCGAAGCAGGCGACGAGGTAGTGGGGGCGCAGCTCGGCGAGCGCCTTGAGCAGCATGGAGGCCACGCCGTACACGGCGTTGACCAGCTCGCCCTTGGGGCTGGTCAGCGGGGGTAGAGCGTGGAAAGCGCGATGAACCAGCGCGTTGCCGTCGACAGCGAGCAGCAGCTTAGTCATCGCGGGCCAGCCGTTCGAGCAGGGCCGCGCGGTTGGCGGCGAGGACCTGCTGGAACTGCGGTGAGTCGAGCGCCTCGGTGGTCATGATGTAGGCGTCCTCGCCGTTGTCGCTGTAGTAGCGCTTGCGCAGGCCGGTCTGCCGGAAGGTGTATTTGCGGTAGAGGTTCTGCGCGACGTAGTTGCTGACGCGCACCTCTAGGGTGACATACTGCGCGCCCAGCTCGATTGCCTTGTCGATCAGCGAGAGCAGCAGCAGCTCGCCCAGTCCGCGGCCCTGGTACTCGGGCGCCACGGCGATGGTGGTGATGTGGGCCTCGTTGACCATCAGCCACAGGCCGGCGTAGCCGACCACGCGGCGTAGCTCGACCTCCTCGGCCGGGGTGAGTACGGTACCCGGGCGCAGCAGCCGCGACAGGCGCGACAGCAGCCCCCCGGACTCGCCGCGCGCGCTGGCCCCGACCTCGGCGGGCGGCTCGACGTGAGCCTCGGCGTCGACGCGGCAGACGACGATGTAGTACGCCTGGCGGTTGTGCAGCTCGCTGCGGTAGGAGTGGACGGGCCAGGGAATGGGATAGACCGCCCGGTCGATCGCAGTGACCGCCGGGATATGCTCGGCGCGCATCTGCTCGACGACGAACCGCATGGCCGCTACGCTCGCTCCTCGCGCGCCCCGGGGTCGTCGCGGCGCGCCTGCTCGCCCAAATAGTACGGTACCACCGCCGCGGGATCGATACCCTCCCCGCGCTGCCAGCGCGGCCAGGCCAGCTCGGCCAGTACCCCGGCGCGCCGGACGCTGGCGACCGGCGGGGCCAGCGCGACGCCCGGGATCGTGCCGAGCGCCGCACGTGCCGCGGCATCCAGCTCGCCGGCGAGCAGGAGCGGTGGTCGTGCGAGGTCGACCAACTCGGCGAGGCTCACCCCGCGCGCTGGCTCGCGCTGCACCAGCGCGCCGCCCACGGGCTCGTACAGCGCGGTGGCGTAGCGCCGCCGGCCAGCGTCGACCACCGCGCGCACCGGGCGCCCGCAGACGGCCCACGGCGCGGCGACGATCTCCAGCGTGTCCACCCCAATGATAGACAGCCGCAGCGCGACCGCGAGGCCCTTGGCGAGGGCCAACCCGACCCGTAGGCCAGTGTATGAGCCAGGGCCCGTTGCCACGGCTACGGCGCGCAGGTCCTGCGGCCCATGGCCCAGCCGCTCGAGCAAGTAGATGGCCATCGGGAGCACTTGCTCGGTGTGCCGGCGCTCCGCGCGCCAGGTCGTTTCGCCACGCAGGGCACCGTCGTACACCGCCACGCTGGCGACCGCGGTGCTCGTGTCAAAGGCGAGCAGCACGTCGCAGCGCCTCACAGAGGTGTGCCGGGGCGGCCGCAACGACGAGCTCGCGTGCCTGCTCGCCGAGATGGCGCAGTGCGATCGTGGCGGCGCCCTGGCGCCAGGCGGCGGGCAGTAGTGCCGGCCACTCGACTGCGCACACACCATCGCCCGCGAAATACTCCGCCAGCGCCTCCTCGGTGGCGGGGTCCAGCCGCTCCAGCCGGAACAGGTCGAGATGGTACAGCGGCAGGCGCCCGCGATACTCCTGGGCTAGGATGAACGACGGGCTGGTGACGGTGGCGGCGATGCCGAGCCCCTCGGCCAGCCCCTGGACTAGGTGCGTCTTGCCGGCGCCGAACGGCCCTTCGAGCAGGAGCACGTCGCCAGCGCGAGCGGCCTGGCCGAGCTGCCGGCCGATAGCCACGGTCTGTGCTGGGCTCTCGCTGATCAATCGCAGCAACGCGTTTCGCGTCCCTTCTCGCCGCCGAGGGCCCCTGGCCGCCGGGAGGCGCCTGCCGCTGCCCCCGTGGGGCAGGCCCGCTGGGGGCCACGGCAGCACGGCCAGGCCGACTGCCGATCCGGCGGCGGGTCTACCCGCATTATGCCCTGTGGGACTCTGTCGCGGGGGCTTGGAAGTGGGTGAACCCGCCGTGCAGCGGCAGCGGGGCGCCCGCGGCGTCCACCACCCGGACGGCTGGCGCGCCCGCGGCGGCCTCCACGCGTCCGACTACGGTGAGGGCGAGGCCGTGCTCGCGGGCGAGGGCGGCGCTGGCCGCGGCGAGCACCGCCGGCGGGGCCGTGCACAGCAGCTCGTAGTCCTCGCCGCCACCAAGGGCCAGTGCCAGGGCGTCAGCGGCAAACCGGCGCTGGAGCGCGGGGGCGATGGGCACGCGCGGGGCCTCTAGGGTGATGCGCACGCCGCTGGCCTCGGCGATGCGCCGCGCGTCACCGAGGAGACCGTCGCTGAGGTCCATGGCGCAGTGCACGCCGCTGGCCAGCAGCGTGGCGGCCGGCCCCAGGCGCGGCTGCGGGCGCCAGTGTGCGGCGAGCAGCGCGGCCTCGTCGGCGGTGGCGTGCTCCTCCAGGGTGGCTAGGTCGGTGCCCGCCGCGCGTGCCCGCTCGAGCAGCTGCAGCCCGCCGGCGGCCGCGCCGAGCACCCCTGTCACGGCGACCTGGTCGCCCGGCCGCGCGGCATCGCGGCGCAGCAGGGGCGGGGCACCGTCGCGCAGCGGCGCGGTCTCGCCGAACACGGTGACGCTGATGGCGACGAGCGAGCCGCTGGTCAGGTCGCCGCCGACCAGGAGTGTCTGGTGCGCGGCGGCCGCCTCGCAGAGGCCCGCGTGGAACTCGTCGAACCAGGCGAGCGGCGTGTCGGCCGGCAGGGCCAGCGTGACGACGGCGTAGCGCGGCCGGGCGCCCATGGCCGCGATATCGCTGAGGTTGACGGCCAAACTCTTCCAGCCCAGGTCGCGGGCGCGGATCGTGGCGCGGCGGAAGTGCACGTCCTCGATGAGCGCGTCGGCGGTGACCACGCTGGCGGTGTGCGGGGTGGGGAGCCACACGGCGGCGTCGTCGCCGATGCCCAGGTATAGCCCCGCCGCACCGGATGGGGCCGTGGCGCGGGGCACGCGGGCGGCCAGGCGGGCGATGAGAGGAAACTCGCCCAGCGCGGCGATCGCGGGGGCCGCGCTGTGGTCATTGGGCATCGTGGCCTCGCTGCTGCCTCGGTTTGTGGGTATTGTACGTGGGGACGCCCCGCGCGGGCGCACGCCGCGGCTGCCGTCGGCCAGGCGGCAGGTGAGAGCGGCCCACCGCGAGCAGGGGCGCATGTGCGGGCTGGGGAAGCCCGACAGTTCGGCAAACGGCTCCCGGAGGCGGCGGCTCACTCGCAGAGGAAATGGGCGACGCGCAGGCTGAAGCTCCAGCCGACGAGGATCACCACCATGCTGAGGATGAAGGCGCGATAGTCGGGGGAGGTGAACCAGCCGTACTCGTGGGCGAGCGTCCAGCGGGTCTCCCCGGCGGTCCAGCCGCCGGGCGAGTCGTGGCGCAGGCGGGCAGCGATTTCCTGGACGGTGAGCTGGGCGGAGCGCGAGCGGGAGGGCTCGGTGGGATCGGGGTGGCCGAGCTTGGCGCGCAGCCAGCGCAGCAGCTCGGCGAGCACGCGGCCGGCGAGCAGGGCCGTGGCCACCACCAGCAGCATGCCCACCTCGGCGACGACGGGCTCGCAGCGGGGCAGAGGGCTGGTCAGCAGCATGCCCCCGGCCATGCTCACGCTGCCGTCCATCGGTGCTCTCCCTCCTCTCGGCCGCTCGGCCTCCATTATGACAGGTGCGCGGCCGCTTGACACGCGCCGCGTGGTGCCGAGGAGTAGCGAGCGATGGCGTACTATTTGCGCGCGTTCTGCCCAGGTGGTCCCGTGCCGCCGCTGGCGACGCTGCTAGCCTGGGCGGCGGAGCATGGCGTACGGCTCTGGCTCGACGCCAACGCCGCGGACAGCGATCCGATGGCCGCCGATTGGGCCGAGGCCGCCGTGTGCTATGCGACCGACCGGCGCCCGCTGCGGCTGACGGTGGACCGCGACGATGGCGACGCGGAGTCGCTGGTGCGGACGGAGGTGGCCGAGTTCCTGGAGGCGGTGGCCGCCACGCCCGAGTCGGCCGCCCGGCTGTTCGTCGCCGCGCACCTGCGGCAGACGCGCTTCGTCGTGGCCTGCCGGCTGCCGCCCGACAGCGACGAGATGGCTTACCGCGCGGCGGTGGCGCTGCTGGACTACTTCGCCGAGCGCTGCGGCGGGCTGGTCCAGGCCGACGGCGAGGGATTCTACGTGGGTGACGAGGTGATCTTGCCCCTGCATTGGGAGGAGTAGCGCGCGGCCACCCCGGGGGTGCCCCGAGATAGCCGCGCGGCGGTGGCCTGAGGGGACTTGGTCGCGCGGTGGCGCTGGGCGTTTCCGGCGGCGGACCCGGTCGCCAGTCGTTCTAGGAGGTAGCTACCTCGACGACGAACCAGACGCCACCCACCCCCTGTCCGTTGGTGTCGCCCGGGGCCGAGTCGCGGGAGTAGTAGTAGAGCGGCATGCCGTTGTAGATGACTTGCCGGCGGCCGTCGCGGCGCGTGATGACGCCGAGGGTACCGCCTACGCCCTCGGGGAGGGTTGGGTCGCCGCTGTCGAGCGTGAGCGGCGGCCAGGTCTGGGCGCACTGGTCGTAGCAGTTGCTGACGTTCGGCTCGTCGCGGGTGAAGCGGTACAGCGTGCGCCCCTGCGCGTCGGTGAGGATGTTGCCGTACTGGGGGTGCATGCGTACCTGGACGGTGGGCGCCGCTTGGGCGCTGGCCACGAGGTCGCCGCAGGCGACGTAGACGGCGATCTCGGCGGGCGAGCGGTGGACATTGATGGCATAGGACCCGGCGAGCAGGGTGTCCAAGGCGACGTCGACGACGGTGTCGGACTTGCCGTCCTGCACGGGGCTCAGCGGGAAGGCAGGGGCGGGGTTGAGGGTCGCGCAGGTGCCCTCGTGGATGTGCGCCGGTTGGTTGACGCCCGCGGGCGCGCCAGCGAGGTCGATGGTGACCTTGGTCTGGGTGCCCATCGCCTCGAGGGTGACCGTGCCGGACTCGCCCGAGGCGTTCTGCTCGTGGAGGGCGATCTGGACAGTGGTGGGCATCTCCTGCGCGGTGATAGGGCGTGGGGCGCTGGCGAGGCCGGCGGCAAAGGCTAGGGCGACCAGCAGCGGGAGCGCACGGTGGAGATGCATCGTGCTAACCTCCTCGGGTTCTCGCGGTTGCGCCAGTTGGGGTGTGTGACGCTGGCCCCGGTCTTGCGTGCCGAGGGCCGGCGCGTCGTCTGCCGGAGATACGGGGCCGGGTTACGTGATGTAGGGGGTGCGGGGCGCGCGGCGCGCGACTACAATGCCCCTGATGTAGGCGCGTCTGCCGGCGCGGAAGCGGGCGCTCGCCTTGGGAGGGAGCTCATGGAGCGGTACCGCGTGCGTTGGCGCTGGCTGCTGGTAGCGCTGGTGGGCTGGGTGCTGGGCGGTGGGGCGCCCGTGGCGGCCCCGTCGGTGGGGGGGCGTGTGGCGGAGGCCGCGCAACTCGCGCCGCTCCCCCAGCGCACGCGGGTGGTGTACGGCGCGCCGCCCGGGGTGGCCTTCGCGGTGTATGTGGGCCTCGAGCGCGGATACTTCGAGGAGCTGAACCTCGCGGTCGAGCTGGAGCCGGTCCACAACACGGCGGCGATCGCGCCGAACCTGGTCAATGGGTCGCTGGACCTCGGCCATATGGCCGCGGCCCCAGGCTTCTTCAACGCGGTGGCGCGGGGCCTGCCGATCAAAGCGATCCTCGACGCTAGCCACTACGCTCCTGGCGGCCGCAGCCACGTGGTGATGGCGCGGCAAGAGCTGTACGACAGCGGCCAACTGCGCGGCGTGGAGCAGCTCCGCGGGCGGCGCGTCGCACTGAGCAGCGTGCCCGGGGGGCTGGGCATCGATCTGGATCGCGCCTTGCAGCGCGTGGGACTCACGCTCGACGCGGTGGAGCAGGTGCAGCTCCCGTTCGTGGAGCAGGCGGTGGCGTTGGCCAATGGGTCGGTGGACGCGGCGGTGACGCTGGAGCCGTTTGCTACTCAGATCCGCGAGCGAGGCATCGCCGAGGTGATCCGCTATCTCAACGACGACTACCCGGACCATCAGGTGTCGTTCGTGATGATCAGCACGCAGCTGATCGAGCGGCCCGAGGTGACGCGGGCGTTCGCGGTGGCCTACCTACGGGCGGCGCGCGCCTACGAGCGGGCGCGGCAGTTCGGCGAAGGGGTGGACGAGATCGCGCAGATCCTGAGCCGCTACAACCAGCAGGCGCCCGTGGCAGTGGCCGCGGCGTTCCGCAACGGGGGGATGACGGCGATCGACCCGCAAGGACGGCTACGGGTGGAGAGCATCCAGTACGACTTGGACTGGTACCGTCAGCGTGGGTTCGTGGACCGCGCGATCGACCTGGCGGAGTTCGTCGACCCCCAATACGCCGACTACGCCGTGGGCGTGCTAGGGCCATTCCGCTAGAGCCGTGTCTTGGGTAGGCGGTAGGCCGGGCGGGGCGAGGCGGGCCGGTCCTCCAAGGCGGCCCGGTTGGCCAGGCAGTGCGACCTGGTCGACGCGCGCGGGGAGGTTGGAGCTGTGGCCAGGGAGAGGAGCGCGGTGGCAGGATCGGCGGCCGAGCGGGCGGCGATCGCGGCGCTGCTGGACGGGGTGAGCGTGGGGACGCTGGTGTTGCAGCTGGAACGGCTCGGCTTTCCCAACACGTTCATGACCGGGGTAGTACCGCTCACGCCCCAGCGCCGCTTCGTGGGCTGGGCCCGGACGTTGCGGTGCGTGCCAATGCGGCCAGACCTGCTGGCCGAGCGGCGGCAGAATCGGCCGGCTGACCCGCACCGGCGGGCAATCGAGGAGATCGGCCCCGGCGAGGTGCTGGTGATCGACGCGCGCGGCAACCGCCAGGCGGCGGTGATGGGCGACCTGCTGGCAGCGCGGGTGCAGGCGGCCGGGGGGGTGGCGGTGGTGACGGATGGCTGCGTGCGCGACACGCCGGAGATCGCCCAGCTGGGGCTGCCCGTGTACGCGGCTGGCGCCCATGCCGGGATCTTCGGCACGCAGCATCTAGCGGCCGATATCAACGTGCCGATCGGCTGCGGCGGCGTGCTGGTGCTGCCGGGCGACCTGCTGGTGGGCGATGCCGAGGGCGTGGTGGTGATTCCGGCCGCGCGGGCGCGCGAGGTGGCGGAGCGCGCGGCGGCGCAGGAGGCGCTCGACGGGTTCCTGCGGGAAAAGATCCGCCAGGGCGTACCCCTGGCGCGGGCGTACCCGCCGGACGAGGCGCTGCTGGCGGAGTACCGCGCATGGGCGGCCGAGCGGCCGGCGCGCCCGGAGGGGACGCGCGCGGCTGAGTAGCGTCTGCTGGTAGGTAGAGACGGCGCGGTGCTGGCCGGACCGCTGGCGCCGCGCCCCTTATGCGCGGTCGATAGAACATTTGTTCTGCTAAGATGGGCGGGGGGCGATGCGCTGTGAGGCGCTGACGCGCAAAGGTGTGCCGTGCGCGCGCCCGGCCCTGCGTGGCGAGCGGGTGTGCGCCAATCACGCCGGTCGCTGTGGGGCGCGGCCGGGCAATCGCAACGCGCTGCGCCACGGCCTGTACAGTCGCCAGCTGTCGGCGGTCGAGCGCGTCGAGCTGTTCGCGGCGCGGGCCATGGCGGGGCTGGACGAGGAGATCGCCCTGACGCGGCTGCTGATCTTGCGGGCGCTGCGCGAGCGCGACCCGGGGGCGTACGCGCGCTTGGCCGAGACGCTATGCCGGCAGCTGCGCACGCAGCGGCAGCTCAGTGGGGCGGGGGCCGACTCGCTGGCGGCGGCGCTGGGCAAGGTGCTCGACGAGGTAGCGGCCGAGTTAGGGATCGGAGCGTGACGAGGGGCAGGGGCGAGCGGCGCCTACGGCGGGCGCTGCGGCGCCTGCGGCGGCGGGAGGGGCGCGAGCGATGGTGGCCCAAGCTCACGCCGGCGCAGGTACGGGCGCTGCTGGGGCTGGCGGCGACGCTGGCGCTGGTCGTGTGGGAGCAGCTCCGCGGGCGGCCAGCGCGGTAGGAGGCGCGGGTGAGCGAGGAGCGCGACGCGGCGGCGCTGGGAGCCCTGAGCGCGCGGCGGCGGGCAGCGCTGCGGTGGGTGCTGGGGGACGGTGAGCGGTTCGCGCGGTACTTGCTGGGGCGGCAGCTGCGGCCGTATCAGGTGGCGCCGCTGCGGGCGATTCTGGCGTCGGTGCTGGGGCGGCAGGGCCTGACGTTTACAGTGATGTACGCGCGGCAGATGGGGAAGAACGAGCTGTCGGCGGTGCTGGAGTGCTACCTACTGACGCTGTGCGCGGGGCGGGGAGGGACGCTGGTGAAGGCGGCGCCGACGTGGCGGCCGCAGGTGGTGACGTCGGTCGTGCGGCTGGAGGGGCTGCTGGAGGCGAATCCGCTGACGCAGGGACGGTGGCGGGCGCGGTACGGGTATATGCGGGAGGTGGGGCAGGCGCGGGCGCTGTTCTTCTCGGGGGCGCCGGGGGCGCAGGTGGTGGGGGCGACGGCGAGTCTATTGCTGGAGATCGATGAGGCGCAGGATTTCGACGCGGAGCGATATGAGAAGGCGTTTCGGCCGATGGGGGCGGCGGGGAATGTGACGACGGTGCTGTATGGGACGGCGTGGGATGGGCAGACGGTGTTGGAGCGGGAGGCGGCGCGGAATGTGGCGCTGGAGGCGGCGGACGGGGTGCGGCGGCATTTTGGGTACGACTGGCGGCACGGGGCGGCGGTGAACGCGGCGTATGAGGCGTATGTGGAGGGGGAGCGGGCGCGGCTGGGGGCGGCGCATCCGCTGTTTCGGACGCAGTATGCGCTGGAGGCGGTGGCGGGAACGGGGCGGCTGTTTGGGCCGGGGCATTTGGCGCAGTTGCGGGGGAGCCATAGCCGGGAGCGGCGGCCGGTGGCGGGGGTGGAGTACGTGGCGGGGCTGGATGTGGCGGGGGAGGAAGAGGCGTCGCTAGCGACGGGGGCGTTTGAGCCGTATGCGAAGCGGGATAGCGCGGTGCTGACGATCGCGCGGGTGGTGGAGCAGGCGGGGGCAGTACCGGGGGTGGCGGAGCCCGGGCTGGAGGTGGTGGAGCAGTATGCGTGGACGGGGCGGAAGCATCGAGAGTTGATCCCGCAGGTAGTGGATCTGCTGCGCAATGTGTGGCGGGTGCGGCAGGTAGTGGTGGATGCGACGGGGGTGGGCGGCGCGGTGGCGAGTTATTTGGTGGGAGCGCTGGGGGCGCGGTGCCGGCCGTTCGTGTTCACCGCGGCTTCGAAGAGTGCGCTGGCGTATGGGTTGCTGGCAGCGGTGAACGCGGGGCGGGTACGGATGTACGCGGAGGATGGGAGTGTGGAGAGCGCGGAGTTTTGGCGGCAGTGTGCGTTGGCGCGGTATGAGGTGCGGGCGCACGAGGCGCTGTGGTTTGGGGTGGATGCGCGGGAGGGGCACGACGATTTCGTGATGTCGTTGGCGCTGGTGGTGGAGGCGGTGCGGGTGGCGCCGGTGCGGCGGGCGCGGGCGGTGGGGCCGCGGCAGGCGGGCGACGCGGCGGAGGGGGCGCGGTGACGAGCTGGGGGAGTGCGGCGGCCGGCGACGGGCTATCGGCCGCCGCGTTGGTGCTGGCGGACAGCGCACGGTTGCGCCGCTATCGCGAGTACCTCGCGTTCTACGAGGGGCAGCATTATCCGGCGCCGCGCGCGGGACGCACCAACCTGGTGGTCAACTACGCGCGCACGATCGTGGATAAGGGCGTGTCGTTCCTGATGGGGCAGGGGATCGGCTTCGTGGTGGAGGGCGACGCGGCAGCGGAGGCGCTGCTGTACGCGGTGTACGACGGCAACGACCTAGACGCGGTGGACCTGGCCTGTGCGACCAACGCCGCCGTGCTGGGCGATGGAGTGTACAAGGTGTTCTGGGACGCCGAGCAGGGGCGCATCCGCGTGGTGAGCGTGGACCCTTGCGGGTTCTTTGCCCGTTGGCGCGCCGATGACCTAGCCACACTCCAGCGCGTGGATCTGGTGTACCCGCTGTCGGCGGCCGACGCGGCGGCGCTGCTCGTCCCGGTTCCCCTGGCCTCTCCGCCCTCCAGCGCTGGCGGCGTGCTGGACATGCGCCCGGGCGCATCCACCGTGCGGCGGGCGACCGCGCGCGGGCCGGCGCCGCTGGCCGATACCCCGGCTGCACGGGTAGAGGTGGTGGAGACGTGGACGGCTGACACGCTGCGCGTCGCGGTGGACGGAGTGGTGTGGCGCGAGGAGCCGAACCCGTATGGGGTGATCCCGTTCGTGCACGTGGCGAACCTGCCGGCGCCGAACAGCTTCTGGGGCCGCAGCGACCTGGCGGATGTGATCCCCCTCAATCGGGAGCTGAATGAGCGGCTGTCGGACCAGGCGGACGCGATTCGGTTCCACGCAGACCCGCCGGTGGTGTTCACGGGGGTGGAGAGCCACGACGCGGTGCGGGTGGGGCCGGGGACGGTGTGGGACCTGCCGCCGGGGGCGGACGTGAAGCTGCTGGAGTGGCGGGGGGCCGCGCCGACGGTGCGGGAGCACGTGGAGCTGGTGCTACGGGCGCTGTATGAGACGGCGGAGACGCCACGGTCGGCCTTTGGGGACAACGGGCGGCAGCTGAGCGGGGTGGCGCTGGAGACGGAGCTGCGGCCGCTGCTGCAGAAGACACTGCGCAAGCGGATGGTGTGGACGGCGGCACTGCGGCGGCGCTGCCGGCTGATCTTCCACCTCGCCGAGCGCGTGGGCCTGCTGCCGGAGGGGGCGGCGGCGGGCCTACGGCCGCGAGTGGTCTGGCCGCCGCTGCTGCCGCAGGACGAGGCGCGGGCGGTAGCGAACAATGTGGCGCTGGTGCGGGCGGGCTTGCGCAGCCACCGTACGGCGATGGATGTGCTGGGAGTGGAGGCGCCGGAGGCGGAGCTGGCGCGGGTGCGTGCCGACCGGGCCGCGCTGGGCGGCGACGAGGGGGCGGCTTTCCGTGCGGGGCGGGTGGACGGAGCCGCGCCGTGATGGGCGAGCCGGAAGCGGCGCGCGGTGTGCGGCAGGCGCGGCGGTGGGCGCGGCAGGGGCGGCTGCACGCCGATAGCGTGGCGGTGATCGCCGCGTTGGATGCGGCCGCCAGCCGCCTGCTGTACTGGTACGGCCGCGATCTCGACGCCTCGGCCGAGCTGGACGATGTGGTGCAGATGCTGGCGCTCGCGCAGCTGCAGGCGGCACACGAGGGGGTGCCACGCGAGGAGCGGGCGTTCCACCTGGCCGTGCAGCGGGCGGTACGGCGCGAGGTGTGGCGGGTGCGGCGCGAGCGGCGCGGCAGCCGGCACGCCGAGTGGCGCGAGGAGCTGATCTATACCCAACAGGCGCCAGACGCCGATCTGGCGCCGATCGAGGAGCTGGGATGGGACGACATCGTGCGCGTGCTGCGGTGGCGGGACGGGCTGGCGCTGTGGCTATGGGCGGTGGAGGAGTGGCCGCTGGAGGCGATCGCAGCTCTGCACGGGCGCACCAAGCAGCAGGTGTGGCGCCGGGTGCGGCGGGGCCTGAAGACGCTGCGGGGCGTGCTGGTGGGCGCCTGAGCCCGAGCGCGCAGCCGCTTGCTAGTCTGAATTCCGCGTCTGCGCAGGGGATGCCCTCTACCCCGAACCCCTCCCCTACTGGTGGGGAGAGGGGGCCCGCTGCCGCCCCCGACCCCGCGAGCCATGAGAGCGCGCCGACCGCCGAGGAGCTGGCGGCTATCGCTGCCGACCTGGCGCAGGCAGCAGTGCGGCTGGCCGAGACGGCCGACGCGCTGGTGGCGGCACCCGCGGCGGAACGGCCGGCGCTACGGGCGGCGCTGCACCGCTGGCAGACGCTGCTGCAGCTGGGCGCGCGGCGCCTGGCGCATGTCGATCGGCCACGCTGAGCCACGGTGGTCTGGCCCGCCGTGCGGCAGCGCTTGGCCGATTGGACGGTCCGGGCCGCCGGGCGGGGCACTATCTAGCGGCCGCACCGCGCCCGCCGAAAGGCGTGGACGACGGCCAGCCCGAGGAGGGGGCCGTACAGCGCGCTGGCTCATGGGCGCGGTGCTGCCTGCGCGCACGCCTCAGCTGTGCCCCATGGTGCCTGATCAGGCAAGGCATATCTATCACGCGTGCGTTTTTCAGACCACTTGCTCGTGGCACGCTTGCCTGCGCGCTACAGGTCATCCTATACTATGTCTTTGGCATGAGATACAGTTGCCGATGGGCCTGTAGCGCTCGCTGTCATTTGCCTCGGGGCGGTGTCTGGGCGGTCGTGCTTACGGTGTCATGTTGACTATGCGCACACGACTTGTTGCGAGGAGCGGCCAATGGGGCGAATGCTGTCTCTCTCCTGGCGGGCATCGCTGGCGGCGGCCCTAGTAGTATTGCCGGCGGTCGCTGGCACGGCTGCTGCGGCCCTCTCGCCGCCACCCGGTGCGGCAACAGGCGTCTGGGATAGACCGCTAGTTGCGGTCGAGTCGGGGGTAGCTGTTGCCCATGACTACCGTACCCACTTCGCCTTCAGCGTGCTCAACCAGATCGGCACGACGACGGTGACCAAGGCGGCCTCGCCGACCAGCCTGTCCGCCGGCCAGACGGTGACCTACACCATCACCGTCACGGCGCCGCCGCTCACCCCGCCGAACAACGGCCTACCGCCGTCGTTCAACGTGCGCGACTACCTCGGCACGGCGTTCAACTTCGTGAGCGCGGCGGTCACCTCGCCCGCAGGCGCCTCGGTGGTCTGCAACTCGTCCTCGGGCGGGGCGGTGCCCGCGGGGGCGGACCCGGCGGCGCAGCAGCTGCTGTGCAGCATTGCTGGCGTGCCGGCGGGGACCCCGTCGCTGACGCTGACGATCACGGCGACGCTGAAGGCGGGGACCTTCACGAGCGCGCAGCTGACCAACGCGGCCGCCGCGCCGGCCAGTCCTAGCGACCCGCTGGTGGTGGCGCCGACGGCGCCGGCGCTGGGCTCGGCGGCGGTGCAGGCGGCGCCCGGGGATACGAGCACGGCGACCGCGACCCCGACGGCGGTGTCGACCTCCCCGCCCACGGTTACTGTCACGCCGACCTGGGTGCCGACGCTGACGGCGACCATGATGCCAGCGGCTACCGCTACGGCGACGGCCACGAGCACACCGACGGGCGTAGTGCCACCGGGCGGCAATCCGCCGCTACCTAGCGGGCTGCCGGGCATCTCCTGCGCGGCCATGATCGGGCAGAGCTGCGCCATCAGCGGCGGCGTGAGCGGTACCTGGACCAAGACGGGCTCTGGGACGTTCAGCGTGACGGCCACCGCACCGATCGGTGCCGTGATAGGCGGCTTGCCCGCGATCTTCTGGTCCACGACGGTGGGGATCGAGGCGTTCCAGTGCGGGCCGGTGAGCCCGAACTTGCAGACGACCTGTGTCGGGCACACGGTGGGCGACGTACTGCAGAACAGCGTGGTGCTGGTGCGCTTCCCGTTGGCCACTGGCGGCGTGCAGGAACAGAGCGGTGGGGTGAGTGGGCCGAACGCCCCTGCCGGCAGCGCGGTACCGACAGCGCCCCCCCTGGGCCTGGTGGCGCCCGCGGCTGTAGTGCTGCCCCCGCCGCTGCCGCTGCCGCCGCCTCCGCCGCCGCTACTGGCGCCGCCGGTAGGAGCGCCGGTGCCGCGTGGGCCGGCGGCGCCGCCGGTGGGCGCGGAGGTGCCGGTGATTCCCGAGGCGGACAGCCTGGCGCTGCTGGCCGGCGGGTTGGT
>DATGKN010000026.1:0-32748 GCA_035294645.1 Chloroflexota bacterium
CCGTGGTGAGCCTGTAGCGCCGTTGTGGTCGGTGGACGGGCGGCTCGGTACAATCCGTGAGATTCACCGCGATGACGCCCAGCGGCACGGCGTCCTCCGGGCAGCGGTGCAGTGCCACGCGGGCCACGCGCGCGCTGCACCGCGAGCGGGGTGAGCCGGCACGCGCCAAGTTGTCGCAGCAGCCGCGCGGTACACAACTGGCACGTCCGCACCGTAGCTTGGTCGCAGCGGCTAGCGCGCGAGCCATTCTTCCTACCCCTGGGCGAGGGTTAGCTTGGCCGGTGGGACGAGATGGCGCTGGGCAGCTTGGGGTTGGAGTTGCGCGAGCAGCCGTGCCGCTTCCCGCTCGGTGCGAGCGTAACGCACGATGCGCTGGCCGTCGGGCAAGCGCGAGGATATCCCGACCTCCCCAGGATGCCCGGGGCCGACGGTCGGCGAACCGCCACGCCCCTGGCGGCTGCGCCGCGCCGCGTAGCGCCCCGGGCCGCGGGCACCCCGCCCACGGGGGGCCCCATTAACGGCTCGTTAACCGCCCCGCCCGGCGATATAGTTGACGTGCGCCCGGCGTGCTTGCTTCATTGAGCACGAGACAGGAGGTTTTTCCATGCAGCTCATGCCTCGAGCGCTGTGGAGCGTGGTGCTCGCCGCGTCCCTGGCCCTGGCCGCCTGCGGGCGCACGGAACCTGCGGCGACCGGCGGCGCCACGGTCGCCCCGGCAGCTCCCGCCCCCGCCACAAGCCCTGCTGCGGCGCCGGCGGCCCAGCCGCGGAGCAACGCCGCCGCTGACAGCGAGCCGCTGCGGCCCCCGGTCACCGTGCGATTGGGGCAGCTCCGCGGAACGAGCGACGCGGGCATCTTCATCGCGCAGGAGAAAGGCTACTTCCGCGAAGAGGGCCTCGAGATCGATGCGACCGTGTTCCAGTCGGCTCAGGTGATGGTCGCGCCGCTAGCCGCCGGCCAGCTCGACGTCGGCGCGGGGGCGCTGAGCGCCGCCTTGGTCAACGCCGTCGGTCGCGAGGTGCCGATCAAGGTCGTGGCCGATAAGGGCAGCGTGCCCCCCGGGTTCGGATTCCAGGCACTGGTGGTGCGCAAGGACCTCGTGGACAGCGGGCGCTTCCGCAGCTGCGAGAACTTCCGCGGCTTGAAGGTCGCCGTGAGCGCGCCCGGGGTGACCCTGGAGCCCGCCCTCGACCGCGCGCTGCACGACTGCGGCCTCGGCATCACCGATGTCGAGGTCACCTCCATGGGCTTCCCCGATATGGTGGTGGCGCTGCGCGGGAGCGCGCTCGACGGGGCAATGATGATCGAGCCATTTCTGACCAACGCCGTCGGCGACGGTAGCGCGGTGCTGTACAAGCGGACCGACGAGTTCTACCCGAACCAGCAGATCGCCGTGATCCTGTACGGCCCGCAGTTCATCGCTAACCAGCGCCCGGCCGCCAACCGCTTCATGGTGGCCTATCTCAAGGGCGTGCGCGACCACTACGACGCGTTCACCCGCGGCAAGAACAAGGCCGAGATCATCGATATCTTGGCGCGGACAACCGGAGTCAGCGACCCGGCCCTGTACGAGCGGATGGTGCCGCCGGGGCTGAACCCCGATGGCTATGTCAACCTTCGCAGCATGAATGACGATATCGAGTGGTGGGTTACCCACGGCTATCTGAACAGCCGGATCGACGCCGCGCAGCTGGTGGACAACTCGTTCGTGGACTACGCGATCGATCGCCTCGGCAGCTACGTGGCCCGTTGAAAACGTCGAGCGGGCAGAGCCGTCAGGCCGACTCTGCCCGCTCCTGCCGCTCCAGGGCGCTGCGGATCGAGCGGCGGAGGTCGCTGGTGTGCGCCCGCTGCCGCGCCGCCAAGCGACTGAGCCGTGTGTCCACGCTGTCGCCTCGCCCCCCCGGACCGCCCGGGGGGGCGAGCAGGCGCGCGGCCGGGCGGGGAGCTGCCGGGGCCAGGGGCTCGCCGCGTACTGCCGCGCTGCGCACAGGCACGCGCGGTCGCATCGCCTCGCGGGCGGCGGCCACCCAGGCCGCCACCTCGGGCGGGACCGAGCGTTCAGGTGGCGGCGTCGCCGGCCCGGCCGGCGGCCCCGGGGGAGCTGCCTCGCACGGGGCCGCCGGCATGCTCCTCTCCTCGGGGACCGGCTGGGCCAGCCAGGCGATGGCGGCGCAGCCACCGCCCAGCGCTCCCAGCCCCATGGCCAGCCACACGCGGCCGTCATGCCCGCTCAGCGCCAGCACGAGCGCGGGTACCCAGGCCATCCCCGCGACGACGAGGAAACCGATCCGCTTGCTTCTGCTCAGCGCACCCCTCCGTTTGCTGGGCTCCACGGGCGCGCGGGTGCCCGCGGTCCGCCCCCGGGACGACCGCACTCCCGCAGGCGAGGTTCCGGTGGAAGCAGGTAGCCGCCCTGCTCCCCCAGAAGGCTAGCACGCGCTGGCCCGGCGCGCGGGCGGGGTGCCGCGCTCACTCGCGTCACAACCGCCCCGGCGGCTGGCTAGCGGAGGTCGGTGGGCTCGTAGCCGCGCAGCCAGGTGCGATCGCCCCAGAAGTCGGCCGACTGGAACTCCAGCGTATGCCCGTCGGGGTCGAGGCAGAACAGCTGGGCGGTGCCCACAGGGCTATCGGGAATCTCGCTCCACACCACGCCGTGCTCTTGGAAGCGTCGCTTGAGGCCCTCGTAGTCCTCGACGACGAACGCCGTGTGCCGCGCGCGGGGGTTCGGCTTGTCGGGCAGGGGGCCCACCGCCTCGGGGCACTCGATGATGTGGATCTGCGGCACGCCGCTCGGGTCGGCCAGCCACACCCCGCCGCCCAGCGGCGGGCGCGGGATGAGCCGCAGGCCGATGACCTCCTCGTAGAAGCGGCGCGAGCGCTCGACATCGCGGACCGGGATGCCCTCGTGCTGGATGCGCGTCAGTTTCACCATCCTGCCTGCCTCCTTTGGCCTGTACAGCCCCTTCGTCCTCGGCTGCCGGCGCGAGCGGCGCGGAATTGTACCCGTTGCTGTCAGAGGCGAAGCACCTGGCTCGCCCAGCGGTCCATCTGGCGGAGCACCGCCTCGCTCGGTAGGCCCACGTGGGCGAAGATGAACAGCATGTCCGTGAGGCCCAGCTGCTCGCGCAGCTCGGCCAGCACGTCGCGACACCAGACGGGATCCCCCATGATCGCCCGCCGCGCCGCCTGCATGGCGGCGAAGTCCATCGCGCCCGTCTTGGCCAACAGCGGCCCGTGCGCCGGAAAGGCGTGGAACTCTCGCCCCACCCCGGCCAGCTCTTGCGCCCGCTGGGCCGCGCCGAGGTAACCGGTCATCGCCCGCGCGCCCACCGCGGCGACCTCCGCCGCGTCGTCGCTCACGTACACGTGCCAGGCGCCGAGCACCCGCTCGTTCTCCGGGGGGTGGCCCGCGGCGCGGTAGGCCTGCCGGTACAGCGCGATGCGCTCCGCGTGCCCCGCGGGATCGTTGAGAAACCCGATGACCATCATGCGATAGCCTTGGTTGCCCGCCCAGGTGAACGACTCCGGGGTGCCCGTCGCTGCCACCCAGACCGGCGGGTGCGGCTGCTGCACCGGCCGCGGCAGCACCACGGGCGCGTGCCAGCGCCCGAACTGCCCCTCGTAGTGCAGCTCGCCTCCGCGCCAGGCCTGCAGGATGACCTCGAGGTACTCCTGGAAGCGGGCGCGCGCGGTGTCGAGCGGGCAGCCGAAGTTGTCGGCTTCCAGCCGCTGGAACCCTACTCCCACACCGAACTCGAGGCGCCCGCCAGTGAGCACGTCCACGGTGGCGTAGTCCTCGGCCGTGCGCAGCGGGTGGTGGAACGGCACCAGCACCACGCCGGTGCCGAACCGCAGCCGCGGCGCCACCTCGGCCAGGTTGGCGATCACCACGTGGGGGCTGGGGAGCATGCCGCCGAAACCGTGGAAGTGGTGCTCGGCGAACCAGAAGCTCTGATACCCCAGCTCCTCGGCGGCCCGGACCTGGGCTCGCAGGTGAGCGTAGAACGGCGCGCTGGCGGTGGCCAGCTCGGGATATAGCGCGGACAGATTGAATACCCCGTAGTGCATGGCGCCTCCAGCCGCTAGCGCGGCGGACGGTAGGGCCCCAGGTACTGCACCGCGAACTCGCGGTACTTGTCCACGAACATGCCGCTCAGGTCCACTGGGCCCAGCAGGCCGAGCTCGCGCATCAGCTCGGCGTCTGCCTCCATCGACTGGCGGTTCACTCGCCCGTCGGGGTCGATCCAGGCGTAGCGGATCTGGCGGTACAGCACCGGGTCCTTGAGCGGCGTCTCGCGCACCAGGATATCGATGATGGGCTCCTGGTCGATGCCGTACTCGAAGGCGTTGATGTAATCGCGCGCGGCGCGCAGGTAGGCCACCATGAACCGCTCGCCCACCCGTGGCCCGAGCCGCTCGATGCCCGACCAGTACATCAGGTACAGCACCTGGGTCGTGGGGTGCATCTCCTCCATGGTGGCGAGGAGCTCGTGCACCCCGCGCGCCAGGCCCATGCTGATCAGCGGCTCGCTGGAGGTGCCGACCTCGATGCCCCGGTTCTGCATCGCGGCGTAGACATCGGGGAAGAACATGTTGGTGACCTGCACGCTGCGAGGGGCGATCCCGTTGTGCTTCAGCCAGGTGGCTACCTCGACGTGCACCGCGCTCCCCTCGCCCGCCTGGAGGTAGAGCGTGCGGCCTACCAAGTCCTGCGGCCCGCGGATCGTGCCGTCGTCCCACAGGTCCTTGCGCACGACTAGCGCCACGTTGCCGGTCGACTTCTCGGTCTGCCCGGCGGACTGCAGGCTGGCCACGATCTGCGTGTCGGTCTGCCGGTTGAGGGCGTTGAAACACGGCACGTTGCTGGCGCAGGCGGCCACGTGGAGCTGCCCCTGCGCCAGCGGCGCGATGTGCTCGTTGACCGTCATTCCCGAGACGAGCTCCACATTGAGCCCCAGCTCGCGGAAGTAGCCGCGCTCCTGCGCGATGTAGAACGGGCCGAACGCCGCGATCGGCAGGACGCCGACCTTCAGATCGACGACCGGCGTCGTGGGTAGGTCGCGCGCTGCGGCCGCGGTGCTCGCGGGTTGGGCGCCGGAGGTAGGGGCGCTGCTGCCTGTGGCTGGCGGCGCGGGCGCCGAGGCGGCAGACGGCACAGCGGACGTGGCCGGCGCACAGGCCAGCACCCCCAGCGCGAGCAGGCTGCCGAGCATAGCGAGCAAACGCGGGCGCGAGAGCCGTTGCCGCATGGCGCCTCCCCTCCAGCCTGTGGGACTGCTATATGTGGCGCCCAGTATAGCACGCGCGCCGCCGGCGGCCCATGCGTTCCATCGCCTGCGGGGGCCCCCGGCCCTGTGGTACCCTTCCGGGGAGCATCCCTCCGGCGAGGAGAGCAGGGCGATGCGGGTGGTAGTCACGGGCGGCAGCGGGCGGCTGGGCGGGTTTGTGATCCGCGAGCTGCTCGCCCATGGGCACGACGTGCTCAGCCTCGATCGCGTGCGGCCGGCGGCGCCGCCCTGCACCGCGTGGCAGGTCGATCTCACGCGCAGCGGCGATGTCTACCAGGCGCTCGTGGGAGCCGAGGGGGTGGTCCACCTCGCAGCCTATCAAGCGCCCGACTTGGCGCCCGACACCGAGACGTTCACCAACAACGTGGCCACCACCTACAACGTGCTCAAGGCTGCCGCCGACCTGCGCGTCCCGCGCGTGGTGCTCGCCTCCAGCATCGCCGCCTACGGCTTCATCTACGCCCCCACGCTGTGGGCGCCCGAATACCTGCCGCTCGACGAGCAGCACCCCTGCCAGCCCGTGGACCCCTACGGGCTTTCCAAGCTGGTAGGCGAGCGGCTGGCTAATGCCTTCGCCCGCCTGGCGCCGCTGACCATCGCCAGCCTGCGTCTGCCGGGCATCCAGTTCGACCCGACCTACGCCGACTGGGCGGCCCAGCGCTGGCAGCAGATCACCCGGCGCGCCATTGGCGGGTTCTTCACCTATATCGATGCCCGCGATGCCGCCGCCGCCTGCCGGCTGGCCCTGACCGCGCCGTTCGCCGGCCACGAAGTGTTCAACGTCGCGGCGCCAACCAGCACCATGCGCGAGCCCACCACCGAGCTGCTCGCGCGCTACCTGCCGCCCGGCACGCGCTTCCCGCCCGACCGCACCGGCAACTGGTCGGCGCTCGACTCATCCAAGGCGGCGCGGGTACTGGGCTTCGAGGCGCGCTACGGCTGGCCGCAGGCCTTGCCGCCCGAGACGCTCGCCGCGCCGCAATAGTCCATCTCACCGCCGCGCGCCGCGCTCGCCCGGCGCCCGAGGGGGGAGGAGCCGATGGCTATTCTGCTGCGCCACGAGGAGATCGTCGATCTGCTGGACTGGCCCGAGGTGCTCGCTGCCGTGCGCACCAGCTTCGCCGAACAGGCGGCCGGCCAGGCCCAGCTGCCGCCGCGTATCACCATCGACTCGGCTAGCGGCCACGGCTGGATCCGTCTGATGCCCGCCATCCTCAACGGCGCGGGGATCATGGGGTACAAGGCGATGAACGTCACGCCGCGGGTGGGCGGCCGCTACATGGTGGCGCTGTACGACCTGCCGAGCGGCGCCTTGCTGGCGCACCTGGACGCCGACTGGCTCACCCAACGCCGCACGGCCGCCACCGCCGCGCTGGGCACCGACGCGCTCGCGCCCCGCGCCGTCCGGCAGGTGGGGCTGCTGGGCTCCGGCGAGCAGGCGCGCGCGCTGCTGGCGGCCCTGGCGGTAGTGCGCGCCTTCGAGCGCGCCAGGGTGTTCAGCCCTACCGCTGCCCACCGCGAGCGGTTCGCGGCCGAGCTGACGGCCGAGCTGGGCCGCCCCGTCGAGCCCGTGGCCAGCCCCGCGGCCGCGGTGGCCCACTGCGAGGTGGTCGCCGTAGCCGTCCGGCCCACCGCCGAGCCGGTGTTGCGGCACGAGTGGCTCGCGCCGGGCACGCACGTGGTGGCGATCAGCGCCGTACGGCCCGAGCACCGCGAGCTGGACGCAGCGATCTGGCGCGAGGCCTCCGTGCTGGGGGTGGACGACCGCCAGCACGTGTTCGAGTCGGGCGACGGGCGCGCCGCGCTGGCGGCCGGGGTGGCGCCCGAGCGTGCCGTCGAGCTGTGGGAGCTGCTGGCCGGCCGCCACCCGGGCCGCACCAGCGCCACACAGCTGACCGTGTTCAAGTCGGTCGGCACCGGGCTGCAAGATTTGGCCCTGGCGCGCGCCATCTACGAGCGAGCCCGCCCGCTCGGCCGCGGCCTCGACCTGGGCGACTGGCCGCACCGTCGGTAACCCCTGGCTCCCAACCGATCGCCCGCCGCGTGTTCTTGTATCAATCCATTCACAATAGATAAACTGTTCGAGGAAGTGTAACTGTGCATGGAGTATGACGAAATGGTGCAAGAGGCCGCTGTGATCTCCGCGCGGCAGCGCGCGCTCGAGCAGTTCTGCCGCGTGATGCGGGCTTTGCAGCGCGCGCCGGACTCCTGGCTGGCCGCGGATCTCACCATCGCCCAGCTCAGGGCGGTGCTGTATCTCAACGCCCGGGGCCGCGCCTCGGGGCGCGAGCTGGCGCGGGCGTTGGGGGTGGGGCCGCCTGCGGTCTCCCAGCTCGTCGAGCGACTGGTGGCCCATGGCCACGTGCAGCGCATGGAGGATCCGGCCGATCGCCGGGTCACCTGGCTCAGCCTCACCGAGCGTGGCCAGGCCGCTGTGGAGCGGCTGCTGCTCGACCGCCGTGAACGCCTGGCCGCCGCGCTCGACGCGCTGACCCCGGCCGAGCAGGAGCAGGTAGCCGAGGCGCTCGCCCGGCTCGCGGCGGCCGTGGAGCGCACCTACG
Organism: Chloroflexota bacterium; assembly: GCA_035294645.1. GTDB lineage: Bacteria > Chloroflexota > UBA6077 > UBA6077 > JAJPHF01 > JADGHJ01. Next base: position 7,853 of record DATGKN010000026.1, read on the forward strand.
CCCGGGCGGAGGGGAGCGAGGGATGAGGGCGCACCCACCGGCGAGCGCCGTGTATCTCGCGACCCTCTCCGCGCGCCAGCGGCTCGCTACCCTGGCGGGCTGCCTACTGGCGCTGCTGCTGGCCGCGCTCGACCAGACCGTCGTGGGCACCGCGATGCCGCGGGTGATCGCCGAGCTGCACGGTTTCGAGCACTACGCCTGGGTGACCACTGCGTACTTGCTGAGCAGCACAGCCGTGGTGCCGATCGTCGGCAAGCTGAGCGACCTGTACGGGCAGCGGCGGTTTCTGATCGGGAGCGCGGTGGGGTTCGTGCTCGCCTCGATGCTCTGCGGCCTGGCGCAGAGCATGACCCAGCTGATCGTGTTTCGGGGCCTGCAGGGCATCGCGGGGGGCACCCTGATGGCCACCGTGTTCACCGTGATCTCGGTGCTGTACCCGCCGGCCGAGCGCGGGCGCATCCAGGGGGTGTTCTCGGGGGTGTTCGGCCTGGCCAGCGTGCTGGGCCCGCTGCTGGGCGGCTACCTGACCGACCATCTGAGCTGGCGCTGGGTGTTCTACGTCAACCTGCCGGTCGGCATCGGCGTCGTTACCCTGCTGCTGGTCGCCTTCCCCGCGCACCGCGCAGCGGGCGGGCGGCGCTCGATCGACTACGCGGGCGCCGTGGCGCTGGTGCTCGCGGTCACCCCGCTGCTGCTCGCGCTGAGCTGGGGCGGGCGCGAGTATGCTTGGTCGTCGCCGGTGATCCTCGGGCTGCTCGCGGCGGCGGGGGCGATGACCGCCCTGTTCGTGGCCATCGAGCGCCGGGCGGCCGAGCCGATCATTCCGCTGAGCCTGTTCAGAGAGCCGCTGGTAGCGTGGGCGATGGTCGCCCTGCTGCTGATGGTCATGGGCATGTTCGGCGCGATCATGTTTGTGCCGCTGTTCGCGCAGGCCGTGTTGGGGCAGAGCGCTACCGGCAGCGGGACGCTCCTGATGCCGATGACCCTCGCCATGGTGGTGACCAGCATCATCGGGGGGCAGGTAGTCAGCCGCACGGGGCGCTACCGGTTGGTGGCCCTGGTGGGCATCGGGTGCGCCACGGTGGGGCTGTTCCTGCTCAGCCGGCTAGGGCCCCAGGCGAGCTATGCGGAGATCGCGCGCGACGTGCTGCTGCTGGGGATCGGGCTAGGCCCCGTGATGCCGCTGTTCACGCTGATCGCCCAGAATGCGGTCGACCTGCGGCGGATCGGCGTGGCCACGGCCCTCTCCCAGTTCACCCGCTCGATCGGGAGCACGCTAGGCGTGGCGGTGTTCGGCTGGCTGCTTACCACGCGCTTCGACGCTGCTCTCCAACAGACCTTGCCGCCGGCGCAGCGCACCTTGCTGGCGGCCGATCAGCTCGCGCGGCTCAGCAACCCGCTGGCGCTCCTGCAGCCCGAGGGCGGCGCGGGGATGCCCCTGACCACGTCGCCGGACGTCCCTGCGTTCGCCGCGGAGGCCGTGCGCCTAGCACTGGCCCAGGCGCTGCACGAGGTCTTCCTCGCGGGCAGCGTGCTGATGCTGCTGGCGCTAGTAGCGGTGTGCTTCCTGCGCGAGATTCCGCTGCGCCGCAGCAACCTGCCCCCCTCGACGGGCGAGCCCGCCGTGGAGCTGGCCGTCCCGCGCGAGCGCCCCGTGGTCCGCGTGGGGGCCGCCGACTGAGCCGGCTGGTATGGCCGGGGGCGGGCGAGCTAGGCGGCCGCCATCAGCGCCTCGGCCGCCACCGCCTGCACGGCCGCCGCTGCTCGCTCCACGTCCGCGGCCGTGATGTGGCGGTGCGTCACCATGCGGATCGTCCAGCGGTCGCGCGCCCCGGCCAGCACGCCGCGCGCGCGCAGCCGCGCCACGAACTCGGGGGCCTCCAGCCCACAGGGCCGCGTGCTGAAGCGGACCATGTTGGTCTGCACGGTGGCCAGGTCGACCGTCACGCCGGGGATCGCCGCCAGCCGCTCGCCCAGCAGGCGGGCGTGGCGATGGTCCTCGACGAGCCGGTCGACCATCTGCTCTAGCGCCACCAGGCCCGCCGCGGCCAGCACCCCCACCTGGCGCATGCCGCCGCCCAGCAGCTTGCGCGCGCGGCGGGCCCGCTCGATGAACGCCCGCGAGCCGACCAGCAGCGAGCCGACCGGGGCGCTGAGCCCCTTGGAGAGCGAGAACATCACCGAGTCGGCCGGGGCTGCCAGCTCGCGCGCGTCGCAGCCGAGGGCCAGCGCCGCGTTGAAGATGCGGGCGCCGTCCAGGTGCAGCGGCACGCCCGCCGCGTGAGCCACCTCGGCTACCGCGCGCGTCTGCTCTAGCGTGATCACCGTGCCCCCGGCGCGGTTGTGGGTGTTCTCCAGGCACACTAGGCCTGTGCGCGGGAAGTGGACGTCGTCCGGGCGGATTGCCTCGGCCACGGCCGCGGGGTCGAGGGCGCCGTGGTGGCCGGGCAGCGGCCGCGGCATCAGCCCGGCGGCCACGCAGAGCCCGCCGGCCTCGTAGTAGTAGATGTGCGCCTCGGCCTCCAGGATCACCTCGTCGCCGCGCTGCGCGTGGGCCATCAGGGCGGCCAGGTTGGCCATGGTGCCGCTGGGGAAGAACAGGCCGGCCTCCTTGCCCAGTCGCGCGGCGGCCACCTCCTCCAGGCGGCGCACGGTGGGGTCCTCGCGGAACACGTCGTCGCCCACCGGGGCGCTGGCCATGGCGGCGTACATCGCCTCGGTAGGCTGCGTCACGGTGTCGCTGCGCAGATCGATGACCGCCGGGGTGTCGGCCGCTATGGGTGGCTGCGTCATGGCGCTGCTCCAGACTGTAGCTACCTGCCGTGGGATTGGGCCGCGCGCCGCGCGGAGCAGAAACACCCGCCACTCCACGGACGGGCCCGCCGCGCGCCGCGCTAAAAGTCGGGCCAGCGCGTGCCGGGCTGGTCCAGCAGGCGCAGGCCGAGCACCTCGCCCAGCTCGACCAGCAGGGCCGCCTGCTCGCCGGCGTGCGGGCCGCCGCGCTCGATCGCGCCCGCCAGCTCGGCCAGCACCGCGATCGCCGTCGGGGTGTCCAGATCGTGGTCCAGCGCCGCCTCGAACCGCGCGCGGTACTCCGCCGTGGGGCCGTCGGGCGGGCGCGCGGGCGGAGCGGGTGGGTCGCCGGGCGGGTCGGCGCCCACCAGCGCGGCGGCCGGACGGCGCGCGCGGTCGGCGGCGGTCGCGGCGCGGCGCAGGCGGGCGGCCAGCGCGGCGGCCTCGGCGAGCTGCGCCTCGTCCCAGGTGAACGCCTGGCGGTAGTGGCAGCGCGCCAGGTACAGGCGCAGGGCATCGGCCGAGTAGCGCTGCAACAGGTCGCGCACCAGCACCAGGTTGCCCAGCGACTTGCTCATCTTGGCGCCGTCGAAATACACGGTGCCGGCGTACACCCAGAAGCGGACGAACGGCCGCACGCCGGTGTAGCTCTCGGCCTGTACGCGCTCGCTCTCGTGGTGGCTGAAGATCAGGTCCTCGCCGCCGCCGTGGATATCGAGCGTCGGGCCGAGATAGCGGTAGGCCATCGCCGTACACTCGATGTGCCAGCCGGGACGGCCGGGCCCCCACGGGCTCGGCCAGGCCGGCTCGCCGGGCGCGCTGGCCTGCCACATCAAGATGTCGAGCGGGTCCTCCTTGCGCGGGTCATCGGGGTCGAACCGCTCCTCGCGCAGCCGCGCGAGCATCTGCTCGCGCGAGAAGCGGCTCAGCGCGCCGAAGTCGGGCGCCGTGCGGACTCGGAAGTACACGTTGCCGTCGCGCACATAGGCGTGGCCGCGCGCCACCAGCGCCTGGGCGATCGCCAGCATGGTGGGGATCTCGCGCGTCGCCCGCGGCCACACCGCCGGCGGCAGCAGGTTCAGCGCCTCCACGTCGGCGCGGTACACCGCCAGCCAGCGGTTGCCCAGCTCGTCGTAAGGGACGCCGACCTCGCGCGCCTTGCGCAGGATGTCATCGTCGATATCGGTGATGTTCTGGATATAGCGCACGCGGTAGCCGTGGTAGCGCAGGGCACGCTGGAGCAGGTCGAACACCACGTAGCAGCGCGCGTGTCCTAGATGCGTGGTGTCGTAGGGGGTGATCCCGCACACGTAGAGGCCCACGACCGGGCCCACGGGCTCGAAGCGCTCGAGGCGCCGGCTGAGCGTGTTGTACAGCTGCATGTCCCCCCCGCTGGCCCGACTGGGCCGCACTCACGAAACTATACCGTGCCGGCTCGGGCGGCGCCGCTCGCCCCGGGCCGCGGCTGGCACGCCGCGTGCGCAGGGGGCCGCGCAACCGCGAGGGAGCGCTAAACCATGCCCGCCAAGAACGAGGACCTGCACGGCAACGTGCCCGACACGGCTGCGGCCGCGCTGCTACTCATCGACCTGATCAACGACTTCGCGTACCCGGGCGGCGATGCGCTGCTGGCCCAGACGCTGCCGCTGGCCGAGCGGGTGGCCGCACTGAAGCGCCGCGCCAAAGCGGCCGGCATCCCCGTCGTGTACGTCAACGACAACCACGGGCGCTGGCGCTCGGACTTCCGTGCGCTGGTGGAGCACTGCCGGCGCGACGGCGCGCGCGGGCGACCCGTCGTCGAGCGTCTGCTGCCCGAGCCCGACGACTACTGCGTGCTCAAGCCGAAGCACTCGGGCTTCTACTCCACCCCGCTCGACGTGCTGCTCGCCTACCTCCGGGCCCAGACGCTGATCCTGACCGGGATCGCGGGCGACCACTGCGTGCTGTTCACCGCTCACGACGCTTTCCTGCGCGACTACCGGCTGGTGGTGCCCGCCGACTGCGTGGCCTCGATCGACCCGGCGTCGAACGCCTACGCTCTGGGGCGCCTGCGCGACGTGCTGGAGGCCGACCTCACGCCCTCGGACGCGCTCGACCTGGCGGCGCTGGCCCGCCGAGCCCCGCTGCCCCCCGGGCCCCGCGCGCCCTGAGCCAGGCCCCGCCCTATAGGGGCAGCTCCTCGCGCGCGCTGAACCCCCGTGCGTTGTCCAGGTACCACAGCCGCTCGGGCCGCAGCCGCCACAGGCGCACATCGAGCGCCTTGCCCGCGATGCGCACGCCTTGCAGCAGCGCTTGCGGCGACAGGAAGCTGCGCACGAACGGGTACTTGTCCAGGTACGCGTGCAACGCGCGCAGCAGCTCGGCGGGGCTCTCGACGATCGCGGCGGTGCCCTCGAGCTGGATGCCCTTGATCTGCTGCCAGTCGCGGTAGTCCTCGTTGATCGTGCCGGCCACCCGTCCGGTGGCGAGGATGTTCTGGCAGTGGCGCGTGTGCGGCTCGGACAGGAAGTACAGGTCGGTGCCGAGATTGACATAGAACACGGTCGCCGCCCAGGGCCGCCCCTCGCGGTCCACGGTGGCGAGCGACACGGTGTTGTGGTGCGCCAGGTAGCTGAGCACGCGCTCGCGCGCGGTCGGCTCGGGCGCGGGTGTTGGGTCGGACGGGGACGGTGCCATCGGGCGCTCCTCGCGCTAGCGGATCTCGGCCGCTAGCAGCTCCACGCGCACGCGGTCGCCGGGCGCCAGGCCCAGCGCGTCGCGCACGCGCACGGCCGCCACCAGCTCCAGCTTGTCCGGCGGGTAGTCGGCCACGCGGGGCACGATGGCCGCCGCCGGCAGGCCGCCGAGCCGCGCGGGGTAGGCCCAGCCCACGCAGTAGCCCGGCTCGGGCGGGTCGATGGCCACGCCCGCCAGCACCCGGCCGCTCGCGGGATCGACCGCGCGGCCCTCGCGCAGCTGCGCCAGCAGCGCTTGCGCCACCGGGTCGGCTACCTGGAGGTTGACCGTGCCGGGGTACAGGGCGAGGCCAAGCTTGCGGGCGAACTGCTCGCGTACCCACGGTAGGGCCGTGAACTGCCGGGCGACGCCCAGCCCCTCGCGCAGCACCCCCTCGATCGCCACCCGCGCCACCACCTGCCACCCGCCCCGTGTGCTGGCTGCGGCCTACTTGTACCACATGGCCCACGCCGCTCAGGCGAGCGTGGCGCGCAGGGCGGCGGCCGCCGCCACCAGCGTGCGCACCTTGGCCAGCGCCTCCTCGCGCGAGGCCATCATCAGCCCGCAGTCGGGCGCCAGCCATAGCCGCTCGGGCGCCACGTGGGCGAGCGCCGCCCGTGCGCGCTCTACCACCGCCTCTACCGGCTCGGGCGGGCCGGGGCTGGGATCGACGCAGCCCAGCATCACGATGCGGTCGGCGCAGGCGCGCAGCAGCGCCGGATCGTAGCCGCTGCGCGCGAACTCCAGCGAGAAGCCGGCGATCCGCGTCTGCCGCAGCAGGGCCAGCAGCGCGGGGTATTCGTACTCGTGCTGGAGCGTCCCAGTGCCCGGGTAGCCGTAGCACAGGTGGACGACGGTGGGGACAGTCACACCCTCCAGGCAGCGATCGAGCGCCTCAGCGCCATAGGCCGCGACCTTCTCGTGGTAGCGCGTCATCGCCGGCTCGTCGAGCTGGAGCACGTCGCAGCCGGCCGCCTGCAGGGCCAGCAGCTCCTGGTTGAGCGCGGCGGCTACGTCGCGCGCCAGCGCCGCCTCATCGCCGTACGCCTCGTCGTAGGTGCTGTCCACCACCGTGAGTGGGCCGGGCAGCGCCATCTTCAGCGGCCGCGCGGTGTGCTGCCGAGCGAAGCGCAGATCTTCAACCAGCAGCGGGCGGCGCCAGCGCACCGGCCCCACGACGCGCGGCACCTCCAGCGCTCCGCTCTTGCGGCGCCGGATCGCCTTCGGGCGGCGGTCGGTCAGGTCGAAGCCCTCCAGGCCGGCCAGCACGTACTCGATGAAATGCGGCCGCCGCTGCTCGCCGTCGGTGAGCAGGTCCAGGCCGAGCCGCTCCTGCTCGTGCAGCACGACGAGGGTCGCGTCGTCGAGCCCCTCGCGGAGCGCCTCGCCCTCCAGCCGGAAGCGCACCTCGGTGCGCTGGCGCTCGGCCAGCCAGAGGGGCCGCGGGAAGCTGCCCACCGTGGTGGTCGCCAAGGGCGGGAGTGGCATTGTGCTACCTCCTACTGGAGCTGCTGCAGGTAGCGGGGCTCGACAAAATCGGCCGGGCGGGCTTGCGCGGCCGCGGGCACCGTGCGCGCCAGAAAGCCCAGGATGTTGGCTAGCCCCTCCGCGGATACGTGCAGATCGCGCGTGAAGCCCGCGGCGCGGTAGAAGTCGTAGGTGCGCTCTAGCAGCGCGGGATCCGTTTCCCCGCTGTACTTCGCCAGCACCGCGCGGGCGAACGCGGGGTCGGCTGCATAGCGGTCGATGCCCTCCTGGTACCCGTGCAGCAACGCCAGCAGCGCCGGCTCCAGCGCGGGCAGGCGGCTGCGACGCACGGCGAGCCCGATGTTCTGGTACGGCACGTCGTACAGGTCGACGAGCAGCGGATAGCCCGCCGCCTCGGCCTCGAAGCTGGCGGGCGGCGTGAGCACCGTGGCCGCGAGCTGGCCCGACAGCAGCGCGGCCACCAGGCGATCGGACGAGCCGATGGGCAGGAGCTCGACCTCCCCGGGCGACAGGCCCAGCCGCGCGAGCGCCACCTCCGTGGCATACGCCACCGGGGTCCCCGGACGATCGCTGCCAAAGAGGCGGCCTCGCAAATCGGCGCCGCTGCGCACATCGGCCGCCGCGTGCACGCTGAACACCATGCGGTCGAGCGCGCCGGCCACGAACACCAAGTCGGCACCCTGCAGCGCCGCCGCGAGCACCGCGGGCCCCGAGATCTGGAGCACATCTACCTCGCCGGCCAGCAGCGCCGCCACCGCCGTGTTCGCGGGGATGTGCAACACCGCGACCTGGATGCCATGGTGGGCGAACGCGCCGGATTCGGCTGCCATCCACAGCGGCGCCATCACGGCCGAGGGGGAGACGTAGGCGACGCGAAGCGCCAGCGGCGCCGTGGCGGCTTGGGCAGGAGCGGCTCGGCTCCCCGCGGCCGTGGTCGGTGCGGGCTCCTGAGCAAGGGGGGTGGGCTGGGGCCTCATGCAAGCCAGGGCCAGGAGCACGGTGATCACCAACCCGAGCCGGGCGCTGGCGCCCCGGGCGCCACGGCCGCCGCGCGGAGACCGGATCGCCATGGGGCCATCCTTTCAGGCGCCGCCGGACGCCCCGCCGAGCTTGGGCGGACGGACACCGCGCCCGCATAGTAGCACGCGGCGGCCGCCTCTCGCGCGCGGGGCCCGTCAGGGGCTCTGCCGCGTCGCTACCTGTGCTATCCTGCCAGCAGGCATGCGGGCACGCCATATAGTCGACGGGCCGCCCAGTGGCGCACGCGGCCCGCCCAGGGGAGGCAGTGCGATGGGCAAGCGGCAGGTGATCGAGGGCGAGGGGCTGTTCCGCCACCGCAACCCGATCCCCACGGCCGTGCGCGTGGGACCGTTCGTGTTCTCCTCGGCGATCGGCGGCCAGGACCCAGCCACCGGCACCACGCCTGCCGACCCTGCCCAGCAGGTAGCGCAGGCGTTCCGCAACCTGCGCGCCGTCCTCGACGCGGCCGGGGCCACCCCGGCAGATGTGGCTAAGCTGACGGTCTACCTGCACGACCTGGCGCACCGCGAGTACGTGAACCAGCACTGGCTGGAGTGGTTTCCCGATCCGCACGATCGCCCCGTGCGCCATACCCTGAAGGCGGACTTGCAGCCGCCCACCCTCGTGCAGCTCGAGTTCATCGCCATCGTGTAGAGGGAGCAGCAGCCATGGTCGAGCAACCTCTCCCCCCCATGCAGCTCCGCAAGATCGGGCACGTGGTGCTCAACGTGCGCGACCTCGAGGCGTCCGTGCGCTTCTATACCGAAGTCCTCGGCATGCAAGTGAGCGATCGCTACCCCGACTCGATGGTGCCCGGCGGCATGGTGTTCCTGCGCTTCAACACCGACCACCACGGCGTGGCGCTGGTCGGCGGGGCCGAGCTGGGCGAGAGCACGACGCTCAACCACTTCGCCTTCGAGGTAGCCACGCTGGACGAGGTGTTCCGCGCCCGCGACTGGCTGCGCGAGCATGGCGTTACCATCACCTTCGAGGGCCGGCGGCGCGCCGGCTGCCAGATCGCCGTCGAGTTCCTCGACCCCGACGGCAACGTGCTGGAAATCTACTGGGGGCTCGATCAGGTGGGCACCGACGGCCACGTGCGGCCGGCCAGCGAGTGGCGGCAGGCGTTCTCGCTGGAGGAGGCGGTGGCCAACCCGGTGCCGCGCCAGCGGCTGCCCGAACTCCACTACCGGCCGGCAGCGCCGGCGGCCTCGTGAGCCGGCGGCGCTAGCCCTGCAGCTGGGGCAGCAACACCCCGCTCTCACGCAGTGCCCGCAGCACCCCCTCGGCGATGCGGCGTGGGCGCTCGCCGATGCCCGCCGCGCGCGCCGCATCGCCGAGGGGGTCGATGTCCACCACCTTGGCGCCGGCCGCCACGGGTACTCCGTCGCGAGTCAGGCCGCGCAGCGTGCCGGCGATGGGCGCCCGCAGCGGCGTGGTGTCGACCCAAGCCACCACCTGGCCCGCCGTGACCGGCGCGCCAATGGTCAGCTCCGTACGGAAGCGACCGGGGTGGGGCGCGTACAGATAGCGCTCGCGCGTGTAGCCGGCCACCGCGCGCGGCTGGCCGGTGTACGGCTCGGCCTCGCCCTCCCATAGCACCGCCCCCAGCCGCTCGCCCCAGTTGGTCTCCACCACGGCGTGGACCGTTTCGCCCGCGCGGAAGCCGGGCCCCAGGCCGATGGTCAGCGGCGCCTCGTGGAGCTGGCACGGCGCCCGCTCGCGCTTGCGCATGCGCGCATCAACCATCGCTACCGGGCGCAGGGGAGCGAGCAGTGCCGGCGCGCGGTCGCTGGGCACGAGCGGAATCGCGGCGCCGCTGGCGAGCAGCCTGTGCAGCGCCGCGGGCGTGTCCACCCGCTCGGCGCGCACGCCCTCCAACTCCGCCGCGCCCTCGAACAGCGCGTCGGCGAACGCCATGCGGCGGCGCGCGGTGGCCGGGGTCGGCTCCTCTACCAACACGGGCCGTAGCCCGGCGCGAAACAGCGCGTGGGCCACCGCCGAGCCGATATCGCCCGCGCCTTTCACGACGACGCACGGCTGCCGGTCGGACACGGCGTTCGCTCCGTGGCTAGCCGGCCTGCTTCGGCCAGCGGCCGACATATTGTTCCAGCCAGGCGATGGTGCCGCGCGCGGCGGTGAGGCGCGCGTCGTTGACCAGGCGGGCGAAGGTGTCCGGGGGCGTGGTGGCCTGGCGTGCCTCCAAGACGGCCAAGTAGTCGCGGCAAGCGGCGATCTGCCGCCGCAGCAGGTCGTCGGTGTCGTGCTGGAGCAGGCGCGCGGAGAAGAACAGCTTCAGCAGGAAGTCGATGCGGATGTCGCGGATGCGCCGCACCGGCTGGTCGAGCCAGCGCCAGAACTCGGCCTCGCCCTCGGGGGTGATGCGGTACACGCGCCGTGGCGGACGATTCGGCTGCGGCTCGGTGGTGCCCGCCAGGTAGCCGAGCGTTTCCAGCCGCTTGAGCTGCGCGTACAGCAGGCTCATCGGCACCTGGCACACCAGGCCCAGGTCGCCTTCCGGGCCGAAGTGGGCCGCGATCTCGTAGCCGTGCCGCGGGGCGAGCAGCACCAGCCCCAGCATGGCGTGCTCGGCCGGGGTGAGTCCTGGCGTAGGCATGCGGTCAGCCCCCCGCGAGCGCGAGCGGCGGGGTGGGCGCGTGGGGCAGGGCCGCCGCATCGGCGAGCAGCGCCCGCACGGCCGCCGCGATGGCCGTCGCGCGGTGGCGGATACCGGCCTCCTTGCGGCGCCAGTCGCCCGGATGCACGGCGGCCAGCTTGACGCCGGCCGGCACCGGCACCGCGGTGTGGACCAGCCCGCGCAGCCAGCCGGCCAGCGGGGCGGTGAGCGGCTGCCCATCGAGCGTACCCAGCACGGTGCCCGCGGCGACCCACTCGCCGATCGTCCGCTGCGTCGTCCACAGGCCGGCGCGCCGCGCGTAAACGTACTGCTCGGTGTCCGTCGCATCGCCCGGTCGTTGCCGGCTCTGGTGGGGCAGCGCCCCGCCCTCCCACAGCACCCGGCCGAGCAGCGGGCCTGGGTGCGTCTCGACCACCACATCGGCATTGTCGCCCGCGTAGAAACCCGGGCCGAGCCCGACCACCAGGGGCGCCTCGCCGCGCTGGTTCTCGGCACGAGCGGAGCGGCGCATGCGCGCGTCGACCACGACCGCAGGGCGCCAGGCGGCGAGCGCGGCTGGCAGCGGCCCCACGTACAGCGGCAGCGCCGCGCGGCCGGCTAGCAGCGCCGCCGCCTGCTGCGGCAGGGCCACGCGCACCGCACGTACGCCCGCGCGCACCACGCTGCCCGTGAACGCCGCCTCGGCGAGGCTCAGCTGGCGGCGCAGCACAGTCGGCCGCGGTAGCTCGGCGATCACCACGGCCCAGCCCGCGCGCCAGAGGGCCAGCGCGACTGCTGTGCCGATCTCGCCGCCGCCTTTGACCAGCACGAGGTCTGCCGCGACGTCCACCCGCTCCCCTCCCGGCCCCGCGCGATTACTCCTGGGCAGGAGTACTTCGATACTACCGCATCGGGTGGGCACGCGCCAGAGCGCCGTGTGGCAAATGGTCACGGCTCTGCGGGGTGGGGTACAATCCCGGCCACGGTGCTAAAGGGTCGGAGGAGCGTGTACGGGGTGGCGCCCTGGGGGTGGTTAGGGCTAGCGGTGCTAGCGGTCGTGGCCAGCGCCTGCGGCCCGCCGAACCTGGCTGTGGCGCCCCCCGCGCGCCCGCTCGTCTATGTGGCGCTGGGGGCCTCCGACGCGGTCGGCGTGGGGGCGAGCGATCCGGTGCATGAGGGCTGGGTGCCCGTACTGCACAGCTACTTGCCGGCGGGCACGCGGCTAGTCAACCTCGGCGTCAGCGGCAGCCTCCTGCGCGACGCGTTGGTGCAGCAGCTCCCCGTGGCGATCGATGCCGCCCCCGACCTGGTCACGGTCTGGCTGGCGGTGAACGATTTCAACGCGCGCGTGCCACTCGAAGAGTACAGCGCGCAGCTTGACCAGCTGCTCGGCCGGCTGCGTGGCGAGACCAGTGCCCAGGTAGTGATCGCCAACCTACCCGACCTGTCCCGGGTGCCGGTGTACGCCGCGGTCCCCCCCGAGCTGCTGCGGGCCGAGATCGGGCGGTGGAACGCGGCGATCGAGCGCGCCGCGCGGCGCCACGGGGCGGTGCTGGTCGATCTGTATCCCCTCGGGCCGGAGCTCGCCAGCCAGCCCGAGTACGTGGGGCTCGATGGGTTCCACCCCAGCGCGGCGGGCTATCGGCGGTTGGCGGAGGTCATGTGGGCCGCGATCACGGCCAACCACCTGCTACCCTGACGCCCGCGGCGCCGGTCATCGTCGAGGCGCGGGGCTTGTTCAAGAGCTACCAGCGCGGCAGCGAGCGAGTGGCCGCGCTGCGCGGGGTCGACCTCGCCGTGCGCCGCGGCGAGATGCTGGCCATCATGGGCCCCTCGGGCTCGGGCAAGACCACCCTGCTCAACTGCCTGGCCGGGCTCGATCGGCCCGATGCGGGCGACGTGCTGGTCGAGGGGCAATCGCTGCGGCGGCTGAGCGACGACGCCCGCGCCCGCTACCGGGCGCGCCGGATGGGGTTCGTGTTCCAGGCCTACAACCTGCTGCCGGTGCTCACCGCGCTGGAGAACGTCGAGCTGCCCCTGCTGCTGGCGGGCGAGAGCGAGCACCGCGCCCGCGAGCGCAGCCGCGCGCTGCTGGCCGAGGTTGGGCTGGCCGCCCACCTCCGCCACCGCCCGGCGCAGCTCTCGGGGGGCCAACAGCAGCGTGTGGCCATCGCCCGGGCTCTCGCCCCACAGCCGGCCATCGTCTGGGCCGATGAACCGACCGGCAACCTGGATAGCGAGACGGCCGCGGAGATCCTGGAGCTCCTGGTGCGCCTCAACCGTACCCTGGGGCAGACGTTCGTGATCGTCACCCACGCGGCGGAGGTCGCCCGCCGTGCGCACCGCGTGGTCACGATGCGCGACGGGCGCATCACCAGCGACCAGGCCCTGCGCCCCCTCGACGGGCGTACGCCCGTGGGCGCCAGAGGCGAGCACGTGGCACGCTGCGTCCCTGCGGGCGATTGACCGCCCATGGAGCGCCTGTTCGGCCTTCCCATCGCGCTGCTGGCCGCGGGGGCCGCCGCTGGCTGCGCGCTGCTGCTCGGCCTCGTGCTGCTGCTCACTGCCCGTCGGCGTGTGCTCTGGCGACTGGCGCTCCGCAACATCCCACGCCGGCTGGGGTACGCGCTGCTGGCGGTGGCCGGGCTGGCCCTCGGCACCGCCGTGGTCGCGAGCGCGCTGTTTACGGGCGACACGATGACTTACACGGTGCGCTCGCTGGTGGCCGACAGCCTGGGCCGGGTAGACGAGGTGGTGGTGCCGGCGCGCATCACCCCTGGCGCCCAGAACCGCCGCTGGCTCGAGGCGCTGGTAGCCGGCGCGCCACTGACCGCCGGGGCCAACTACTTCGATGCCCGGCGACACACGGCCCTCGCGGCGGCACTGCCGCCCGGCAGCCCGATCGCCGCGCTGGTGCCGGCCATCGTCGAGCAGGGCGCGCTGATCGACCGCACCACCCAGCAGCTAGCGCTGAACGTCACCGTGCTGGCGTTGCCGCGCGATACTCCACCCGTGCTCGGCCCACCCGCCGGCCCCGACGGCATCCCGCTGCCTTTCGCCCCGCTGGCGCCCGGGGCCGTGTACCTCAATACGGAGGCCGCGAGTCAGCTCGGCGCCGCCGCGGGCGACCAGCTCGAGCTGCGGCTCGACGACCAGGCGCTGTTGCTGCAGCTGGCGGCCGTGTACACGACCGGCGATCTGGGGGGCGCCCGGCCGACGCTGTTGCTGCCGCTCGAGCAGCTGCAGGAGCTGCTCGACCGACCGGGGCAGATCAACCAGATCCTAGTGGTCAACGCCGGCGACCGTGCCGAGTCGGTCACCCACAGCGCGGAGGCCGCCGCCGCCCTGCGCGCCGTGCTGATCGACGACGAGGCGGTCGACCACGCGCTGGCTACGCTGCGCCGCGAGCCCATCCGGCGGGCGCTGCGGGGGCTAGTGCCTAACCTCCGCTCCGATGAGCGCCCGCGCTTCGAGGCCCTGCGCGACGCGCTCGATGCCCCGGCGGACGAGCGCGCTGGGGCCCTGGTGCGCGACCTGCTCGGCGACCCGGAGGCGGCGGGCCGGCTGGCGCTGCTCGCGGCCCGGCTACCCCACGGCGACGACCGTTCGGCGCTGTTCGGCGTGCTCAACACCGGCGGCGGCCTGCGCGTGCTGGAGCTGAAGCGCGTGGCCCAGGAGCGGGCCGACACCTTCGCCAGCCTGCTCACCAGCATCTTCCTGGTGCTGGGCCTCTTCTCCATCGCCACGGGGCTGATGCTGGTGTTCCTAGTGTTCGCCCTGCTGGCCGCTGGGCGGCGGGTGGAGCTAGCCATTACCCGCGCGCTCGGCGCGTACCGGCGCGATTTGGTGGCGTTGCTGCTGATCGAAGGGCTGGCGTACGCGCTGGCCGCGGCGGCAGTGGGCGTCGTGGCTGGCTTGGCGATCACCCAGGGGCTGGTGCAATCGCTGCAGGGGGCCCTTGAGCCGCTGGGGCTCACCGTGCGGGCCCACGCGACGCCGCGCAGCGTGGCTTTCGCCTTCTGCGTGGGCCTGCTGCTGGCCCTGCTGACCATCGGGTTGGCGGCCTGGTGGACCAGCCGGCTGAACATCGCCGCGGCCATCCGCGACGAAACGGAGCCCGCGGGACGCCTTGCTACTTGGGCGGCGCCGCTGCTGGCGCTGGGCCTGGCGCTGGTGGGCGCTGGGTGGCTGGTGCTGGGCAACTGGGCGAACGCGTTGCTGCCGCTGGTCGTGGGCCTCAGCGCGTTGGGGCTAGCCGCCGAGCGCTTGCTGGCCTGGCTACTGCGCCAGCGCGGGGCACCGCCCCCCGGGCTCGCTCGGCTGGCGCGCACGCTGGCTGCCGGCGGGCTGGCGGCGCTCTGGTGGGAGCCGCGCGCGGTCACCGCGGCGCTGCATCTCGGCCGCCCGCCGCTGAGCGCCGAGTACTTCCCCGTCGCCGGGGTGAGCATGGTTCTCGCGGCCACCTGGGGCCTGGCCGCCAACTTGGACCTGCTGCTGCGCGGACTGCTGCTGCCGTTGCGCCCGTGGTGTGGCCCGCGGCTAGCCGGCCGCCTCGCCGCGGCATATCTCGGCGCACAACGCGGGCGCGCGGGGCTGACCATCGCGATGTTCGCCCTGGTGCTGTGCTCGCTGACCGTCTCGGCGGTGCTGCTGGCAGGGGCCTACCAGGCGTACGGCCGGCCGGACGCCGAGAACGCCGGCTACGATCTGCGCGTGCAGGGCGCGGACGACGCGGCGGCGCTCGACCTGCGCGCGGCGCTGGCTACCGCTGTGGCCGTGCGGCCCGACGACTTCGCGGCGATCGGGGGCCAGCGCTCGCAGAGCGGCGAGCTGATCTATCTGGGCGACGCGCGGGCCCGCTGGCGGCCGGCCACGGTGCACGTGCTGGACGCCGAGTTCCTGTCCACCACCACCGCCCACCTGAGCGCGCGAGCGCCCGGCTACGAGAGCGAGGCTGCGGTGTGGCGCGCGCTGGCCGAGCGCCCCGGGGTGGCGGTGATCAGCACCCAGCTGGCTGCTGTGCTAGGGGTGCCGCCTAGCCGGCTGGGCGACGCCGTCGTGTGGCTGCGTGCCCAGGGGGGCGGTCCGGCCGTGCGGGCGGTGGTGATCGGCGTGCTGGGCGCCAGCAGTCCGTTGGGCGACGGCGTGTTCCTCGGTGAGGCCACCGCCGCCGCGCTGCCCGCCGGCCGCCAGGTGACCTACTTCCTGCGCACGCGCGACGGGCTCACTCCCGAGCGCGCGGCGTCGGCCTTGAACCTCTCGTTCGGCGACCGCGGCTTGCGCGCCAGCCTGGTCGATCCGGAGCTGCGGCTCTCGCGCGCCGTGCAGGCGCCACTCAGCTACCTGCTGCGCGGCTTCATGGGGCTGGGCCTGGTTAGTGGGGTCTTGGCCGTGGGGCTGCTGGCCACGCGAGCGGTGCTGGAACGGCGCGCCCAGATCGGCATGCTGCGCGCGGTGGGCATGTGCGCGCGCAACGTCCAGCTCATGCTCCTGCTCGAGGGCAGCGCGCTGGCGCTGGCGGGCGCGACGATCGGCGTCGGGGCGGGCGTGGTCCTGGCAGGGCAGGTGGTGCGTCAGCTCCAGCGCCAGCACCCGGAGTTCCCGCTGCTCGTGCCGACCGACCAGCTGCTGGTCATGGCGGCGCTGGCGTGGGGAGCGGCGCTGCTCGCCGCGGCGGTGCCGGCCTGGCGCGCCGGCCGCATCACGCCGATCGAGGCGCTGCGCTACGAGTAGCTGTTTCGGGCTCGGTGTGCGGGCCTGCACCGCCCCCGCGGGCAAGCCAGTGCTGAATGGTTAGGGCAACTAACTTGTTACAATGGGAGGGCAGCCACCGCCAGTCCAGGGAGAAGCTCGATGATCCGGCAACGCCTGTACAAGCTCGGCAATAGCTATTTCGTTCCCATCCCGCGCCAGGAAGTAGCGCGGCTCGGCCTCACGGAAGGGCAGCTGCTCGAGCTGGATATCAAACCCGCCCGGTTCGCGGCTCGCATCCCGCCCGAGATCCTCGAGGCGTTCGAGGAGAGCTGGGCGCGCTACGACGACGGGGACACGTCGCCCGACGATAGCGCCACGCGATAGCGCGCCGCCCGCGCGGCGAGCCCGGAGCACCGGGCTGGCCCCGGCTAGGTGGACCGCCGTGCGCGGCCGCGCGCTCAATGGGCGGCGGGGCTCTCCACCGGGATGCCGCAGGCCTGCTGCACCGCCTTGACGATGTTCACGTAGCCTGTGCAGCGGCAGAGATTGCCCGACAGCGCCTCGCGGATCTCCTCTTCCGAGGGCTGGTGGTTGCGTGCCTGGACCTGATTGACGAACTCGTACACCGTCATCAGGAAGCCGGGCGTGCAGAAGCCGCACTGCAAGCCGTGCTGGTCCCAGAACGCTTGCTGGACCGGGTGCAGCGTGCCGTCGGGCGCCGCCAGCCCCTCGACGGTCATGATCTCGGCGCCGTCGGCCTGCACCGCGAACAGCAAGCAGGAGCGCACCGTGCGGCCATCCAGGAGGATCGTGCAGGCGCCGCAGACGCCGTGCTCGCAGCCGACGTGGGTGCCCGTGAGCCCGAGGTCCTGGCGGATGAAGTCGCTGAGTAGCTTGCGCGGCTCGCAGGTGCCCTCGTAGTCGCGCCCGTTGACCTTCAGGCGCACCGTGACTTTCTCGGCCATCGTCTCAGCTCTCCTTCGGCAGGCGACTCGCGGCGGCCTCCAGCGCGCGGCGGACGAACACGCGGACCATTTTACGGCGGTAGTCGGCGGAGGCGTGGATGTCGCTCTCCGGATCGGCCTCGGCGGCGGCCGCTTCAGCCGCCGCGTCGAACGCGGCGGGCGCGAGCTTCTGCCCCACCAGGGCCGCCTCGGCGCCTTGGCTCCGCTGGGGGGTGGGCGCGCCGCCCGCCACGGCCACCCGCGCGGCAGTACACACGCCGTTGGCATCGGCCTCTAGGATCGCCGCGGCGGCCACGATGGCGAAGTCGCCGTGCCGGCGCGCGAACTCCTGGAAGCTCCAGCCGGCGCGCGGCGGCAGCGCCGGGAAGCGCACCTCGCATAGCAGCTCGGTGGGGGCCAGGCTGGTCATCAGGTAGTGCAGGAAGAACTCCTGGGGCTGCGCTACTCGCTCGCCGCCCTCCTGGCTGCGGATCACCAGCTCGGCGTCCAGCAGCGTGGCGATCAGCGGCAGCTCGGCCACCGGATCGGCATGGGCGATGCTGCCGCCGATGGTGCCGCGGTGGCGGATCTGCACGTGGCCGATGTGGCGGGCAACAACCGGCAGCAGCGGGTTGCGCGCCGCGACCTGCGGGTCTTCTTCCAGGAAGTACTGCCGGGTCATCGCCCCGAACGCCAGCCCGCCGTCGTGTGGGCGCACGTATGCCAGCTCGGGGATGCGGTTGAGGTCGATCAGGTGTGCCGGCCGCGCCAGGCGGAAGTTCATCAGCGGCACGAGGCTCTGGCCGCCCGCCAGCACCTTCGCCTCATCGCCATACTGCGCCAGCAGCGCCAGCGCTTCCTCGACGCTGCGCGGCGCATGGTACTCGAAGGGGGCCGGTTTCATGCTGTCTGCTCCCGACACCGACGGGGGATGCTCCCGATTCTACCAGCGGCCCGCTGGCGGGGCAACAGCCGCGCGCTACGCCTGCCCCGTGCTCTGGCGGTGCCAGGCCAGCACGCGACGCTCGACGGCCACGAACAGCGCGTTGAGCACCAGCCCCACCAGCGCCAGCTGCACCATTGCCGCGTACGTCTCGCGGATACGCAGCCCGCGCTGCTGCTGCAAGATGAAGTAGCCTAGCCCGTTGGTGGCCCCGACCATCTCGGATACCAGCGCCACAATCAGCGCGATGGCCAGGCTGATGCGCAGCCCGGCCACGATCTGTGGCAGTGCCGCCGGGAAGATCACGCGCCGCAGCAGGGCGAGCCCGCGGAAGCGGAACGTGCGCGCCACGTCGAGCAGGGTGGGATGGACGCCGCGCACGCCGTCGATCGTGTTCAGCAAGATGGGAAATAGCGCCGCGAAGGCGATGATGATCAGCCGCATCTGATCGCCGATGCCCACCAGCAGCAGCAGCACGGGGATCAACGCCACCGGCGGCGTCGGCCGCAGGAACTCGATCAGCGGCCAGAATAGGTCGGCCACCGCGCGCGAGCGCCCCATCAGCAGCCCCAGGCCGATCCCCAGCACCGCCGCGGCGACGTAGCCGACCGCCATGCGCCACAGTGTGGCGACGGTCTGGGTGACGAACGTCTGCTGCGGGAACGGGCGATCGGTCCACAGCTGGCCGAAGGTGGCCAGGATGTCGGTGACTGGTGGGACGAGCTGCGGGTTGAGCAGCCGCGTGCGGCTGGCGGCCTCCCACACGACCAGCAGCGCGGCCAGCGTGGCGAGGCCCAGCGCCTGCCGGCGCAGCGCCAGCCCCAGGGCGGCCGGCGCCCACGGCGCGGCCCACGCGCGCCGCGCATCCACTCCGCCCTCGGCCACGCCCGCTGGCAACGCTCCCCGCTGCATCGCTACACCGCCTCGCGCGCCGTGACGCCGCGGTGCCAGGCCAGCACGCGGCCCTCGAGGGCCACGAACAGCGCGTTGAGCAGGAAGCCCACCACCGCGATGGTCAGCACGCCTGCGTACACCTCGGGCACGCGGCTAGCCTGCTCGGCGGCGCGCACCGCGTAGCCCAGCCCGCTGCGGCTGGCTACCAGCTCGGCGGTGATCACCAGGATCAGCGCGATGCTGGTGCTGATGCGCAGGCCCGTGGCGATGTACGGCGAGGCGGCCGGCAGCGTGACCCGCAGCGCGCTGCGCACCGCCCCCAGGCGGAAGGTGCGCGCTGTGTCCAGCAGCAGCGGGTCTACCGCCAGCACGCCGTACAGCGTGTTGAGCAAGATCGGCCACAGGGCCGCGTAGGCCACCACGAACCGCTTCATGGGGTCGCCGAGCCCGAACAGCACGATGGCCACGGGGATGATGGCTACCGACGGCATGGGGCGCAGCAGCTCGACGATAGTGCTGAGCATCGCGCGGATAGCGGGCACCAGCCCCATCAGCAGGCCCAGCGACACCCCCAGCACGGCGGCGAGGGCGTAGCCCTGGGCCCAGCTGCCCAGGGTGGCAGCCAGGTGCTCCGCGAGCTGGCCGCTGGCCCACAGCGCCCACCAGGCGCCGGCGATCTGGCTGGGCGGCGGCAGGAACGCGGGGTTCACCGCGCCGGCCCGCGCTGCCGCCTCCCAGCCGGCCAGCAGGGCGCCGATCAGCGCGTAGCCCAAGGGACGAGTAGGTCGCATCGGCGCCGCCTCACGATACCGCTGGGGCGGCCAGCGCGCCAGCGGCCGCTTGCGCCACCTCGCGGCGGATGCGCGTGAAGATGTGGTTGCGGTAGCGCACGAACGCCTCGAGGCTGCGGGTCGCGATCTGGTCGCGCGGCCGGGGCAAGTCGATGACGACCTCCTCGACGACTACCGAGGGGCGCGCGCTGAGCACCAGGACGCGGTCGGCCAGGTAGACGGCCTCCTCGATGTCGTGAGTCACGAACACGATCGTCTTCGGCTCGTGGGTCCAGATGTCGAGCAGCTGGTCCTCGAGGTCGGCGCGGGTCAGCGCATCGAGCGAGCCGAACGGCTCGTCCATGAGCAAGATGCGGGGCCCGTAAGCGAGCGCGCGGGCGATCTGCAGGCGCTGCTGCATGCCGCCCGACAGCTCCCACGGGTAGTGATCGCGGAACTCGCTCAGCCCAACGATGCTCAGGGCGTGGTCCACCCGCGCGCGGCGCTCCGCCGCCGACCAGCGCGTGTGCTCGAGGGCGAACTGCACGTTGCGGGCGACGGAGCGCCAGGCGCACAGCGAGCGGCCGTAGTCCTGGAATACCAGCACCATTTCGGGCGGCGGCGCGGTGACTGGCTGCCCGCGCAGCAGCACCTGCCCGCTGGTCGGGGGCAGCAGGCCGGCGAGCAGGCGCAGCATGGTCGTCTTGCCGCAGCCCGACGGCCCCACGACGGCCAGGAACTCGTTCTCCGCCACGCGGAAGTGCAGGTCGCGGACGGCGACCGTCTGGCGGCCGCGCTGGGCATAGACCTTCTGCAGGTGGACGACCTCCAGCAGCACCGGGCGGGCGACCACGGTCAGCGCACCGTGTCCCACAGGAAGTCGTTGGGATTCAGCGGATGGTCCACGAGGTTGAACTGGCGGCCGGCGTCGATCCACCACTGGATGCCGGCGGGGTCGATCCGGGTCTCCAGCGTCTCGATGTTCATGCGCTGGGCCACCTCGGGCGAGATGTTCAGGTGGCGCACGGCGGCGGCGCGCTTCTCGTCGGGGGTGGCCTCCAGATAGCTATTGGCGCGATGGATCGCGTTGGCGAAGCCGCGCGCCAGCGCGGGGTTGCGGCTGAGCCAGTCGCCGGTAGCCGCGTAGTAGCCGAGCAGGGTGGTGGGGTTGGTGTCCGTGTAGTGGTACGCCAGCAGCCGGGCTCCCTGGCTGAGCGCGACGGTCACGAACGGCTCGGTGGGCCCGATCGCGTCGACGCGGCCCTGTCCGATGGCGGCCGCGTGCTGGGGGAAGGGCACCTCCACGAAGTTCACGCGCTGGGGGTCGGCGCCGTTGTTGCGCAGCCAGATCTGGACCATCAGGTGGTCGATGTTGTTCAGCGTGTTGATAGCGAAGGTCCGCCCCTCCAGGTCGCGCGCGCTCTGGATGGGCGAGTTCCCCCCCACCAGGATCGCGTGGGTCGGGTTCCCGCGCGTCTCACTGGCCGAGGCGGCCACCGCGCGGACGTCGAAGCCGCGGTCGCGCGCCAGCACGTGCGAGAAGGTGTTCACGATGCCGAGGTCGAGCGACCCCCCGATCATAGCCGGGATGATCTCCGCCCCACCCGCCATGATCTGCACGTCGAGGTCGATTCCCTCCTCCTGGAACCAGCCCTGCTCGCGCGCCACATAGAGGCCGAGGTAGGCCGTGACGGGCAGCATGCCGACGCGCAGCGTCGTGCGCGCTTGCACGCCCTCGGGGGCTGCTGCTGGATGGGCCACCGCGCCGGCGGGGTAGAGGGAAGCGATCGCGAGGCTAGCGACGAGGGCCACGAGGAGCGCCGCGTAGGCGGCGAGGCGTGTGCGCATGACCTCTTCTCTCCCGCGGACGGAACTTGCGCGGACGCCCCCCGGCGGCCTGGGCATCAGCGGCGCCAGCAGGCGCGTCGTGGGGCCAGAGTAGCCCGCGGGGGGCCCGCTGTCAAGAGCTTGGCGGTAGGGCTGTCGTCGGGTCGTGTGCTGCGCGAGGGCGTGGCCCGGTGTCCGGCCGGGGCTCGCCGTGAGTCCCGGGCGCTGGCCTGACAGGAGCGCGTGGGACCGGGTAAGCTAACAGCAGGGCGCGCCTAGCCTGTGATGGCCCGCTTGCCCATCCGCGCCCGGCGGCTGTGCGGCAGTCGCCGGCGGCGAACGCGGTGGGGCGCTCCGTGTGGAGGTGGACGGGTCCCGGTGGATCTCGCGGTCTTCAAAACCGTTGCGGGGCCGCCCGCGCGGTCCCGGGTGGGTTCGACTCCCATACACCTCCGCCCCGTGATTTCCCCGGCATTCCACCACCGTGCCTCCTAGCGGCCACGGGCCGGTGGGCGCCGCCAGGGCCGGCGGATCGCCACGCCGGCTCACGACGGGGCGGCCGGCAGGCACGTCCGCGCGGCGTGGCGGAGCGCGATGTGCCGTCTCGCACCATCTCGCGTCCTGCTGGCATGCCAGGGCCGTATCGCCGCGGTTCTGGGGCCATTCCACTCCCCAGGCGGCGACGATCGGCACCCGCAGCGCCGTGCTACATGGGGCGGCTGTCGTTAGGACGGGGTGCCGCGAGCCACGCTCCCTGCGCCAGCGCCCCGGCTCTCGTGCCCGCCGCGGTGCGACCGCGGTGCCATGAGCCGTCTATCCAAGGCTGCGCGCGCTGGCACCCCTGGGCACGGCACCGCCTCGCGTTCGGCTACCGCCGCTTGGCCTCTCTGGGAGTAGCGGCCCGTGCTACTATCAGAGCCACACGCTGTGTGAGCCCGCGGGGCGGGGCTGGAGGCAGAGCGTATGGACAGCCGATATCTAGAGCCCGAGATCGAGACCGCTGACCGCGCTACCATGCGCCGACTGCAAGAGGAGCGGCTACGGGCGCAGGTGCGGCACGCTTACGAGAACAGCCCCTTCTACCGGCGCAAGTTCGACGCCGCCGGGCTCACCCCGCGCGATATCGAGTCGCTGGAGGACCTCGCCAAGCTGCCGTTCACTACCAAAGACGAGCTGAAAGCCGACCAGGCGGAGCACCCGCCGTGGGGCAGCGTGCTGGCCGTGCCCATCTCCGAGTGCCTGCGCATCCACTTCACCTCGGCCACCACGGGCCGGCCGGTGGCCGTGTTGGACACCCCCGAGGACTGGTACGGCTTCTACCACTCGTACGCGCGCTCGCTGTACGCCTTCGGCGTGCGCAAGACCGATATGGTGATGGCCGCATTCGGCTACGGGCCGTACATCGGCTTCTGGTCCGGCTTCTACGCCGCCCAGGACCTCGGCTGCCTGCTGTTCCCCGCCGGCGGCTACTCCACCGAGCAGCGCCTCGACCTGCTGCGCCATTACCCGATCACCGTGCTCGGCTGCACACCCTCCTACGCGCTGTACCTCGCGGAGACAGCGCGCCGCCGCGGCATCGATCTGGCGCGCGAGACCCAGATCCGCCTGACCTGGCACACCGGCGAGCCCGGCGCGGGGATTCCCAGCACCAAGCGCAAGATCGAGGAGGCGTTCGGTGCCCGCGCCTTCGATCTGCCGGGCCTGACCGAGATCGCCGCCTGGGGCTTCGAGAGCGCCGAGGAGCCTGGCATCTACTACATCCACGAAGACTACGCCTACCCCGAGGTGCTCGACCTGGAGACGGGCCGGCCCGTGGGGCCCGGCGAGCGCGGCGAGCTGGTGCTCACCAGTCTGTACCGCAAGGCGTTCCCGCTGCTGCGCTACCGCACCCGCGACATCGTGGAGCGGGCGCCCGCGGGCCCGCGCAAGGACGGCCGCACGCTGTTCGCCCTCAAAGGTGGGGTGATCGGCCGGCTGGACGATATGAAGAAAGTGCGCGGGGTGATCGTGTACCCCTCGCGCGTCGAGGAGATCGTGCGGCAGCACCCTGGGGTCGACGAGTTCCGGATCATCTTCCGCCGTGTCGAGGGCCTCGACGACTTGCTGGTGCGGCTCGACCCTAGCCCCGAGCTGAGCGCCGACGACCGCCGCGCGCTCCAGGCGGATATGGCCCGCGCGCTCCAGCTCGGCCTGGGCATCCGGGCGTCGGTCGAGGTGGTCGAGTCGGGCGCGCTGCCGCGCTGGGACCACAAGGCGCGCCGCGTGGAGGACCAGCGCGCCGAGGTGCCGTTCTAGACGCCCGGCCTACGGCGTCGAGCCACCGCTGCGGCGCCTATCCTTCGGCCGGCGGGCCGTGGCGAGGAGGGGCCGTGGAATGCCATAGCGGGGGCCGCTGTCCCCGGCGTTCGGCCCAGCGCCCGTGCGGCTGCCCCGGCTGCTCCCTACAGTAGTTAGCTGGGCTCGCTCGGGAGTTGCTAGACTGAGCAGAAGCGTGCGTCCACCCAAGGAGGCAGCATGACCCGCTTGCTCGACCAGATCGCGGGCCCGGCCGATGTGCAGCGCCTGGCCCCGGAGCAGCTCCCGCAGCTAGCGGCGGAGATCCGCGCGGAGCTGCTCGAAACGGTGCCGAAGACGGGCGGGCACCTCGCCTCGAACCTGGGCACGGTCGAGCTAGCCATCGCCCTGCACCGCGTGTTCCACAGCCCCGTGGACAAGCTGGTCTGGGACGTGGGCCACCAGGCCTACCCGCACAAGCTGCTCACCGGCCGCGCCCGCCAGTTCCACACCCTGCGCCAGCAGCACGGCCTCGCCGGATTCCTGTCGCGGGACGAGAGCCCGCACGACGTGTTCGGGGCGGGGCATGCCGGCACCTCGATCTCCGCTGCCCTGGGCATGGCCATCGCCCGCGACCTGCGCGGCGAGCGCTACCACGTGGTGGCCATCATCGGCGACGGCGGGCTCACCGCCGGCATGGCGCTGGAGGCGCTCAACCACGCCGGCCACTCCGGCACGCGGCTGATCGTGATCCTCAACGACAACCAGATGTCGATCGCGCCGAACGTCGGCGCCATCGCGCGCATGCTCAACCGCCTGCGGCCCAGCCTGCACCGCGCCTCCGAGGCCGGCGAGCACTTGGTCGAGCGGCTGCCGCTGGGCGGGCTGGCGCGCGAGATGGCCAAGCGCGCCAAGCG
>DATGKN010000027.1:0-6865 GCA_035294645.1 Chloroflexota bacterium
GCTTCCCCACCGCCCAACAGCTCGGTATCCCGCGCCCGCCCGCGCCCGACCCGGACGCCGTGCGCCAGACAGCCGAGCTGCTCGTGCGCGCGCGGAACCCGATGGTGGTCGTCTCGCGCTCGGGCCGCAACTTCGCCACCCTGGAGCCGCTACGCGAGCTGTGCGAGCTGCTGGGCCTGCCGGTAGCCGAGGGCGCCTGGCGGCCGTTCCAGTGCTTCCCGCTCGACCACCCGCTGTACCAGAGCGTGACTAGCCTGCGCGACGCCGACGTGGTGCTGGTGCTGGAGAACGACGTGCCGTGGCTGCCAGGCCCCAACGCGCCCGGCCCAGACGCCCAGGTGATCGTGGTCGACGTGGACCCGGTGCGGCCGAAGATCCCCACCCTGGAGTTCACCGCCACCCTGCGGATCACCGCCGACACGCTGCAGTTCCTGCGCGCGCTGCAACCGGTGGTCGAGGGCATGCTCACGGCCAGCGACCGCCAGCGGTTCGCCGACCGCGCCCAGCGCTGGGCCGACACCGCGCGGGCGCGCAAGGAGCGCGACGACGCCGAGGCGCAGGCGCTGGCCACCAAGACGCCGATCGACCCCTTGTGGCTGGCCTACAACATCGGCCAGGTGCTCGACGACAACTGCATCCTCCTCGATGAGACGCTCACCGCCGCGCCCGTGTACCGCTACGTGCGGCTGAACGCGCCCGGCCGCTACTTCCGCAACCCGGGCAGCAGCGGCGGCTGGGGGCCCGGCGCGGCGCTGGGTGCCAAGCTGGCGCGACCGGACAAGGACATCGTGCTGGTCACGGGCGACGGCTTCTACATGTATGCCGTGCCGAACCCGGCCCTCTGGGCGGCGGCGCACTACGGCGCGCCGTTCATGACGGTGATCTTCCAGAACCGCAGCTACAGCACGGGCACGCGCGCGGTGGAGCAGTTCTACCCGGGCGGCTACTCGTCGCGGGCGGGCCACGAGGGCGGCTACTTCGACCCGCCGATCGATTTCGCCAAAGAGGCGGAGGCGGCGGGCGCCTACGGCGAGAACGTGCGCGACCCGGCCGAGGTCGGGCCGGCGCTGCGGCGCGGGCTGGAGCAGATCCGCCGCGGCACCCCGGCGGTCATCTCGGTGTGGCTGCCGCGCATCCTCCACGACGACTGAGGGCGCGAAGCGAGACAAACGGGGGCCTCGGTGCAGGGCGCGCCTGCTACCGAGGCCCTGGAGTCGTCGAGGAAGGTCCTGCCTACAGGCGCGCGAGGATCAGCTCCCAAGCATCACGGCGGATCCCTAGCAACCGGCGGACCGCCTCGAGATCGCCGCGATCCAGCGCGCAGTCGATCGCGTCGAGGTCGAGCTCATCCGCGAGCGCCGTCGGCTCGGCGTAACCGATCGGCCGGGTCGGCGTCTGCACCGTCATCGTTTCGCTCCGTTCCAACGTCCTCTGCCTCTCTAGTATCGCAAGGGCTGTGCCAGCCCACCCCGATCCCCTAGTGCTGCTAGGGCCAGGGTACGGCTGCGCCCCACCGGCGGTAGCAGCGCGTGTTGCGAGCTGCAACGTGGCTGCGAGACGGCTGTAAGCGGCCGCAGCCTGGAGGCGCCGTGCCGGCAGGGTGCGCCGGCCGGCGCGCGGCTCTCCGTGCGCGCCGGCCGGATCGGCTATCATGCGGCAGCGAGGGGCGAAAGGACGGAGCATGGCCAACGACTACCCCGTCTTCTCCGAGCAGGGCGACCACGTGCAGGCGGAGCTGGAAGCGCGGCTCGCCGCGACGCGCGCGCTCAGCCGCGACGAGCTGGACAGCACTTGCGAGATCGTCGCAGCTACCTACCAGCGGGCGCTGCAGCTGCGCTACGTTATCGAACAGCTGCTGGCCACGCCCGCGGAGCAGCGGGCGGCGCTGGCCGACGGCCTGGAGGCCATTGACCACCTGCTGGACAGCCTGGCGAGCTTCCACGCCACCACGCGCGACAAACTGTTCTATGCGGCCCAGCGCGTGCGCGCCGGCTAACGCGCCATCGCTGCCCGGCGCGGCGACGCCCTGGAAAGCTGGGCGCCGAGGGTGGCCCTGCTGCCGAGGGGCCGCTGTCACGCCGGGGCGCGCTCGTTCGTCTCTCCTGTAGCGAGGCCCCCACGCGGGGCGAACGCATGGCCCCAGTGCCATGCGCGGAAGGGAGTAGACGACATGCGAGCGGACTACACGACGGACGTGGCGGTGGTGGGCGGCGGCCTGGCCGGGCTGGCCGCGGCGACCTACCTGGCGCGGGCCGGCCGCCGGGTGGTGGTGTTCGAGCAGGCGCGCGCGGTCGGCGGGCGCGCCCGCTCGCGGGCCAACCAGGGCTTCCTCTTCAACCTCGGGCCTCACGCGCTCTACCGGGGCGGGCCGGCCGAGGCGGTGCTGCGCGAGCTGGGCGTCTCGTACCGCGGCGCCGTGCCCGCGTTCCGCGCCTACGGCCTGCGCGCCGGGCGCCTCGAACGGCTACCCACCGAGCCGTTGGGCTTCTTGGCCACGGGCCTGTTTAGCCCCCGCGAAAAGCTGGCGCTGGCCGGCTGGCTAGCGCGACTGTGGCGCCTCGATCCGACCGCCCTCGACGCCGTGCCAGCGCGGGCATGGCTCGAAGACGGCGTGTCCGAGCCCGGCCTACGCCCGCTGCTGGCCATGCTCCTGCGGCTGACCACCTTCAGCAACGACCCGGACCGGCTGAGCGCGGGGGCGGCGCTTGCCCAGCTCCGGCAGGCGCTCCAGCGCGGCGTGCTGTACCTCGACGGCGGTTGGCAGCGGCTGGTCGACGGTCTGCGCCACGCGGCCGAGGCGGCCGGGGTGCGGCTGGTGACCGGCGCGCGCGTCTCGGCCGTGGTCCACGACGACGCGGTGCGCGGCGTGCGCCTCGCCGACGGCTGGGTGTGGGCCGCCGATGCCGTGGTGCTGGCGCTGGGACCAGGAGCCGCGGCGGCGCTGGTGGATTGGGCGGCGGCCGCGCGGCTGCGCCAGTGGGCGGCCGCCGCGGTGCCCGTGCGCGCGGCCACGCTCGACGTGGCGCTGGGCTCCCTGCCCAACCCCAGCGCGCCGCTAGTGTATGGCCTCGACGCGCCCGTGTACCTCTCCGTCCACTCGGCCTGGGCGCGGCTGGCGCCGCCGGGCGGGGCCCTCGTCCACGTGATGCGCTATCTGGGCCCTGAGCCCCCGGCCGACCCGCGCGCGGTCGAGCGCGAGCTGGAGGCCTTGCTCGACCTGGCGCAGCCGGGCTGGCGCGCGGCGCTGGTGGCGCGGCGCTTCGTGCCCAATCTCGTGGTGGCGCACGCGCTCCCGCTGGCCGCGCAGGGCGGCACGCGGGGCCGGCCCGGTCCGGCGGTGCCCGAGCTGCCCGGGCTGTACGTGGCGGGCGACTGGGTGGGGCCCGAGGGCCTGCTGGCCGACGCCAGCCTGGCGAGCGCGCGCCGGGCGGCGCAACAGATCCTCGCCGCCCCCGCGCGCCGGCCGGCGGCCCTGCCGGCCAGCGCCTAGGAGGCGCAGCGCCGCGTCATTGGCCACCTCGCGCTCGGGTGGCACACTAGCGATAGTACCCGCCAGGGCGGCTGGGGCCGGGCGACCGGTGCCCAGCCGCTACATGGCGTCCAGAGGATGCGTCATGGTCGTGGCAGCCACGCGCGCGGAGCAGTTCGACGCCCTGCGGCCACTGCTGTTCGGCATCGCCTACCGCATGCTGGGCAGCGTGCAGGACGCGGAGGACATCGTGCAGGACGCCTACCTGCGCTGGGAGGCCGCGCCCGAGACCACGATCGCTTCGCCCAAGGCCTACCTCTCGACGATCGTCACGCGGCTGTGCCTCGACCACCTGCGGTCGGCGCGCGTGCAGCGCGAGCAGTACGTGGGGCCGTGGCTGCCGGAGCCGCTGGTCAGCGAGCGGGCGCCCGATGTGGCGGAGGCCAGCGAGCTGCGGGAGTCGGTGTCGCTGGCGTTCCTGGTGCTGCTGGAGCGGCTCACGCCGCTGGAGCGCGCGGTGTTCCTGCTGCACGAGGTGTTCGGCTACGAGCACCGCGAGATCGCGGCGATCGTGGGCCGCAGCGAGGCGCACTGCCGCCAGCTCGCGCGCCGCGCCCGCCGCGCCCTGGATGGCGTCTCGCGACCGACTGCGGACGGCACAGGCGCCGCGCCCGCCGCCGGTTCCAGAGGGGCGGCTGCGGGGCGGCCGTTGGCGACCGCGTTGGACGAGCCCGAGCGGCTGGCGCGCGAGTTCCTGCGCGCGGTCACCGCCGGCGACCTGCCAGCTCTGGTAGCTACGCTCGCCGAGGACATCACGCTCTGGACGGACGGCGGCGGCAAGGTGCGCGCGGCGCTGCAACCCATCCACGGTGCCGACCGGGCGGCGCGCTTCCTGCTGGGGATCATGGCCAAGCTGCCCGCGGCGCTCACCCTCCGCGCGGCGTGGGTCAACGGTACCCCCGGCGTTGTGGCCTACCAGGACGGCGTGCCGGTCGGGGTGCTCGCCCTGGAGGTGGCCGCTGGCCGCATCTGCGCGCTGCGGATCATCGTGAACCCCGACAAGCTCCGCCGCGTGCCGCCCGCGGTGACGCTGCGCGCGATCCCCAACGACCAGCCACCCGGATAGCGCGGTAGGCTGTCAGCTCGCTCGCCAGCCCGCTGGTTCTGGAGGGTACCTCCCCGCAGCGGTTCAAGCCCGAGCGCCAGCACCGTCTATACTGAGCAGACCGTACTGCGCGATCAAAGCCGCCGCCTGAGCCCGACGGGCGAGATGCAACTTCTGGAGAATGTTGCTGACGTACTGCTTGACAGTATGCTCGGACAGGCACAAGATGTGTGCGATCTCGCGATTCGTCTTGCCATCCGCGATCAGCTTGAGGATAGCGAGCTCGTGCTCTGACAGTGATGCGAGATCGCCGCGGTCCCCCCGTCCGCCATTGCGTCGGATAGCCTGCATAGTGCTCGGAACAAGGCGAGCGTCTAGGAGCCACTGGCCTCCAAGGGCTACACTAATCGCCTCGGGTAGTCGTTCCGGATCAGTGTGCTTCAATAGGTACCCGGCGGCCCCGGCTACAATCGCCGCGTAGACGATATCGCCGTCGGCACAGGTGGTGAACATGAGAACACGGATAGAGGGCTTCATCGATACGATTTCCCGGCATGCCTGAATGCCGCTCCCATCAGGTAAGTTGACCTCCATGATCACGGCATCCGGATTGCTCTCTTTAACTAGCATAACTGCCTGGGCCGCAGTACTTGCCTCGGCTACTACCAGATACCGAGGGTCCGTCGCGAACACGTTCCGCAGTCCCAGGCGCACGATGTGTTGGTCATCGACGAGGAGTAGGCGAGTGATTGTGTCAACCATGGTAACCACCATTGGGACTGGACTGCCGCAGCGGAATCGTTCCGGCCGTGCGCTTGGGTGTCCCAGGGCCGCCTCTCGACGCGACCATAAGCGCGTGCGCCACCAGCGCTGACCGTGCTCCACCCTTCGACACGAGCGATCAGCGAGGGGAGATAGCGCCGTGATGGCAGTGGCGCGGATCCCGCTCGAATCAGGGGCACGCGACGGCAAGGCGTGGGGTTCGGATCACGGGAGTGCGCCGAGGAGACGTTTGGGAGCCGGTGGCACGGCTTGCACCGTGGCCAGGCCAGTATGGGTGCGTAGTCTTGGCCAAGCGAGCGTGGGTGGGATGGCTTCGTGCTGCGCGCTGGTATCCCAGATAGGGCATGCTCGCTAAAGTAGTGCGCCGATCCTGAGTCCATGGCCACGAGTCCGACTCACTGCAGCCAAGTGCTGTAGCAGCAGCGGGCCGCGTTAAGGAACGGTGCTTGCAGGGGGCCTGTTGCCGAGGCCGTGATCCCTGACTGTGAGATGGAGGATAAGCCGGGCCGGCTGTCTGTGTCAATCATTTCGAGAGCCCAATTGCGTATTTCTGCAGGCAGGCCACGGCGGCGCGTGCTGGTACCGCGCGGCCGGGCACGTGACTACGAGTGCCCGGCCGGCAGGAAGACTGGCTGGTTGCGGCGATGTGAGTCATGCACCCCGTGGATGGTGCTGGCCGTCTCTAGCTGTCTCTATTTGTAGCCCACGCCCGTCGGAAGTTAACCGGATCTTAACCCATGCCTATCAGGTGGCAAAGGCCGGTGCCGTTGAGCCGTAGACGCTGGCGGGGCGCTCTAGCTGCCTGGTGTGGGCATCTCCGAACGCCCCGTGGTTGCCCAGCGTCAGCGGGCGATGGACGCTAGGGGGGCTCAGTGCCTCCGTCGCAAGTACCGTAGGCCCAACAGCGTTCCGAGAATCAGCAGGGCTCCACCGACGAGCTGAAGGCTTTCTGCCTCGGGTATCACGGGCACTTCCGGGCTATACGCCGCCCCGACCGGTGGCATGGCAGGTGAGCTCGACGGCGGTACCGCCACCGGGACGATTGGTGGCAACAGCGGCGCCACGATCCCCACCGGCGGCATGATGGCTCCTGGAATGCCGCCAGGCGACGTCGTGGGGGGCACTGGTGTCCGGGGGGCAGTGGCGCGAACTACCCACAACTCCACGGAGCCATTGAACTGGACTACCAGCCCGCTCTCGACGACGGCGGCATTGCAGATCGCTGTCCCGGTGGAGTCTGCCGAGGCGCACTGCACCTCGCGTATGCCGCTGAGGGGCCCTGCAACGCTCGTGATCGGGATGCGCAGGACCGGGATGTCGGCAGGGTCGAGGTTGCCGATCTGCCCCTGCACCGTGAAGCCAGTCGTCGTCGTGAGATTCAGGCAGTTTATCGCGACCGTGCATGGGCCAGAGCTGATCAGCCCTGTGGCCACGAGCAGGCGCCCCATGCTGTCGATGAGCAGGCCAGGCCCTGGCACCAACACTACATGGCAAATGGCACCGCTATT
>DATGKN010000028.1:0-56506 GCA_035294645.1 Chloroflexota bacterium
GCATGGCGATCGCCTGAGGAGTGGCCATGGCGGAGTCCACGACCCGCCTGCGAGTAGCCATCGCCGGCGCGCGCGGGCGTGTGGGGCGCGAGATCGCCCGGGCAGTCGACGCCGCGCCGGACCTCGAGCTGGTCGGCGGCCTGGCGCGCACGCCCGGCGCAACCCTGCCGCGCGCCGACGGCCCCCCGCTGGCGCTGCACACCGACATCGCGGCACTGCTGGCCGAGACGCGCCCCGACGTGCTGGTCGACTTCACCCGGGCCGACGCCGCGCTACCCATCGCCCGCGCGGCGCTCGCGGCGCGGGTACCCACCATCATCGGCACCTCCGGGCTGACCGCGTCCCAGCTCGACGAGCTGCGCGTGCTGGCCGAGGCCGCCGAGGTCGCCGTGGCCGTGGTGCCCAACTTCGCGCTGGGCGTGGTGCTGCTGATCCACTTCGCGCGCCTCGCTAGCCGCTACTTCGACGCCGCCGAGGTGATCGAGCTGCACCACGACGGCAAGATCGACGCGCCCTCGGGCACCGCGCTGGCGACCGCCGAGGCGATGGCCGCGGCGCGCGGCAGGCCGTTCGCGCCCGACCCCACCGAGCACTTGCTGACGCCCGGCGCCCGCGGCGGCGAGCACGCCGGGGTGCGGCTGCACAGCGTGCGTCTGCCGGGCCTGGTAGCGCACCAGGAGGTGCTGTTCGGCGGCCCGGGGCAGGTGCTTACCCTGCGCCACGACGCTACCTCGCGCGAGGCGTACGTGCCGGGGGTGCTGCTGGCTATCCGCGAGGTGCCGCGCCGCCGTGGCCTGATCGTCGGCTTGGACCCCTTACTGGGGCTCGGCTAAACTGCACGTAGTTCCGTACACCGACACCCAGCGGAGAGGAGCGCGGAGGCGATGAGCGGCTATCGGGTAGCGATCGTGGGCGCCACAGGGCTCGTGGGGCGCGAGTTCCTCAAGGTGCTCGCCCAGCGCCAGTTCCCGGTCGCCGACCTGAAGCTACTGGCCTCCGACCGCTCGGCCGGCGCGCGGCTGGAGTTCCAGGGCACCGCGCTGCCGGTGGAGGAGGCCACGCCCCAGGCGTTCCGCGGCATCGACTACGCGCTGTTCTCGGCCGGCGCGGAGGTCAGCCGGCAGCTCGCGCCCGCGGCCGCCGCGGCCGGGGCGGTGGTGATCGACAACAGCGCCGCCTGGCGCATGGAGCCCACGGTGCCGCTGGTGGTGCCGGAGGTGAACCCCGCCGACGCCTTCCAGCACCAGGGCATCATCGCCAACCCGAACTGCTCCACGATCCAGATGGTCGTGGTGCTGTGGCCCCTGCACCAGGCGAGCCCGCTGCGGCGGGTGATCGTGGACACCTACCAGAGCGTGTCGGGCACCGGCAGCGCGGCCATCGACGAGCTGACGGCGCAGACGCGCGCGGTGCTCGACGGCCAGCCAGCCACCCCGCGCGTGTACCCGCACCCCATCGCCTTCAACGTGCTGCCGCACATCGACGTGTTCCTCGACAACGGGTACACCAAGGAGGAGTGGAAGATGGTGCAGGAGTCGCGCAAGATCATGCACCTGCCCGACCTGCCCATTTCTGCCACGACCGTGCGCGTGCCCGTGTACGTGGGCCACGCCGAGGCGGTACACGTCGAGTTCGCGCAGCCGCTGGCGCCCGAGCAAGCGCGGGCGATCCTGGCGCGCGCCCCGGGGGTGGTGGTGCAGGATGCACCGCAGGCGGCGGAGTACCCGCTGCCGCTCGCCGCCGCCGGCCGCGACGAGGTGTTCGTCGGGCGCATCCGCCGCGATGCGTCCCACCGCTGTGGGCTGGCGCTGTGGATCGTGGCGGACAACGTGCGCAAGGGGGCAGCGCTGAACGCGGTGCAGATCGCCGAGCTGCTGGTGCGCGGCGCGCCGGCGGCCGCCGGGGACCCCGCCGCGGTGGCCTCGCAGGGCGCCCGCTAGGGTACAGGCGGAGACGACTCGCTCACACCGCCCCGCCGAGGGCGAGAGGGGGAAGTGGCGATGGCGCGGATTGGACGCTTGCTCACGGCGATGGTGACGCCCTTCGACGACGCCGGGCGCGTGGACTACGCCCGCGCGCGCCAGCTCGCCGAGCTGCTGGTGGCCTCGGGCAGCGAGGGCCTGGTGGTGGCGGGTACCACCGGCGAGGGCCCGACGCTGACCCGCGAGGAGAAGCTGCGCCTGTTCGGCGAGGTGCGCGAGGCTGTCGGCGACCGCGTCGCGGTCATCGCCGGCACCTGCAACTACAACACCGCGGAGAGCATCGAGCTGAGCCGCGAGGCGATGCGCGTCGGCGTGACGGGCATCCTGGGCACCGTGCCGTACTACAACAAGCCGCCGCAGGAGGGCCTGTACCAGCACTTCAAGGCGATCGCCGAGGCGGTGCCGCTGCCGCTGATCCTGTACAACGTCCCCAGCCGCACGGTCACCAATCTGCTGCCCGAGACGACCGTCCGGCTCAGCGCCATCGACAACATCGTGGGCGTCAAGGAGGCCAGCGGCAATCTGGCCGCCATCGCCAAGATCCTCGAGGGCGCCGGCCCCGACTTCCTGGTCTGGAGCGGCAACGACGAGGACACGCTGCCGCTGCTGGCGATCGGCGGCTACGGCGTGGTGAGCGTGACCAGCCACCTAGTGGGCCGCCAGCTGGCCACCATGATCGAGCGGTTCCTGGCCGGCGACGTGGCTGAGGCGGCGCGCATCCACCGGCGGCTGCTGCCGCTCACCGCCGCTTGCTTCGTGACCACCAACCCGATCCCGCTGAAGTACGCGCTGGCGCGGGTCGGCTTCCCGGTGGGGGCGCCGCGACTGCCGCTGGTGCCGCTCGACGAGGCCGGCCGCGCGGTGGTGGACCGCGCCCTGGCCGACATCACGATCGACCTGCCGGTGCCCACGCGCGCCTAGCTGCCGCCCCAGCGGGCCAGCAGGTACGGTTTGTCGCGCTCGAAGGCGCGCGCCTGCTCGTCGAGGTAGGCCTCGAACGCCGCCACATCCAGGCTGGCGGTGTCGTTCACCAGGGCTGCGGTGCGCCCGAAGTACAGCGGCGTCAGCGCGTCCAGCAGCACGCCGCCGTCGCCCGCGTGCCGGTAGGCTGCGGCGAAGTCGTACACCACGCGCACCCACAGCTCGGCCGGGAAGCGAAACGCCGCCGTGGCCTGCGCGGCCAGCGCGCGGACGCCCGCGAGCGTGTCGGGAGCGAGCACCTGCTCCCAGCGCGCACCGTGCGCCGCCAGGCCGTCGCGGAAGCGCGCGACCAGCGCCTCCTGATCGACCGCCACCGGCTCGGCCTCGCCCGCGAGCGGGGTGCCGTGCGTCGGCGGCGCCGCGCTGCCCTGGACAGCCTGCCAGCGTGGGGCGTAACGCGCCATCAGCGCGAACAGCGTGCCCACCACCTGCCGGAACATCGGGCCGAGACTGGCCGCCGGATCCTTCGGGTCGTGGACCTTCGCCCCGAGCGCGGCCTGGTGCACGCGGTAGCCCTCGGCCAGCGCGGTGGTGGTCAGGAAGATGTCGATGCCGAAGCGCGCCACGTCGGTGTGCCAGACGTCCTGGTCCAGGCAGGCGGCCAGCACCGCGGCGCCCACCCCGAAGTCGCCGCCGATCGGCTGGCGCACGCGCACGCCGTACAGCGCGCGAGTGAGCGGGTAGGCCAGATTGTTGGTAATGGTGCCGTCGTACTTGTGGCGGGTGTACAGCGGCGCCACGTAGTCGGCCTCGCCCGCGACGATCGGGCCGGCGAGGCGCGCGACCCATTCGGGGGTCACCGAGCGCAGGTCGGCGTCCAGCAGCACGCAGGCCCGCGCGCCGAGCAGTCGCGCCGCCTCGAAGAGGGCGCGCACCGCGGTGCCCTTGCCCGACGGGCCGACGTACGGCGCCGACAGTGCCGCGATGCCTGCCGGCAGGCGCGCGGCGCGCACCGCCTCTGGCGTGCCGTCGTCCGAGCCACCATCGCTGTTGAAGATGAGCGCTCTGCGGTCGGGGAAGCGCGCGGCGAGCCCCGCCGCCGCGGTCTCGACGACGTGCGCGATGGTGGCCGCGTTGCGGTAGCTAGGGATCCCGACCAGGAGGTCGGCGCTGCCGAGCCGCTCCAGCTCGGCGCGCGTCTCGGCTCGCAGCGCGCTTTCGCTCATTCTCCCTCCCCGCTTACCGCGGCGCTCCGCACGGTTGGGCCGTCTCCCCCGCTACGCGGGCCACTGCCCCGTGAGGCGTTCACGCCGGGCGCGTCGTAGGGAAGGGTACCCGATCGTGCCCGGGGGCGTCGCGGCTCACAGCGCCAGCACGAGCATAAGGTCGTTGACGTTGGTGCGCGTAGGGCCCGTGACCAGCAGGTCGCCTAGCGCCTGGAAGAAGGGATAGGCGTCGTTGCGGGCGAGATGGGCTCGCGGGTCGAGCCCCAGGGCCGCGGCGCGGGTAAGGGTGGTGCCGTCGGCGAACGCGCCCGCGGCGTCGGTCGGGCCGTCGCCGCCGTCAGTGGCCGCGCTGAGTACGAGCACGTTGTCCAGCCCCGCGAGGGCCAGCGCCGCGCCGAGCGCGACCTCCTGGTTGCGGCCGCCGTGGCCCGGGCCGCGCACGGTAACCGTCGTCTCGCCGCCCAGGACCAGGCAGGCCGGCGGCGCCAGCGGGCGGCCGTGCAGGCGCAGCTCGCGGCCCAGCGCGCCCAGCACGCGGCCTACCTCGCGCGCCTCGCCCTCGACGAAGGTGCTGAGCAGCAGCGCGCGCAGGCCATGGCGCTCGGCCTCCGCCACGCACGCCGCGGCCGCCTGGGCGTTGTCGCCGACGATCACGTGGTGCACGCGGGCGAACACGGGGTCGCCCGGCTTCGGCGTCTCGGGCCGCTCGCCCCGCGCGCCCGCTTCCAGGTGCGCGCGCACGGCGGGCGGCACGGCCTCGGCGAGCTGGTAGCGAGCCAGCACGGCCAGCGCGTCGGCGTAGGTCGTGGGGTCGGGGGCGCAGGGGCCCGAGGCGATCACATCCAGCGGGTTGCCGACGACATCCGAGAGGACCAGCACCAGCACGGTGGCCGGCGCGGCGGCGCGCGCCAGGTTGCCCCCCTTGACAGCGCTCAGGTGCTTGCGCACGGCGTTCAGCTCGTTGATCGTCGCGCCAGCGCGCAGCAGCGCCTCGGTGGTGGCCTGGAGGGCGCCGAGCGACAGGCCGTCCGCCGGCTGCTCCAGCAGCGCCGAGCCGCCCCCGGAGAGGAGCACCAGGACCAAATCGTGCTCGCCGGCGCTGGCGAGCAGGGCGCGCAGCTCGGCAGTGGCTGTCACGCCGCGCGTGTCGGGCAGCGGGTGGCTCGCCTCGCGCACGGCGACGTGCCGCGTGGGTACTGCGTGGCTGTCCTTGGCGATCACCAGCCCGGCGCTCACGTGAGCGCCGAGCTGGTCCTCGACGGCGGCGGCCATCTCGGCGCTGGCCTTGCCCGCGCCCACCACCAGCACGCGGGCGTGGGCGCGAAGGTCGTAGGCGCGGCCGTCAGCGCGCAGGAGGTCGCCCGTGCAGTGCAGGTGGCGGGCCAGCGCCGCGCGGGGAGCAACGGCCGCCAGCCCGGCGCCGAGGATCGTCTGGGCGAGGGTCCGTGGCGAGGCGCCCATACCCACTCCTAGCTGGAGGTGTCACCCGCGCGACCGGCACGCTCAGTATGGCGGGCGGGTGGGCGGCACCTGCACTGGCGCCCGTGTGGGCGGCGGAGGCGGAGCAGGCGTAGGTCGCGGCGGCTGCGTGGGCTGCACCGCGGGCCGCGGCGTGGGTTGGGGCGTCGGCTGTGGCCGCGGCGGCTGTGTGGGCTGCACTGCCGGCCGCGGCGGGGTGGTCGGCTGTACGACTGGGCGCGGAGTGGGCGGTACGGGTACGGGCGTCGGCGGCTGCTGGGCGGCGATCGCCGCGCTGCGACACGCCTGGGCGTCGGCACTATCGTCGACCAGCTCGAGTGCGCGCTCGCACTGTTGCTGGGCCGCGGGGTATTGGCCCGCGGCCAGCGCGGCCTGCCCCGCGCCGAGCAGCGCCTGGTACAGCCGGTTACGCACCCCGCCGTCGCCCACCGCGTCGCGGTACTTCTCGTCGGCGGCGAACACCTGCTGGAAGCGGTCGATAGCCCGCGCGGAATCGCCTGCGGCCAGCGCGCTGTCGCCCTCCTGGAACGCGACGGCGAGCTGGCGCTGCTTGAGCGCCTCGGGATCGTCGGGCTTCACGCCCAGCGCTTTATCGAACCAGGTGATCGCCTCGGGCAGCCCATCGGGCTGGTCGACCTGGAGCTTGCCTACGTTCACGTAGGCGGTGGCTAGCGCATCGGCCAGGCCTGCGAAAGTGGGGTCCTTGTCGCGTACTTGCTCGCAGGCCTTCACGGCCTCCGCCCACGCGGCTGCCGCGACCGCGCTCTGGCACGCGGGGAAGAGCTCGGCTGCCGTCGGCTCGGGCGTAGCGGTCGGCGCGGCGGCGGTTGGCACGGCTGTGGGCTCCGATCGCCCGCCGAGCGCCTCGATGACGCGCGGCCCGCCCACCACGGCGGCGAGGAGCAGCGCGCCCGCCGCCACGGCGGCGACCAGCCAGGGCCACGGGCGCCGCGCGGGGGAGGGAACCGGCACCACGGTATCGCCGAGAGGAGGAGTCTCGGCGAGCGTGCGTGTAGCCCACTGCTGAGTGGAGGCGATGCGGTCGCTACTGGCGCGTGTCGCATCGCCGCTGGTCGGGCCCATCCGGTTGGTAGGCGTGCGCCCGCCCAGCGAGTGCGTCTGCGCGCCCTCCTGCACGCGGGCCTGCGCCTCGGCGAGCAAAGTACGGGCCTCGGCGACGAGGGGGGCTTGCCGCACGACCGTTTCCAGCAGGGCGGCCGCCTCGCGGGGCCGGCCTGCCGCGAGGGTAGCCCGGGCATTGGCCAGTTGGGGGGCGACTCGCTGCACCTGCTCGGCCTCGGCCAGGCGTGTGGCCGCGTCGCGGTAGCCCGGGGCCACCTGTGTGACCTGGCGGAGTAGGGTGATCGCGCGGGACCAGTCGCCCGCCTGCAACGCCGCGATTCCTTGGGCGTAGGTGGCAGCGAGCTGTGCGGCCTGCTGCGCTTGGGCGACCTGCGCTCGCAGCGCCGCAACATCGCGGTAGTGCGGCGCCTGCCGGGCGAGCTGGTCCAGCAAGCCGGCTGCCTCGTCCCAGCGCTCGTGCGCCACGGCTTCGCGTGCCGCCGCGTATAGCCGTGCTGCCTCGCGGGCTTGCTGGACGCGTGCCAGGCCCTCCGCCGCACCGGGTACCCCCAGCGCGCGCGCCTGGTCGAACAGCTGCTGGGCTTCGGTGAAGCGCTCGGCGGCCAGCGCGGCCTCGGCCTGGCGCACCAGGTCCTGGGCTTGCTCAATGTGCCGCTGCTCCCGCTGGCGTCGCAGCGCCTCGTGGGCCTCGGTGAGCAGGTGCAGGGCGTCACCGTTGACCGGATCGAGTTCCAGAAGCTGGCCGCACAGACTGATCACCCGCTGCCAGTCACCCTCGCCCCGCGCGCGCACGGCGCTGGCGAGCAACGCGCGCGGGTCCGCCCGGGCGACGTCGACCGCCCACTGCTCCCCCTCGCGTTCCAGCCGGCGCAGGGCGGCCTGGATCGCCTCGTCCATCGCTCCGGCGGTGGGGAAGCGGTCACGTGGGTCCTTGGCCAGTGCCCGCGCGCAGATGTCGTCCCAGATGGGCGACAGGTCCGGGCGCAGGCTGGTCGGGGGCGGCGGCGGATCCTTGATGTGCTGGAGGATCACTGCCACGGGCGTGGGGCCTTGGAACGGCAGGCGGCCCGTGAGCACCTCGAACAACACGACGCCCATGGCGTAGATATCGGCGCGGTGGTCGACCGCCACCGCCTGGCTCTGCTCGGGCGCCATGTACTCGGGCGTGCCGACCATGGTGCCCGACTTGGTCATGCGGAGCGCGGGCTCCGCCAGCTTCGCGATACCGAAGTCGCTGAGCAGCGGCCAGTCGCCCTGGCTCATCAGCACGTTGCTGGGCTTGATGTCGCGATGGATGACGCCCTGCGCGTGCGCGTAGTCCAGGGCCTGCAGGATGCGGCTGAGCACCGTGAGCGCGCGGGGGAGCGAGACGCCTCGTGCGAGCCAGTCGCGCAGGGTGCCGCCGGTGATCAGCGGCATGACGATGTAGGGGACATCGCCCTGTTGGCCGTAGTCGTAGATGGGCAGGATATTGGGGTGCTCCAGCCGGGCGACCGTCTCCGCCTCCTGCTGGAAGCGCGCGCGGAAGTTCTCCTCGTGCGCGAAGTAGGGGGGCAGCACCTTGATGGCGACGTAACGGCGCAGGGTCGGTTGCAGGGCCTTGTAGACGAAGGCCATGCCGCCGCGCCCGATCAGCTCGACGATCTGGTAGGGACCGAGGCGCTGGCCCTCCAGTTGACTGATGCGGGTCGCTTGCGTGGGCGATTCCACCGCCGCTCCCTCTCTCGCGCCGCGGCGCGCTACTCGACGCTCGTCACCACCAGGTTGCTGAAGTAGCCCTCCGCACCGCCGTCGCTGAGGCTGCCCACACCGAAGGCCAGCGTGCCCTCCTGCAGCGTATCGTCGCGCACGCGCCCGACCTCTTGGCCGTTGACGAACAGCACGATCTCCGGGCCCCGCGCGCGCACCCCCAGCCGATTGCGCGCGGGGCCCGGCTGAATCGCGGGGGCGGCGGTCCAGCCGATCAGCGTGGTGAAGCTGCCTCCGACGCTGCGCGCCAGCAGAAAGGTGCTATCGTTGGGATCGACCACGAACGAATAGTGGTCGCCGTTCGGCTGCCGGCGAAAGTCCAGGTAAAGATACGCATCGTCAGTAGGGGGGGCGAGGCGCGCATCGAGCTCGACGAAGAAGTCGGCGAACCGCTCCGAGCGCGTGACGAACGGCGAACCACCGCTGCCTGGCAGCTTGGCGACGACGTACTCGCCGTTGACGTACCCGACGCGCCGGGTGGTCGGATCACTGGCCTGGCGCGGCCAGCCGCTATTGGGATCGGTGAAGTCGTCGCGGAATAATACCCGGGCTCCACCGGGCCCGGGCGCCGGCCCGGCGCCGGTGGCGGGCGGGCCGCCGGTGGGGAACAGCGTCTCCAACTGCTCGGCCGGCCCAGGGGTGGTCACCAAGAAGTTGTCGAACTCCACGACCACCTCGCTGCCCCGCTGCATGGTCTCCGCCATCCAGCCGACCTGGCCCCAAGGCCGGCGCTCGCGGGGGTCGCGGTACTCACCTACCTGCTGGCCGTTGATGAACAGGCGAATCCAGTTGCCCTGGGCGATCACCGCGATGCGATTGGTGGCGCGCCCGCTCTGGATCAACGGCGAGGGCGTCCACGGGATCAAGAACTCCAGCGGGTCATCTCCCGGGGGCGAGTAGGCCAGGGCGAAGGTGTTGTCGCTCGGGTCCACGTAGTACCGATAGTAGGTGTTCGTGCGGACCCCTCCCGGGCCGGGCAGCTCGCGGAACTGCAGCCCATACATGCAGGAGGAGGTGAACTGCACGCAGCGCGCGTCGATCCCCGCCGCGAAGTCGGCCAGGATCGGGTCCAGCGGCACCGCCTCGATGCCCGATGAGCCGAGCTGGAGCGTCGTGAGATCGGGCCGCAACGACGCGCGGTCGCCGCGCAGGATCGGCTGGCCCTCTGGGCAGCGCTCCACGTACACATCCACGCTGGCCATGCCGCGCGCCCCGGGCACTGTCAGGCTGGAGACCCACACGGTGAGGCGATACGGTGCCTCGGGGAACGAGCAGGTCTCCCAGGCGTCCCAGAAGCCCGCCTTGGCGAACTGCGGGCCATACTGCTGAGCTGCCTCCGGACTGTCGCGGTTGGCTAGCGCGTAGTCGAACAGGTTCCACGGGTCGCGGTAGTCGTTGAGGTAGATCTGGATGTCGCGCTCGTTGAGGCCCGAACTGTCCTGGCTGCGACGGTCGAGCGCGTAGCCCGTGATCTCCACGCGGCCGCGCAGGCGCTCCCCGGGCCGTGGACTGGTGATCTCCACGATGATGTCGGGGTCAACTTGGAAGGCCGGGTGCGCCGCCGCGGCCGCGGGCGCCGTGATCGTGGCGCTGGCTCGGGCGGGGGCCGGCAGGAGCAGCGAGCCCAGGCCGGCCGCGATCCCCCAGAGGGCCGCCACCGCCAGCCGCCAGTACCCCCTCTGCATAGCTCGCCCTCCCGTGACAAGCAGCAGATCTGCGCCGCGTGCGCCCCGATTGTAGCCCGCGTTTTGCGGCGTGGGCAATTACCGGGGCCGCCCGCGGTGGCCCCCTCAGCTGGCCGCCACGATCTGGCCATCCAGCATCTCGACGCGGCGGGGGATGCTGTGGGCGATCTCGGGATCGTGAGTGACCATCACCATGGTCTTGCCCGCGGCCACCAGTTGGGTGAACAACTCGAACATTTCTTGACTCGTCCGGCTGTCTAAGTTGCCAGTCGGCTCATCGCCCACCAGGATGGGCGGGTCGTTGGCCAGGGCGCGGGCGATGGCCACGCGCTGCTGCTGGCCACCCGATAGCGCGCTGGGTAGCCGCCGCGCCACGGCCTCCATGCCCACCAATCGCAAACACTCCAGCGCGCGCGCCTCGCGCTGGCCGCGGTAGGTATTGCAGAACGCCATGGGGAGCATCACGTTCTCCAGCACTGTCAGCGTGGGCAGCAGCTGGAAGAACTGGAACACGATGCCGATGTGCCGTCCACGCCAACGAGCTAGAGCATCGGTGCCCATGCGCAGGATGTCGTGCCCGGCGACCGTAACCTGGCCGCGATCAGGCCGGTCGATGCCCGTGATCACGTTGAGCAGCGTGGACTTCCCGCACCCCGAGGGGCCGACGATGGCCACGAATTCCCCCGCGTGGACCGTGAGGGAGACGCCGCGGAGCACCTGCTGCGGGCCGGCGCTGGTGCGGTAGCTCTTGAACACCTGCTGCAGCACGATCAGCGGCGGCCCTAGCGGGCGCAGCGCGAGCAGGTCGGCCGGCCGGCGCGCCCCCTCGACGAGATAGCGGTCGGCTTGTGGACGCACGTGCAGCGTCTGCCCGGCGGGCGGCGTGGTACCCTGCCCCGCGCGGAAGGTCACTCGCAGGCGGCCGAAGGCGATCGTGTCGCCATCGCGCAGCAGCGCGGGGCCGGTGAGACGCTGGCCGTTGACCCAGGTGCCGTTGCTGCTGCCGAGATCGAGCAGCAGCCAGCCTTGGGGCAGGCGCTCCAGCCGCGCATGGGTGCGCGAGATCGTGATGTCATCCAGCACGATGTCGCTACTGGGCGAGCGCCCGATCTCGATGCGCTCGCCCGCCAGCGGCAGCACTTGGCCGTCGCCGAGCACGAGGGCGTCGGCCGGAGCCGCAGCAGCCACCGCGGCCCGCTGGTGGTCCGCGCCACTACTCGCCAGCTGGAATACGGCCTCGATCTCGCCCAGGCGCACGACATCGCCGGGGCGCAGGACGCGCGCCCCCCCGCTCACCGCCTCGCCGTTGACCCACGTGCCATTGCGACTGCCCAGGTCCTCGACACGCCACCGGCCGTCCTGCTGCTGCAGCCGCGCGTGGTGTCGGGACACCGAGGGATGATCGAGCACGAGGTGGTTCTCGGGGCTGCGGCCGATAGTCAGGGCCCCGTTGGCTTGTAACTCCCAGCGGCGCCCGGCCCACGGGCCATTGCGGAAAGCCAGAGCCGCGAGCGCGCCGGACCACGCGGTATGTACCGCGGCGCCCGCGCGCGCCGGCGCCCCGAGCGGCTGCCCGCAGTGGTAACAGTGCGTCGCCGTGGGCGCGTTTACCGCCCGACAACCGCTGCAGACCATCTTCTCTGCCTCGCGCTCCGCTGCCGGGCTACCTGGTCGCTGTGCCTGCGGGGCGTTCGTTAGAAGCCGAGCCGCTGCTCGCCGGTGGGTGTTTCGCTCGGCGGCGGCGGAGGAGGCATCTCGGGCCCGAATGCCGAGCGCCCGAGCACTGTCTCGGCCTGCTGCCGCTTGCGCGCCGCCGGGGGCGGCGGTGGGCCGCCGCTGCGGAAGATCAGGCGTTGCGCACCTAGCGTGATCTCGTCGCCATCCTGGAGCAGGTGCGGCAAGGTCACCGGGTAGCCGTTCACCTGCGTCCCGTTGCTGCTGCCGAGATCGAGCAGCAGCCAGCCCTGGGGTAGGCGCCGGATCTGGGCGTGGCGCCGCGACACCCGCTCATCGGCCAGGATGACGTCGCTTGCGCTGCTGCGGCCGAGCGTCAGCTGCGGCCGATCGAGCGCCACGCGCCGCCCGTCGGCTAGCTCCAGATAGGCGGAGGAGTCGTCGCTCGGCGCCGCCATTGGGCACGTTCCCCTAGCACGCGGTACTGGCCCTCAGTGTAGCAGAGAGTGCCCCGGGGTGTCCGCCATGTCGGCCTTCCACCTCGCCGCCGCGGCGGCCCCAAGCCCCACCGCCTGCTCGGCCAGCGCGGCCTCCGCGGCAGGGGGGCCAGCCCGCTGCACGCGTCCGCGCTCCAGCCAGTACACGTAGTCGGCCACGGCCAGCGCCGCGCGGACGTTCTGCTCGACTAGCACAATGGTCATGCCCTGCGTGCGCAGCGCGCGCAGGGTCTGGAAGATCTCGGCGACCAGTCGCGGTGCCAGGCCCAGGCTGGGCTCGTCGAGCAGCAGGACGCGCGGGGCGTTCATCAGGGCGCGCCCGATGGCCAGCATCTGCTGCTCGCCACCGGAGAGGGTGCCGGCGTGCTGGGCCTGCCGCTCGCGCAGCCGCGGGAACAGCGCCAGCACGCGTTCCAAGCGTTCCCCCACGGGCGCGGGCAGCCCGCCCCAGGCACCATTCAGCCCGTAGCGTGGATAGGCGCCGAGCACCAGGTTCTCGCGTACGGTGAGGCCAGCGAACAACTGCCGGCGCTCGGGGACCAGGCTCAGGCCCCCACGGGCGAGCGCCTCGGGCGACCGGCCCGTAATGACCTCTCCCTGCAGGCGCACCTCGCCGCGGTGGGCGGGGAACAGGCCCGCGATGGCCCCGAGCAAGGTCGATTTCCCGGCCCCGTTGGGGCCCACGACAGCCAGCAACTCGCCCGCCGCCACG
Source organism: Chloroflexota bacterium (assembly GCA_035294645.1). Lineage (GTDB taxonomy): Bacteria > Chloroflexota > UBA6077 > UBA6077 > JAJPHF01 > JADGHJ01. The sequence goes on from DATGKN010000028.1 coordinate 13,009, forward strand.
GTGAGCGACACCCCTTGCAGCGCGGGCACCGCTCCCCGCCGCACATGCAGCTCGCGCACCTCCAGCGCCCACGGTGGCTCGCGCCGCCCACCGGCGGGTGCCGCGGGGGCGAGTTCGCCGCCGAGATACGCCTCGAGCACTTTGGGATCGGTGGCCACTGCCGCGGGCGCGCCATCGGCGATCTTCTCGCCGAAGTTGAGGACGGCCACCCGATCGGCCACGCCGAGCACGGTGGGGATGTCGTGCTCGATGAGCAGCACGCCCAGGCCGCGGTCGCGCAGCCCGCGCACGATGGCGCTGAGCTGCTGGCGCTCGGCCGGGCTGAGCCCCGAGGCCGGCTCGTCGAGCAGGATCAGCCGCGGCTCCAGGGCCAGCGCCCGCGCCAGCTCGAGCAGACGGCCCTGCCCGAACGACAGCGCCCGCGCCGGCCGGTCGGCTAGCGCGGCCAGCCCCACCGCCGCTAGCGCCTGCTCGGCCGCCACCCGCGCGGGCCCGAGCCCCGAGCGGCCACTGATGATGGCGCGCAGCAGCGACGGCTGCCGGCCGCGCTGGGCGGGGATCAATACGTTCTCCAGCACCGTGAGGCGGTCGAACAGGTGCAGGTTCTGGAACGTGCGCGCCATGCCCTGGGCCGCGAGCCAGTGCGCTGGCCGGCCGGTCACGTCCTGGCCGCGGTAGTACACCCGCCCGCTGTCGGGCCGGTCGAGCCCGCTGATCAAGTTGAACAGCGTGGTCTTGCCCGCCCCATTGGGCCCGATGATACCCAGTACCTCGCCCGGGTCGAGCGTGAGCGACACATCCTGCACGGCGTGCACGCCGCCGAACCGGCGCGACAGGCGGTCGAGCCGTAGGAGAGGCTCAGCCACCAGGCACCTCCGCCGGTCGCGGTCCGGGCCGCCACTGGCCCAGCCGAGCCACCAGCCCGCCTGGCTCCCAGACCATGATCAGCCCTAGCACCAGGCCGAGGGCGATGATCTCTACCGGCCCGCGCACGTTGGGCAGCACCGCCGCGACCACCCCGCGCAGCACCTCCACGAGGCCCGTGACCACCAGCGCACCGAGCAATGGGCCCCAGAATGTCGCGGTGCCGCCGACCATCACCATCACCACGAGCTGTACCGACAACATGATGTCGAACGCGGCCGGGCTGATGAACGACAGATAGCTGGCGTACACCGCCCCGGCCAGCCCGCCGAGCAACGCGGCCGCCACGAACACGCTCAGCTTGAGCCGCCCTACATCGATCCCCATCGCGGCGGTACCCACCTCGCTGCTACTCATCGCTTGCAGCGCTAACCCGACCTCCGAGCGGATCAACCGCTGGTAGAGCCACAAGCTGGCCAGGGCCAGCGCCCAGGCCACGTAACAGTACTGGATCTCCCCGCTGAGCGCCAACGGCCCGATCGTCACCCGCCGCAAGCTCGGCACACCGGCTAGGCCGGAGGGGCCCCCGGTGAGCGGCCCTAGCTCCAGCAGCAGCACCGTGACGATCACCGCGAACGCCAGCGTGCCCAGCGCCAGGAAGTGGCCGCGCAGGCGCAGCATGGGCAGCCCGACCAGCCAGCCTGCGAGCCCCACGCCCGCCAGCGCGCCGAGCAGCGCCAACGGCGCCGGCCAGCCGAAGCGCACGGCTAGCACGGCGAACCCATAGGCGCCCAGCCCGTAGAACGCGCCTTGGGCCAACGATAGCTGGCCGGCGAACCCCACCAGCAGTGCCAGCCCCGCCACCGCCACCACCGCTAGGCCGCTGAGCACCACCAGGCTGCGCACGTAGCCTGTGCCGGCCCAGGGCACGACCACCACGGCGGCCACTACCGCGGCCAGCGCCAGCGCCTGCCAGCGTCCCGACATGCCCATCATGCCGCTCGCTGTCGCAGTCCGGCGAGCAGGCCCTGCGGGCGGAACACCAGCACCGCCAGCAGCACCGAGAACGCCAGGGCGTCCTTGTAGCCCGACGAGATCAGCCCAGCCCCCACCGACTCCAATACGCCGAGGAACAGCCCGCCGAGGACGGCGCCCGGGGTCGAGCGCAGCCCGCCGATGACCGCGGCCACGAACCCCTTCAGGCCCAACATCAGGCCCATCTCGTAGGTCGCCAGCGTGATCGGCGCGACCGCGGCCCCGGCCAGCCCCGCCAGCAAGGCGCTGATCCCGAAGGCCAGCAACGACATCGTGCCCGGCGAGATCCCCATCAGCCGGCTGGCCATCGGGTTGTCGGCGCAGGCGCGCATCGCGGTGCCGGGGATCGTGCGCTCGAAGAACAGGTACAGCCCCACCATCGCCGCGGCCGTGAGGCCCAGCACCCACAGATCTTGGCGCGCGATCACCGCCGCCCCGAGCGCCACCGGCGGGCCGGCGGAGAACGCGGGCACGCTGTATGGCGTGGTGCCCCAGACGAGGAGCGCGATACCGCGCAGCGCCGTCGAGGCCGCCACGGTCATGACCAGCACCACCAGCGGCGAGGCGTGACGTACGGGGTGCACTGCCAGGCGCTCGGTGGCGACGCCCACCAGGGTGGCGCAGGCGACCGCGACGCCCACGGCTAGCGCCAGCGGCACGCCCGCGCCCACCAGGCTGGCTGTCACTAGGGCGGCCACCATGGCGAACTCGCCCTGAGCGAAGTTGATGAAGCCCGTGACCGCGTGGATCGTCACGAAGCCGACGGCGATGAAGGCGTAGATGCCCCCCATCGCCAGCCCACTGAGCGCGAGCTGGAGCAGCGTTTCCAGCTGCATGCGCCTACTCCAGCAGCACCCACTTGCCGTCGCGGATCTGCACGATCACCAGGTCCTTATCCGACAACCCGTTGTGGTCGGTGGGCGACAGGTTGAACACCCCCGTGGTGCCCGCTACGTTCTGGAGGCTCTCCAGCGCGTCGCGCAGCTTCGCGCGGTCGGGCCCGCTGCGCTCCAGCGCGCGGGCGATCAGCAGTAGCGCGTCGTAGGTCATCGCATCGACGCCGCCCGCCTGCTTGTTGTACTTCGCCTCGTAGTCGCGGACGTAGGCCTGGGCGACCGGCTTGACCGGATCGGCGTCGGGCAGCTGCGCGGCGACCATCGACTTGACCGACACGACATACATGCCCTCGTTCGCCCCGCCGCTCAGCTCGTGGTAGACGTACGACGAGGCGCCATGGTCGTGGATCAAGGGAATGGTAAGCCCCAGCTCCTGGTAGTTCTTGTCCACGATCGAGGCGGCCGGCGGGATCGCCCATACGACGATCACCTGCGGGTTCTGGGCGCGGATGCGCGTCAGCACCGGCTTCATGTCCGTGTCGGTGGCGCCGAATTTCTCCCAGGCCACCACCTCGAACGGCCGTCCCGCCACGGCCTTCTCGAACTCGGCGCGCCCGGCGTCGCCGTAGGCGTTGTTCACGCTCATGAAGCCCACGCGGGTCCAGCCGCGGCTCTCCAAGAAGCGCAGCATGCGCGTGACGATGTCGCGCGTGTTGCTAGGGGTCTTGAAGATCCACCGGCGTTCGTTGATCGGCTCGATGATGTTGTTGGCCGAGCCGATGGAGACTACCGGCACCTCTTGCTCATTGGCGTAGGGGACGATGGGCATGGTCGTCGGCGTGGTGCCGCCGCCGATCACGGCCAGCACGCCGTCCTCCTCGACCAGGCGCTTGGTGACCACCAGCGACTTGGACTCATTGGACTCGTTGTCGTAGGCGATCAGGCGGATCGGCTGGCCGTTGATCCCGCCGCGCGCGTTGAGATCGTCGGCGAGCAGCTGCAGGGCGTTGAGCTGCGGCTGGCCCCAGACCGACGCCGGGCCGGAGAGCTCCAGGTTGACGCCGATGCGCAGCTCGCCACCACTCGGCTTGGCCGCCGGCGCCGGCGCCGCGCTGGTCGCGGGCGGGCTGCTGGCGCCACCGGCGGCCGGCTTGCTCGGCGCGGCCCCGCTGCCGGCGCTCCCCGCCGGGCCACAGGCGGCGAGCAGCAGACAGGCGCCCAAGAAGGTGCTGCGCAAGAACGCGAACTGCCACGACATCGTTTGCCCCCCCGTCGGCTGGCTGACGTGCGCGGGCAGCCGCACCGCTGCCCGGGCCCCATGCGGGGGCCAAGCTGTCCCCAATTATGGCCGCTCCGTTTCATCGGCATCGCCCGTTGCCCACCGCCCCGGTGTATACGTTGCGTATATGGCGCGCCGGGCGCCCCAGGTGCGCCCTATGGGGCCCCGGCTACGTGCTGCTCGCCCCCAGAGCGGCCCGGCGCGCGCCGCGATTGCCCTTGGCTCCTCAGCCGGGGCTTGCCGCGGTGGGCGGCGACGGCGTGGCGGGCGGGCAGCGGAAGCGGTAGCCGATCCCGGGCCGGGTTTCGATGTAGCGCGGGTGTTCCGCGTCATCGCCGAGCTTCTTGCGCAGCCGGCTCACGTACATCCGCACTAGGTGATGCTCGCCCCGGTATCCGGGCCCCCACACGCGCTCCAGCACCTCGTCGGGCAACAGCAGCCGGCCGTTCTCCTGCACGAACAGGCGCAGCAGCCGGTACTCGGTGGGCGACAGGGCCAGCTCGTGGTCGCCGAGCGTGACGGTGCCGCGCCGGAAGTCCACCTCCAGCTCGCCGCAGCGCACCACCGGCGGCGAGGGGGCGCCCCGCTCGCTGCCAGCCCGGCGCAGCACGGCCCGCGCCCGGGCTAGCAGCTCCTCGGGCGCGAATGGCTTGGTGAGGTAGTCATCGGCCCCGAGGTCCAGCGCCAGCACGCGGTCGTCGAGGCCGGCGCGCGCGGTGAGCACGATGATCGGCGTATCGTACAGCTCGCGCAGCTGCCGGCACAGCTGGAGGCCGTCGGCGTCGGGCAGGCCGAGGTCCAGCACTATCAGGTCGGGCGGCTCGCGCGCCGCACGGTCGTGGGCCGCGGCCGCGGAGCCGGCGGTGGCGACTTGGTAGCCTTCGCGCTCCAGCAGCAGGGCGAGCAGGCGGGCGTAGCGCGGCTCATCCTCGATCACTAGCACGCGGCGGGGACGCTCGCCCGGCCCCATCTCACGCGCCTCGCTCGTGCCGGCGCCCCCGGCGTCCGAGCGCCGGCAGCGCGAAATAGAAGCGGCTGCCCGCCCCTACCTGACTCTCGGCCCAGATGCGTCCGCCGTGGGCCTCGACCAACCCGCGGGCGATCGCCAGGCCCAGCCCCAGCCCGCCGCGCCCGCGATCACCCCGCGCCTCGCGTCCCTCCCCACGATAGAACGGCGTGAACAGCCGCGCCAGCGTCTCCGGGGGAATGCCAGGGCCGCGGTCGGTCACAGACACCTCGACCATCGCGCCGCTGGCGCGGACGGCCACCGTGATCGGCGCAGCGGGGGGCGAGTAACGCGCCGCATTCTCCAAGAGGTTGCGCAGCACCTGGCCGATGCGCCGCTCGTCGGCGCGCACCGGCGGTAGGCCGGGCTCCAACGTCAGCTCCAGCCGGGCCCCGGCCAGCACCGGTTGTAGCCGGCGCACGGTATCGGCCACGAGCTGGCCAAGGTCCAGGGGCACGGGCTCGATGTGCAGCCGGCCCGCCTGCAAGCAGGACATGTCGAGCAGCCGATCGACCAACTCCGCCAGGCGGTCGGTCTCCTCCAGGGCGATGTGCAGGAACTCGCGCTGCTCGGCCTCGGCCAGCCGGCCCCAATCGCGCAGCAGCATGGCGAGGTAGCCTTTGACCAGCCCGAGCGGCGTGCGCAACTCGTGCGACACGGTGGACAGCAGCAGCGACCGCATGCGATCGGTCTCTTCCAGCGCGTCCAGGCGGGCGGCCTGCTCCAGCAAGCGCCGGTTCTGCAGGGCGATGCCGATCTCGTCGGCCACGATGGCCGCGAACTCGGCGTCCGCCTCGGTGAAGGCGTGGGGCTGGCGGGCGCCGAAGCCGAGCGCGCCCAGCCGCTCGCTGCCGGCGACCAGCGGCGCTACCACGCGCGAGCGCACCCCCAATGCGAGCAGCGTGCGGTGCTCCGCGAAGTGCGGCGCCTCGCGGATATCGGGTAGCAGCAGCGGCTTGCGGTGGTCGATCACCCAGCCGTACGCCGAATGGTGGCGCGGGAACCGCAGCGGCTCGGTGATGGGCAGCGCGCCGCGGTTGTCCTCGTGGCAGAGCTCGAAGTAGCCGCGGGCCTCGTCGAGCAGGGCCAGCGCCGCCATGTCGAACGGCAGCAGCGGCCGCATCTCGGCCGCGATGCGCTGGAACGTTTCCCCGGTGAGCCCGGCCGAGTTGATCAGGAACGTGATCGCGCGCAGGGCGGCGAGCCGGCGGTCGGCACTAGCCGCTTCACGTGTGGGGCCGAGCGTAGCCATGTGTCCGCCCGTGGGCGCGGGCGCCCCCGCGGCCCGCCGGGCACGGTGAGCCCCGCCTCCGGGAGGGCGGTGGACACCACTGCGGGTCACGGATCATCGAGTCCTGGGTGGGCTGAGAGTCCGCTACAACCTGGCGGGCGCCCGCGTTACCTATAGCATACCGCTAGCATCCCGAGGGGGGCGCGGCCTGCCGCGACGTATACGCGGCGTATACAGCCGCCGCCGCGCTGACACAGGCGTGATACGGCGCCCCGGCGTATCCTCTGCGTGCAACACGGCCGTGCCGCGCCGCGAGGCTGCGTGCAGGAGGGAAGGACAGATGCGCTTCGGGTTCTTCTCGGTGCAAGACTACCACCCCGAGTTGGGGGTCAGCCCGCGCGACTACTTCGAGCTGCTGCTGGAGCGCATGCGCCACGCCGAGGCGCTCGGGTACGAGTCGTTCTGGTTGGCGGAGCATCATTTCGCCAACTACGGGCTCGATCCGGCGCCGTGTGTCGTGCTGGCGGCGGCCGCCCGCGAGACCCGGCGGCTGCGCCTGGGCACGGCGATCAGCGTGCTGCCGTTCCACAACCCGCTGCACGTGGCGGAGAGCTACGCGCTGGTCGACCTGCTGAGCAACGGGCGGCTGAACTTTGGCGCCGGCAGCGGCTACCTCAAGCACGAGTTCGCGGGCCACAACGTCCCGCAGGAAGAGAAAGCGGCGCGGTTCGATGAGGCGCTGGCGATCGTCTTGCGTGCCTGGAGCGGCGAGCGCTTCAGCTATCAGGGGCGCTTCTACACCGTCACCGACGTGCAGCTCCAGGTGCGCCCCGTGCAACAGCCGCGGCCGCCAGTGTGGATCGCCACCCTGCGCCCCGAAGGAGCCTACCACATCGGCCGCAAGGGCTTCTGGCTGATGGGCGTGCCGTACGTCACCGTGCCGCGGCTGGCCGACCTGCGCGCGGTGATCGAGAGCTACCAGCAAGGCTACCGCGAGGCGGGCCACGATCCGGCCGCGGCCGACATCGTGATGGCCCTGCACGTCTACGTGGCCGAGACCGAGGCCGCGGCCGAGCGCGACGCGCGCGCGGCGCTGGAGCGCTACATCCGCACGCGCCTGTATGCTAAAGGCGGCGACTGGGACGGCCTGCGCGCGAGCCAGCTCGTGGCCATCGGGACCCCGGACACCGTGGCGGCGGTGGTGGAGACGCTGCAGGCCACGGGCGCGACGCACCTGGCGTGCTTGATGGACTTCGGCGGGCTGGAGCACGCGCGGGTCTTGCGCTCGATGGAGCTGTTCCAGCGCGAGGTCCTGCCGCGGTTCGCGCCTGTGGCGGCCGCGCCCGCCTGAGGCGCACCGCGGTGGAGCCGGCGCTGCTGCCAGGAGGCTGACGATGCCGACCTACTACCGGTTGGGCGAGGTGCCGCCCAAGCGCCACACGCAGTTCCGCAAGCCCGACGGCGGGCTGTATGCTGAGGAGTTGTTCGGCGAGGAGGGGTTCGCCGGCGTCTACTCACTGCTGTACCACTACTACCTCCCGCCCGCGGTGGCGGCCGTCGAGGCGCTGCCGCCGCGGCGCCTCGACGCGGCCGACGAGCCGGCGCAGCGCCACCATCACCTGCGCACCAGCGAGCTGCCCGCCGGGGGCGATGCTGTGGGGGGGCGCCAGCCGCTGCTATTCAACGACGATATCGTGATCGCGCTGGTGCGGCCGACCGAGCCGATGGCCTACTTCTTCAAGAACGCCACGGCCGACGAGCTGTTCTTCGTCCACGAGGGCAGCGGCACCCTGCGCACCCAGTTCGGCCCACTGCCCTTCGGGCCGGGTGACTACCTGATGGTGCCGCGCGGCACGATCTACCAGTTCGTGTTCGACACGGCGGACAATCGCCTACTGGTGCTCGAGGCACGCGGGGGGATCACTCTACCGGCGCGTTACCGCAATGAGTACGGGCAACTGCTGGAGCACGCGCCGTACTGGGAACGCGACTTCCGCAAGCCCGCGCGGCTGGAAACGGTGCTCGAGCAGGGCGAGTACGAGGTGCGCGTGCAGGTGGGCGAGCGGCTCACCCGCCTGCGCCAGGCGCACCACCCGTTCGACGTCGTGGGCTGGGACGGCTATCTCTATCCATGGGCATTCAACATCCACGACTTCGAGCCGATCGCTGGGCGCCTACACCAGCCGCCCACCGTGCATCAGACGTTCGCGGGCGACGGCTTCGTGGTCTGCTCGTTCTGCCCTCGCCCGCTCGACTGGGACCCGCGCGCCGTGCCCATCCCCTACTACCACTCGAACCTCGACTGCGATGAGGTGATCTACTACGTGGCGGGCACGTACCGGGCGCGGCGAGGCATCGCGCCCGGCTCGATCACCTGGCACCCACGGGGCCTGCCCCACGGCCCCCAGCCAGGCGCCATCGAGGCGAGCCTCGGGCTGCGCGAGACCGACGAGCTAGCGGTGATGGTGGATACCTTCCGCCCACTGCGGCTGGCCCGTGCCGCGGCCCCCATCGACGACGCGACCTACACCTATAGTTGGCAGGCAGCGCCAGCACGCTAGCGGCGACCAGGCCCCTAGCGCCATGAGCGCTCAGGAGGGGGACCGGCCAGCTGGCCGGTCCCCCTCCCCTGGAACTACGCCGGGGCGGCTACCACCAGCTGAACCAGCCCCAGATGATGTACCACCAGCCCTTGCTATCGCGGGTGTCCACGTCCTCGAACAGTCGCTTGCGGTCCTCCGGGGTCATGGCCCGCACACGCTCCAGCTCGGCGGCGCTGAGCTGGATGCCGGCCTTCTGGAGCGTGCCCTCGGGATCGGCCGCCATAGCCTTGCGGAACTCCGCGTCGGCGAGCATGCGGCCGAGCATCTGCTGGAAGCCGGGCGACAGTTCCCGCTGGGGCGTCATCTGGGCGATCTGCTCGACAGGGGGCTGACTGGCCATCTCGTTCCCTCGCTTTCCTCTCGTGCTGCTACTGTGCTCCGCAGGGCGCCACGTGGTGGGCTCTGTCCGGCGGCGCCCCCGCTTCGGGCTCCGAGACCGCCCTTGCCTCCCTTCTGCCGTTGGCCAGGGCGGAGGTGCCACTCTAGCCCACAGCGCTTGCGCCCAGCATAGCACAGGACGGCGCTAGCTGTACCGCAGAATATCGGCGATGCGCATGCGGGCAGCGGCCAGCGCGGGGCCGAGACTCGCCACGAGCGTGACCGCGAGCACTAGCGCCAGGGTCAGGGCCAGCACACTGCGCGGCAGGCGGTAATCGAGCGGGATCAGCCGCTCGCTGAGCAGCACGACCAGCCGCTCGCCGGCCGGGCCGCCGAGCACGGCGCCGAGTAGCCAGCCGAGCAGGCCGAGCAGCGCGCCTTCCAGCAAGTAGGTCCACAGTAGTACCCCGGTCGACGCGCCGAGCGCGCGCATGACCCCGATCTCGCGGCGCCGTTCCACGACGTTCATGGTCAAGGTACTGAACAGCCCCAGTGCCCCCACCGTAGCTACCACCAGCAGCACCATACCCAGCAGCAAGCCGATGGCGAACACCGCCTGCTGGTTGCCGCGCGCCTCGTCGTACAGCCGCACCGGCGTGCTGGCCAGGCCGGCCTCGGCCAGCGCGTCGCCGAGCGCGTCGGCGGTCTGGTCTACCCGCTCTTTCTGCTCGCGGTGCGCTGGCAGCGGCACCTCGCTCGGCGCTAGCCCCGTGGCGGCCGGGCCAGCGGTCACCCGCACATACAGCACGTTGCCACGGTCGTCGGGCAAGCCGAGCAGCGTGCGCACGGCGGCCAGTGGCGCGTAGATAGCGCCATCGGGGGCCTGGGCGTCCCCACCCGCCCCGCCGACTATCCCGGCTACCGTCCAGGTGGCGGTGCGGTCCCCGACCTCCACGGTGAGCGAGTCCCCGGGCGCGAGGCGCCGCCGTTCGGCCAGCCGCCGCGTAACGAGCACCGCATCGGCGCGCTGCGGGTCGAGCCACTGGCCAGCACGGAGCATGGCGCGGTCGAGCACGTCGCTGGTGGGGGGCAATCCCTTCACGGGCACCGTGGTGCGGGTGCCCTGCAGCCGCACCTGACTGGCGAGCCACAGCTCAGCCTGATCGAGTCCCTGCACTGTGTCCAGCGCCCGCTCCACCGCGCCGGTGGGCACGGGCGTCTCGAAGCGGAACGTCAAGTCGGCGCGCAGCACGCGGCTGGCGGCCTCGAAGCTGCGCCCCAGGGCGAGCAGCGCCGCTAGCGCCGCCACGGTAGCGGCGGTTGCTACCGTGAGGCCCAGGATCGTCAGCAGGGCGCGGCTGGGCTGCCGGAACAGATTGCGCGAGGCCAGCTTGGCGGCTTGGGGTAGCAGCGTCAGGCGGCTGAGCACGCGGTCCCACGGCGCGTTCCCGAAGTCGGCGGCCAGCCCGTAGGAGCTGATCGCCTCGTGAATGGTCGTGCGCGCGCCGCGCCAGGCGGGCAGCAGCGCGGCCACCGCGGCCACTCCCACGCCCACCGCCACGCCCAGCACGAGGGCCTCGCGGCTGGGGGCGGGTAGGGTGGGCTCCTTGTCGAACGCCAGGCCACGCAGCACCGCGCCCAGGGCGTTGAACGCCAGCGCCCCGAACAGGCCCAGCACCGTGCCTAGTACGCCGTACAGCGCGGCCAGCAGCACGTACAGCCGCAGGAGCTGGCCCGTGGTGGCGCCGACGGCTTTCAGGGCACCGATCTGACCGCGCTGCTCGACGACGATGGTGGCGATGGTGTTGATCACCAGCAGCCCGCTGGCGAACGCCCCGACCAGGGCGAACAACGCGGAAACGGCGCGCAAGCTCTCGAACAAATCTTGCCCCTCGAACCGCTCGGGGTCGCGGATCACCGAGTCGCCCAGCGTGGCCCCCGCCTCGACGAGGCGCTGGCGCACGCGCTGGTCGGTCGCCTCACGCACCTGGGACGTCGACCGGTCGCGCAGCCGGACGAGCACCCGGTTGTCGCCATCGAGCCGTAGGATAGCGCGAGCGTCGTCGCGTGGCAGCCACGCCGTGGCCTGGCCGCTGACCTGAGCGCTGGCTACCCCGGGCTTCTCCGCGAAGCCGGCCACCCGCAGGCGATGCTCGCCGCGCTCGGGGTCGAGCAGGGTCACTTCCTGGCCGGGTTGGAGGTCGTACAGGCGCCGCGAGCCGAGTTCGAAGACGATCTCGCCTGCCGCCGGCCACGCGCTGGGCCGCTCCTGGCCGAGCCCGCGGGCGAGGCTGGGCTGGTCGAGGGCGTCCGGGTCGTCGAACCGCGCCATGCCGATCAGCTCGATCGGCTGCTCGCGATCGCCACGATTGGGTGGCCGCCAGCGCGCGAGGCCCACTGTGCGGCCATCGACTCGCGCCACGTTGTCCAGCGCGGCGAGCTGGGCGCGTGTAGCCTCGTTGATGGGCGTCGTGGGAATGGCGAGGTCCGGCGGGTTGGAGCGCGTGATCGCCTCGGTGGCCCCGCGCTGGAGCTGGTCGGCGAACAGGCTGATGGCGCTGATGCCGAACACGCCGACGGCGATGCTAAGCACCACCAGCAGCGTGCGCAGCTTGCGCTCCAGCAGATCGCGCAGCGCCTTCCGCAGCGTCATCCGGCCGCTCCTCTGTCCATCTCGGCGTCGCCGCTTACCGGGCGGCCTCGCGCGCCGGCGCTTCCCCGAGCCCTTGCGGGGTGATCAGCTCGAGCTCGACCGCGAAGGGAACCAGGAACACCAGCAGCCCCAGGACGCTGAGCACCAGTGCCAACAGGTCGGCGGGCGCCGCGGGCACCAGCGCCCGGATGACGGCCGCGTAGAAGCCGCTGGCGAACACCGTGAGGCTCAAGCCCATGCCGAGGGTGAATAGGGCGGCCAGCAAGCCGAAGAGTGCTAGCGCGCGCTCCTCGCGGGTGAAGCGCCCCTGGCGCAGGCAGCGCCACAGCCCCTCGCGCAGGAAGCGCATGGCGCGCTTGCGCAGGTTGGGCACGCCCAGCCAATCCACCAGTACGTAGTAGCCGTCCAGCTCCATGAACGGGTGCAGGTTGCCTAGCACCAGCAGGAACGACAGGGCGGCCAGGACGAACAGCACGGAGCGCGCGGTTTCCTGGGGAATCAGCGCCGCCAGCAGCGCGCACAGCGCGCCGGTGTACAGGTTCACCAGCGGGCCAGCGAGGCTGACGACGATGCGTGGCCAGCGCCCGGCCATCCAGATATCGGACGTGCCCACGAACGCGTAGGGGAAGAAATAGTACAGCCCGATGCCCGCGCCCGTCACCCGGCGGCCGAAATGCTTGGTGGCCAGCGCGTGGCCGAACTCGTGCAGCACAGTGAGCCCGACCAGCCCGGGCACGACGCTCAGCAGCGCCCAAGCGTTGAACGCTTCCTTGCTGGGCAGGGCGAACAGCAGCAGCCAGCCGAACGCCCCCAGGCCCGCCAGCGCGAGCGCGCCGAGCGCCAGCTGCGCCGGCCGGGTGCAGAACAACCAGCCCCCACGGCGATATAGCGCGGTGAACCAGGCGTCGGTCTGGGGGAACACCTTGCGCCAGTGGGCGAGCCGCACGAGCGGCCCCACGCAGCGTCGCAGCAACGTGGGCCGCGCGACAGGCTGGAGGTCGCCGAGCTCCGGGGCGGGCACCTCGACGAAACCGAGCGCCTGGAGCTGGGCGATCGTGGCGCTGATCTCCTCCACGCCGAACGAGTTGTAGCGGGCGAAGTACGCCACGCAGAGATCGTTGACCGTGTGGTCGCCGTCGAGCAGCTCCCAGATGAACATGCCCCGCTCGCTCAACCGCAGGTAGCTGGCGCCGTCGGGGCTGCGCAGCATATAGGCGACCTGGGCGCCGTCACGCTGCTCGGCCACCTCCACCCCATCGCGCCGGCGCGGGCGCGAGCGCAGCGTGAGGTTCTCGGCGAAGTAGCGGCCGAGCTCGAAGGCCCGCCCGGCCCGCAGCGCCTGCAGGAAGTCGTCGCGGTACAGTGCCCAGAGCTGGCAGTCCGCGGCGGCGCGGACCGTAGCGTTGCGGACCTCGCCGGTCAACAGCGCCGCCTCGCCGAAGTGCTGGCCGGGGCCCAGGGTCGTGATGGGCCGCTCCTCGCCGGAGGCGGCGCGAAACGACACCTGCACGGTTCCCGTGCGCACCAGGTAGAAGGCGCTGGCCGGGTCGTCCTGCTCGACGATCACCTCGCCGGCGCGAAAGCTCTTGCGCCGCATCTGGGCGGCCGTCTGCGTCACCAGCTGCGGCGGCAGCGCATTGAATGGCGGTACGGTGGCCAGCAACACGCTGGGCGGCACCAGGTCGTAGCCCTCCTCCAGCAGGGCGCGGCTAGCCGCATGGGCGTGGACGACGATCTGGAAGTCTTCCTGTGGCAGCGCGTAGGCGCGCACTGGGGTCTCGGCCACCACGGTGTAGGCGTGAGCGCCGTCGACGGCGGCGATGGCGTCGCCGAGGTACTCGCCCGCCCCCAACCGGCCCACGACCTGCTCGCGCCGGCCACGCGGCAGCAGCACCTGGGCCCAGCCGCTCACCACGAGCAGCAAGTGCGTACAGCGCGCGCCGCGGCGTGCGAGCGGCTGCTGCGGGGCGAAGGCCACCGGTTGCAGACGCTCGGCCAAGGCGTCGATCACCGTCGCGGGCAGGGCGCGGCATAGCAGCGTCCGCGCGAGCTGGCGGCGCACCGCGAAGGGCAACAGCCGCTGCTCGACGAACGCGCGCAGGCGCGGCTCCTGCTCGCTGGCCTGCTGGTAGGCCGCGCGCGTGAGCTGGAGCGCGCGCAGGGGGGTGGCGGCCACCAGCCGGCGGGGGTAAGGCGTGCCCTCCACTAGCGCCCGCTCGCCCACGAAGTCACCGGGCCCAAGAGTGGCCAGCGTATACGGCTGGGGGGGCTCGCTGCCCAACTCGCCCTCGATGCGCACCTGGCCCTCGACGACGACGTACAGCGCCGGCTCGGCTACCGCGGTGCTCAGCACGCTGTCCGCCGCGAGCTCGATAGGCACCAGGCGCGCGGCCAGCGCGGCCACAAGGGGCGGGGGCAGCTCGTCGAACGGCGCGGTGCGCGCCAGCACGGCCACCGGGTCCCGCGTGGTTTCGGGGCCGCTGTCGGCCGCCGCGGGCGCGTCGCACTCGAACACGAACGCGTAAGCGCCCAGCTGCAGGAGATCGCCGGCTTGCAGCCGCACGAAGCCGCTTACCGGCTGGCCGTTGACCTGCGTGCGCCCATCGCCGGCGAGGTCGGTCAAGACGTAGTCGCCGTACAGCGCCTGGATCGTGGCGTGCGCGGGCGCTACGCTAGCATGCGGCAGCGGGATGGCGGCGCGCTGGTCGTTGCCCAGCAGTACGACGCCCTCACGCGGCAGCGGCGCCTCCCACCCGGCGCTCGTGGCCAGCCGCAGCCGCGCGGCGGGGGGCGCAGTGGGCGGCGGGTTGTAGACGATCTCGCTGTGGCCGACCTGGATCCGGTCACCGGGCCGCAACGGCGTCAGGCCGTCCACGCGACGGCCGTTGAGCAAGGTGCCGTTGGCACTGCCGGGGTCGTACAGCAGCGGGGCGTCGTCGACGTAGCGCACCTCGGCGTGCCGGCGGGAGACCCGCTCGTCGTCGACCAGGGCTAGCGCGTTCTCGCGGAGCCGGCCGATGGTAAACGGGCGGCCGCGCCGCCAGCGCACGACGCAGGGAGCGCACGGCCCGCGCCGTACATAGAACACGTCGAAGACGTCCGCGCTGTCCGTTGGACGCTCGCTCTCGGTCGCTGCGGCCATGGCCACCACCCAGGGGTGGGAATCCGCGCGCGTCTGGTCAGGAGTGTACCCGACACGGGAAGCGCGCGAAAGCGCGCGGCGGGCATAATCTGTGGGAGAGCGCGCGGCGGGCGGCCGGCGAGGTGCCGCATGAGCGACGTGACCGAACTGTTGGTGCGCGGGGTCGTGGTGGGGCTGTTCCGCGAGAACTGCTGGATCATCGGCTCGCGGCGCACGGGCGAGGCCGTGGTGGTGGACCCGGGCGACGAGCCCGAGGAGATCCTGGCCCTGGCGCGCGATATGGGGGTACGCATCACGCGCATCGTGTGCAGCCACGCGCACCTCGACCACCTGATGGCCGTGGGGGCGATCAAGGAGCGGACGGGCGCCCCGTTCTTGCTGCACCCGCACGATCTGGGCATCGCGGCCAAGGTGCCGCAGGCGGCCGCCCTGTGGCTCGGTCGTGCCGTGCCGCCGCCCCCGCCGCCCGATGCGCTGCTCGCCGAGGGCGACGACCTCGAAATCGCAGGCGTGCAGCTCCGCGTGCTGCATACCCCGGGCCACACCCAGGGCAGCATCTCGCTGTACGGCGCCGGCCTGCTGTTCAGCGGCGACACGCTGTTCCGCGGCTCCATCGGGCGCACCGATCTGGAGGGGGGCAACGGCCCACAGCTGATGCAGACTATCGTGGACAAGCTGCTGCAGCTGCCCGACGACACCGTGGTGTTGCCCGGGCACATGGCCCAGACGACTATCGGCCACGAGCGCCGCACCAATCCGTTCATCCTGGCCGAGCTGCGGCGCCGGCGCGGCGAGTAGCGGCATGGACCTCGCGCCTCGCCCGCCCGCGCGTGCCACCCTTAGCCAGGTGATGCTGCCCGGCGACGCCAACCCCTATGGCAACGTTCACGGCGGCACCATCATGAAGCTGGTGGACACCGCCGGCGCCATCGCCGCGCACCGCCACGCGCGCCGCCGCGTGGTGACCATCGAGATCGACTCGATGACCTTCTTGCAGCCGGTGCATGTCGGCGACCTGGTCACCCTGGAGGCGCGGGTGACAGCCGTGTGGCGCACCTCGATCGAGACGCTAGTCGAGGTGACGGCGGAGAACATCGTCACCGGCGCGGTGCGCCACACCTCAACGGCGTTCGTGGTGTACGTGGCACTCGACGAGCAGGGCCGGCCCACCCCGGTGCCGCCGCTGTTGCTGACCACTCCCGAGGAGCACGCGCTGGCGCGGGCTGCCGCGGTGCGGCGGCAGCGCCGGCTGGCCGAGCGGCTCCACCCGGCCGACGAGCGCTAGGGCGTTGCCTGCTCGACGGTGATGTCGTAGGTCTCGCGGCGGTCGCTCGGGCTCGGCGGTTCCCAGGGGCGCCGGTAGACGAACGTCACGGTGGTGGCCCCAGCGCACAGCGGCGTGAAGGTCCACGTCTCGGTGCCCCCGGCGCCGGGTAGGCTAGTGCCCGGCCGCGTGTAGACGTGGCTATCTAGTTGCAGGATAGTGCTGTCCAACGGCTCGGCCAGCAGCCACTGGTAGCCAGTGGTGCGGTTGGAGTCGAGGGTGAGCGAGAAGGGGACGCCGACTGCGGCGCGGAAGGGCGTGTGGGCTGCCGGGCCGCTGCCGCCGGGATCGAGCGCGGCGGGGCCCCCGGGCTCCGCGCCACAGCCACTGGCCGCGGCCGGCGGGTCCGGCTGGCCGAGCGAGCCCGCGCGAAGCACGGGCGGCGCGAGCAGCGCGCTGGCGGCCAGCAGCGCCCCGAGCAGGATCAGGCGCGGCAGTGGGCTGGGCACCAAAGACCATCCTCTCTGCGCCGCGCGGCGGCGCGCTTCAGTGGAACACCGCGCCGCCGTCGACGACCAGCGTCTGCCCGGTGACGAAGGCGGCGTCGTCCGACGCGAGGTAGATCACGGCGCCGACCAGGTCCTCGGGCACCTGCACGCGCTTCAGGCAGCGCTGGGCGAGCGGCCGCTCCAGCTCCTCCTGGCTCTGCACCGCCTTGCCTGTCTCGCTGGCGGTGAGGCCCGGGGCGATGGCGTTGACCGTGATGTTGAAGTCGCCCACCTCGCGCGCCATGGCTCGCGTGAGGGCGATCACCGCGCCCTTGGAGGCGACGTAGTGCAGGAACCCGGGCGTGCCGGCCATCACGGTAGCCGAGGCGATGTTGATGATGCGGCCGCGCCCGCTGGCCCGCAGGTGGGGCAGCGCTGCCCGCGCGCATAGCCACAGCCCCGTGACGTTGACGCGCAGCACGCGATCCCAGCTCGCCTCGTCCAGCTCCCAGAAGGGGCGCTTGGGCAGCAGGGCGGTGTACAGCGCGGCGTTGTTGACCAGGATGTCCAGCCCGCCGAAGCGCTCCACCGTGGCGCGCACCATCGCCTCCACGCTGGCCGCGTCGCCCGTATCGACCTGGACCGCGAGCGCGTCGGCGCCCTCGGCGCGCAGCCGGGCCACCTGCGCCTCGGCGGCCGCGCCGTCGATATCGGCGGCTACCACGCGCGCCCCCTCGCGCGCCAGCCCGGCGGTGTACACCGCGCCGATGCCTTTGCCGCCGCCCGTCACGATGGCCACCCGCCCGGCCAGTCGCCCGTTGGTCGCCATGGTGCCCTCCCGCTCGCCGGCGCGCCCGGCCGCATCGTGCCGGCCGCGCGCCCCCAGGTGCTTCGTCGTGTGCTCCGCAGGGTAGCACAACAGCGCCCGCGGCGGCCAGTGCGCCGGCGCGATTTCTGGTATACTGCGGCGCAGCTTCGCGATCCCGCGCCGGGCCGCCGTGGCGCCTGGCGAGCGGCACAACGGGGAGTTGGCAGCGGATGACCTCCTCGGACGTCGAGGCCTCGCAGCGGGCCCAGCACTACGCGCGCCGGGCCGACCTCGGCCTGGCTGTGGCTGTGCTGCGCACGCGGCGCGACGAGATTCTCGACCGCTGGCTCGACGTGACCGCGCGGCAGCCGTTCCACCAGGGCCGGCGCGAGCACGCGGTGGCCGACCACATCCCGACGCTGTACGACGCGATTGTCGATGCGCTGGCCACCCTCACGGAGGAGCCCCAGGGCGACCCACCGCAGGAATACCCCACGGTGGTGCAGGCGGCGCGCGACCACGCCACCGCGCGCAGCCAGCAAGGGCTCCAGCCGGCTGAGGTCGTGGTCGAGTTCCGGCTGCTGCGGCAGGAGATCTCGCGCGCGTTCTGCGACGCCCTGCCGCCGAGCGTGCCGGTCGACGACGTGCTGGCCGCGCAGCTGCTGCTCAACGACACTATCGACAGCGCGATGATGGTCGGGTTGGAATACTTTGTCGCCAGCCTGGAAACGCTCAAGGACGAGTTCCTGCTGACCCTCACGCATGACCTGCGCAACCCGCTCACCAGCCTCAAGGGCACGGCCCAGCTGTTGGCGCGTCACCTGGACCAGGAGCCGCCCGATTTGGAGCGCCTGCGCCGCGGCCTGGAGCAGATCGATGCCCAGGCGACTCGGCTGGCCGACCTGACCTCTCAGATGCTCGATGTCTCGCGCATCCGCCTGGGCCGCTTCGAGATCGTGCGCGGCCCGACCAGCTTCGACGCCATCCTCGCCCACGTGCTGGAGCGTACCGACCCTGCCGTGGTGGAGCGCCTGCGCATCGAGCGCGGGCCCGAGAGTGGTCGCGAGGCCGCTTGGGATGCCGAGCGCCTGGAAGCCGTGCTGGAAAACCTCTTGTCCAACGCCGTGAAGTTCTCGCCGCCGGGCACCCCGATCACCATCACCGTGGCGGGCGACCGCCAGGAGCTGCGCGTGACCGTGGCCGACGAGGGCCGCGGCGCCGACCCAGGCGACCTGCCGCGGCTGTTCGAGCGCTTCTACCGGGCCCCGGATGTCGCGGAGTCGGACATCGAGGGCAGCGGCATCGGCCTGTACGTGGCACGCGGGATCGTCGAGGCGCACGGCGGGCGCATCTGGGCCACCTCGCCCGGCCGCGGGCGCGGCTGTGCGGTCCACTTCACGCTCCCCTGGGCGCCCGTGGGGCCGCCCGAAGCCGCTGGGCCCGCTCGGGAGTAAGCCTACGGCGCACGGGTGCGCGGCCGTCGCGTGGAGGATGTAAACTTCAGGCAGTGACCGTGGCGCCCGCGCGCCATGGTGCGGTGTCCCCTGGCGAATGGCGCGCCGCTTCCTGCCTCGGCGGGGCGTGGTGGCAGCGGGCGGTTCCCGAACGATGGAGTGGAGGGAAGCCGAATGGTCCAGGAAGCCAGCAAGGTCGAGTGCCCGGCGTATGTAACCCACCCGAAGCTGCGGGCGTGGGTGCAGGAGATGGTCGAGCTGTGCAAGCCCGACCGCGTGCATTGGTGCGACGGCTCGCAGGCGGAGTACGACCGCCTGTGCGAGGAGATGGTGGCCAGCGGCACGTTCATCCGCCTCAACCCCAATAAGCGCCCCAACAGCTTCCTGGCGCGCTCGGACCCGTCCGATGTGGCGCGCATGGAGGACCGCACCTTCGTGTGCACCACGCGCCGCGAGGATGCCGGCCCCACCAACAACTGGGTCGATCCCAAGGAGATGAAAGCCACGCTGATCGGCCTGTTCGACGGCTGCATGCGTGGGCGCACCATGTACGTGGTGCCGTTCAGCATGGGGCCGCTCGGCTCGCACATCGCCCAGATCGGCGTGCAGCTCACCGACTCGCCCTACGTGGTCGTGAGCATGCGCATCATGACCCGCATGGGCCGCAAGGTGTACGACGTGCTCGGCGCCGACGGCGACTTCGTCCCCTGCCTGCACTCCGTCGGTATGCCGCTCGCCCCCGGCCAGCAGGACGTTCCCTGGCCGTGCAATCGCGAGCACAAGTACATCGTCCACTTCCCCGAGGAGCGCAGCATCTGGTCGTTCGGCAGCGGCTATGGCGGCAACGCCCTCTTGGGCAAGAAGTGCCTATCGCTGCGCATCGCTTCGGTGATGGCTCGCGATGAGGGCTGGCTGGCCGAGCACATGCTGATTGCCGGCATCGAGGCGCCCGACGGCACCAAGACCTACCTCGGCGGCGCGTTCCCCAGCGCCTGCGGCAAGACGAACCTGGCGATGCTCATCCCGCCCGACGCCATGACCGGCTGGAAGGTCCGCACCGTGGGCGAGGACATCGCCTGGATCAAGCCCGGGCCCGACGGGCGCCTGTACGCCATCAACCCCGAGGCCGGCTTCTTCGGCGTGGCGCCCGGCACCTCCGCCGAGACCAACCCCAACGCCATGGCCGCCCTGTGGGGCAACGTCATCTTCACCAACGTCGCCCTCACACCGGACGGTGACGTGTGGTGGGAGGGCATGACCAAGGAGCCGCCGCCCGAGCTGATCGACTGGCGCGGCGAGCACTGGACCCCCGACTGCGGCCGGCTGGCCGCGCACCCGAACGCGCGGTTCACCGTGCCCGCCAGCCAATGCCCCTCGATGGATCCCGCCTGGGAAGATCCGGACGGAGTGCCCATCAGCGCCTTCGTGTTCGGTGGCCGTCGCGCCACCACCATCCCCCTGGTGGTCGAGGCGTTCAACTGGACCTACGGCGTGTACATGGCGGCCACGATGGGCTCGGAGACCACCGCGGCTATCACGGGCCAGGTGGGCGTGGTGCGCCGCGACCCGATGGCCATGCTGCCCTTCACGGGCTACCACATGGCCGACTACTTCAACCACTGGCTCAGCTTCGGCCGCCGGCTGAAGAGCCCGCCGCGCATCTTCGCCGTCAACTGGTTCCGCAAGGACGCCCAGGGCCGCTTCATCTGGCCCGGGTTCCGCGAGAACATGCGCGTGCTGCGCTGGATCGTCGAGCGCGTGCACGGCAAGGCCGGCGCTATCGAGAGCCCCATCGGCTGGATGCCGCGCTATGAGGACCTCGACTGGCGCGGCCTCGAGCACTTCACGCGCGAGCAGTTCGACCAGCTCATGGCCATCGACCGCGAGGAGTGGAAGGCCGAGCTGCTAGCGCACGACGAGCTGTTCATCGGCCTGTACGACCGCCTGCCGAAGGAACTGCCCGCCGTGCGCAGCCTCGCCCTCAGTGCCATCTGGCGCGCACCCGAGCGTTGGAACCTCGTGGCCGAGAACGACTAGAGCGCCCGCGGAGCGGCGGGCCGGGCACCGCGCCTCCCGCCGCCCGGCTCGCGGCCTCGCGATCCCGCGCTTGCGCATCTCCGGGGGGAAGGGCCATGCGCGTCGACATCCACGCCCACGTACTCACCGAGCGGATGATGGCGCGGCTGCAGGAAGCCGCGCCCGAGCACGCCCCGCGCCTGCACGCGCGCCACGGCGACTGGGCCGAGCTGTGGACCGGCACGGGGATCTACCAGCCGTTTCCCATTGGCGGCTGGGACATCGCCCGGCGTCTCGCCGACATGGATGCCGTGGGCGTGGAGGTCCAGGCGCTGAGCGTCGTGCCGTTCACGTACTATTACTACCTGCCCGTCGAGGTGGCGCAGCGCTTCGCCCGCATCCAGAACGAGGAGCTGGCCGCGCTGTGCCGCCAGCACCCCACGCGCTTCGTCGGCCTGGCCACCTTGCCGCTCCAGGCGCCCGAGCTGGCCGCCGCCGAGCTGCGCCACGCGCTGACCGAGCTGGGCCTGCGCGGCGCGGCGCTGGGCACCAACATCGACGGCCGCAACCTCGACTGGCCCGCGCTCGAGCCCGTGTGGGCCACCGCCGAGGAGCTGGGCGCGTTCCTGTTCGTGCACCCCGACCGCGTATGCGCGCAGGATCGGCTGGGCAGCTACTACCTGCACAACCTGCTCGGCAACCCGACCGATACCTCGATCGCCATCGCCTCGCTGGTGTTCGGCGGCGTGCTGGAGCGCCACCCACGGCTCACCTGCTGCTTCGCCCACGGCGGCGGCTTCATCCCCTACCAGCAGGGGAGGCTGCTGCACGGCTGGCGCAAGCGCCCCGAGCCGAAGGCACAGCTGCGCGGCGCGCCGGCCGACAGCCTGGCGCGCCTGTACTACGACACCATCGTGCACGCGCCGGCCGCGCTGCGCTTCCTCGTCCAGGTGGCGGGGGCCGAGCGCGTGCTGCTGGGCAGCGACTACCCGTTCGACATGGGCCCCGACGACCCCGTGGCCGCCGTGCGGCAGGCCGGCCTTGCTCCCGAGGCGGAAGCCGCCGTGCTCGGCGCCACCGCGGCGCGCCTCTTGCGCCTCACGGAGCCGGCGGTGCGCTGAGCCGCGGCGGGCCCGCGTGGCAGCCGCAGCGAGCGGGCAGCCAGCGGGTGTCACGATACCGCGACTTGCCGAGCCGCTGTGCCGTGCGCCACCATCCCAGTAGCGCCACGGAAGACGTGTGCGCTGGCTGCCTAGCCCGGGGACCGCGGATGATGTCTCGCCTCTCGCTCTCGCTGCCGAGCACGCGCGAGGGCGCGGCCAGCACGCCGCTGCGCGTGCTCGGCGTCGACCCTGGCCTGGTGCGCACGGGCTGGGCGCTGGCGACCAACGCGGGCGGTCGCGTGCAGCTCGTGGACGCCGGGCTCATCGCGCCCGCTCCGACGGCTCCCCTGGAGGCGCGGCTGGCGCAGGGCTTCGCCGCGTTCGCGCGGGTGCTGGGTGCCCAGCGGCCAGACCTGGTCGTACTAGAAGATATCTACACCGCGCCGGGGCACCCGAAGTCGGCGCTGCTGATGGCGCACATGCGCGGCGTGCTGTGTCTAGCGGTGCACCAGCACGGTGTGCCGCTGCGCTCGCTGACCGCCAGCACGGTCAAGCAGCGGCTCACGGGCAACGGCCGCGCCTCGAAGGAGCAGGTGCAGCGGATGGTGTTCCAGCTGTGCCAGCTGCCGCCGCAGCGCGTGCGCGCCGACGTGACCGACGCGCTCGCGCTGGCCATCGCCGGGCTGAGCCAGGAGCGGCCGCTGCCGGGCCGCTGAGGGAGGGGCTATGCCGTTCGCGACCGCCGTCGACGGCGTCCGGCTGTACTACGAGGAAACGGGCACCGGCTTCCCGCTGCTGTTCATCCACGAGTTCGCCGGCGACTACCGTAGCTGGGAGCCGCAGGTGCGCTACTTCAGCCGCCGCTACCGCTGCATCGCCTACAACGCCCGCGGCTACCCGCCGTCCGACGTGCCCACCGACCCCGCAGCGTACTCGCAGCAGCGCGCGGTCGACGACGCCCGCGCTGTGCTCGACCACCTCGGCATCGCCCAGGCGTACGTGGTGGGGCTGTCGATGGGCGGCTTCTGCGCCCTGCACCTCGGCCTCCAGCAGCCGGCGCGCACGCGGGCGCTGGTCGTCGCCGGCGCGGGGTACGGCGCGCAGCCCGAGCGCCGCGAGGCGTTCCGCCGCGAGGCCGAGCTGACCGCCCGCGCTTTCGAGAGCGAGGGGGCGGCGCGGGTCGCCGAGCGCTACGCCGTCGGCCCGGCGCGCGTGCAGTTCCAGAACAAGGATCCGCGCGGCTGGGCCGAGTTCGCGCGCCAGCTGGCCGAGCACGATTCCCGAGGGGCCGCGCTGACCATGCGCGGCGTGCAGCGCGAGCGGCCTTCCCTCTACGCCCTCACCGACTCGCTGCGCCAGCTCCAGGTGCCCACGCTGCTGATCGTGGGCGACGAGGACGAGGGCTGCCTGGAGCCGGCCCTCATGCTCAAGCGCACCATCCCCACCGCCGCGCTGGCCATCCTTCCACGCACGGGGCACACGTGCAACCTGGAGGAGCCCGCGCTGTTCAACCAGCTCGTCGCCGACTTTCTGGCCACGGTCGAGGCGGGCCGCTGGACGCCGCGCGACCCGCGGTCGCTGGCCCGCAGCACCACCGGCATGGCCGACGACGCCTAGCGCGCTCCGGCGCTGGGCAGGTGCTCGCGATACTACGGCCATGCCCCGCTCGTCGCGTACCTGTGCCCCGCTCCGGAGGCACAGCCCACCTGTCCCTGCAGCCGATGGACAGCGCGCCGGGCGAGCGCCCATGAGGTCATGCACCGGCGTGTGGCAGCCGTATTCCCCGCAAGGAATAACAGGGGCGCCTTGCCGCCGTAGCCGATGGGCGGACCGTGGGGCCTACCCGGGAGCGACTGAGTAGATAGTCCGCTACCCCGTGGGCGTGCGGATCGGAACAGCACGCCGCCCCTGCTGGGCCACGCTGGTGCCCGAGCCGAAGGGATGCGGGGGGCTACCAGCGCACGCGGTCAGCCACCGCCGCCACGTCGGTCACCACATCGACCACCGCTGGCCGCCCGGCCGCCAGGGCCGCATCGAGCGCCGGCCGCACCTCCGCCGGGTGCTCGACGCGCAGCCCCAGGCAGCCGAGCCGCTCGGCCACGCGCGCCAGGTCGATCTCCTCGAACATCCACATCTCCGCGCCGCGCCCGGCGTGGTCGCCGCCGTAGGCCTCGTTGATCGACCAGATCTCCTGGCTGAGCGCGCGGTTGTTGTTCACGACCACCACGACGGCCAGGCCGTAGCGCACAGCCGTCTCCAGCTCGGCCAGGTGGTAGTAGAGGCCGCCGTCGCCCGTGAAGCACACCACCGGCCGGTCGGGCAGCGCGCACTTGACGCCCAGCGCGGCGGGCAGCGCCCAGCCGAGCGAACCGGCCGCGCGCAGGTAGCGCTGCGTGGGGTGCTGGAGGTCGACCATGGTACCCGTCCAGATACCCGCGTGGCCCGTGTCGGAGACCAGCACGGCATCGGGCGGCAGCCAGGCGCTTAGCTCCCAGCACAGCCGCTCGGGCCGCATGGGGCGCGCGTCGGACTGGCGGCGCGGCGCCTGCTCGGCTCGCCACTCGGCTACCACCTGCTCGGCGCGGCTCAGCCAGCTGGTGCGCGGCGGCCCCTCGTCGGCCAGGGCGAGCAGCGCCTGCAAGGTCGCCTTCGGGTCGCCGCACAGGCCGAGCGGCGCCGCGTAGTTGCGGCCGATCTCCTCGGGCGCGATGTGCAGCTGGATCGTGCGGGTGCCCAGCGGTGGGCACTGCCAGTGCGCAGTTACCTGGCTGGCGGTGGTGCTGCCGATGAAGAACACCAGGTCGGCCTCGCGCAGCAGCCGGTTGGCGCACCAGCGCGAGTAGGTGCCGGCCACGCCGATAGCCAGCGGGTGCGTGGCGGGGATGATCTCCTTGGCGTCGAGCGAGGTGGCCACCGGGATGCGCAGCCGCTCGGCCAGGGCCACGACCTCCGGGCCGGCGTCGGAGACGATCACGCCCGCGTCGGCCACGAGCACGGGGCGCTCGGCGCGGTGGAGCGCCGCTAGCGCCGCGCGGAGCCGCTCGGGCTCGGCGACGGGCCGAAACGGCGGGTAGGTGGCGAACGCCTCCTCGATCACCAGGTCGAGGTCGGCCTCCTCTTCGAGAACCTGGCCCATGTGGCCGCGCAGCTCCAGGTGCACCGGCCCCGGGATACCCGAGACGGCGACGCGGAACGCCTGGCGCAGCAGGTCGGGCAAGCGATCGACTCGATCGACGCGTGCCTGCCACTTGGTCAGGGGCCCGAACAGTGCGCGGTCGTCGGCTTCCTGGTACACGCCGCGGTGGCGGTGCTGGGGGTCGGGCCCGCCGGTGATGGCGATGACCGGCGCGCCGTACAGGAAGGCGTCCTTGAGCCCCGCCGCCAGGTTCGCGGCACCGACCATCTGGGCCATGGCGATGCCGGGCCGGCGGGCGGCGCGGGCGTAGCCGTCGGCCATGTACGCGGCGGCCTTCTCGCCGTGCGTCATCACGCGCCTGATCCCCCAGCCCTCCATGGCCGCCAGGGCAGGGTACAGGATGGTCGGGACGAAGAAGACGGCCTGCAGCCCGTAGCCGCGGACCATCGCGGCGAACAGCTGGGAGCCTGTCTGCCTAGGCACGCGCATCACCTCCCGCCGCCACTGCTGGGCAGGCGCTCAGCGGTAGCGCGCCCCGAGCGCCGCCGGCGGGCGGCAGTATAGCACGCGCGCGGCGCGGCCGCTGGCGCCGGCCCGCGGTGGCCTATAGTATGGCCGCGCGAGACAGCTCCCGCCTGGGGAAACGGAGGTACGGTGCCGATGGCTCAGCGTCCCACCATCGACGTGCTACTCGACGGCTACGGCCTGAATACCAACGTCGGGCTCGCCGCCTTCTGCTCGGTCGTGTTGGTCGAGGTCCCCAGCGCCGCGGACCGCCCGACGCGCATCTTGGTCGACCCGGCCCACGTAGGCCGGCGGACTTTCTTGCAGGAAGCGTTGGCGCGCCGCGGGCTCCGGGAGACCGACATCGACCTGGTGGTGCTGACGCACGCTCACTGGGACCACATCCAGAACCTCGACCTGTTCGAGCACGCGCCGATCGTGTTGCACACCCTAGAGCGCCGCTACGCCCAGCGGCCCCACCGGAACGACTGGGCCACGCCGCAATGGACCGGCGCGATCATCGAGCGTCAGCAGGTGCGCGAGGTCGACGAGGGCGTGGAGCTGGCGCCGGGCGTGGGGATCGTGAACATGCCCGGCCACTCGCCCGGCAGCATCGGCGTCACGGTCGAAACCGAGGGCGGCCTGGCGGTGATCACCGGTGACGCGCTGCACTACGCCTACGTGATCGAGACGGGTATCAACCCCCTGGTGTTCTGGAACGAGGAGCAGGCGCGGCGCAGCATCCAGCGCGTGGCGGCGATGGCCGACATCATCTACCCGGGCCACGACCGCCCGTTCCGGCTCAGCCGCAGCGGCCAGATCGAGTACCTGACGCCGTTCCAGCTCGAGATCGCGGGCGTGCAGCCGGGCATGGACGGCCTCCGCTTCGCGCCGCCCGCGCGCCGCACGCCGTGGGTGATGCCGGGCATCGAGGAGCAGGCGGCGCGCCTGTTCGGCGCCCGCTAGGACGGGGGCTGGTAGCGGCCCAGGCGCTGGAGCGCGTAGTCGACGTAGCGGTCGTCGACGACGCTGTCCAGCCCTACGTCCTGTTGGATGAAGCCGCGCGCGCGGTAGTAGTCGTAGTCGGCCTGGATGCTCGCCCGGTTGACATATCCATCCGGATTGAACGCGGGCATGACCATGAGGTCGTACAGCGCGGGGTCTTTCACGGTGCTGTAGCGCGTGAGGATCTCGATGATCGCGGCCCGATCCCGCCCGTGCGTGAACGCGTTCTGGTAGTCGCGGACGCCGCGCAGATAGGCGACCAGGAAGCGGTAGCCTTCCTCGCTAGCCGCGAAGCGCGGGCCGTACATCAACACGCCCACTTGATGGTCAGGCGAGACCTCATCCAAGGTGAGGAAGCGGGTGGCAAGCCCACGCGCGACCGCCGCGGTAACCATGGGCTCGAGCTGGATCGCCGCATCGATGCCGCGGTTGCCAAAGCCGACCGTCATATCGTTGTAAGTCAGATCGATCAGGCTGACGTCGTCGCGCGTCAGGTTCCCGCGCGCGAGCGCTATGTCGGCGAGCCGCTCGCCGATGCTGCCCGTGTTGAGCAGATTGACCGCGAGGATACGCCCGCGCAGGTCGGCGATGCTGCGCACCTGGCCGCTGTCGATGAGATCTTGGCGCACGGTGAGCGCGAAGTAGCCGAAGCCCGGTGCGAGCCGCCCCTTGTCGGCCACGAGCTTGACGGGGATGTCACGCGAGAACGCGTTGAATAGGGCTGCGCCGCCCGTCCCGCCGGCCACGTCGACTTGGTTGGTGCTCAACGCCGAGATGATGCGCGAGATCCCGTCGGTCGGCGACAATTCGACCTGGAGGCCCTCGGCCGCGAAGTAGCCGCGGTCCATGGCCACGTACAGCCCGACGTCGGAGACCGCGCCCACGCTGGCGACCTGCACTGTTGTCAGTGGCGGTGCGTCCGCCACGGGAGCCGACACGGCCTCGGTAGGCGCGCCCGGGGCGGCGGCGCCCTCGGTACGCGGCGGGGTGGCTGCGGGCGCCCCACAGCCGAAACCGAGGAGGCCGCTCGCCAGCACGATTGCCAGCAGCGTGCGCGACATGGCTCTGGTCCCCTTTCCTCGGATGCGGCCCGCGTGGCCTACTCCAGCGGCAGGGCGGGCTGCGCGGGCGGCGCGGGCGGGCGCAGGCCCAGGTGCTGGTACGCCTTTGGGGTCGCCTTGCGCCCGGTCGCCGTGCGGATCAGGAAGTTCTCGTACAGCAGGTACGGCTCGACCACCTCTTCCAGCGTGTCCACCTCCTCCTGGATGGTGGCGGCCAGCGCCTCGATCCCCACCGGCCCGCCGCCGTAGCGGGTGATGAGGGCGGTGAGCACCTTGCGGTCCAGCTCGTCGAGGCCTAGCTCGTCGACGCCCTCCTTGAGCAGCGCGGCGTGGGCCACGGCGCTGTCGATCCGCGGGGCGCCGTGGTACTGGGCGAAGTCGCGCACGCGGCGCAGCAGGCGGTTGGCGATGCGCGGGGTGCCGCGGGCGCGGCGGGCGATCTCCATCGTGGCCTCGGGCGTGATGTCCACGCCGAGAATGCTGGCCGAGCGGGCGACGATGCTCGCCAGCGCCTCCGGGCTGTAGAAGTCGAGGTGGAAGTACAGCCCGAAGCGGTCACGCAGCGGCCCCGAGATCAGCCCGGCGCGCGTGGTGGCGCCCACCAGCGTGAACGGCTTGAGCGTCAGGCGGATCGCCTTGGCGTAGGGCCCCTTGTCCAGCACGAAGTCGACCGCGAAGTCCTCCATCGCCGGGTAGAGGTACTCCTCGATGGCGCGCGGGGTGCGATGGATCTCGTCGACGAACAGCACGTCGCCCGCCTCCAGGTTGGTCAAGATCCCCATCAGGTCGGCGGTCTTCTCGAGCGCCGGGCCGCTGGTGGTGACCAGCTTGCCGCCCATCTCCGCGGCGATGATGTGGGCGAGCGTCGTCTTGCCCAGCCCGGGCGGGCCATGGAACAGCACATGCTCGAGGTACTCGCCGCGCTCGCGGGCCGCGTGGATGGCGATGGCCAGGCGCTCCTTGAGCGCGTCTTGCCCCACGAAAGCGGCCAGCCGCGCGGGGCGCAGCGCCTGGTAGCCCTCGTCCTCTGGGCTGCCTTGCGGTGAGACGAGCCGGTTCTGGGCCATGCTGCTCGTGTCGTCCTAGCTCCCGCGCGCTCGCGGTCGGGCCCGGGCGCGCGCTAGCGGGTCTTCCGGAAGTATTCCATAACCAAGTCTTCCACTGTATGCAGCTCGGGGCGCTGCTGGCGCAGGCGGGCTACGTCGCGCGCGGCATCGGCGCGCTTGACGCCCATCTCGACCAGGAACGCCACCGCCAGCCGCTCCAGCTCCTCGTCACTGCGCGGCGGCGGGGGCGCCACCACCTCGGCGTCGCTCAGCGTGGCGAAGCGCGCTACCTTCTTGCGCAGGCTGGCGATGATCTTGTCCGCGCCCTGCGCCGAGATGCCCGGCAGGCTGTCCACCAGCTCGCGGTTGCCCTCCTGGATGGCCTGGGCGATGCGGTTGATGGGCAGCACCATGGCGCGGGCGGCGCTCTTGGGCCCGACCTGGGGCGCCGAGCGCAGCAGCTCCCAGAACTGGCGCTCCTCGTCGCGGGTGAAGCCGAACAGCACCGGTACCGGCTGGTCGCGGGTGGCGTAGTAGGCGATGCGCAGGTCCAGCTCGCGGCCCTCGGTGAGCTCGCCCAGCGCCTGCTCGACGATCGGCGGCAGGATCACTTCGTAGCCGACCCCGCCCACCTCGACGATGATGCCCTCGGCCGTGCGGCCGCGGTAGATGCCGCGCAGCGAGACGATCATGACGACGGAGACGAGCTCATCGCGGCGGGGCCGCCCGGCGCGGGGCTAGCGGCCATAGCAAGTCGGCGACCGCGCCAGGCAGCAGCAGCGGCCACAGCCCCACGCCCGCGCCGTACCCCTCGGTGTGGGGCGCCACCAGCAGCGGCCGGTGCCGCCCGAACACCCCCACCACCAGGTGCGCCCGCTGCTGGTAGCAGTCCACGGCCCAGGTGTAGCACTGCACGAACGGGTAGGCGCCGTAGCGCGCGTAGTGGGCCTCGAACAACCAGACGTACGCGGCGGCCGGCGCGGCGGTGGCCACCACGCCCGCGGGCAGGTGGTCGGTCAGGCGCGCCACCCGCGCCAGCGCGTCCTCGAAGCGCAGCCCCAGCGTGCCCGGCAGTAGCGCCGGCCGGTAGGCCACCTGCGCCGCCACCGTGGCGTACTCCACGGTCTCGTGGGCGAAGCGGGTGAAGTAGCGCTCGCCCTTGAACGGCGCGCCGCTCGCCCGCAGCCCCTCCAGGGTGAGCCCGCCCGGCAGCTCGGCGAACAGCCAGCCGTCGGCGGCCAGCGCGGCGCGCACCGTGGGGGCGAAGGTCGGCAGCGCCACATCGCCCGCGCCCACCGCGGCGTAGCGCGGATCCCCGTTCATCGGCGCCCCTCTTCGCTGCCCCGCGCTGGCTCCGCGGCGGGCAGCAGCCCGGCC
Source organism: Chloroflexota bacterium (assembly GCA_035294645.1). Lineage (GTDB taxonomy): Bacteria > Chloroflexota > UBA6077 > UBA6077 > JAJPHF01 > JADGHJ01. The sequence continues at coordinate 43,238 of DATGKN010000028.1, forward strand.
CGCCGGGCTCGTTCCAGCGCGCTCTGGGCCATCCGCAGCGATGCGGCGTCGACCATATGGCCGTCGACCGTGAGCACCCCGCGGCCCTCGGCGGCGGCCGCCGCGTAGGCGTCTAGCACCCGCCGCGCCCAGGCGATCTCCTCGGCGCTCGGCGCGAACACGGCGTTGGCCACGGGCACCTGGTCGGGGTGCAGGCACCACTTGCCGTCGAAGCCGAGCGCCAGCGCCACCTGGCAGGCGCGCCGGAAGCCGTCCAGATCGCGGATGGCCGCGTAGGGGCCGTCGATCGCGCGCAACCCGTGCGCCCGCGCGGCGGCCACGAGCCGGTGCAGCGCGTAGTGGAAGCGGTCGCTGCCGTACAGCGTGTCGTGGGCGTCCGGCACGCCGATCAAGGCCAGCGGCATGCGCATGGACGCCGCGTAGTCGCCCATGCCGAACACCAGCGCCTCCAGCCGGTCGCTGCACGCGGCGATCGCCTCGACCGCCACCAGGCCCTGCGCCGTCTCGATCTGCGCCTCGATCCCGATCGGCCGCGAGAAGCCGCGGTACTGCTCGATGCTGGCCAGCAGCGCCGCCACGGTGCATACATCCTCGGGGCGATTGACCTTCGGTACGATCACGCAGTCGAGCGCGTCCCCGGCCGCCTCGACCACCTCGATCAGGTCGCGGTACCACCACGGCGTATCGAGCCCATTGATGCGGAAGGCGCGCGTGGTACGGCCCCAATCGAGGGCGCGCAGCGACTGCGCCACCAGCGCGCGGCTGGCCTCCTTCTCGCTGGGCGCCACGGCGTCCTCGAGGTCGAGGAACACCAGGTCGGCGCCCGCGGCGGCCGCGCGGGCGTGCATGCGCGGGTTGGCGCCCGGCACGGCCAGCACCGAGCGTTCGAGGCGGATGGGCACGGCGGCGCGCGACACGCGGCTCCTCCCCGGCGAGGCCCTGGCGCCCCGCCGGCAACTCATTGCGCATTCTATAGCAACCTGGCCCGCGTGCGTGCCGCCACGAGGGACCTATTTTGGCGAATCCCCCGTATGCGCCCCGCGCGGCGCTGGCGGCGCCCTACGCGCTCGCGGGCGGCCGCGCTATCATCACGGGTAGCCTGTCCGCGGAGACCGCGTGTGGAGACGCTCTACTACGACCGTGCGCTGGAGACCGCCGACCGCGCCGCGCTGGAGGCCCACCAGCTCGCGCGGCTGCGCCCGCTGCTCGACACCCTGCTGGCCCACAACCGCTTCTACGGCCCGCGCCTGCGCGCGGTGGGGCTGACCTGCGGCGCCGACCTGCGCACCCTCGACGACCTGCGCCACCTCCCGTTCACCCACAAGCACGAGCTGGTCGCCGACCAGGCGGCGCACCCGCCCTACGGCACGTTCCACACCTACCCCCCCAGCGCCTACACGCGCCTGCACCAGACCAGCGGCACGACCGGCAAGCCGCTGCGCCTCGCCGACACCCCCGAGAGCTGGGACTGGTGGCTACGCTGCTGGGGCTTCGTGTACCGCGCCGCGGGCGTCACGGCCGAGGACCGCGTGTTCTGCGCCTTCTCCTTCGGCCCGTTCATCGGGTTCTGGGCGGCGTTCGAGGGCGCCCAGCGGCTCGGCGCGATGGTCATCGCGGGCGGCGGCCAGACCTCCGAGCAGCGGCTCCAGATGCTCCGCGACCACGAGGTCACCGTGCTGGTCTGCACGCCGACCTACGCCCTGCGGCTGGCGGAGGTGGCGCGCGAGCAGGGCCTCGACCCCAGCGCTACCGCCGTGCGACTGACCATCCACGCCGGCGAGCCCGGGGCGAACATTCCCAGCACCAAGCGGCGCATCGAGCAGGCCTGGGGCGCGCGCTGCATCGACCACGCGGGCGCGACCGAGGTCGGGGCGCACAGCTTCGAGGCGTATGAGGAGCCGGGCGGTATCTACGTCAACGAGGCCGAGTTCATCGTCGAGGTGCTCGACCCCGCAACCGGCGCGCCGGCCGACGAGGGCGAGCTGGTGCTCACCAACCTGGGCCGCGCCGGCTGCCCCGTGCTGCGCTACCGCACGGGCGACCGCGTGCGGGTGGCGCGCGACCACCGCGGCTCGCGCACCTTCCGCTGGCTGGAGGGCGGCATCCTGGGCCGCGTGGACGACATGCTCACCGTGCGCGGCGTGAATGTGTTCCCCAGTGCCATCGAGAACCTGGTACGGCGGTTCGGCGAGGTCGACGAGTTCGCCGTCGAGGTGTACCAGGAGCGGGCGATGGACGAGCTGGAGCTGCAGCTGGAGGTGGCGCGCGGCGAGCCGCAGGTGATCTGCGAGGCGGTGACGCGCGAGCTGTGGGTCGCGCTGGGCTTCCGGCCGCGGGTGCGCGCGGTGCCTGTGGGCAGCCTGCCGCGGTTCGAGCTGAAGGCGCGCCGCGTGCGCGACCGTCGCCCCCGCCCGGCCTGAGCCCCGTCCGGCCAACGGCATGCTACCTCCCTCTGCGGCGCGAGCCGTCCTCCTCGTGGCCGGCTGCTGCGAGGCGTCGGGCCCCCGCGCGACGTACTCGGGAGTAGCATGAGACCCGGTTCACTGCGCGCGTGGTAGCCGTCTCACAGCCCGCCAGCGGCCAAGCCGCGTATCCTGTGCCCATCTCGAAGGATCACGCTTCTGGAGGGACTCCGATGGCGACGTTCTGGCGGATTGGCGCGCGGGTATTCTTCGGCTCCTGGATCGTGCTGCTGCTGATCGTGCTGTTCCAGGTAGGGTTGGCGCTCGGCGGCCAGCGGCCGTTCGACCCCGGTCACGATCTCCAGTTCCTGCTGCTCCCGCTGCTCACTGCCCCCGGCTTCCTGGTGGTGTGGGCTAGCCAGCGGCAGCAGGCGCGCTGAGCGTCGGGGCTACTCCCACCGTCCCGCGGGGGCGACGCTGGCGGAGGGCCCCCCTGCGGTATAATCGCCCGATTGACGCCAACTCTGCTGCTAGGTCGGGGCATATGAAGGTCGTGTTGCAGGAAGAAGTCAAGGGCCTGGGCCAGCCGGGCGATGTCAAGGACGTGGCCGACGGCTACGCCCGCAACTACCTCATCCCGCGCAAGCTGGCCCTGCCAGCGACGCCGAGCGTGCTGAAGAACCTGGAAGCCCAGAAGGCCGCCGCCGCCCGGCGCCAGGCCCAGCTGGAAGCCGAGGCGCGCGCGCTGGCCGCCAAGCTGGCCGCGACCACCGTCACGGTCAAGGCACGCGTCGGCGCCCAGAACCGCCTGTACGGCTCGATCACCGCCGCGGATATCGCCGCCGCGCTCCAGAAGGAGCTGGGCCAGCCGTTCGACCGCCGCAAGCTCCACCTGGACGAGCCGATCCGCGAGCTGGGCACCCACACCATCCCTGTCACGCTGCTGCGCGACATCACCAGCACCGTTACGGTGCGCGTGGAGCCCGCCGAGTAGCCCCGTCGCTCGCGCCCAGCGGACGGATGTTCTACACTACCGGCGGGTGCGGCCCGTGCCTGGCTGTCGGCGGGCGCCGCCGCCCTGGGCGCTACACTGTGTGGCGACTGCAACCGCGGCGGCGTACCGCGGGCGCCGCGCCGTCGGGCATCATCCTTCCTGCGCGGGCCGCGAGGCCCCGCGACTGGACGCGCGTCGAGCGCGGGTGGCTGGGCGCTGATGGCTGTCGAGAACCCGTCCCTGCCGCGCAGCGGCGAGCCGCTGCCGCCGCACAACACCGATGCCGAGGAGGCGCTCCTCGGCAGCCTGTTGATCGATCGCGACGCGATCGCGCCGATCGCCGCCTTCCTGCGCCCCGAGGACTTCTACCGCGAGCGCAACGCGCTGATCTACGGCGCCATGCTCGCCCTGCACCAGCGCGGCGAGCCGGTGGATATCGTCACGCTGTCCGACGAGCTGCGGCGCACCGAGCGGTACGAGGCCGCCGGCGGGCTGGCCTACCTGACCGCGCTGCTCACCGTGGTGCCTACCTCGCTGCACGCCGAGCGCTACGCGCGCATCGTCGAGCGGGCGGCGGTGCGGCGGCGGCTGATCCGCGCGGCCGGGCAGATCGCCGCGCTGGGCTACAACGAGGCGCTGGACACCGACGCCGCGCTGGAGGAGGCCGAGCGCGCGCTGTTCGCCGTTACCGAGCGGCGCAGCCACCGCGACTTCCGCAAGCTGGCCGACGTGCTGCGCGAGTACTGGGAGCAGCTGCTGCTCACCGCCGACGTCGACCGCCTGGAGCGCGGCATCCCGACGGACTTCAAGGACCTCGATCGCCTGCTGGGTGGCTTGCAGCGCTCCGACCTGATCATCGTCGCCGCGCGGCCCAGCATGGGCAAGTCGTCGTTCGCGCTCTGCCTGGCGCGCAACGCCGCCGTGCGCTTCGGCGCCAAGGTGGCCTTCTTCAGCCTGGAGATGTCGATGGTCCAGCTGGCGCAGCGCCTGCTGTTCAGCGAGTCGGGCGTCGACTCCAGCCGCCTGCGCCAGGCGACCCTCGGGCAGGCCGAGCGGCGCAAGCTGGCCGAGGCGCTCAGTGTCCTCGCCGCGGCGCCCATCTACCTCGACGACACGCCCAACATCCCGCTCGCCGAGCTGCGCGCCAAGGCCCGCCGGCTGCACCACGACATCACGCTCGACCTAGTGGTGATCGACTACCTCCAGCTGATCCAGGGCTCGGGCCGCGACAACCGCGTGAACGAGATCGGCGAGATCTCGCGCTCGCTCAAGGCGCTGGCGCGCGACCTGAACGTGCCGGTGGTGGCGCTGAGCCAGCTGTCGCGCGCGGTGGAGAGCCGCTCGCCGCACATCCCGATGCTCTCCGACCTGCGCGAGAGCGGCAGCCTGGAGCAGGACGCCGACGTGGTGCTGTTCATCTACCGCGAGGAGGTGTACGACAAGGACACCGAGAAGAAGGGCATCGCCGAGATCCATGTCGCCAAGCACCGCAACGGGCCCACCGGCCAGGTGTCGCTGCTGTGGCTGGAGAAACTGACTAAGTTCGTCGATCTCGGCGTCGAGCGCGCGTGAGCCCGGCGGGGGAGGGAGCACGAGTACCATGCAGGCCTGGCCCGGCTTTCCCGATCGCCCGGCGGTGACGCGGCTGCCGACCGAGTGGCTGTGCGGGCCGCTGGCGGAGACGGAGAGCCTGGCCGAGCTGAAGGTCACCCTGCACGTGTTGCGCCTGCTCGACGCTCGGCGCAGCGCGCCGCGGCTGGTGCGGCTGAGCGAGCTGCGCGCCGACCCGGCCGTGCAGCGCAGTCTGCGGGCCTGTGGCGGGCTCAGCGCGGAGGCCGCGCTGGCCGAGGGGATCCGGCTGGCCGTGGCGCGCGGGGTGCTGCTGGCGCTGCCGGTACGCGTCACGGGCGCCACCGCCCACGCCGCGCCCGGCGCTGGGGAGGACACCTGCCTGTTCCTGAACACGCCGGCGGCGCGGCGGCTGGTGGCGCGGGTGCGGCGCGGCGAGGTGCCACTGGTGCTGGCGCCGGCCACGGCGGCCACGCCCCAGCCGGCGCGGTGCCCGACGATCTTCGAGCTGTACGAGCAGAACATCGGGCTGGTCACCCCGCTGCTGGTCGACGAGCTGCGGGAGGCCGCCGAGACGTATCCGCCCGAGTGGATCGAGGAGGCGTTCCGCGAGGCGGTGAGCTACAACCGCCGCCACTGGCGCTATGTGCGCCGCATCCTCGACCGCTGGGCCGCGCAGGGCAGGGGGGAACGTGGAGCCGCTGGCCGACGTCCTGAAGCGCCTCGCGATCCTCGACGCTATCTCGAGGGCCAGTACGGACACCTCGTCCAGCACTGAGCCCGAGGCCGCCGAGCCGGCGCCGCGCTGCCCGCGCTGCCACGACGCGGGGTTCGTGCGGCGCGAGGTGCCGGTGGGCCACCCCGACTTCGGCAAGGCGGTGCCGTGCGCCTGCCGGGCCGAGGCGCTGCGCGAACAGCGGCGCCAGCGCCTGGCGCGGTTGAGCAACCTGGGCCCGCTGACGCGCCTGACGTTCGATAACCTGGTCAAGGACGGCCGCAGCGCCGAGCCGCCGCGCCGCGAGCGCTTCCGTCGCGCCTATCAGGCTGCCGTGGAGTACGCCGCCGCGCCCACCGGCTGGCTCGTGCTGCTCGGCCCGTCGGGCTGCGGCAAGACCCACCTGGCGGCGGCGATCGCCAACGCGCGGCTGGCGGCCGGCGAGCCGGTGATCTTCCAGGTGGTGCCGGACCTGCTCGATCACCTGCGTGCCACGTTCCACCCCCAGAGCGAGGTGACCTACGACGAGCTGTTCGAGACGGTGCGCACCACGCCGCTGCTGATCCTCGACGACCTGGGTACGCAGAGCAGTACGCCCTGGGCGCAGGAGAAGCTGTTCCAGATCCTCAACTACCGCTACAACGCCCAGCTGCCGCTGGTGGTGACCAGCAACCACCGCCTGGAGGAGCTGGACGAGCGGCTGCGCGCGCGGCTGGCCGACCCGGCGCTGTCGCAGGTGTGCGTGGTCGAGGAGTGGCAGTTGCCCACCCTCCAGCGGCTCGGCACGCACGCCGCCGAGCTGCTGGCCGAGATGACCTTTGCCACCTTCGACCCGCACGGCATGGCGCTGGACGAGGAGGGGGTGCAGAACCTGGCGCGGGCGCTCCAGCTGGCCCAGGAGTTCGCGCGCCGGCCCAGCGGCTGGCTGGTGCTCACTGGTAGCTACGGCACGGGCAAGACGCACCTGGCGGCGGCGATCGCCAACGCCTGCCACGAGCGTGGCCAGCCGGCGTACTTCGTGGTGGTGCCGGACCTGCTCGACCACCTGCGGGCGACCTACAGCCCCGACAGCCGCGTGGGCTACGATGAGCTGTTCGAGGCGATCCGCACGGCGCCGGTGCTGATCCTCGACGACCTGGGCGCGCACAGCAGCACGCCGTGGGCGCAGGAGAAGCTGTACCAGCTGATCAACCACCGCTACAACGCGCGGCTGCCGACGGTGATCACCACCAACCTGCGGCTGGACGAGATCGACCCGCGGCTCAGCTCGCGCATGGCCGACCAGCGGCTGAGCATCGTGTTCGCGCTGCAGGTGCCGCCGTACCGGCTGGGCGGCGACACGCCGGACCCGCGGGGCCGCGCGCCGCGGCCGCTGCCCCCCCGCTCGCGCCCCGGCCCGCCGCGCCGCGCGTAGGCCGCCGCGGGTGCGCTCTGGCCTGGCGGCCCGGGGCTAGACGGCCGACGCCACCGCGGCGCGCGGGATCCGCACCTGCCCCAGGATCGCCAGCGCGCCCAGCGCGGCCGCCCCCAGGATCACGAACGCCACGCGGTAGGTGGCGAATGCGTCGATCAGCAGGCCGGACAGCACCACCGAGACCGGCAGCGCGATCGACTGCACGGTGGCGCTCAGGCCGGCGAACACCCCGGTCTTCGCCGGCGGGATGAGCGTGGTGAGCAGCGGCCACCAGAGCACCGACAGCGCCGCGTTGCCCACCCCGGCCAACACTTCCAGCGCCACCAGGTGTGGCAGGTCGTGGGCCACGGTACCCAGCAGCGCCGCTGCCGCGAGACACACCATCCCCAGGGCGAGCAGCGGCCGGTACGCGGGCGCCGGGCCGACGCGCAGACGCCAGCGCCCTCCGCTGCCCGGCAGCACCAGCTCGCCGCGGTCGCCCAGCCGCCCGAACGGCACCGCGAGCGCGCCGGTAATGGCCACTAGGATCACGAAGAGGTGCAGCGCTTGGCCCTCCGTGACCCCGATCTCGTTGACCGCGTACAGGGTCAGGAACGGCACCACGGCGTTCATGCCGAAGAACAGCACGAACAGCCCCGCGAAGAACTTCAGCGCCTCGCGACACGCCAGCAGGCTCGCGACGTACTCGTGCAGGGTGAACCGCTCGCGTTCGGCGCCGTGCGGGGGCTCCCGCACCCCGACGAGCGTGACTGTGAAGCTGGCCACGAGCACCGCGGCCACCAGGGCGAACGCCACGGGGGGGATGCCGCGCTCACCCAGCTGGGCGGTGGCGATCAGCGTGGCCACCTGTCCGGCGAACTGCACCACGGTGGCCACGCTGCTCAGTGTGCCGCGCTGGTGTAGGGGAGCGATGTCGGCGAGCAGCGCGCGGTAGGGGTCGGCCGCGATGTTGAAGCACAGCGAGAACACCACAATGGCCGAGACGGCCCACCCGAGCGAGGGCGCGAAGGGCGTCAGGGCGACCAGCAGCGCGGCGAGCGGCACCGTGGCGAGGATGAACGGCCGCCGGCGGCCCAGCGGGGTACGCACCCGATCGCTCCACGCGCCGATCAGCGGCTGTACCACGGCGCCCTCGATCGACCGGGTGCTGCTCAGCAGCCCGATCAGCACGTCGCTGCCCGTCAGCGGGCGCAGGAACAGCGGCAGCGCGGCGTTGTTGAAGGCGTAGAACGCCCCCGCGCCTAGCTCGCCGGCGGCATAGGCGAGCATCTGCCATGGAGTGAGCGGCGCTGGCGTGCTCGCGGGGGCGGAGAGTGGGTCGGCGGAACGTGGGGCGTCGGCGGGTTGGGCCACGGCTGCCTCCCCCCGGGGGTGTATCGACGCCGACGATACCACGGCGGTCCGTCTGCCGCTAGCGCCGCCTGGGCGGCGGCCGGTGCTCTCGGGCGTACGGACCGCCTATAATGGCAACCGGCTCCGGTGCTCCGCCAGGGGGAGGGGTTCGGGGGGTGACGTCGCTACCAGATCGTACGTACGGGACCGTACGTGCCGGCGTGGCGGGGCGATGCGCCGCTGGGCTCGCTGGACTGGCCGGAGTGCTCCTGCTACTGGCGGGCTGCGCAGCGGTGCTACGCTCTAGCCCGCAGCTAGAGGCGCCGGCGTCCCCGCCCGTCGCGTTAGCCACTACCGCCGCGCAGTCGGCCGAGCCACTGGCCCGGCCGGCCTTCGCCGCGGAGCCCGCCTGGCTGCCGCTGGTCAGCCCCACCCCGCCGTTGCCGCCCCCTGTGACGCCCACACGGGCGCCGGCCCCGCCGGTGCAGGTGCGCGCCCTGCCCACCCCGGCCATCACGGCCGAGATGGCGGTTATCGTGGACGAGGCCTCTGGTGCGGTCCTCTGGGGCCACGACGAGCACCGCGAGGTGGCGCCCGCCAGCCTGACCAAGATCGTGACCGCCATGGTGGCCATCGAGCGCGGCGATCCTCAGGCCCGTGTTCCCATCGATGTGGACAGCCGCGTGATGTGGGATAGCACGGTGATGGGGCTGCGGCCCGGTGAGGAAGTGAGCCTGGAAGACCTGCTGTACGGGCTGATGCTGCCGTCGGGCAACGACGCCGCGCTGGCTATCGCGCGCTACATCGCCGGGTCGGACGAACAGTTCGTAGAGCTGATGAACGCGCGAGTACGGGCGCTCGGCTTGCAGCACACCCAGTTCCGCAACCCGCACGGGCTCGACGCCGAGGGGCACTACTCGTCGCCATACGATATGGCGATGCTGGCCCGCGAGGCTATGCGCGACCCGCTATTCCAGCGCCTGGCCGCCACGAAGGAGTGGCAGTGCAGCGGGCTGCTGCAGAGCTACCACCTCGTCAATCTCAACCGCCTGCTATGGCGCTACCCGGGCGCCGACGGCGTGAAGATCGGCTACACCGACGACGCCGGCCGCACGATGGTCGCCTCGGCTACCCGCGACGGTCACCGGGTCTACGCCTCGTTCATGCGCAGCCACGACCTGGTGCGCGACGGCACGGCGCTGCTGGACTACGCCTTCGCCGCGTACGCGTGGCCGCAGCGCTGGTGAGGGCGGCCGCGCGGTTAGGCGCAGGCGTCGTGATCGGGCAGCGGGCGGCGCCGCGGGCGACCCGGCTTGCCGCGCAGGCGCAGCCGCCAGGTCTCGATGTCCTCGTCGCCGTACAGCGTGGGTGTGGGAGGGTAGGCCACCTCGCCGCACCACAGACAGGTGTATTCGCCGTCGTAGCCGGGGTACATCTGACCCGTGCAGCGCCCGCAGCGCAGCGCGCTGGCGACCGTATGGACGGCCATCTCCCTAACACCTCCAGACGAGTCGCCCACAGCCTACGGGGCAGGAATTGTGGCCTTGTTAGCGAGTTGTTAAACCTTTGCTAACCCCCCGGGGCCGAGCGCCGCGCTCCGGCGGGCGTCGGCTCCCCGGGGCCTGCCACGGTCGTGGGGATGGACTATAATCGGCCGCACGACCGCGACTTCTTCACGCGCGGAGGCTCCGCATGGCCGCAGCCACACGGATCGCGCTGGTCACCGGCGCAGGGACGGGCATTGGGCGGAGTACGGCGCTCGCTCTCCTACGAGAGGGCTGGGCCGTCGTGCTCGCCGGGCGGCGCCGAGAGCCGTTGGAGGCGACCGCGGCGCTCGGGCAGGCCACGGGCGGCCGCGCCCTGGTGGTGCCCACAGATGTCAGCGATCCCGCCTCGGTCCGCGCCCTGTTCGCCACGATCCGGGAGACGTTCGGCCGGCTCGACCTGCTGTTCAACAACGCGGGGATCAGCGCGCCCGCTCTGCCGCTGGAGGAGCTCACCTACGAGCAGTGGCAGGCGGTGGTCGCCGTCAACCTCACGGGCGCGTTCCTGTGCACGCAGGAGGCGGTCAAGCTCATGAAGAGGCAGCAGCCGCGTGGCGGCCGCATCATCAACAACGGCTCGCTAGCGGCGCATGTACCCCGGCCCAACTCGGCGCCCTACACGGCGACCAAACACGCCATCACCGGGCTCACCAAGGCGACGGCGCTGGAGGGGCGCGCCCACGACATCGCCTGTGGCCAGATCGATATCGGCAACGCGGCCACGGAGTTCACCGAGCGCATGAGTCAGGGGGTGCTGCAAGCGAACGGGACCATCGCCGTCGAGCCGCGCATCGATCCCGAGCATGTCGCCCGAGCGGTGGTATACATGGCGAGCCTGCCGCTGGACACCAACGTGCTGTTCCTCACGGTGATGGCGACCAAGATGCCGTTCGTGGGCCGCGGCTGACGACGGGCCCCGCCAGAGGGGCCGACGGCTGTTCGGCCTACTAGCGGCCGCGCGCTAGGGGCCGCGGTAGGGGCCCAGGAACTGGACGGCTGCCGCGCGGTAGCGATCGTCGAGCAGGCTCTGCACGTCGATCGTGTCTGGCAGCGCCCCGCGCTCGACATAGAAGGCCAGCTGATCGGAGAGGTTCGCCAGGTTGATGGTGCCGTCGGGCGGCACGTCCTGCATGCTCATCCGGTCGTACAGCGTCGGGTCTTTGACCGTAGTGTGATTGATGAGGATCTGCACGATCTCGGGGCGCCCAACGCCGTACTTGAAGGCGTTGTTGTAGTCGCGCGCTCCTCGTAGGTAGGCGATCATCAGGCGCTGACCGAGGTCCGGCGGCTTGTCGAGGATGCTCGGTCCGAAGGTCAGCATGGTGGGGGAGGAACCGGGCACATACTCGCTAGCCGGGCGCCACTTGAGCGCCACACCGCGATCCGCCGCCACCGTGGACAATGGCTCGGCGGTGTGTGCGACATCGATCGTACGGTTACCCAGGGCGGTTACCATGTCGGCGAACGGAAGCTCGACAATGTCGACATCGTTCAGGGTGAGTCCCCCACGCGCTACGGCACGGGCCGCCATGTACTCCCCTAGCCCGGGGCGCCCGGGAGGGATCGCCATGGTCCGTCCGCGCAGGTCGGGCCAGTCGCGGACCTCACCGCTCTCGGCCAGGTCCTTGCGCAGCAGCAGGAAGCTAGCGGTATGGCCCGGCTCGTCGCTGGCCAGCCCAGCAGCCAGCTTCACGTTCACGCCGCGCTGGATAGCGTTCACGAACGCAGGGCTGAACCCCCCGCTGGCTGCCTCGATCTGCTGCGCGGCCAGTACTGGTAGGGCCCGTGCGCCCGATTCGAAGGTCAGGAACTCCGGCGCCAAGCCGACCTCGGCGAAGTACCCCCGGTCCGCAGCGACGAATAGGCCTGCCTCGGCGATGATGCGCAGCACACTGATCCGCACCGGGGTGGGTTCGGCCGATACGCTGCCTACCGGTGCGGGCGGCGCCATCGCGGAGGGAGCGCCCGCGGCAGCGGCCGTCGGCGCGGCCGTCGGCGGCGGCGCGCTGCGACCACAGCCGCTGCTCCCGAGCCAGAGCAGGACCAGCAGACCCCGTGCGAGCAGACTCCGCGGTGCCATGTTGAACTCCCACCAGGCTGACAGCCTCGCCGCGCGGCCCACGGTCGCTCGCCTACGGGTCCTGGTACGGCCCCAAGCGCTGGACCGCCGCCTCGCGGAAGCGTTCGTCGATCAGCGGCCGCAAGTCGACGCCGTTCGGCATCACGCCCATCTCGGCGTAGTACGCGGCCTGGTCCGCCAGGTTCGCCAGGTTGACGCGGCCATCGGGATCGATTCCCGACATGGCCATCCGGTCGTAGAGCGCGGGGTCCTTGACGGTGGTGTAGTGGGTGAGGATCTGCACTACCGCCGCCCGCCCTACGCCGTGCCGGAAGGTCGTAGTGTAGTCACGAGCACCTCGGAGATAGGCGGCGAGGAAGCGCTGCCCCACGTCGAACGGCTTGTCCAGCATGCTTGGCCCGAAGGTCAGCAGCGCCACGTTGGCGCCCGGCAGCCAGTCGGCCACGTTTCGCCACTTGACGGCCACACCTCGGTCCATCGCCGTGGTGGCGATCGGCTCGGTGGTGTAGGAGGCCTCGATCGTGCGGTTGGCATAGGCCGCCACCATGTCGGGGAACGGGAGCTCGACGAGCTGGACCTCCGCAATAGTGAGCCCGCCCTTGGCTAGGCCGCGTGCTACCTGGTAATCGCCTGCCCCGGGCCGGCCGGGCGGGATGGCAAGGATCCGCTCGCGCAGGTCGGGCCAGTCGCGGATCTGGCCTTCGTCGGCGAGGTCGCGACGCACCATCAGGAAGCCCGAGGCCGCGCCGGGGGCGGCGACCGCTGTGCCAGCTACGATCTTGACGTTCACGCCGCGCTGGAACGCGTTCCAGAGGGCGGGGCTGAAGGCGCCGCCGGAGACCTCCACCTGACTGGCCGCTAGGGCCGGCAGCCCCCGCGCACCGGAGTCAAAGGGGATGAGCTCCAGAGCCAGGCCCTCCGCGGCGAAATAGCCGCGCTCAAGGGCGATATACAGGCCCGCCTCCGCCAGGATGCCGAGTACCCCGACTCGCACAGTGGCCGCTTCCAGGGCGAACGGAGGTGCGGCCGCACTGGCGCCAGCCTCCGCTGTCGGTGCCAGGGTAGGCCGCCCTGGGGCCGCGGGAGCACAGCCGAGCCCGGTGAGCAGCAGCGCGAGCGGGAGCCAGGATCTACGCCATAGCCGGTGGGCCATGCAGCTCTTCTCCCTCGCGGTCCGGCGAGCGAGCAGCGCTAGCGATGCTGGATCAGCATCACCCCG
>DATGKN010000029.1:0-20491 GCA_035294645.1 Chloroflexota bacterium
AAGCTCACGCTGGGCACGGCATCGGGCACGCTGAACGCGCAGGCCACCGCCGGGGAGGAGACGCCCGTCACCCTGACGGTGCAGAACAGTGGCAGCGGTGACCTGACCAACATCGCGCTCTCGGCCCAGAAGCCGGATGGCTGGGACGTGACCTTCCAACCGGACACGATCGACCGGCTGCCAGCGGGCCAGACGCGCGAGGTGGCCATGCGGGTCAAGCCGTCGAGTCGCGCGATTCCTGGCGACTATATGGTGCGTGTCACGGCGTCGAACCCCCAGGTGAGCGAGCAGATCGGCGTGCGCATGACGGTGGGGAGCCCCACGGCCTGGGGGCTGGTGGGCCTCGGGATCATCGCGCTGAGCGTCGGCGGGCTGTACGGCGTGTTCCGGCGCTTCAGCCGTCGCTGAGCCCGCGGCTGCGCGCGCTCGCCTGCCAGGAGGACGCTATGAGTGTCAGCCGCGTGCCGGCCCAAGCGCCTGCGCCCGCCGCGGTCCCCGCGCCAGCGCGGCCGGCGGCCGAGCCGGCGCTCGCGATCGAGACCCACGAGCTGACCAAGCGGTACGGCACGTTCACCGCCGTCGACGGGCTGAACCTGGCGGTGCGCGAGGGGGAGGTGTTCGGGCTGCTCGGCCCCAACGGCGCCGGCAAGACGACCACGATCCTGATGCTACTGGGGCTTACCGAGCCGTCGGCGGGCCGCGCGCGCGTGCTCGGCTGCGACCCGACGCGCGAGCCGCTCAAGGTGAAGCGCCTGGTCGGCTACCTGCCCGACGCGGTGGGGTTCTACGACGACCTGACCGCGCGCGAGAACCTGCAGTTCACCGCCGAGCTGAACAATCTCGCGCGGGCCGTGGCGCGCGAGCGCATCGATGCCCTGCTCGAGCGGGTCGGGCTCGGCGAGGTCAAGGACAAAAAGGTGGGCCAGTTCTCGCGAGGGATGCGGCAGCGGCTGGGCATCGCCGATGTGCTGGTCAAAAACCCGCGGCTCATCATCTTGGACGAGCCGACCATCGGGCTGGACCCAGACGGGACCCGCGCGCTGCTGGACCTGATTCGGCAGCTGAGTCGCGAGGAGGGCATCACAGTCCTGGTGTCGTCGCACCTGCTGGAGCAGGTCCAGCGGATCTGCGATCGGGTGGGCATCTTCGTGAAGGGCAAGCTGGTGGCCGCCGGGCCGATCGCCAGCCTGGGCGCCCAGCTGGCGGCGGGCGAGCCGCTCGTCGTCGAGGTGCAGGTCGCCGAGCGCCTGCAGACCGCCGCCGAGGCGCTCGGGGCCCTGCCCGGGGTGGTCGCCGTCGCGATCGAGGGCGAGACCATCACGGTGCGCTGCACGGAGGATGTACGCGCGGCGATCGGCCGGACGGCCGCACCGTTCGGCCTGCTGGCGCTGCGTCCACGCGGCTACACGCTGGAGGACATCTACCTGCGCTACTTCCGCTAGGCGTCGGAAGCGCTGGCCCCATCCGCAGCGGGCACAGGCCGCGCGGGCGCGGGGCGAGGAGGTGCGGCGATGCCAGGCTTGCTGCCGATCTTGCGCAAGGAACTCGCCGACCACTTCAGCAGCCGGCGGTTTGCTATCCTGTTCGCGCTGGTGCTCATCTCCGGGCTCGGCGCGGCGTATGTGGCGGCGCAGTCGATCCGCGAGGAGTTAACGCGCACGTCGGACGTCGCTACCTCGGTGTACCTGCTGGTGTTCACGGCGTCTAACGGCACGCTACCCAGCTTCGTGACGTTCATCGGGTTCCTGGGGCCGCTGGTGGGGCTAGCGCTGGGGTTCGACGCCATCAACGGCGAGCAAGCGCGCGGCACGCTGAGCCGGCTGCTGGCGCAACCGATCTACCGCGACTCCGTGATCAACGGCAAGTTTCTGGCGGGGTTGATCACTATCGGCGTACTGTTGGTGTCGATCACCTTGCTCGCCATGGGGCTGGGTATCCCGCTGGTCGGGCGCCTGCCGAGCCCGGACGACCTGGCGCGGCTGGCCCTGTTCTTGGCGCTGAGCATCGTGTACGTCGGCTTCTGGCTGGCGGCGGCGATCCTGTTCTCCTTGATGTTCCGTCAAGTGGCGACTGCCGCCCTGGCGGGCGTGGCGCTGTGGCTGGTGTGCGCCTTCTTCGTCGGCATGCTGGCCGGGGTCGTCGCCGACGTGGCGGCCCCGGTTAGCCAGGATGCGCCGGCCCTGCAGGTGCTGCGCAACGACGAGATCCGGCGGGCGGTGGCGCGCATCTCGCCCACCCGGCTGTACGCCGAGGCGACGAGCATCGTGATGAACCCCAGCCGCAACACGCTCAGCGACCTGGTGCTGGCGAGCGAGGTGCGCGGCATGCTGCCCAGCCCGCTGCCGTTCCTCCAGAGCCTGTTGCTGGTATGGCCGCAGGTGTCGGGGCTGGTAGCGCTGACGTGCGTCTGCTTCGCCATCTCCTACATCCGCTTCATGCGGCAGGAGATCCGCGCCTGACCGGCGCGCGCCGCGTATACTACCGGCATCACGGCGCGGAGGGAGCGCGATGGCCACACCGCTGCGGGTGCTGGTGTTCTCGGACTACGTCTGACCGTACTGCTATCTGGCCGAGGGGCCCTTGGCCGAGCTACAGCGCCAGCACCCGGTGGAGCTGGTGTGGTTGCCGTTCGAGCTACGCCCCGAGCCCGAGCCGCTGCCCGATCTCACCGGGCCGGACCGGGCCCGCTACGAGGCCGGTTGGGCGCGCGGGGTGGCGCCGTTGGCCGCTCGCTACGGCGTGACGATGCACTTTCCCCCCTTCAAGCCCCGCTCGCGGTGGGCGCACGAGGCGGCCGAGTTCGCCCGCGATCGCGGGCGCTTCGAGGCGATGCGCACCGCGCTATTTGAGACGTATTTCGTGGCCAATCGCGACATCGGCGCGCCGGAGGTGCTGGCCGAGGTGGCAGAGGGCGTGGGGCTCGATGGCACGGCGCTGCGCGCGGCGTTGGCCGCAGGCACGTACCGCGGCCGCGTCCTGGAACTGGAGCACATCGCCCACCAGCTGGGCATCAGCGTGGTACCCACCATGGTGTTTGGCGACTATGTCGCGGTCCATGGTGCACAGCCGTACGCCGTGTTGCGCGAGGCGTACGAGCTCGCGCGCCGCGCGGAGGCTGAGCAGCGCGAGCCGCCCGTACCAAGCTGAGCCCGCGCGGGCGCGCGCAGATACGGCCGATCCGTGGCGCGATCGGGGCGATGCGCCGGGCGAGTCACAGCGCTATCGTTTTCGGCGCCGGTGAACGCGTCAGCGGCCAGCAGCGGGTACGAGCAGGGCCGCGGGAAATAGGCCCAGTACGTCGCCGAGCGGCAGCGTGGCTCTACGGGTGGCACGCGCGGCATCTAGCAGCTGGCCGGTGAACAGGTGGCGCCAGCGGCGCGGCGCCTCGGCCGGCAGCACCAGGCAGGTGTCGGCCCAGCTCGCCGCAGGCACGCCGAGGGCCGGCGGGGGCGCCCACTCGGCGGTAACCCCGAGCAGGCGCGCGGGTAGGCGCGGCACGACCGCTAGCGCCCAGCTCGCGGCGTGGCGCCGCGCGAACGCCACCACATGGCGCCCGCGCGCGCCCTCCACGCGCACGGGCAGGTACGCGCCCTCGGCGAACAGGGTGGGGAATTCCCGCCGCAGGCGCAGCGCGCGGTGGGTGAGCCACAGCTTCACGCGGCCGTCGGGCCAGGCGGCGAGTAGCTCGCGGACCATGGCCTCCAGGTCGCGCGCGGCGAGCAGCGCCTCGAGGGCGGCGCGGCGGCGCGCGAAGTCCACGGGGCGCCGATTGTCGGGGTCGACCAGGCTGAAGTCCCACAGCTCGGTGCCCTGGTACAGGTCGGGCACGCCTGGCGCGGCGAGCTTGAGCAGCTGCTGTGCCAGCGCGTTGAGCGCGCCGCAGTAGGCGATCGGGCGCAGGAACGCCTCCAGGTCGGCGAGGAACGGATTATCGGCCGAGCGAGCGAGTAGCCGCTCGAGGAATTGCGTCTGCGCCTCCTCCCAGGCCGTGTGGGGATGCAGCCAGCTGGTGAACGCGCGCGCCTCGCGAGCGGCTTTCAGGGCGAATCCCTGCAGGCGCGCCAGGAAGGCCGCGTGCTCGGCCGCGTCCAGGGGCCAGGCACCCACGAGCGTCTGGTACAGCAGGTACTCGGTGTTGGGGTCCGGCACCGGCTGGCCATCCACCCGCGGCTTGTATGGGGCGTTCCACGCCTGCCAGCGCCGCACGCGCGCCGCCCAGGCGTCGGGCAGCTCGGCGAGCACCAGGAGACGGGCGCGCACGTCCTCGCTGCGCTTCGTGTCGTGGGTGGAGGTGGTGTTGAGCGTGTGCGGCCACCGGGCCTGCCGCTGGTGCATGGCGGCATGGAACGCCTCGGGCGCCAGCCCGTCGCTGTCGGGTTCGCCGCCCACCTCGTTGAGGGCGATGAGGCGGTGGTAGCGGTAGAACGCGCTGTCCTCGAGGCCCTTGGCGGTGACCGGCCCGCTGAACTGCTGCCAGCGCATCACCCAGCGGCGCCAGGCACGGCGCTGCGGTATGGGCAGCGCGGGCGGATAGGCGAGCAGCAGCACGTCGCGCAGGAACGCCAGCGCCCGCCGGTCGCCGGCGGGCTCTTCGCTGGCCGCGGCGAGCGCCTGGGCCAGGTAGGCGCGGTCGCGCGCCGCCACGGTGTCGCCGCGGGTGTAGGTGCGATACACCGGCAGGTGCGCCGTGAGCAGGCTGATGGCGTGCTCTAGTGCCGCCTGCGGGATGCCGCGCCCCGCGCCGTGGGCCAGCCGCGCGAGCTGCCGGGCCAGCGCGCGGCGCTCGCCAGCGAACAGGGTGTCCATGACGTGGAGCTTCTGCTGGCGGGCGACCGCGGCGTAGTCGGCGGGCGCGCCCGGCGCCGCCGCCGCGTACACGCGCTCCAGGGCGCGCAGGCCAGCGGCATCCACCAGCAGGTTGGTGACGAGGGCGGCGAAGTCGTAGCCGGTGGTGCCGGCCACCGGCCAGGCGTCGGGCAGCGGCTCGTCGCCCGTGAGGATCTTCTCCACGACCACGTAGCCCGGCAGGCTCGCGGCTGCCGAGGTGGTCATGTCCACGGCGCCGGCGGGATCGGGGGCGCGCTCGGCTGTGGCGCTCGCCGTGGCGGGGGCGTGGGCGGCCAGCCACCGCTGGAGGCGCTGGAGGTAGCCCAGCGGGTCGTACAGGCCGTCGATGTGGTCGATGCGCAGCCCTGTGACCTGGTTGGCGGCCACGAGGCGCCCGAGTAGCGCGTGCACCGCCTCGAACACGCTGGCGCGCTCGATGCGCAGCGCCACGAGGTCGGCGATGTCGAAGAAGCGCCGGTAGTTGAGCAGGCGGCCAGCCAGGCGCCAGTAGGCGAGCCGGTACGCCTGCTGGGCGAGCACGCGCTGCAGGGGGAGCAGCGTGCGCGGCGCTCCAGGCCGGCCGTTCCAGGTGGCCAGCCGCGCGTCGAGGTAGCGGCGCGCCGCCGGCGCGGTCGTGTACAGGCGCCCGAGCCCGGCCTGGAGCGCGGCGAGGCGTTCGCGGTCGTCGTCGGGCAGGGTGGCGCACAGCGCGGCCAGCTGGCGCGCGTCGGCGGGCTCCGCCCCGGCCGCGGCCAGGGCGCGGGCGAGCCCGTGCCAGACCGCGGGGCGCAGCAGCGTGCGCAACGAGCGCGGGCCGAGCGGCAGGCGCCAGTCGTAGTAGCGCAGGCCCAGGCCACTCACGTCGAGCACGAGGCGCAGCTCTCCGCGCCGCAGCACCCGCCGCAGCGGCGCGCCGAGGATGGGCAGCAGCACGCGCTCGTGCAGGCCCGCGGGACCGGGCCGCCAGTCGATATCGAAGAACGTGGCGTACGGCGAGTGGCGGCCGAGCTGGAGGACGTCGTACCACCACGGGTTATCGGGCGAGGCGGCCATGTGGTTGGGCACGATGTCCAGGAGCAGGCCCAGCCCGTGGGCGCGCAGGGCGGCGGCCAGGGCGTCGAAGGCGGCCTGCCCGCCCAGCTCGGGGTTGATCTGTGCGGGGTCGGTCACGTCGTAGCCGTGCATGCTGCCGGGGCGCGCGGCGAACAGCGGCGAGGCGTACAGCGCCCCGACGCCCAGCGCGGCCAGGTAGGGCACCAGCGCGGTGGCGTCCGCTAGGGGGAAGCCCGCGTGGAACTGCAAGCGGTAGGTGGCGGTAGGGACGCGCAGGATCGCCTCCTTAATGACGTATGACGTTGTCGAGAGGGCCGGGCGCGGCGCTTACCGTCCTGCGCAGGCCGAGTGAGCCATCAGTCAGCACGGCGGGCCCGCCGTGCTGGACAACGATCGGCCCAGCCCGGGAAAAGCCGCCCTAGTCGATACGCACGCGCAGCCGCTCGCCCAGCGCGCGGAAAGCGGCCAGCCAAGCCGCGGCGGCCGCATCGCCCCGCTGGGCGGCGGCCTGGCACGCGGGGTAGTGCTGCTGGAGCACCGCCCAGTAGGCGTTCTGCGCGCGCCACAGATCGACCTCGAACGGCAGCATCTGTGCCACGGCCACGGTCTGCTCGAAGCGGCGCAGCTGCTCGAGGTCGAGCGGCGCCTCGCGGAACGCCTCGGCCTGGCGGCGGAGGCCCCGGCGGGCCACGTAGGCCAGCGCGTCGCGCGCCAGCTCCACGCCCCACAGCCGCGCCTCGGCCAACAGGCGCTGCACCTCCTCGGGGCTCGGCAGCTCGACGGCCAGGGCGCGGCGCAGGTCGGTGTTGAGCACGAACTCCGCGCTGGCCCGCAGCGCCGCCGGCAGTGGGGCGTGCAGGTCGGCCAGGAAGCGCATCAGCGCCGCGTGGTGCTCGTAGATCTGGCGGTAGGCGCCCTCGGCCTCGGCCAGCGTCGAGTCCAGGATCGCCTGGAGAATGGTGCGCTGCTCGTCGCGGAACAGGGCGCGCAGCGAGTAAGTGGCGCTGCCGCAGCGGCGGTCGAGGGTGCGCAGCACCTCGGCGAGATCGGCGCGCGCGAAGCTGGCGCTCAGCTCCTCGACCAGGCGCCCGTAGGCCTCTTCGCCCTGGTAGGGGCACACGCCGCCGCTGACGTTGTGGTCGCCGAAGTGCAGCACGCCGAAGCACAGCGCGGCGCTCTCGCGCGTGATCGTAGAGGTGAACCGCGCGCGGCCGACCCCTAGTCGCACGCGGCCCGCCTCCAGCTGGCGGTAGTCGTCGCGCTCGACCGTGTAGCCGTACACGCGGGCGCGAGCGGGGTAGTCCTCGAACAGCGAGCTGACGGCGTAGTGCGCGGCGACCTTCGTCAGATCGACCATGGCGGGGCGCACGAACCGCTCGAAGATCTGGCGGCCATCGCCCATCTCCGGGAGGTTGCTGCGCGCGGCCGCCAGCCGGTCCAGAAAGCCGGCCTCCAGCGTGGCGTGCCAGGTGCTGCCCGCGCCCGCGCCCGTGTCGAACGGGGCCTCGAGCTGCTCGCCGTAGCGGCCCTCGCCGCCGTCGCTGAACACCTCGCGGGCGAGCTGGAGCGCGCGGCCGGCGTAGGCGAGGCACTGGACGGTCTCGATACCTGACAGCTCGTCGAAGAACCAGCCGCAGCTGGTGTACATCAGCAGCGCGTGCCGCTGCATCTCCAGCAGTTTGAGCGCGGTGGTCTGCTCGGCGGGGGTCAGCGGGCGCGGCGCCTGGCACGCGAGGAACGCATCGACGCTGGCGGTCGACCGATCGAGGATCACCGCGATGTAGGCGTCGCGCGCCGCCCACGGATCGCGGAAGTAGCGGGCGCCCACCCGCTCGTAGCCGGCGGCCAGCGCGTCGCGCAGCCAGTCGAGCGCTGCGCGCAGCGGCCCCCGCCATGCCTGGTTCCAGCCGGGATGCCCACCGCTCGCGCAGCCGCAGTCGGCGCGCCAGCGCTCCACCCCGTGGGCGCAGCTCCAGGAGGTGTGCTCGGCGATCTCCACCTCGTGGGTCGGCGGAAACCGCTCCAGGTACGCGCCGTAGTTGGTCAGCCGCGCCAGCCCGTGCTCCTCCAGGTAGTGCAGCGCGTAGGCGAGCGCCATGTCGCCGTGGCGGTGGTGGTGGCCGTAGGTCTCGCCGTCGGTAGCGATGTGCACGAGCTGGGGGCCGTCGCCGGGGCCGAAGCCGCCGAGCAGGCGGTGCGCGAACTGCTCACCGTTGCTCAGCAGCCCCTCGAAGGCGACGGCGCGGGCGATCGGGCCGTCGTAGAAGAACACCGCGAGCGCCCGCCCCGAGGGCAGCCGCACGAGGTACGGCTGGTGGGGGGCGATGGTGCCGCCGCCGACCTCCTGCCACGGCCCGCCGTCCAGCGGCCGCACCCGCCGCGCCTGGTGCGGGGCGAGGATGGTGAACCGCACGCCGTGCTCGGCCAGCAGGTCGAGCGACTCCAGGTCCACCGCTGTCTCCGGCAGCCACAGCCCCTCCGGCGGACGGCCGAACCGCGCGGTGAAGTCGTACACGCCCCAGACCACCTGCGTGCGCTTGTCGCGCGCGTTGGCCAACGGCAGGATCAGGTGGTTGTAGGCCTGGGCCAGTGCCGAGCCGTGGCCGCCGAAGCGCTGCTGGCTCTCGCGGTCGGCGGCGAGCAGGGCGGCGTAGGTGTCCGGCGCGTGCTCTTCCAGCCACGAGAGCAGGGTGGGGCCGAAGTTGAAGCTGATGCGCGCGTAGTTGTTCACGATCTGGCGGATCCGCCCGCTGGCGTCCAGGATGCGCGAGTGGGCGTTGGGCGCGTAGCACTCGGCGGTGATCCGCTCGTTCCAGTCGTGGTAGGGGGCGGCCGAGTCCTGGAGCTCGATGGCGCCCAGCCAGGGGTTCTCGCGCGGCGGCTGGTAGAAATGCCCGTGGATACAGACGAAACGGTTCATTCAGGTCCCGGGATGCGACGCCGCGCCAGCCGGCAACGGCGCCGCGCATTGCCCATAGTATACGGCGGCGGCCGCCGCTCGCCTGGCGCGCGGTCAGGGGCCCTCGCGCACTAGCAGGGCGCAAGCCCACGGTGCCAGCGTGAGCACGAGGGCCCCGGTGGACTCCACCCGCTCGGGCAGCGTGGGGCCCGCGCCGCCCCAGCGGGGCTCGGCCGCGTCGAGCACCCGGCGCCACCCACCTGCCGGCAGCGGAATGGTGGTCGCCGTCGGGGCGTCGCGGAAGGCGAACACGGCGGCCACCGTCTGCCCCTCGGCCCAGCGCTGCAGTACCAGCACGCGCTCGTCGGTCCACACCCCGAGGCGCTCGCGGTCGAGCGTGGCCAGCGCGGGCAGCTCGCGCCGCAGCCGCAGCAGGGTGCGGTACCACTCGCGCAAGAGGCGGTGCTCGCCGGCCGCGGCTAGCTCGTGCTGGAGGCGCGCGCTCAGGAAAGTCGCCTCGGCCTGCGGGTCGGGCACCGCGCCCTGCCAGGCGAAGGCGGCGAACTCCTCGCGGCGGCCGCGGCTCACGGCGGCGGCCAGCGCTGGATCGGTGTGGCTGGTGAAGTAGGGGAACGGCTGCGACTCGCCGTACTCCTCGCCCATGAACAGCAGCGGCAGGCAGGGCGCCAGGAGCAGCGCGCCGGCGGCCAGCTTCAGCGCGGGGAAGGGCAGCAGCGTGCTCAGGCGCTCGCCGCGCGCGCGGTTGCCCACCTGGTCGTGGTTCTGCGTGCAGTACACGAATTGCCAGGCCGGTCGGTCCGCCGGGTCGTTGCCGTGGCGCCGCCGGCGGTACGCCGAGTAGTGGCCACGGTAGCGCCAGCCGGCGCGCAGGGTCTGGGCCAGGTCGTCTACCGCGCCGTAATCGGCGTAGTAGCCGTCGCGCTCGCTGGTGAGCAGGGCGTGCAGCGCGTGGTGGAAATCGTCGGCCCACTGGGCGTCGAAGCCCCAGCCGCCGGCCTCGACGGGGCGGAGCACGCGGGCGTCGTTCAGGTCGCTCTCAGCCACCGTGACCACCGGCCAGCCGCGGCGGCGCCCCTCGCGGTGCATCGCGGCGTTCCACTGCTGCAGGAACGTGTAGGCGGACCGATCGAGGATGGCGTGGACCGCGTCCACCCGGAAGCCGTCGAGGTGGTACTCGCGCAGCCAGTGTAGGCCGTTGTAGACGAAGAAGTGGCGCACCTCGTCGCTGTGGGCCTGGTCGAAGTTGAGCGCCGCGCCCCAGGGCGTGCGGTAGATGTCGGTGAAATACGGCCCGAAGTCGGCGAGGTAGTTCCCCTCGGGGCCCAGGTGGTTGTAGACCACGTCGAGGAACACGGCGAGCCCCTGGGCGTGGCAGGCGTCGACCAGGCGCCGCAGGCCCTCGGGCCCGCCGTAGGTGTTCTGCACGGCGAACGGCAGCACGCCGTCGTAGCCCCAGTTGCGCGCGCCGGGGAACTGCGCCACGGGCATCAGCTCGATAGCCGTCACGCCCAGCTCGCGCAGCGCCGGCAGGTGCGGGATGATGGCGTCGAAGGTGCCCTCGGGCGTGAAGGTCCCCACGTGCAACTCGTAGAACACGAGCGCCGCCTGGGGCACGCCGCGCCAGGCGTGGTCCGTCCAGCGGAAGGCGCGCGGGTCGACCACCGCCGACGGCCCATGGGGCCCTTCCGGCTGGTAGCGCGACGCTGGGTCGGGCCGCTCGCGGTCGCCGTCGAGACGGTAGCGGTACAAGGCACCGGGGGGCACGGCGTCCACCACGGCAGCGAAGTAGCCGCGCGGCTCGGGGGCCAGCGGAACGACCCGCTCGCGCGGGGCCAGCAGGTGCAAGGTGATCTCCTGGCAGCGCGGCGCCCAGACGCGGAACTCGCAGCGGCCGTCGTCGCGAGGTAGCGCGCCCAAGGGCGGGCCCTCGGGCAGATCGTAACGCGGATCCCGCCAGCCCGGTTGGGCGGTGTCGCGACTGAGCACCGTGCGCACCTCCGCGACCATGGTATCAAGCGCGAGGGCGCACGATGCGTACCAGTGCCTTCCTCCCATGCCCTCCGCCCCCGAGTGGGGAAGGGGCGGCCCGTGTCGCTGGCGCGTGCTCGCTAGTCCCCACTCCCAGGGGGTGGAGAGAACATTATCCCCTCCCCCGCGCGTGGGAGAGGGGATAGGGGTAGGGGTGGCGCCGGCCTAGCTCACCCGCGCCAGGAGGGGTCGGCGCTCGACCGGCGCGGCCGTGGGCCGGGTCGCGGGCTCGTCGCGGCGCTCGAAGCGGCTGACTAGCGCGCGCAGCTCGGCGGCCGTCTGGGCCAGCTCCTCGGCCTCCGTGGCGATGGCCTGGACTTGGCCCTCGATGCCCTGGATGCTGGCGGCCACGGTGCTGGTGGCGGCGCTGTTCTGCTCGGTGACCGCAGCGATCGACTGCACGATGTCGTTGACCTCGCCGGCCTGGGCGGACATCTGCTCGGTAGCGGCGGAGTTCTCCTCGACTACCGCAGAGATACTGGCCATGGCATCCACCACGCTGCGGGCGCCTCGCGCCAGCTCCTGGGCGGCGGTGGCGATGCCGGTCACCTGGTCGACGGTCTGCTCGGCGGCGCGCAGGATGGCGGCAAGCGCCTCGCCGGCGGCATCGGCCTGCAGGGTGCCGGCCTCGACGCGCTGGGCGCCCTGCTCCATCGCGGCCACGGCCTCCCGCGTCCCCTGCTGCACCGCTCGGATCAGCTCGGCGATCGCCTTCGTCTCGCGTTGGCTGCGCTCGGCTAGCTTGCGTACCTCGTCGGCCACGACGGCGAAGCCGCGGCCGTGCTCGCCGGCGCGGGCGGCCTCGATGGCGGCGTTGAGGGCCAGCAGATTCGTCTGCTCGGCGATGTCGTCGATGGTCTCCACCACGGCCCCGATGCGCTCGCCGAGCTGACCGAGCTCGGCCACACGCGCGGCGGCCTGAGTGACCACGGCCTTGATCTCGCCCATGCCCTGCACGGTGTCCTGTACGGCGCGGGCGCCCTGCTGGGCGGAGGCACGGGCCTCCTCGCTGGCCTGGGCGACCGCCGTGGCGCGCGCGGCGACCTGGTCGACGTCGGTCGCCATACGGGTGACG
Source organism: Chloroflexota bacterium (assembly GCA_035294645.1). Lineage (GTDB taxonomy): Bacteria > Chloroflexota > UBA6077 > UBA6077 > JAJPHF01 > JADGHJ01. Next base: position 11,904 of record DATGKN010000029.1, read on the forward strand.
GTCGCCGAGGTGGTCTGGACCTGCTGCGCCTGCTCGGAGGCGCCGCGGGCGATACCGTCGATCGCCTGCGCGAGCTGGTCCACGGCGTCGGTGGTGCGGCGGACCGAGGCGTGCGTCTGCTGCGCGCCGCTGGCCATCTGCTGCACGCTGGCGGTGACCTCCTGGACGGCCGCGCGGGTGGTGGTAACGGCGCCCCCGAGCTGCTCGCTGCTGCGGGCGAGCGTATCGGCGGAGTCGTGGATGCGGTCGAGCAGCTCCTGGAGCTGGCGGGTCATGCGCTGGAACGCCAGCCCGAGCTGGTCACGCGGCGACTGGGGTTCGATCGCGTGGCGCAGGTTGCCCTCGGCGATCGCGCTGGCCGCGGCGGCCATCCGCTTCAGGTAGGCGACCATGCTGCGGAACGACTCGGCCATCTGGCCGATCTCGTCGCGCGAGCGCACCGTCAGGGCCTGGTCGAGGTCGCCCGCGGCGATGCCCTGGGCCGCGCGTTGCACCTGGCCGACGGCCTGGGCGATCGAGCGGGCGAGGAGCCACCCGGCCCCGCCGAGCACCAGCGCGGCGGCCCCGGCGACGCCGACGAGCAGCGCCAGCAGGCGGTGCAGCCCAGCGAACGCCGCCGCCTGCGACTGGGTGACCGCGGCGAACCAGCCCGAGCTGGCGATCGGCACGGTGGTGGCGAACTCATCGCGCTGGGTGAGCGGGTTGTAGAAGGCCAGCGAGCCCAGCTGCCCTTGGAGAGCGCGCGCGACATACGGCAGGTCGGTCAGCGGCTGCGCGGCCAAGCGGCGCTCCTCGTCGGGGTAGACGATCGGCACGCCGCGGCTGTCGAACAGCAGCAGGTCGACGTCGTCGCTGGGCTTGACGGCGGTGGCGGTCTCGCCCAGGGCTGCCAGGTTCATCGGGCCGCCCAGCACCGCGATCAGGTTGCCGCTGTCGTCCTTGAGAGGCGTGGCGACCGTGGCGGTGGGCAGCCCCGTCGCGGGCGAGAGCGTCACGTCGCCCCACGCCGTCGCGCCGGTGGCCAGCACGCGCTGGTAGTAGTCGCGGCTGGCCAGGGTGGGGGTATTCATGCTGAGCTGCCGCGGGTACGGCTCCATGAGGTAGATGTCGCCGTTGAGGGTGAGGACGACCGAGGAGTTGAACCGCGGCATGGTGCGCACCACGGCGCCGAGGATGCCGCGGCGGGCCGAATCGACCTCCTGGGGTACACCGCGCAGCGCGGGGTCGACCGCGTCGAGGGTCAGCGGCGCGCGCACCTCGGGCATCTGGGCCAGGCTCTCGACGATGCCGCGCGAGCCGTTGAGGTACTCTTCCACCATGCTGGCGTACGCTTTGGCGGTGGCTTCCTGGTCGCGCAGGATCTGGGCTTGCAGGTACTGCCGTGCCTGGACGGCGAACAGCAACGAGACCAGCAGCACCAGCAGCGCGCCGCTACAGACGAGCGCCAGGATCTTGGCTCGCAGACTGGTCCGCAATCCCCCCACCAGAGTCGCCATGCCCTCTCCTTTCCTTGAGACGCCGCCGCTCGACCGATCGTGATCGCGTTGTCCAGGCGGCACCCCACCGGCTGGCGCGTGTGACAGGCGAGCGGCTTGGCGAGGTGACACTGCCATAATCGGCGGGGGCTCGTGGCGGTTGAGCGCCGTTCCGTGCGGCGCGACGCTGGGGGGCGTCAGGGCGTGGCGGGGGCGATCGCAGGGGGCTGGGGGCAAAGGAGCTGACCGTGGCCGGCGGGCGCCACCGGCTCGCCGTCACGGGCGACGACCACTCCGCGCACCAGCGTGGCCACCACGCGGCCCTGGAAGCGACGGCCGAGGTACGGGCTCTGGCGGTTGCGCGTCTGCTGCATCCCCTCGCTGAGCACCCACTCGGCGTCGAGATCGACGAGCGCCAGGTCAGCGTCCGCCCCGACGGCCAGGGCGCCCTTGCGGGGCCACAGCCCGAACAGCCGCGCGGGGGCGCCCGCCAGCAGCCGCGCGACCGCGGGCAGCGGCAGGCCGCGGCGGGCCACGCCCTCGGTGAGCACCGCGGCCAGGGTGGTCTGGAGCCCGTCGATGCCGCCCCACGCCTGCCAGATGTCGCCGCGCTTGTCGGCGGGCGTGCAGGGCGAGTGGTCGGAGGCGATCAGGTCCACCAGCCCGGCGCGCACGCAGGCCCACAGCGCCTCGACCTCGGCGCGCGGGCGCAGCGGCGGCGCGCACTTCACGCGGGCGCCCTGGTGGGTCAGCTCCTCGCTGTCGAACGTCAGGTAGTGGGGGCAGGTCTCGCAGGTGGCGCGGACCCCCTCCGTGCGTGCCGCGGCCACCGCCCGCACCGCCGCGGCGGTGCTGAGGTGCACGAAGTGGACGCGGGCGCCCGCCTCGCGCGCCAGGAGCAGCGCGCGCTGGACGGCCTCCAGCTCGCAGCTCGGCGGGCGGCTCGCGGCCCAGGCGGTGGGCTCGTGATGGCCCTCGGCGCGCAGCGCCTCGCCCAGCGCGCGCGCGAGGCCGTCGTTCTCGGCGTGCACCGCCACGATACCGCCCAGCCGCGCCGCCTGCTGGAAGCCGCGGAACAGGGTGGCATCGTCGGCGGCGGGGAACTCGGGCACCCCGCTGGCGCACATGAACGCCTTGACGCCCACCACGCCCCCGGCGAACAGCTCGGGCAGCGCCGGCAGGTTCACCGGCGTGAGCCCGCCCCAGTGGGCGTAGTCGATCACCGCCTGGCTGCCGACCGCCGCGCGCTTGGTCGCCAGCGCGGCCGCGTCGAGCGTGGGCGGCAGGCAGTTGAGCGGCATGTCCAGGACGGTCGTCGTGCCGCCCACCGCTGCCGCGCGCGTGCCGGTGGCGTAGCCCTCCCAGGCGGTGCGGCCCGGCTCGTTCAGGTGCACGTGCGCGTCGACGACCCCGGGGAACACGTGGCAGCCGCGCGCGTCCAGCTCGGCGTGGGCGCCGGCGGGCTCGTCGGGGGCGAGCAGCGCGGCGATGCGCCCGTCGCGGATGGCCACGGCGGCGGCGAACACGCCGCTCTCGGTGACCAGCGTTCCGCCGCGCACGATGAGGTCGTACATGCGCGCGCTACCGGTTGGTAGCCTCGGCCGTGGGGGCCAGCCGGCCGTGGGGGTCGGGAGGCGGGGCGGCGGGTGGGGCGCTGGCGTAGGCGGTCTCGGCGGCGGCGATCGCCTCGCCGCGCGGCACCGCGAAGCCGTGCGCGGGGAGCACGACCTCCAACGCAGCCAGCAGGCGGCGCACGCTCTCCATGCGCGCGTTGTACCCGAGCGTACCGATCCGCCAGATGCGGCCGGCCAGCGGCCCGAACGCGGTGCCGATCTCGATGCCGTGGTCGTATAGCAGCGCCGCGCGCACGGCGGCGTCGTCGACGCCCTCTGGCACCCAGACCGGGGTCAGGAACGGCAGCGCGTAGGCCGCGTTGCCGAACCGCCGCAGGCCGAGTGCCGCCAGCCCGGCGGCCATGGCGCGGCCCACGCGGCGGTGGCGCTCCCAGCGCGCGGCGAGGCCCTCGGCGAGCACCAGCCGCAGCATCTCGTGCAGGCCGTACACCAGACTGGTAGGCACGGTGTGGTGGTTCCAGCGCTCGGGGCTCCAGTAGCGTTGCAGCTGCACGAGGTCGAGGTAGTTGCTGGCCACGGGCGTGCGGCGCGCCGCGATGACCGCCTCGACGCGGGCGTTGTAGGTGATCGGCGCCATACCCGACGGCCCGCCGAGGCACTTCTGCGTGCCCGCCATTGCCGCGTCCCAACCCATGGCGTCGACCGCCACCTCACAGCCGCCGAGAGTGACCACGGCATCGACCAGCAGCAGCGCGTCGTGCTCGCGGCAGGCGGCGGCGATCACCTCCAGCGGTTGGAGCACGCCGGTCGAGGTCTCGCCGTGGACGAGCGCCACGCACTTGGTGGGTGCCTCGCCCAGCGCGCGGCGCACGGCGTCGGGGTCGATCGGCTCGCCCCACGGCGCCTCCACCACGCGCACCTCGGCGCGGTAGCGGCGGGCGATGTCCTCCAGTAGCCAGCCGAAGCGCCCGCAGCTGCCGACTACCACGCGGTCGCCCTCCTCGATCACGCTGGCCATCACCGCCTCGATGCCGGCGCGGGAGGTGCCCGACACGGGGAACGTGCGCTCGTTGCGGGTCTGGAACACGGCGCGGGCGAGCGCCATGACCTCGTTCATCACGGCGGTGAAGCGCGGGTCGAACTGGCCGAGCAGCGCCCGCGCCTGCGCCTGGAGCACGCGCGGCTCGGCGTTGCTCGGGCCGGGGCCCAACAGCAGGCAGGGCGGGGGATCGAACGACTCAATCATGGGCGTACCACGGACACACCAGGCGCTCGACGAGCGCCACGATCTCGAACAACACGATGCCCAACAGGCTGAGCAGCACCAGGGCGCCGAACGCGAGGGCCGTGTTCGCCTGGGCCATGGCGACGAGCACCAGGTAGCCGAGCCCGGCGTTGGAGCCGACGAACTCGCCGATCACTGCGCCCACGACGGCGAGGCTGATGGCCACCTTGAGCGAGGCGAAGAAGTACGGCAGCGCGGCCGGGAAGCGGATCTTGAAGAAGATCCGCAGGCGATTGTGGGTGAGGCTGTGCGCGAGATCCAGCAGCTCGCGCGGGACGAGCTGGAGCCCCTGCGCCGTGTCCACCACCACGGGGAAGAAGGCGACCAGCGCGGCGATGATGATCTTGGGCAGCTCGCCGTAGCCGACCCAGATGAGGACTAGCGGCGCGATCGCCACCTTGGGGATCGACTGGGAGGAGACCAGCAGCGGCAGGATCGTGTTGCGTAGGGCGGGCGCGCTGGCGATCAGCAGCGCCAGTGGGATGGCTACTACCACGGCGAGCGCGAAGCCGGCGACGACCTCGTACAGCGTGGTCCACAGGTGGCCGAGCAGCATCGGCACGCCGAAGTCGAGCGTGCGCGACCAGATCAGCGACGGCGGCGGCAAGATGAACGGGGGAACGCGCAGCAGGGGCACCAGCACCTGCCAGGCCACCAGCAGCAGCAGGAACGTCACCAGTGGCGGCCCGTGGTGGCGCAGCCAGCGGGGCAGCGGCCGCGGCGTCGCGCGCGTCTCGGGCGGCAGGGCGGGGGTCAGCGACGCGCTGCTCTCGCTCATGGCGCCACCAGCCGTTCGCTGGCGCCGCGCCCGGCGGTCGCGCGGCCCCGGCCGAAGATGGTGTCCTTGATCGCGTGGACGTACTCGACGAACTGCGGCGAGTACTCCATTTCCGGCGGCCGCGGGCGTGGCAGCGCGATGGGAAACTCGGCGGCGATCGTGCCGGGCCGCGGCGTCATGACCACCACGCGGTCGGCCAGCATCACCGCCTCGCTGATGCCGTGGGTGACGAACAGCACGGTCTTGCGGCGCTCCTCCCAGATGCGCAGCAGCTCGAGGCCCAGCTCGTCGCGGGTGATGGCGTCCAGCGCGGCGAACGGCTCGTCCATCAGCAGCAGCACCGGGTCATTGACCAGCGCGCGGCACAGCGCCACGCGCTGCTGCATGCCGCCCGAGAGCTCGGTGGGCCGCTTGTGAGCGAACCCCGCGAGGCCGACCATCTCCAGCAGCTGCCGCGCCGTCTCGACATATGCGGCGCGCGGCCGGCCGAGCAGCTCGACGGAGAGCAGCACGTTGTCCAGCACGTCGCGCCAGGGCACCAACACGGAGGTCTGGAACATGAGGCCGACATCCGGCCGCGGGCCGCCGACGGGGCGCCCGTTGACCAGCGCGGCGCCGCTGTCCCAGGGGATCAGCCCGGCGACGATCTTGAGCAGCGTGCTCTTGCCACAACCGCTGGCCCCGACCAGGGCGACGAACTCGTTGGGCGCGACGGCGAGCGTGATACGGTCGAGGGCGTGGACGCGCTCTCCGTCGCGCGTGAGGTAGGTCTTGCTCAGGTCGCGTATCTCGATCACCGCGGCTCCCATTGGTCCGGGCGCGCTGCGCGACACGCCCGTGGAGTGTCGCCCCCGCGTGTGGCGGCGGGCTCGCGCGCTGGAGGCCCGCTCAGCGGCGGGGTAAGAACTCCAGCGTGTATACCTCCTCCGGCTCGATCGGCCGGTTCAGCGTGTAGGCCGCTGCGACCAGGTCGCGGTTGCGGCGCATGCGCTCTGGCGAGAAGTAGCCGAGCCCGTTGGCGCGGGTCTCCTCGGTGACCGCCAGTTCCTGGAGGATGGTGACCTCCTGGCGGGCGATAGCCGGGTCGACCTCGGGGTTGTACTTCTTGAGGATGGCGGCCGCCTCGTCGGGGTTCTGGAACGCCCACTCCAGCCCGCGCAGGGTGGCGGCCACGAAGCGGCGCACCACGTCGGGTTTCTCGGCGATGTAGGCGTCGGTGGTCATCAGCGAGTTGCCGTACAGATCGGCGCCGTAGTCGCTGAAGCGCATGACCTGGAGAGTGCGCCCCACCTCGGCCGCCTGGCGCTCGAGGACCGGCAGCGCCGTGAGGAACTCGGTGGATACCTCCGCCTGCCCCGACATCATCAGGGGGTACTTGGCCGTGGGGTCGATCGTCTGCCAGTTGACCTTGCTGTTGTCGATGCCCGCGGCTTTGGCGAACGCCGGGAACATCGAGCGGATGGCATCGCCGGCGGGCGCGCTCAAGGTGCGGCCCTCCAGGTCTTTGGGCATGCTGATCCCGCGGTCGGCGAAGAACCACAGGATGTGTGGGGTGCGGTTGTACACCGAGGCGATGGTCTTGACCATCAGGTCCTCGTTGGCGCGCGCCACGAACAGGTACGGCACGTCGCCGAACACGAACTGGGCCTGGCCGCTGGCGGCGCGCTTGATGGCGTCGGCGCCGCCGAAGCCGCGCACGATGCTGACGTTCAACCCCTCCTGAGCGTAGAAGCCTTTGTCGAGCGCGGCGAAGAAGCCCGAGTGGCGCCCGAAGATGATCCAGTCCAGGGCAAAGGTGATCGGCTCGCCGGCCGGCGCCGCACTGGGAGCGCTCGCCGCTGGGGCGGCCGTCGGGGCCGCGGCGGCGGGCGCGCCGGCCTGGCCGCCCAAGGCGCCCGCCGCAGGCTTGCTCGGAGCGCTGCCCGTTCCAGCAGCCGGCCCACAGGCCGCCAGGACGAGCGCGCACAGGGCCACGACCAGCAGGTGACGGGTTCGCATCACTGTCTCTCCGCGCCGCTAGGACCGCCCGTGGCGAGGGGCATGCCGGTGCCTGGAGAACGCTATACCCGGGCGGTCGCCGCTGTTGCGCGCATTGTACTACTCTCCGAGGATTGTAGGGACCCGTTGGTAGCGGGTGTCTGGACAAACCCGCCAACGTTGGCTCCGCGCGGTTGGGCGCTTCGCACAAGCGCGAGCGCGGCGGCGAGTCGGGCGAAACCTGTTATCATGCAGCCGGCCGCCGCGCCCGCAGCCGGTGGCGCTATCCGCCCGATCGCGAGCCGAGCAGGATGATGATCACGCGACACCGCGTGCGATCCGGTCAGTACTACGACTCGGTGCGCCTGATGGCGCTGTCCAGCCAGCTCGAGGCGCTGCCGGGCGTGCGGCGCGCGGCGGCGATGATGGGCACCGCGGCGAACCGCGAGCTGCTGTGCGAGGCACGCCTACTCGCCCCCGCGGACGCGGCGCCGATCCGCCCCGACGACCTGGTGATCGCCGTCCAGGCCGAGACGGCCGACGCCGCCGAGGCGGCCCTCGCCGCGGCCGAGCGGCTGCTGGCTAGCGCCGCGACGGAGGCGGGTCCGAGCGCGGCGGGGGCGCCCGAGGCCCCGCGTACGATCGAGGCGGCGTGCCAGCGGTTCCCCACGGCCAACCTGGCGCTGATCTCCGTGCCCGGCCCGTATGCCCACTACGAGGCTAAGCAGGCGCTGCGGCGCGGGCTGCACGTGCTGCTGTTCAGCGACAACGTGTCGCTAGAGGCCGAGATCGACCTCAAGCGCCTGGCCCGCGCGAAGGGACTCCTGCTGATGGGGCCGGACTGCGGGACGGTGTACCTCGGCGGCGTCGGGCTGGGCTTCGCCAACGTGGTGCGCCGCGGTCCCGTCGGCGTGGTGGCCGCCTCGGGCACGGGGTTGCAGGCGGTGGCTACACTGGTGCACCGCGCGGGGTTGGGGCTGTCGCACGGCATCGGCGTGGGCGGGCGCGACCTGAGCGACGCGGTGGCGGGGCTCAGCACGTTCCAGGCGCTCGACGTCCTGGCCGCCGACCCCGATACGGCGGTCATCGTGGTCGTGTCCAAGCCGCCCGGGCCGCGCACCGCGGCGACGCTGTACGCGCGGCTGCCGCGGCTCGGCAAGCCGGTGGTCACCTGCCTGCTCGGCGCCGATCCCGCCCTGGCTCGCGCAGCGGGGGCGGTGCCGGCCGCCACGCTCGATGAGGCGGCGCACGTCGCAGTGCGGCTGGCCGGCGGCACGGTGCCCGCCGAGGACGCGACCGAGCCGCCGCCGGAGGCGCCGCGATTCGCGCCCGGCCAGCGGTACGTCCGCGGGCTGTTCAGCGGTGGCACGCTGGCGCACGAGGCGGCGCTCGTGCTGCACCAGCGGCTTGGGCCTGTGTGGTCGAATCTGGGCGGCGACGCCGGGCCGGCGCTGGCCGACCCACGGGCGTCGCGCGAGCACACGGTCGTGGACCTGGGC
>DATGKN010000030.1:0-21028 GCA_035294645.1 Chloroflexota bacterium
CCACCCCGACCCTGACGCCCGTGCAAGTGCTCCCGACGCCAAGCGGCACCCCGACGCCTCGCGCCCTCACGCCGATCGTAGTAGCGGGCACCGCCACGCCCACGCGCACGGCCACCGCAACCCCCACCCGCACGCCCACACCGACTGCCACACGCACCCCCACTCCGACCCGCACCCCTACCCCCACGCCCACGCGCACCCCCACCCGTACGCCAACGGCCACGGCCACCCCGACGCGCGCCCCTACCGCGACCTTCACGCCCACCCGGCCGCCCACGGCCACCCCACGGCCCGCCTCCACGGCAGCGAGCGGGAGCACCAGCGGGGCCGCTGGCGGGGCGGGCGGAGCCGTAGGCAGCGGGGCACGCTGATCGATCGGCGGGGCCGAGCCTTTGCTACACTCCTGCCCAGGGTGGGGTGGAGGCACAGCGATGGGTGCGCTGGCGGGTGTACGGATCATCGAGTTCGGGCAGGTGATCGCCGGCACCTTCGGTACACAGCTGCTGGCGGACTACGGCGCCGAGGTGATCAAGGTCGAGCCGCCGCAGGGCGATCCGGGCCGCAACCCCGTAGTGGGCAACCTGCGCGGCGAGAGCTGCCTGTTCCTGAGCATGAACCGCAACAAACGCAGCATCGTCCTGGACCTCAAGCGCCCCGAGGGGCTCGCGGTCTGCGACGACTTGGTGCGCACCGCCGATGTGGTCATCGAGAACTTCCGGCCGGGCACCGCCGAACGGCTGGGCATCGACGAGCCGCGGCTGCGCGCGCTCAACCCGCGGCTGGTCTATGCCTCGCTCTCGGGCTTCGGGGCCGACAGCCCGCATCGCGACCTCCCCTCGTTCGACCTGGTACACCAGGCGATGAGCGGCTGGATGAGTATCACCGGCCAGCCAGGCGGCGCGCCGTGTGCCGCGGGGGTGCCGGTCGCCGATCTGCTGTCCGGGGTGTTCCTGACTCACGGCGTGCTGGCCGCGCTGTATGCGCGCGAGCGCACCGGCCAGGGGCAGCGGGTGGAAACGGCGATGTTCGACGTGATGCTCGCGCTGCTCACCTTCCACGCTACGGCGTTCCTCAACTTGGGGATCGTGCCCGGCCCGCGCGGGTCCGCCCACGAGTACCACGTGCCCTGGCAGGCCTTCCGCTGTGCCGATGGCTGGATCGTCGTCACCCCGCGCGAGCAGCATTTCTGGCGGCGCCTATGCGCGGTCATCGGGCGGCCAGAGCTGGCCGATGACCCGCGCTTCGCCGACAGCCAGGCGCGCCGCGCCCACCGCGAGGAGTTGATCCCCCTGCTGGAGGCGGTGTTCGCTACCCGGCCCGCCGCCGAGTGGCTGCGGCGGCTGCACGAGGCCGACGTGCCGGCCGCGCCGGTGAACACCGTCGCCCAGGCGCTAACCGATCCCACCGTGGCTGCGCGCGGGTTGATCGCCGAGCTCGCCTACGCACCCACAGGCCCTGTGCGGGTCGTGGGCAACCCGCTGCGTTTCAGCGCCACGCCGATCGACCGCTACACACCGCCGCCGCGGCTCGGCGAGCATACGGTCGCCATCCTCCGCGAGCTGGGCTATTCCGCCGAGCGGATCGCGCACCTACTGGCCATCGGTGCGGTTCGGGCGCCCGCCGCCGCTGCGGAGCGCGCCCCGGGGACGCCACCTGCCGCCCGGGCGAGCGAAGCGGGGTAGCAAGAGGAGCGATCCCGATGGAGCCCTTGCGCACGCTGCTGTTCGTGCCAGCCAATCGCCAGCGGCTGCTCGACAAGGCGCCGACGCTGGGCGCCGACGCGCTGCTGCTCGACCTGGAAGACGCCGTTCCACTGGCCGAGAAGGAGGCGGCGCGCCGCATGGCCCAGGCCTACCTCCCTACCATCACCGGCCAGCCGGTGTGGGTGCGGGTCAACGCCGTCGCCAGCGGCGAGCTGGCCGCCGACCTCGACGCGCTGGTCGGCGTGCGGGGCCTGGCCGGCATCGTGCTGCCCAAGCCCGAGGCGCCGGCCGAGGTGCTCGAACTCGACCGACTGCTGCGAGCGCGTGAGGCGGTGCGCGGCTTGGCCCCGGGCAGCGTGCCTGTGATCCTCCAGATCGAGAGCGCGGCCGGCGTGCTATTTGCCTACCCGCTGGCCACGGCGGCAGCACGCGTCGTCTCGGTCTGCTTCGGCGGGGCCGAGGATGGCGACCTGCAGAGCGACCTAGGCTGCGGGTGGTCGATCGAGGGCCCGGAGCTGCTATACGCGCGCCAGCACACGCTGCTCGCGGCGCGCGCCGCCCGGCTCGCCTGGCCGCTCGACGGCGTGTTCGCCAACGTGCGCGACGCGGACGGCTTCGCCCGCGATACCCAGCTCTCGCGCCGGCTGGGCTACCGCGGGCGGACGGTGATCCATCCTAGTCAGATCGCCCCCGCTAACCAGCTCTATAGCCCTAGCCCCGCGGAGGTCGCCTATTACCGGCGGGTGCTGGAGGCGTTCGACGCGGCCGTCGCTCAGGGCACCGCGAGCACGACGGTCGACGGCAAGCTGGTCGACTATGCGATGGCCGAGCGGGCGCGGCGCGTGCTGGCGCTGGCCGCGCGGCTGGGCGTAACGGGCTGAGCACTCACCGCAGCCGGACCAGGGTGGGCGCGAGCATGCGGAGCGGCGGGCGGGCCGCCAGCGAGATCAGGTGGCCGGCGCAGCGGCAATCCGAGCTACCAAACCGCGCCCAGCGCCGCGCGCCGGGCAGCGTGGCCAGGCTGGCGGCCAGCGCACACTCGCGTCGCCCGCGGCCGACCGCCACCCAGACCTCGACTAGCTCGGCATGCGGGCGTAGGTAGTCGATGTGCCAGTGGGGCCGCCGCGGCGGGCGCAGGTGGTGGCGCAGGCGCGCGGCCAGCCCGCCCTGGGCGCTGCCGGCGTAGACATGCCAGCCAGCAGGCAGGTGCAGCACGCCCAGCCGCCCGATGACCAGAGCGCGGGGCACGTGGGTCCGTAGGACAAGCAGGTAGCTGCCGGGCGCGCGGGGCGCCTCCCCCGCGTCGAGCGGCGCGGTCCCGCCAGCGAAGCGGACCATGGCGCGGCACGGCCCGCTAGAACAGGGGCGGCCCCAGGGCCTGACCGCCGGCGGCGCGCGCCAGGATCACCACATCGCGGCCGAGCTGCCGTGTCGCTTCTACCAGCTTGGGGTCGTCGGGCCGGCCATCCACGAGCTGGAAGCCGCTGCCGTAGACGATCGCCGGCACGACATGCACTTGGAAGAAGGCTAGCGCCGTGCGTAAACCCAGGTCCAGCCCCAGATAGTGGTGCGGGCTGGCGCCCGTGGCGATCAGCCCGGCCGCCTTGCCCACCATGTACTCTTTGGGGATGACGTCGATCAGGTTCTTGAGCGCACCCGTCATCCCACCACGGTACATGGGCGAGCCGATCACATAGGCCCTGGCCGCCCGCACGCGCGCCAGCACCGCCTGCGTCACGGGGGAGTAGGCTTCCGGCGGGCGCCCGTCGGCGAAGTCGAGCGGGGTCTCCGCCAGGTCGATCAGGTCGGTCTGCACGCCCTCGCACTCCGCCGCCCCCGCGAGCGCCAGCTCGATCAGCGCGCGCGTACGGCCGCTACGCGCCGCGCTGCCGCAGATCCCTAGCACCAGCATCTACGCCTCCCGCCGGAAAGGGCGTCGCAGCCCGGCCTGCTCCAGCAGCGGCAGCACCTCGGCGACCCATTGCTGGAGTTCCGCCTCGTAGTTCACCCACGATAGCACGACGCCGTCGAGCCCTACCCCCACCAGCTTCCCCAGCGTGTCGGTGATCTGCTCGGGCGTGCCCACCAAGGGATAGCCCCCCCAGCCAGCGATGAAGTGGAATTTGAACGCCTCCACGGCCTCGGGTGGCAGCACCCCCGACTGGACGCCGATGATGCGCGTCAGATTGTCCACGGCCTCCCAGTCGCCCCGCTCGCGAACGTAGTAGTGCAGATACTCCCGGGCCTCGCGCTCGGTGGGGCGACAGACCACATAGCCATTGGTCCATACCTGGAGCTCGCGGCCGAACTCCTCGCGCGCCAGCCGGCGCAGATGCTGCACCTGGGCACGGGCGCCGTCGTAGTCGTGCTCGCGCACCAGGATGAACGCCATGTCGGCGTACTTCGCGGCGAACCGCTGGCCCACCGGCGAGCCGCCGGCGTTCATGATCGGCGGGAACGGGCGCTGGATCGGCTTCGGCTGATGAAACCCCTTCTGGATGCGGAAGAAGCGCCCCTCGAAGTCGAACTCGTCCTCGGCGGTCCACAGCTGTTTGACGATCTCGAGCCACTCGGCCGCGTACTCGTAGCGCGTGTCGTGCTCCATGATCGGCGCGCCGAACATCTCCAACTCCGGCTGGTACCAGCCGCAGACGACGTTCAGCGCGAAGCGGCCGTTCGAGATGTGGTCGATGGTGGTGGCTTGTTTGGCCGCCATGAGCGGGTGCACGGTCGGCACATGCGACGTGGAGAACACCCCGATCTGCTCAGTCACTGCCGCCACGCCCGCCGCCCAGGTGTAGCATTCGAAGCAGCTCCCATTGAAATTGGTCGGTCCGCCGAACCCCTTCCAGCGGGCCACTGGGACCATCGCTTCCAGGCCCGCCTGGTCCGCCAGGGTGGCGATGCGCCGGGTGTTCGGCCAGGTCGTCTCCAGCCGCCCCTCGGCCAGGGTGATCGCGCAGCCGTTGCTCACATTGGCCCCAAACACCCCCAGCTTCAGGCGGTTGTCGTTGAACAGCGGGTTCGTCGCCTGCCGGGGCGCGGCCTGCTGGTCGCCCGTCATGGTGTCTCCCTATCGCCTGCAGCGTGCTCCGTCCGCATTCTAGGCGGAGCCTATCGGCCCCGCTAGTGGTCGCGCGGCGCCAGGGGCAGGGGGTGGCCTGGGCACCCACCGCGTCGGCCGCACCGATCGCCGGGAGAACCGTCGCCCGCCGGCGCGATTTTCTCTATCATGAGCGCTACAGGCGCGTCCCGGTCAGGTAGGTGGCGGCGGAGGGAACGATGTCGCGGCACAGCCTCCACGCGGTCGGTATCGGCTGCCTCGTGTTGTTGAGCGTGCTCGGGGCCTGCGCCCCGTCGGCGAGCCGCCCCTCGGGGGCCAGCGAGGCGCCCAGGGCCGCGGCCCCACCAGCGGGAGCGGCGGCCCAAACCGGTGCGCCCGCGCCGCCCGAGCACATCCGGATCAGCTACGCGGGGCTGACGGCGCACTTCGCCGCGGCCTGGGTGCCCAAAGAGGCCGGGTACTTCGCGCAACAGGGGCTCGACGCCGAGGTGACCTACCTGCCCAGCCGCCAGGCATCGGCCGCGCTGGTGTCCGGTGAGGCCGACTACGCCTTCTTCAGCGGCCGCACGCTGGTCGACCTGCGCATCCAGGGCGCCGACGTGGTGGCTATCGCCGCGCCGATGACCAAGCTCATCCTATCGCTGATCGTGCAGCCCGATATCCAGCGCCCCGAGGACCTGCGCGGCAAGCGCATGGGGGTGACCGGGTTCGGCTCGATCATCGACTTCGGCGGCCGCTACCTGCTCAAGGAGCTGGGGCTCCAGCCCGAGGTCGATGTGGCCGTCATCCAGCTCCAGACCAATCCGAATATCATGGCCGCGCTCGAATCGCATGCCATCGAGGCCGGTGCGCTCGCCCCGCCCCAGAGCCTCCAGGCGCTGGCCCAGGGGTATCGCGAGCTGGCCGCCATGCACCGGCAGCCGTTCGAGTACCCCGCGAACATCGTGGCGGTGCGCGGCGACCGGCTGCGCGAGCGGCCCGATCAGGTGCGTCGCGTGGTGCGGGCAGTGACCGAGGGCATCGCCCGCATCAAGAACGATCCGCCCTATGCCCAAGCGGTGCTCAAGCAGTACACCTCGATCGAGGACCCGGAAGCTCTCAAAGGCACCTACGACCTGTTCGCGCCGGCCTTCCCGCGGCTGCCGCTGCTCACCGAGGCGGCCCTGCAGGTGGCGATCGACGAGACCGCCGCCGAGAACCCACGGGCGCGCGAGGTGACGCCGGCGAGCGCGATGGACATGCGCTTCGTCCAGGAGATCGAGGCGTCGGGCCTGCTCCACCAGCTCTATCCCTAAAGGTTACGGCGCGCGCAAGGCCGCCTCCTGGTAGCGCAGGTCGACGAAGCGTTCGGGCGGCGGCAGCGGGGCGCTGAGGTCGCCCTGCTCCAGCATCAGCTCGAGCATCGCCTGGATGCTGGCCAGGTCGATCGCTCCGCGCGGGTACAGGATGTGGTCTTGCACGATCCAGCCCTCGTAGGTCTGCTCGGCCGCCTCGCGGGTAGCCCCGATCCCCTCGGTCAGCCCGCGGAGGGCGCCCTCGCGGTTCGAGGGATCGTAGATCCAGTCGATGGCCCGTCCCACCGCGCGTAGCCAGCGCACGAGCGTGTCGGCGTTGGCCGCGGCCCAGTCCTGCCGCGCCGCCATCGTCAGGAAGGGGAAGTGGGGAAGCACCTCTTTCGACGAGCCGAGGATCGGGTAGCCGTCCTGGCGCAGCTGCACGTCTTCCGGGCTCGGCAGCATCGCGGCATCGAACGCACCCGAGCGGAAGGCGATGTACCGCTCGGCGGTGCCGCCGCCGACCACCAGGTGGTAGTCGCTTTCTTGGAGCCCCCGCGCCTGCAGCAGCTTCCGCAGGTGGGTCGTCTCGCCGCCCTTCAGTGCCGAGACGCCCAGGGTCGCTCCGCGCAGGGCGCTGTACGCGCGAATGTGCGGCTGCGCCACCAGCGAGTAGACCGCGCGATTGACCCCGCCGACGATTACCACGGGCGCGCCGCGGTCGTGCCCCAGGATCACCGCGTCGGCCGACGCCGAGACCACATCGAGCGAGCCGCTAGCCACGAACTGCACGGCGCGCACCGACGCGCCGGTCTGCGTGGTCTCGACCTCGAGCCCCTCGTGCTCAAAGAACCCCTGCTGCTCGGCCACGAAGATCGGCCAGTTGTGGACGTTCCGCGAGACCATGCCGTACTGGATCCGGGTGCGCGCGGGCGGGCCGGACCCTGGCGCAGCGGCCGCCGCCACCGGCCGGCCTGCGCTGGTCGTGCTGTCGGCGGCCGGAGGCGTGCCCCCTGACGAGCAGGCGCCGAGCAGGGCGAGCACCCCACCGAGCAGGCCGAGTGCGGCCCAACGCCCCACCGTTCGCCCTTGGTGTCCTGCCCACATGGCGGCCTCCCCCCGCCGGCCGGAGCGGACGGCGCCGTTACCATAGCCCCTGTGCACCGCAGCGTAGCACGCCCGCCGCGTCTCGTCACGCGCGTGCGTGCCCTCCGCCTGGCCTCCCCGACCCGGCCTGTGGGGCGGCCGAGCGCGCCAGGTGCGCGCGGGATGTACGCCCGTACGCAAATCGCCTATCATGGCAGCGAGTGCCTGGGTAATTACCGAACGGCGGGTGGCCGCCGGAGGGCGAGCTAGGGGCGGCTGCCGCGGGAAGGAGGGTGCGCGTGCGGTTCGGGACATACTATTTCCTGCAGCGCCCGCCGGGCCGAGCGGAGAGCGCGATCATCCGCGAAGAGCTAGACCAGATGGTCTGGTCAGAGGAGCTGGGCTTCGACTCGGTCTGGCTGACCGAGCACCACTTCGCGGACTACGGCCTCTCTGCGGCTCCGAGCGTGTTGGCTGCCGCGGTCCTCAGCCGCACCACCCGCTTGCACCTCGGGCTCGCGGTATACGTGCTCCCCTTCCACCATCCCATCCGCTTCGCCGAAGAGATGGCCACGCTCGATATCCTCGGCGATGGGCGCTTCACCGTCGGGATCGGGCGCGGCAACCGGCCGGCCGAGTTCGTGGGCTACGGTGTGCCGCAAGAGGAGAGCCGGGGGCGGTTCGAGGAGGGCCTCGACATCGCCATCCAGGCGTGGACCCAGCCGTACGTCGAATACGAGGGGCGCTACTGGCGCATCCCGCGTACGCCCGTGCACCCCAAGCCGATCACCAAACCGCACCCGCCCATCGCTGTGGCGGCCATTAGCAACGAGACAATCACCTGGACGGCCCAGCGCGGCTACCGGCTCCTCTCCTCCGGGCTATTCACCCCCCTGCGCCAAAGTGTCGAGCAGCGCCAGCGCTACGCCGATGCCCTCGCGGCCGCTGGTCACGACGCCGCGACCATCGCGCGCCTCCTGGGGCAGTGGACACTCACCAAGCATGTCTATGTCGCGCCGACTGACGCCGAGGCGCAGGCGGAGGCGCGCGACGCCGAGCTGTGGTACCTCGACTCGTACTGCCGCTCCATGCGCGTCGACCACCTGGCCACCGTCTCGGCGGCTGTGCGCCAGCAGGCCGAGCAGATGATCGCGCAGATCCAGCGGCTGCGCTGGGATGACCTGCTGCGTGAGGCGCTGCTGATCGGCTCCCCCGAGACGGTGGCCGCCAAGGTGGCTGAGCTGCAAGCCGCCGGGGTGGGCGAATTGGCCTGCTGGATGAACTTCGGCGGCCTGCCGCCCGATAAGGTCCGCCGCTCGATGGAGTTGTTCGCGCGCGAGGTCATGCCGGCGTTCCAGGGCTAGCCGAGGCCACGGCTGCGGGGCCCGGGGAGTACGCCCGTGCGCCTTGCAGGCTGCCGCGGCGGCGCGTAGAGTACCCCAGAGCGAAGGCCGGCGGCGACGGGGAGGCGACAATGCGGATCGGCGTGATCGGCGCGGGCGCCATCGGGCGCTATCTCATCCAGGCAGTGCGCTCGGGACAGGCAGGCGACCACGAGGTCGTGGTGGTGGCCGATATCCTGCCGCAGGTGGAGATCGAGGGGCTGCCGTACACCACCGATGTGACGACGCTGCCTAGCTATCGCCTCGACCTCGTGGTGGAGGCGGCGGCCCAGGCCGCGGCGCGGGCGCACGTCATTCCCCTCCTCGAGGCCGGGCTCGACGTCATGATCATGAGCGTGGGCGCCCTGGCCGATGAGGCGTTCTACACGCGCCTGCGCGAGGTCGCACGCCGCGCCGGCCGGCGCGTGTACATCCCCTCCGGCGCGCTGGGCGGGCTCGATGCCATCAAGGCGGCGGCCATCGCGGGCCTCGATGAGGTCGAGCTGATCACCACCAAGCCGCCCGTGGCGCTCCAGGGCGCCGCCTACTTCGAGACCCATCCCGTCGATTGGGCGGCGATCCGCGAGCCCACCACAGTGTACGAGGGGCCGGCTATCGAGGCGGTGCAGCACTTCCCACAGAACGTCAACGTCGCCGCGGTACTCAGCCTGGCCGGGCTGGGCCCCCGCCGCACGCGCGTGCGCGTGGTCGCCGACCCGGCGGCCACCGTCAACCAGCACCGCGTGCGGGCGCGTGGGGCGTTCGGCTCGCTGGAGGTCACGCTCAACAACTTGCCCAGCCCCGACAACCCGAAGACGAGCTGGCTGGCCGCTCTCGCCGCGGTGGCCATGCTGCGCCGGCTGGCCGACCCCATCCAGCTCGGCCAGTAGCGCCGCCCTCAGACGGGCAGATCGACGTACTGCTCCGGCGCCACGCCCAGCTCGCGCGCCAGCTGGGCCACCTCCTCCCACACGACGTCGGCGATCTCCACGCCGTGCGCTAGCCGCTCGCGCCGCGTGCGGTACGAGCGCTCGCCCGGCACCAGGATCTCGGCCACGCCCGGCGCGCGGCGCGAGCCCTTCACCTGCGCGAGGTAGGCGCTGACGGCCGCGCGGAATCCCGCCGGGTCCACGAACACCGCGGGGTCGAGCGCGAGCAGCAACGTACCCCAATGCTGCGTCCAGCCCCGGGCGTCGCGCATCGGCCCGGCGCCCACACCCGTGAGCAGGCCGCCGAGCAGCTCGACCGCCAGGCCCAGGCCGTAGCCCTTGGCGCCGCCCACCGGCGTGATGGCCGCCGCGGCGCGCGGGTCGGTGGTAGGCGTGCCGGTGGCGTCGACCGCCCAGCCCTCCGGGAGCGGCCGGCCGGCGATCGCCGCCTCGCGCAGCTTGCCGAACGACGTGGCGCCCACGCTCATGTCCAGCAGGAACGGGTCGCCGGTGGTCGGTACCGCCACGGCGATGGGGTTGGTGCCGATCTGGCGCTCCACCCCGCCCCAAGGGTGCACATGGGCCTCAGACTTGGCGAACAGCACGCCGACCACCCCCTCGCGGGCCAATAGCTCGACATAATAACCCGCGAGAGCGATGTGGCCGCAGTGGTTCAGAGCGATCGCCGCGGCGCCGCCGCGCCGGGCGCGGGCGAGGGCCTCGCGGGCGGCCAGGGTGGCGGCATACGGTCCCAGTGCCCGGTCGCCGTCCAACAGGGCGGCGGCCCCCCGTTCCTGGACGATGCGTGGCTGGGCCTGCGCGCGGCACCAGCCCGTGCGCAGCAGATCCACGTTGAGCGGCACGCGGATCAGGCCGTGCGACCCATGGCCGCGGAGATCGGCCTCGGTGAGCACATCGGCCATGGCGGCGGCCTCGGCGGCGCTCGTGCCGAGGGCCATGAAGATGGCGTGGATGTAGCGGCGCTCGGCGTCGGCCGTCAGTCGCATCGCTTGCTCCCCGGAGATGTACGGTGTCGCGAGCAGGGCGCCGCGAGCCCCCCCGCTCACCGCTCTAGGGTAGCAGGCGAGCGCGCGGCCAGCACATCACCGCGCGTCAGCTCCCTGCGCGCTCCCCACCGCCCGTCGGCACGGAGACAAGCACCACCGGCCCACGGTGCGCTAGCCACCCTTTCAGGACACGGGTGCACACGGCCTGCCGTGCGTGCTCAGGCTGCTGGGGCCTGGCGTGCACGGACCAGAGCGACGGCGAGTAGGTGTTTGCATGGGACGTGGCCGCGCCAGGCGAAGTCCGGGCAGTTGCAATAGGCCTCGCGCACGGCCCACCAACCGCCGCGCGTGCCGCGCACACGATAGCGACCATCGCCCAGCGCTTCCACTGCGCCAGCGCGCACGAGCGCCGTAGCCCGCTCGGCTCGCTGGGCAGCCTGCGCGGCCAACCGTGCGGCATCGAGCGGTAGCCGTGGTGCTGACGTCAGGGATCCTTCCGGCCCGCCACGAGGTGGTTCCTTCACAAGGATATTGTAAAGTATGGGCGGGGCGCTGGGCGGGTACGCGTCGGGTATCATGTGAACGGCAGCGAGGCCGAGAGCGAACCGGCGGTGCCGCCAGCGTTGGGAAGGGAGGCCATTGCAGATGCTTACACTGACGCCAGCGGCGCGGGCGAAGGTCGAGGCGTTGCTCGCGCGCGCGGAGGACCCGCACACCGCGCTGCGCGTGTTCGTCTCGCCCGGCGGCTGCTCGGGCCTGTCGTATGGCATGACGCTCGATACCGAGCGCCAAGAGGGCGATACGATCATCGAGGACGGCGGCGTGCGGATCGTCGTCGACGAGATGAGCGCGATGTATCTCGCCGGCGCGGAGATCGACTATGTTGATGCGCTGATGGGCGGTGGGTTCACCATCCACAACCCGAACGCCGTGCGCTCCTGCGCCTGCGGGCACTCGTTCGACACGGGGCGAGACGCCGCTACCGCACGCCCCTGCCACTAACCCGCGCCGTCGCCGCCTGATCCCCGGGGCCGTGGTTCCGCGAGCGCCACGGCCCCACCGTGTAGCCCCAAGCGCTGGCCTGCGGCGCCGCGGAGGCGCGCCCGGACCGCCGTTCGCCGCGAGCCGCCGGCCAAGTACGGCTTCATGTACGTACGCACCGCTTGCGTGGTGCGGCGCGTTTTTGCTACCGTGTAACCGAGGGCACGAGCTTACCGCGACGTTGCCTTCGGAAGGGAGGACCGGCACGGTGTTCCACCGGCTCAAGCCGCATGTTCTCCTGGGGAGATGGCAAGTCGACAGGTAAGCCCCCGCGCCGCCCAGCGCGGGGGCCAGGGGACCCTTCCGCCGAGTTGTTGAACCGAATGGGGTTGCGTTCGCTCGGCAGTCGAGCGGAGAAGTAGGCGGAAGCTAAGGACGAGAGCGAGCGAGGTGATACTACTCACCTCGCTCGCTTGTTTGTTCGTGCGGCGCGCGCCGCGATGGGTAGACAGCAAAAGCGCCCCGGTGATCTACCGGGGCGCTGCACGGAACTACCGGCCGCTAGCGCTTCGCGGGCTCGTCGCGGCGCCGGAGCTCGTCGGCCACGTCGTCGGCAGCGTCTTCCGCCTCGCCCTTGGCCTGGCGCGCCTTGCCCTTCAGCTCCTCGGCCTTGTCGCCGGTCAGCTTGCCCTTCAGCTCCTCGGCCTTGCCCTGGATCTTGTCGCCGAGCCCTGCCATGAGAGATCTCCTCCTACATTTGCGACGACCGCTGGGGCCGTCTGCCGCCTCGTATCGCAAGCGACGTGCCAGGCGCGACGTGGTGCTACCGCGCCGCTAACCTGGTATGATCCAGCGCACGGACGTGCTGTTGTCGAGGGGCCCATGGCCGAGCCACCGCCCGAGGAGCTGGCCGCGTTTCGCGCGCTCGAACACCAGGCCTGGGAGACCGTGGTCGGCTGCTACGCCGAGGGGTTCGGGCCGCTCACCTGCCAGCTGGTCGAGCCCCTGCTGGACGCGGTCCACGCGGGGCCCGGCACGCGTCTGCTGGATGTAGCTTGCGGCCCGGGCTATGTAGCGGCGGCGGCGGCGGCGCGTGGAGCGCGCGCGCGGGGCGTCGATTTCGCGGCCGCCATGGTAGCGCTAGCCCGTGCACGGTACCCACAGGTCGCTTTTGCCGTGGGCGATGCCGAGGCGCTCGACTTCCCCGACGCACAGTTCGATGCCGTGACCTGCAACTTCGGCGTGTTGCACCTGGCCCGACCGCAGCAGGCGCTAGCCGAAGCGTACCGGGTGCTGGCCCCGGGCGGCTGGTACGGCTTCACGGTCTGGGCATCGCCCGAGCACGCCGTGGGCTTCCAGTTGGTGCTCCGCGCCGTCGAGCAGTATGGCAATCCCCACGTGCCGCTGCCGCAAGGGCCGCCGTTCTTCCGCTACAGCGAGCCTGCGGTGGCGCGGGGAGCGCTGGAGGCCGTCGGGTTCGTCGAGTGCTGCGCGCGCGTGGTGCCGCTGGTGTGGCACTTGCCGACGGCCGACGCCCTGTTCACGATCATGGCGCAGGGCACGGCGCGCACAGCGGCGCTGCTGCGCGCCCAGACACCGGCGGCCCGCGAGGCGATCGCCGCCGCGCTGCGGGCCGCGCTGGTCCCCTACGCCAGCGGCCCAGGCTACGCCGTGCCGATGGCGGCCATGCTCGCCGCCGGGCGGCGGCCTGGCTGACCCCTACCGGCGGACGGGGAACGCGCGCGCATCCTCCCGCAGCGCGCGGGCGCTGGCGAGCAGCTGGTCGCGGCTCAGGCAGAACGTGAGGTACACGTCGCGCTGGCCGACCGCCTGGGTCGGTCGGCCGGGCGGCCGCAGCTCCAACTCGAAGAACACGCGGATCTGCACGCGGTCGCCGGCTGCAGCCCCGGGCGCCTCGGGCAGCGGGTCGGCGCGAAACTCGAGGTTGGGCTCCACGAAGCTGCACCAGGGCTGCCGGTCGCCCTGGCCCTGGGCGACGCGTTCCAGCCAGCGGGCGAGCCGGTCCAACTCCCAGGTGAGCAGTGCCGGGTCGTCCACTGTCCAGGTCGTGGCGCCGTCGCGCGCCACGATGCGGACCAGCAGCCAGTTGGCGTCGTAGTAGTCCTCGGCTCCCTCGGGGAACTCGTAGCCGAGCACGGTCAGCGCGAAGCGCTGTTGGCCATCCGGCGATTCCCAGACCAAGGGCATAGCTTCTCCCCGCGAAGGCGGCTCAGGGCGGGCCACCGCGAGCTGGCGGCACCCGGGCCAACCGCAGCGGCGTGGTTCCCCCTAATGATGCCGAATCCCAATTCTCGCAGCGAGGTATCCGTGCTGCGGGACACTCCCGCTCGGTCAGCCGCGTGGTGCGCGGCGATGGCATAGCCTATACTCGCCGGCAGCACCGCCGGCGCGGATTGCGCAGGCGACACGGTCCGAGGAGGCGGGCATGGTGACCGAGGCGACCACCACCCCCGCGGCACTCGACGCGCTGTACGCGGAGATGGCTCGGCTGCAGGTGCAGGGGCTCTGGCAGCTGGGCGACGAGATCCAGGCCAGGCGTCCCAAGGTGCGCGCGGTGCCGTACGTCTGGCGCGGGGCGGAGGTGCGGCGCGTCCTGCTGCGCGCTGGCGAACTGGTCCGGCACAGCGAGGCGGCCGAGCGGCGCACGCTGCGGCTGGTGAATCCGGGCCTCCCGGAGGCTCACAGTGCTACTCACACCCTGGCCGCCGCCGTGCAGCTCCTGCTGCCGGGTGAGGTAGCGCCGCCCCACCGGCACACCCCGGCCGCGGTGCGCTTCATGCTCCACGGCGAGGGCGCCTATACCACGGTGGCGGGCGAGCGCTGCCACATGCGCCCGGGCGACTTGATCCTCACGCCGCGCATGGCCTGGCACCACCATGGCAACGCGGGCGACGCGCCGGTGATCTGGACCGACGGGCTCGATTTCCCGCTGGTGATCCTGCTCAACGCGACGTTCTGGGAGCCGTACCGCGCGGGGGTGCCGCCGGAGACGGAGCCAGCCGACGCCTCGGCGCTGCGCTACACGGGGGCCCTGCGGCCCGGCTGGCGCCCGCCGGCCACCACGCCGCGCCCACGGCTCATCTACCGCTGGGAAGACACCTCCGCCGCGCTGCGCAACCTGGCCCGGCTCGGCGAGGCCAGCCCCTACGACGACATCCTACTCGAGTACACCAATCCGCTCACGGGCGGCCACGTCTTGCCCGCGCTGGCCTGCTTCATCCAGCTCCTGCGGCCGGGCGTACAGACTCGCGCCCATCGGCACACGTCGAGCGCCGTGTACCATGTGTTCCGCGGTGCGGGCTACAGCATCATCGACGGCCAACGCTACGACTGGGCCGAGGGCGACTGGCTAGCCCTGCCCGCTTGGGCGACGCACCTCCATGTCAACCCCGGGCCGGCGGAGGCCATCCTGTACTCCATCAGCGACCTGCCCGCGCTGGAGGCGCTCGAGCTGTATCGTGAGGAAGAGGTGCCTCTCTAGCGGGGGGCTAGCGCACTGTCTCCACCTCGCGCAGGAAGGGGAACAGGGCCAGCCCGGCCAGCAGCACGCCGCTCAAGAGCAGCCACGCCGGGGTGTAGCTGCCCAGGCGGTCGACGAGCCAGCCGAACAGCGGCGGCACGAGCACCGCGCTCGTGAACACGCTGGTGCCGAGCAGCCCCAGGGCCGTCCCCGCGCGCTGCGGGCCGGCCTGCTCGGCGGTATACACGAACAGTACGCCGTTCCAGCCGATGACTGTGGCGCCGAGCCACCCGGCGAGCAGGGCCACGGCGAGCGCGGGGGTCCACGGGGGCAAGATCGCTAGGGCGAGCGTGCCCAGGGCGCTGGCGGGCACCAGCAGTCCCAGCGCGGGCTTGCGGCGGCCGCGCCAGAACACGTCGCTGGCCAGGCCCCAGGCGATGCGCCCGCCGATCGCGCCGATCTGGGCCAGTGCGAGGTAGCGGGCGGCCTCGCTCACCCCCCAGCCGAACCGCTCGTACAGGAACAGCACGAGGTACGGCAGCACGGTCCACTGGCCGGCGACCAGTAGCGGCCCGAGTACAAAGGTGGCGACCAAACTGCGATCGTGCAGCAGCGCCGAGATCGTCTGCCAGCCCGGGGCCGCGCGCGCCGCCGCGCCGGTGCTGGTCGGCGGGTCGCGGTACAGCGCCAGGACGGTCAGGGCGGCGAGCCCCCCCACTGCGGCCGCGGCCAGCAGGGCGCCGCGCCAGCCGAACGCACTCGCACACAGCGGCAGGAGCAGCGCCGAACTGACCCCCCCGATCGACACCCCGGTCTGGCGTAGACTCATGGCCAGCCCGCGCACCCGGGCTGGGAACCACAGCAGCGTGGCCTTGCCGCCCGCGGTGCCCGACAGGGCCACGAACGCGCCGGCCGTGGCCAGCGCGAGGGCCAGCAGCCATGGCGTGGGGCTGAGGCTGGCCAGCACAGCCAGGGCCGCCACACCGCCTGGGGCGAGGACCATTGGCCAGCGCTCCCCCACGCGGTCCACCAGCTGCCCCGCGGCGACGGAGGCCAGCAGCACGCCGACATTGATCGCAGCCAGCACGCCCCCCAGCTCGCCGCGGCTCAGCGCCCACTCGGCCTGGAACAGGGGGGCGAGCGAGGGGAGGCCCTGATGGAGAAACGAGCACCCGACCTGGGCGAGGATGGCGACGCCCAGCATGACCCAGGGGCTGGCAGCGCTGCGGCTCACATGGCAAAGGCTACCAGGTTGGGCGGCCCGCGGGGTAGCGCTAGCGGTCGGCCGTCGCGCAGCGGCCCCATGCCCACGCGGCCCCTGTACGCGGTCGACTTCTCGGGTGCCGCGCGCTACGCCGCCAAGCTGTGGGTCGCCTGCTGGTGGCCGGGGCGGCCCGTGGCGCTGCGTCGCGGGACGGATGCGCCCGCGCTCGACTACCCCGCGTTGGTGCGCTGGATCGCTGCCAGCGAGGGGGTATGGCTGTTCGACTTCCCGTTCGGAATCGCGCACGAGCTGGCCATCTCCCAGGGGCTGCCCGCCGACGACTGGCCCGCGTTCGTGCGCGCGTTCGCGGCCCGCTATCCGACGGCAGCCGCCTTCTACGCCGCCACCCATCCCCTGCCGCGCGGCAACCGCGAGCCGCGGCGGGGGTGCGACCACGCCGCGCGCGCCCCCCTAGCCCCGCACAACCGGCGCCTGTACCGACAGACCTACCACGGGCTCCGCGATGTGTTGGGGCCGTTGCTGGCCGCGTCGGCGGCGCGCGTGGCGTTCTTGCCCTGGGACGCCGAGGTAGCAGCCGCGCGGCCCGTGTGGGTGGCGGAGAGTTGCCCCGCCGCTGTGCTCAAGCGCGCTGGTCTGCCCGCGCGAGGCTACAAAGGCCCCGGCGAGGCTCACCGGGCTGTCCGGGCGGTGCTCCTAGAGTGGCTAGGCGCGTGGGGACTGCCGCTACCGCCGGCGGTCTGCGGGCGCGCGCTGGCCGACGCGGAGGGCGACGCGCTCGATGCCCTCCTGCTGCTGCCCGCGGCGGCGCGCTGCGCGTCCCCCGCTGATACGGCTCGCTTCGATCCCGCGTACCGCGACCACGCGGCGCGGCGCGCCCGGCTCGCCGCGGCCCGCCGGCTTGCCGAGGCCGATATCTATACCTGACCCCACCGGCCCGCGCCATCTCAGTAGAACACCGTGCGCGCGCGGTGGCGCGGCCGTGTCTTGTAGCGCGGCTCCTGGCCCCGGTTCCACAGTAGGTAGTCGAGCTGGTGGGCGGTCACTCGGTGCCCTTGGCGAGCCAGCTCAGCGACCAGCAGCTCCACGGCGTGCACGGCGCAGGCGCGGATCTCCACCTCCTCGGGCGAGCCGGGCTCCAGCGGCTGTTCCGCCTCGATGCGAGCCAGCAGCGCTGGCGCGTACTGCAAGACGCCGTCTAGGCGCAGGACGTGGGGCACCAGGTTGTCGGCGAAGATGGTGAGGCGGTGGAGGTCGCGGAACGCACCCAGGGGCGAGGGCGGCGTCAGCTGGCTGAGCGCCAGCGCCAGGTCGGCCGCTGCCAGCTGGGCGCGCTTGTAGAACGCGACCGGCTGGCCGGCGTACCGCGCCACGTCGCGGTAGAACGGCAGGGCGAGCAGCTGCTGCACCAGCCGCTCGGCCGAGCCTTCCGCACTGGCCACCAGGCGCCGCGGGTCGTCGCCGTAGCGGTCGTGCAGCAGCTGGCCGTAGTCCCGGAGGGCCTGGGCGAACAGGGGCATCAGCGGCAGGTCGGGGTCCTGCCCGAACACCGCCGCGCACCGCTCGGACGTCATGGTGCGCAGCGCCGCGGCGTCCCAGGGGCCCTCGCGCTCGAACGCTTCCTTGAGTGCGAGGGCGATGGTGAAGTAGCCGCTACGGCCGGGGCGCTTGCGCAGCAGCGGAAACCAGCCCGAGCCGAAGTTGATGGTGTCCAGCGTCAAGATATAGGCGACCGTACCCGCTTCGTCGGCCAGATAATGGGCCGTGGGGTCGAGCGTGGGGCGGGCCAGGCGGTCGAGCGGCAGCGCCGCCGCGTAGGCGGGTAGCCGCTCGGTAGCGATGCGCACGTGCACGGCACGTGCGGCGACCAGGGCACATGAGCGGCGCACGTCGTCGAGCAGCCCCATCGTCCTGCTTCTCTCTCTGTGGGGTGGCCCATCGTGTAGTGTAGAAAGTGTCCCCCCGGCGGGCTAATAGCCAGTTTGTTCTGGGGGGCCGACACGACGCTGGTGGTGGCCGGGCTGCCGCTGGGTTGGGGGCGGTGGTCACGCCGCTCGGCGCGCCGGAGACGAACACCTCACCACTTGTATGCCGGGCGTTCCACAGGCTGTTCGTCTCTACTTCCGCCCCGAAGGAGAAGCGCCCGCGACGCTCGCACCCGCAGGCGCTTGCGCCGCTGTGACCAAGTGGTCGCGTAGCCAATCGCCAATGTACTCATTGGCGATCATATGGTTGTCGCTCTGGCAATGGAGCACGCCGCCTTCCTCTTCGGTGAACACCTTGAGCATCTTCTCGCAGCGCAGCTCGGCGAGCGTGCGCTCAGCGTGGTCGACGCCCATGAAGGTGTCCGCCGCGCCGTGAACGATCAGGGTAGGGCACTGGATGCGGTCGAGGATACCGCGGAGCGTCATCGCTCGCATGCGCTCGCGGGCCTCGGCCATGGTGGCTGCGCCCATGAGCCAGCGTGCATTAGCGGCCATGGGATGATCATCTCTGCGGCCCGCCCAGACCTCGTGGTAGTCGTACAGTGCGCCCCAGATCACCAGAGCCGCGTAGCGGGGCTCGAAGGCGGCGATGCGCGGGGCCAGGTAGCCCCCCAGGCTCTTGCCCATCAGGCCGATCCGTGCAGGATCGACATCGAGTCGCTCGGCCAGATAGTCATACACGGCCGTGCCGACGGCCTCGAAATCGGTGCGCATGGGCAGGCGCTGGAAGCGCAAGACCGCGCCCTGGCCCGGACCGTCGAAGACAAGCAAATGCATGCCGCGCTCAGGGATACCTAGCGCGGTGAAGTACAACTCCTCGGCCGCTGAGTCGGCCCCGCCCACGAACACGACAGCGGGCGCTCGCCCGCTTGGCGCACCGCGCGCACGGACGAAATAGCCCGGCAGAGTGGTGCTGGCATAGGGGATGGCCACCGGCTCGACCGAAGGATCAGCACGGCCGGCACCCTGGCGGAAGCAGGCGATGGCGCGCTCGTACAGGGGCAGCTTCCGAGGATCGTCGGGATCGAGTAGTCCCTCTGCCCAGCGATAGTACTGGGCGGCACGGAAGTAGTTCGCTCGCGCCGTCGCCTGGTGGTCAGCAGCCGCGGCCCGCTCCGCCCGTGCCTCCACCTGCTCAGCGAGCCGCGTCCACTCGGCGACCCAACTGGCCGTATCACCTGCGCGCATGCGGCTGCAGGCCAAGTGGATCTCCCCAAAGTGGCCACCGCCGACATGCGCTTCAGAGATGAGGCGGTTGACCAGGTGGGACCAGTGCGGGTGGTCGGGGAAGTAGCGGAACGGCGGCATCACGTCCTCCTGCGGTGCTTGCGCCTGGACGGCCGCATCCATTATATGATCAAGATTAACATGTGTCAGGAGGATGCAGCCCTTGGATGCTGCTCGACGACAGGAGCCAGTGGCCGCTTCATCAGCGGAGCGGCGAGCGCCGGTTCCTGTGCTGATTGTTGGCGCTGGGCCAGCAGGCCTAACGCTGGCTATCGAACTAGGGCTGCGAGGTGTACCTTGTGTCCTCATTGAGCAAGGTGACGGCCGCGTCGAGTTCCCCACGGCGAATTTGCTGAACGCCCGCACCGTAGAGCATTTGCGGCGCTGGGGTATCGCTGATCGCCTGCGTTACCAGGGGTTTCCCGCTGATTATCCGCGCACCTGTATCTTTCTGACGCGGCTGAACGGCTACGAGCTAGCGCGCTTCGAGTTGCCGGGTAACGGCGACCCAGCATCACGCTCACCTTACAGCCCGGAGGGCCGCCTGTGGTGCCCTAAGTTCTATTTCTTTCCCGTGCTGCTGGAGCGTGCCCGGGCATTTCCGACAGTGGAGGTGTGCTTCAACTGCCGTTTAGAAGCGTTCCGGCAAGATGGCCAGCAGGTGACGGCGGTCATCACCCAGCTCACTACCGGCGAACAGTATACGATTGCGGCGCACTACTTGGTGGCTTGCGATGGTGGCAGCAGTACGGTGCGGCGCCACCTCGGTATTTCCATGCGCGGCATGTTTGCGCAAGGGTACAACTCCTCGATCTATTTTCGTTGTGATTTGCTGCGCTACCATCATCATGGACTAGCGATCCAGTACCGTCTGTACAATCGACGCATCGTGGGCGGCATTTTCGCCATGGACGGTCGTGACCACTGGCGACTGAACGTGCGTGTGGGACCGCAGGAGATAGCCACATTCGATCCGGCGCGTACGCTACGCACAGCACTCGGCGAGGGCATTCCGTTCGAGATCTTGGGCGAGAAGCCGTGGGCAGGTCATCGGGTGGTGGCTGAACGCTACCGGGAGGGCCGTGTGTTCCTCGTGGGCGACGCAGCGCACCTATTGTGGCCACTAGGTGGCTTCGGTATGAACACGGCTATCGGCGACGCGGTAGACCTGGGATGGAAGTTAGCAGCGTGCGTCCAGGGCTGGGGTGGGGCACACTTGCTGGACAGCTATGAGGTCGAGCGGCGGCCGATCGGTGTGCGCAACGTGGAGGAGGCGGCCAGCATCAAGTCGGCTGACGCCCAGATCCCTGTGGACGAGGCTATGGACACGGACACCCCGGAGGGGGCCTACCTCCGTGCTATTGCGACGCGCCTGATCGAGACGACGCGGCGCGAGGAGTTTGCGATTGAGTCGCCCGGCATAGACTTGGGCTACCGCTACGACCATTCGCCGATCATTGTGCCCGACGGCACACCACCGCCACCTTACGACACCGACACCTACGTGCCCACGGCCCGTCCCGGTGCGCGGGCCCCGCACATCTGGCTACGTGATGGCCGATCGTTGTTGGATTGCTTCGGTCCCGGCTTCACTCTACTCCGCCTAGGCTCAGATGCTCCACAAGCAACCGAGCTCGAAGCTGCGGCCCATGCGGTAGGACTGCCACTTACTGTGGTCGCCCTGGAT
>DATGKN010000031.1:0-21947 GCA_035294645.1 Chloroflexota bacterium
GGGGCGAGCTGGGCGGCGATGGTGGCGAGGGGGCGGTGGCCGTCGATGAGGCGGACGAAGGCGGCGAGGGGGGGGGTAAGGGCGAACTGGCGGCCGGAGGGCAGGGCGAGGTAGCCGGAGTCGGGGGTAGGGAGGAGGCGGGCGCCGGGGGCGAGCAGGGGGACCCAGGCGGCGGGGTCGTCGGGGCTGGCGGCCTGCGGGCGCGGGGCTGTGTGGGAGGTTGGGGGCGGCCCCTGCCACGCCCGCGGGTACCCAGGCCCGAAGTGCCGTTCCACGAACGCCAGCGTGTGCTCGATCACGATGCTCTCGTGCGGCCACGCGCTGAAGGTATGGTCCGCGCCCTGCACGATGCACAGCTCGAAGCTGCGCCCGGGCGCCGCCTGCTGCCAGGCCTCGGCGCGCTCCACCTCGCGGTCCAGCGGCGAGGCGGCCAGGAACAGATCGCGGTCGCCGTGGATGAACAGCACCGGCCCGCTGAACTCGGCCAGCGGCTCGAACAGGTTCAGGTCGTCGCTGGCCCACAGATCGGGCAGGCCCGACAGCACGCCCTTGTAGTGGTGGCGGAAGTAGTCGTCGATCGTTACCGGCCCGGCGAAGACCAGCCCGTCGAGCGCGCCGAGCGCCGCTGCGCGCGCCGCCACGTGCCCGGCCTGGCAGTAGCCGTAGCCGACCAGCCGCTGCAACGGCACCAGCGCGCGGAAGGTAGCGATGGCCTGCAGCGTGTCGGCCACCATGCTGGCGGGCACCCAGTGGCGCTGCCACATCTCCCACTCGTCCGACACGCCGCTCTCGCCGCGGCTGCGGAAGTCGACAGTGAGGGCGTAGTAGCCGGCGGCGGCCAGGTGGCGCGCCAGGCGGTGGTGCATGCGGTGCCAGCTGAGCTGCTCGAGGATGAGCACACCCACGCGCTGTCCACGCGCCGCGGCGGTCGTGGGTTCGTACAGCGTGCCGTACAGCGGCGTGCCGTCCACCCACATGGTGACGGGGCGACGGTTGCCAGCCGGCGCGCCCAACGTGTAGCGGGCGGCCGGCAGGTTGCGCGGCTGAGCGCCGGGCACCACCTGGGTCATGCCAGCTCCTCGATCGCGGGGTTGCAGAGATACGGGCGGCGAGCCAGCGGCGCGCTCGGGATGCCGGGGGCCTGGGCACTACGCACGGTGCTGGAGCCGCTCGACGAACTGGGCCAGCGCGGTGACGGTGCGGAAGTGCTCGGGCACGAGCTGGTCCTCCGGCACCTCCACGCCGAACTCTTCCTCGATATAGCTGACCAGCCGCATGATGCCGAGCGAGTCAATGATCCCGCTGCCCAGCAGCGGCTCGTCCTCGCTCAGGGCGTCGTCGTCGGCGTACATGATCTCGGTGGCGATGTAATGCTTCAGCTTCTGCGCCGTGTTCACGAGCGTCCCTCTGTGGCGCTGCCGCCGAGCGCCTGGGCTTGCAGCGCGCGGCGGTCGAGCTTGCCAGTCGATGTCTTGGGCAGCGCGGGTTGGATCTCGATGCGCTCGGGCACCATGTAGCGCGGCAGTGCGGCCAGGCAGTGGCGCTCCAGCTCGGCGGGGCTGACCGTCGCGCCCGCGTGCAGCGCCACCGCCGCGTAGATGCGGTTGGTGATCTGCTCGTCGGGCACGGCGTAGGCCACCGCCTCGCGCACCGCCGGGTGATTGTACAGGGCGGTCTCGATCTCGCCTAATTCGATGCGGAACCCGCGGCTCTTGATCTGGTTGTCGCGGCGGCCCAGGAACTCGTAGTCGCCGGCGGCGTTCAGCCGCACCAGGTCGCCGGTGCGGTACACCGGATCGCGAAAGTGCGGCTGCAAGGGGTTCTGGATGAGCACGCGCGCCGTGTCCTCGGGCCGGCCCCAGTAGCCCTGCATCACCGTGCTGCCGCGGCAGTACAGCTCGCCCACCTCGCCCACCCCGCACAGCTTGCCCTGCTCGTCGAGCGCGAACACCTCGGTGTTCTCGCAGGCGCGGCCGATGGGGATCGGCGTGTTGTCCGCGGGCAGGTCGCGCACCTCGTAGTAGGTGCACACGTTCGTCTCGGTCGGGCCGTACAGGTTGAACAGCCGCGCCTGGGGCACCGCCGCCCGCAGCTGGCGCAGGTACTTGGTGGGGAACACCTCGCCGGCGAACAGCACGAGCCGCAGGCTCGCGGCGTACTCGCGCAGGTCGAGCTGGGTGAGCAGCAGCACCAGCGCGCTGGGCACCGAGTACCACACGGTGATCCGCTCGTCGCGGATGAGTTCGGCCTGCGGGCGCGCGAACAGCTTCGCCTCCTCCGACACCAGCACCAGGGTCGCGCCCGCCGCGGCGGCCACGTACAGGTCGAACACCGACAGGTCGAAGTGGAACGGCGCGTGGCTGCTCAGCCGGTCGTCGGCGCGCACCCCGAACCGCGCCCGGCACCACTCGACGAACGTGAGCGCGTTGCGGTGCGACAGCATCACACCCTTCGGCTCGCCGGTGGAGCCGGAGGTGTACAGGATGTAGGCCAGGTCGGTGTCGATCGCGCGGCTGTCGAACGGCTCGGCGGCCTGCGCGGCCAGCGCCGCCTCCCAGGGCACGAGCCGCGCGCCGGCCGGGGCGGCTAGCTCGCGCCGGCCGTCCCAGTCGGCGACCACCAGCGTGTCGAGCGTCACGCGCTCGGGCAACCCTTGGCGCAAGCGGCCGAGCCGGTCGCTGGCTGTCAGTAGCGCGCGAATGCCGCAGTTGCCGATGATGTACCCGGCGCGCGGGCCGGGCGCGGCCGGGTCGATCGGCACGTACACGGCACCGAGCTTGAGCACCGCGTAGATGCCGATCACCGCCGCCGGCGACTTGCGCAGGTAGATGCCCACGCGGTCACCGCGGCGCACGCCCTCGGCGGCGAGCGCGCGGGCGAGCTGGTTGCTGCGTGCCTCCAGCTCGGCGTAGGTCAGCGGCTCGCCGTCGGCGCGCAGGGCGATCGCCTCGGGCGCGCGCGCGGCGCTGTGGGCGAGCAGCTGCGGCAGCAAGTAGGCCATTGGAATCCCCGTGTGGCTACAGCCCGAGCGAGGCGGCGATCAGCACGCGCTGGATCTCGGAAGTGCCCGAGTACAGCGTGCTGCCCGCGGCGTCGCGCAGCTGCCGTTCCAGCTCCAGCTCGGTCATGTAGCCGTAGCCCCCGTGGATCTGGATGGCGTCGAGGCAGGACTGCACGGCCGCCTGGCTGGCGAACAGCTTGGCGACGGCCGCCGCCGTGACCGCCGGCTGGCCCTGGCCGAGCAGCCAGGCGGCCTTGTACAGCAGCAGCCGCGCCGCCTCCAGCCGCACGTGCATGTCCACGATCTTGTGGGCTACATCCTGGAACTTGCCGATCGGGCGGTTGAACTGCCGGCGCGTCTTGGCGTACTGCACGCAGCGCTCCAGTTCGCGCTGCAGTGCCCCCAGCGTGCTGGCCAGGATGCAGGTCCGCTCCCACTCCATCACGGTGCTGAACACCTTGGCGCCCTGGCCCTCGCCGCCCAGCACGTTCTCGGCCGGCACGCAGCAGTCCTCCAGGATGACGTCGCTCATCGGCGAGGTACGCAGCCCCATCTTCTCGGCGTGCGGCCCGACGCTGAGCCCCGGGGTGCCCTTCTCGATGGCGAACGCCGTGACGCCCATGTGTCCCAGCGAGCGATCGACGGTGGCGAACACCACGAACAGATCGGCGATCGGCGCGTTGCTGCTGAACGTCTTGGTGCCGTTGAGCACGTAGTGGTCGCCGCGCCGCTCGGCCCGGGTCTGCAGGGCATAGGCGTCGGAGCCCGACTGCGGCTCGCTCATGGCGTGGGCGCCGATCCACTCGCCGCGGATCAGCTTGGGCAGGTAGCGGCGGCGCAGCTCGGGGCTGGCGTACTTCCAGATCGGGACCGCGCAGGCCCACAGGTGCGCGTTGAGCGAGAACAGCAGGCCGTTATCGCGGCAGCCGTAGCCGAGCCCCTCGAGCACCAGGCAGGTGGTGAGCGGGTCGGCGCCGCCGCCGCCGTACTCCTCGGGCAGCGGCAGGCCCTGGATGCCCATCTGGGCGCATAGCTCCCAGCCGCGACGGTTGAACGCCCCCTCGCGATCGCGGCGGATGATATCGTCGTTCAGCTCGCGCTGGGCGAACTCGACGATCGTCTGCTTGAGGGCGAGCTGTTCGGCGCTCCAGGCGAACTCCAAGGCTGTACTCCTCGCTCCCGCTCCTCCCTCCATGGCACGCGGGAGGAGCGCAGGAAGGCCCCGAGGTGAGATATCCCCTCGCGTGGCGCTGTAGGGCCGCGCCGGTGGGCCCCACGGCGGCCCGGCGTGGGCACGCCTTCGAAGTGTACACCACGCGGGCGGGGGGGCGGCCAGAACGCGAACACCGGGCGCCCGCTGGGGCGACCCGGTGTCCATGGGTACCTACTGGCGCGGTTGAGCGATGCGGCGGCGAGTGGGAACGACTTAGGTGCCGCTGCCGCCGCTGCCCGTGCTGATGATGATGTTGACGTTGGTGCTACCGCTGCCCCAGCCGCCGCTGCCCCAGCTGGGGGTCCAGCTGCAGCCCCACCAGCACCCGTCCGGGCTGGTGGCCTGGCGCGGCTCCAGCTCGACGATGTCGAACGCCTGGTCGAGGTCGAAGTTCTCCAAGGGCCCTCCCTCCTAGCGAGTCCGGGGCGGGTCGCGCCCCGGAGAGATGGTCTCCCGCGTAGCTCGCGCGAGTGCGCCGTATCCCCAGCCGCGCAGTAGGGTGCCGGGGGCTACCACGCGCCGCGTGCCCCCCGAGGCACGCGAGCCCCAGAGCCCACGGGCCATGGCACATCCATCTTACTAAACGGACGGAGCGCCAGAACGTTACAGCGCCGGGGGGCCCGAGGGTGGGCGGCCGCGTGCCAGCCTTATAATAGCGCCACGGCGATGGCGCCATGTCCGCCAGGGGCATCCGTGCCCGCGCGGCGCCCAGCGTTCGCCGTGGGCGCCCCGCCGACCGGCGGAGGACCGGCCACGGCGCGGAGGCAGCGAGGATGACCGACTGTTTGTTCTGCCGCATCGTGTCGGGCGAGCTGACCAGCTCCGTGGTGTACCATGACGAGCAGGTCACCGCCTTTCGCGACATCCGCCCGCAGGCCCCCACGCATATCCTGATCGTGCCCAACGAACACCTCACCTCGACCGAGGAGGTCCGCCCCGAGCACATCCCGCTGATGGGGCGCTTGATCCACCTGGCCGGCGAGCTGGCGCGCCAGGAGGGGATCGCCGCCAGCGGCTACCGCCTGGTGCTCAACACCGGGCCCGATGCTGGCCAGTCGGTGGGGCACCTGCACCTGCACCTGCTCGGCGGGCGGCGCTTCGGCTGGCCGCCGGGATGACGGCGGCGCCCTGCCCATCCTATACTGTGATCCCGGTGTGAGCGCGGCGCTCCTATCCTCGGTGTGCCCACGGAGGCCCTCGGCATGAAGCTGCACGAGTACCAGGCGAAGGAGGTCTTCGCGCGGTTCGGCATCCCCACGCCCCGCGGGCGGGCGGTCGCCTCGGGCGCGGAGGCGGAGGCTGCCGCCGCCGAGCTGGGGCGCTGCGTGGTCAAGGCGCAGGTGCACGTCGGCGGGCGCGGCAAGGCGGGCGGCGTGAAACTGGCCGACTCCCCGCCCGCCGCGCGCGAGGCGGCTGAGAGCCTGCTGGGGCGGCCCCTCAAGGGCCTCATCGTGCATCGCGTGCTGGTCGAGGAGGCGCTGCCGATCGCCCAGGAGTACTACCTGGCCGTGATCGTCGACCGCACCACCAAGCGCCCGGTGATGATGGCCAGCGCGCTGGGCGGCGTGGACATCGAGGAGGTGGCGGCCGCTACCCCCGAGAAGATCGCCAAGCTGGTGATCGACCCGGCCTACGGGCCCTGGAGCTTCGAGCTGCGGCAGCTGTGCGTCGACGCCGGCTTCGCCCCGGCCGTGCTGCGGGCCATCCAGGACCTCGCCGAGAAGCTGTACCGCGTGTTCATCGCCTCCGATGCCATGCTGGCCGAGATCAACCCCCTCGTCGTCACTGCCGATGGCCGCGTGATCGCCGCCGACGCCAAGTTCGATGTGGACGACAACGCGCTGTACCGCCAGCCGGCCTTCGCCGCGCTCAAGGAGGAGAGCGAGGAGGACCCCATCGAGGCCGAGGCGCACCGCCAGGGGCTCGGCGCCTACGTGCGGCTGGGCGGCGACATCGGCATCCTGGGCAACGGCGCCGGCCTGGTGATGACCACGCTCGATCTCGTCACCCGCGCGGGCGGGCGGCCGGCCAACTTCCTCGATGTGGGCGGCGGGGCCAGCGCCGAGCACGTGCGCAAGGCGCTGGCGATCGTGCTGATGGACCCGAACGTCAAGGGCGTGCTGTTCAATATCTTCGGCGGCATCACGCGCGGCGACGATGTGGCGCGCGGCATCCTGGAGGCGGTGCGTACCATGGACGTACGGGTGCCGATGGTGGTGCGCATGGCCGGCACGCGCGCCGCCGAGGGCTTGAAGCTGCTGGAGGGCACGGACCTGATCCCCGTGTCCAGCCCGAGCGAGGCAGCGCGCCGGGTGATCGAACTCAGCAAGCAGTAGGCGCCGGGAGGCGGTGTGGCGATTCTGGTCAACAAGAACTCGCGCGTGGTGGTGCAGGGTATCACTGGCCGCGAGGGCGGCTTCCATACTGGCCAGATGCTCGACTACGGCACGCCGATCGTGGCGGGGGTCACCCCGGGCAAGGGCGGCACCGAGTTCCGGGGCGTGCCGGTGTACGACACGGTGCGCGAGGCGGTGGCGGCGCAGCGGGCCGATACCAGCATCATCTTCGTGCCCCCGCCGTTCGCTGCTGACGCCATCTGCGAGGCGGCCGCTGCGGGCGTGCAGCTCGTGGTGTGCATCACCGAGGGCGTGCCGGTGCACGATATGCTGCGGGCGCTGCGCTTTCTCGGCGAGCGGGGCACGCGGCTGATCGGGCCCAACTGCCCGGGGGTGATGACGCCGAACGAGGCGAAGGTGGGGATCATGCCCGCCGATATCTACGCGCGCGGCCGCGTGGGGCTGATCTCGCGCAGCGGCACGCTGACCTACGAGATGGCCCAGCTGCTGCGCGACGCCGGGCTCGGCTGCTCGACCTGCGTGGGCATCGGCGGCGACCCACTGATCGGCAGCACGTTCGTGGACATCCTCGCGCTGTTCCGCGACGATCCCGAGACCGAGGCGATCGTGCTGATCGGCGAGATCGGCGGCTCGGATGAGGAGGCCGCCGCGCGCTACATCGCCGAGACGGCCTACCCCAAGCCGGTGGTCGCCTTCATCTCGGGCCGCTCCGCGCCGCCCGGCAAGCGCATGGGCCACGCGGGGGCCATCATCAGCGGCAGCTCGGGCACCCCGCAGGCCAAGGTCGAGGCGTTCCAGCGCGCGGGCGTGCCGGTGGCCGACACGCTCGACCAAGTCATCGTTCTCCTGCCAAAGTGATGAGGGGCGGGTGATGAGGCATGAGCGGAGTCCCGTTAGCACTGGGCACGCATCGCGCAGTCTACTCCACGCCTGACTCATCACTCTAGGAACGAAGATGGCGACAACGGATGCCGCGGAGCTGGCCAAGGCCTACGACCCCCGGGCGGTGGAGAGTCGGCTCTACGCCCGCTGGCTGGCCGCCGGCTACTTCAAGCCCCGCATCGACCCGCGCCGCCGGCCGTTCACCATCGTGATGCCCCCGCCCAACGTCACCGGGCGGCTGCACATCGGCCACGCGCTCACCGCCGCCATCGAGGACGCGCTGGTGCGCTGGCACCGCATGCGGGGCGAGCCGACCCTGTGGGTGCCCGGCAAGGACCACGCCGGTATCGCCACCCAGGTGGTGGTGGAGCGCGAGCTGGCCCAGCAGGGCCTCACCCGCCACGACCTCGGCCGCGAGCGCTTCCTGGAGAAAGTCTGGGAGTGGGTGCGCACCTACGGCAGCATCATCGACGAGCAGCACAAGCGGCTCGGCGTCTCCTGCGACTGGGACCGCCTGGCCTTCACCATGGACCCGGGCCCGGCGCGCGCCGTGCGCACCATGTTCAAGCGCCTGTACGACAAGGGGCTCATCTACCGCGGCGCGCGCATCACCAACTGGTGCCCGCGCTGCCAGACTGCGCTGTCGGACCTCGAGGTCGAGTACCAGGACGACGAGGGCCTGCTGGCCTACGTGCGCTACCCGCTGGTGGAGCGCGAGGGGGAGTTCCTGACCATCGCCACCACGCGCCCCGAGACGATCCTGGCCGACACCGCCGTGGCCGTGAACCCGGCCGACCCGCGCTACCAGGCCGTGATCGGCGCGCGCGTGCGCGTGCCGGGGGTGGACCGCGAGGTGCCGGTGGTGGCCGACAGCGCGGTGGAGATGGAGTTCGGCACGGGGGCGCTGAAGATCACCCCGGGCCACGACCCCGTGGACTTCGAGATCGGTCAGCGCCATGGCCTGCCCGCGATCACCGTGATCGGGCTGGACGGCCGGATGACCGCCGAGGCGGGCGCTTACGCGGGGCTGCCGGTCGAGGAGGCGCGCGCGCGGTTCCTGGACGAGCTGCGGGCCCGCGGGCTGCTGGAGCGCGTCGAGCCGTACCGCCACCGCGTGGGCCACTGCCAGCGCTGCAAGACGGTGGTCGAGCCGCTGATCACCGAGCAGTGGTACGTGCGCATCCAACCGCTGGCCGAGCCGGCGATCGCGGCGGTGCGCGAGGGGCGCATCCGCATCATCCCCGAGCGGTTCGAGAAGGTCTACTTCAACTGGATGGAGAACATCCGCGACTGGTGTATCTCGCGCCAGCTGTGGTGGGGCCATCGCATCCCGGTGTGGTACTGCCGCGCCTGCCCGCGCGAGATCGTGGCGGTGGAGACCCCCACCGCTTGCCCCGCGTGCGGCGGGCCGCTGGAGCAGGATCCCGACGTGCTGGACACCTGGTTCTCCTCGGGGCTCTGGCCGTTCTCGACGCTTGGCTGGCCCGACGACACGCCCGACCTGCGCTACTTCTATCCGAACACCCTGATGGAGACGGGCTACGACATCCTGTTCTTCTGGGTGGCGCGGATGATCATGCTTGGCATCGAGGCGATGGGCGACGTGCCGTTCCGCGACGTGTACCTGCACGGGCTGATCCGCGTCGAGGGCAAGAAGATGAGCAAGACGGCGGGCAACGTGCTCGACCCACTGGAGCTGATGGACGAGTACGGCACCGACGCCACCCGCCTGGCGCTCACCGTCGGCACCACCCCGGGCAACGACACCGAGCTGAACCTCCAGAAGCTGGAGGCCTGCCGCAACTTCGTCAACAAGCTGTGGAACAGCGCCCGCTACGTGCTGCTCAATGTGCCGGCGGCCGAGCGCCCCGCCACGCTCGCGCCGCTCACGCCCCCAGCGGGCGCCAGCGCGCCCGACCGTTGGATCGTCAGTCGCGCCAATCACGTGGTCGCCGAGGTCACGCGGCTGCTGGGCGACTACCAGCTCGGCGAGGCGGCGCGCACTGTCCAGGAGTTCCTCTGGGGCGAGTACTGCGACTGGTATGTGGAGATGGCCAAGATCCAGCTGCGCGTGGGGGACGCGGCGGCCCAGGCGGCCACGCGCTACACCCTGGCACGCGTGCTGGAACAGACGCTGCGCCTGCTGCACCCGTTCGCCCCGTTCGTGACCGAGGAGCTGTGGCAGACGCTGCTCGCCGAGCCGCTGGCGCGCGCCGATACCACGCTGCCGCCGTCGATCATGATCGCCCCCTGGCCCACCCCCGGCCCGCGCGACGCGGCGGCCGAGGCGTTCGTGGAGGACGTGATCGAGCTGATCCGGGCGGCGCGCAACCTGCGCCAGGAGCGCAAGGTGGAGCCGGCGCGCTACGTGCCG
Source organism: Chloroflexota bacterium (assembly GCA_035294645.1). Lineage (GTDB taxonomy): Bacteria > Chloroflexota > UBA6077 > UBA6077 > JAJPHF01 > JADGHJ01. The sequence goes on from DATGKN010000031.1 coordinate 9,828, forward strand.
GCCACGGTGGTCGGGGGCGCGCGCACCGCGGAGCTGCGCGCCGTGGCGCCGCTGGTCAGTGGGCTGGCGCGCTTGCAGCCGCTGGAGATCGTCGACGCCCTGGCAGCGCCCCCGCGCCAGGCGCTGCCGCTGGTGGCCGGCGGCTTCGAGGCGTACCTGCCGGCCGCCGAGCTGTTCGATGTGGCGCAGGAGCGCGCGCGGCTGGAGCGCGAGCTGGCGGAGGTGGAGCGGCTCATCGCTAGCGGCGAGGCGCGGCTGGCCAACCCCGGCTTCACCCAGAAGGCCCCGGCCGCGGTGGTCGAGGGCGCGCGGCGGCAGCTGCTGGAGAACCGCGAGCGGCGCGAGCGCCTCGCGGCCCAGCTGCGCGCCCTCGAGGAGTAGGGCATGGACTTGTTTCAGGCGGTGGCCCTGGGGATCGTCCAGGGGCTCACCGAGCCGCTACCGGTCTCGTCGTCGGGCCACCTGATCCTCGTCCCCTGGCTGTTCCACTGGCGCGATCCCGGGCTGGTGTTCGACGCGGCGATCCATCTGGGCACCCTGGTGGCGTTCGTGGCCTATTTCTGGCGCACCTGGCTGCACCTGCTGCTGCACGACCATCGCCTGCTCGCGCTGCTCGTGCTGGGGTCGATCCCGGGCGGCGTGGTGGGCCTGCTGCTGAACAGCTATATCGAGGAGCACGTGCGCGACCCGCTGCAGGTGGCCGCGGCGCTGGTGGTGTTCGGGCTGCTGCTGCTGTGGGCGGACGCGGTGGGCAGCAAGAAGCGCGAGCAGGCCGACTTCGGCTGGCGCGACGCGCTGTGGATCGGCGTGGCGCAGGCGCTGGCGCTGTTCCCCGGCGTCTCGCGCTCGGGGATCACCATCACCGCCGGGCTGCTGCGCGGCTATCGACGCGAGGCGGCGGCGGCCTACTCGTTCCTGCTGGCCACGCCGATCACGGCGGGCGCGGTGCTGTGGGCGCTGGCCAAGCTGGTGCGGCAGGGCGCGGCAGCGGACGAGCGGGCGTACTTCCTGGCGGGAGTGCTCACCAGCGCCGTGGTGGGCGGGGCGGCCATCGCCTTCCTGCTGCGCTACGTGCGCACCCACTCCTACGCGCCGTTCGTGGGCTACCGGGTGGTGGCGGCCCTGGCGGTGGGCGTGTTGGCGCTGCTGCGCGGCTAGCGCTGCGGAGCGCTCTCAGCGCAGCTGCCGCTAGCCGGCCTCGCTGGGCAGGCGATATTCGACCCCCTGTGCCCCACCCACCTCCACCTACCCATCCCTGGTTTCCCCGTATCGTGCAGCGGGAGCGCTGCCGCCCGTGCGCACACTTGCGAGTGCATCACGAGGGCGGCCGGGGCGAGGGCGGCCGCGGCAGAATGGTGCTGCCGGCAGGGCCGGCCAGCGGGCGGGGAAGGGACGCCACCGATGCCGAGCGGGGAGCGGGACAGGGAAGTCGCGCGGGAAGTTGGCCAGCTGGTGCACGCGCTGAGCAACGACGTGGCGCTGGCACTGGCCGCCCTGGAACTGCTCCAGGAGCAGGGGGCCGTGCCCGAGTCGCTGGCTGACTGGGTGACGAGCGGCATCGCGGCGCTGCACCGGGCCGCCGAGCACCTCGGCGCCCTGCGCGCCCTCCGCGACCGCCTTATCGGCGCCGCTGGTCCCTCCATTTCCCTCGCCGGCTGAGCCCTGCGCGCCGATGCCGCTCCGCGCTCCCGGTGTCCCCTACTGTCTGCTGACTCCCGTATTGCCCCCCCGACGACGGCCGCTACCCGAGTACCCAGCCTGCCCTTGCTCTCATCACGACTCCATGACGACAACAGCATGACTTGCTAACATAAGCCCAATGGCTATCGCGACCAGCGCGTCGCTGTCACACCATGTCACACCATGGCGGTCGGCGCGGCCTAGGGAGCTGCACGGGGCAGGAGGGGCGAGATGGTCAAGGATCCGCTCGATGCCCGGTTCGATCAGTGGGAGAAAGAGCTCCTCGATCTATCCAAGCGGAACCCCTTGATCCATTGCCGACCGTCACAACGATTGACGGTTCGGTCTCCAGAGACCGCCGCGCTCTACCGTGGCCTCGTCAATGGCTCGCCGACGTCTGAACGCAAGTACACGGTCTACGTTCCAGCGGCGCCCGCGCAGTCCTCCCGCATAGAGCTGGCACCCGCGTCGCCACCGCCCACCGAGGGGCGACGCAATGGTGAGGTCGCGGCAGTGGCGTCGCTGACGTACGCGCGGCTCGAGCTGGCCGTTGGCCATCGAGGGCGGAACGAGATTGTGTTCGATGGCGATCGCGTGACAATCGAGCAGCGGCTGTACCGCCTCCGCCAGCGTGCCCGCACGGCTCAACAAGAGTACGGGGTCAACGCGCTGTTCATGGGGTTTGGGCTTCTCGAGTCGCGCGAGGCACCAGAAAGTACGGAGGTGCTCACTAGCCCGCTGTTCCTCATACCGGTCCAGTTGGATCGCCTCAGTGCTCTCCAGCCCTATGAGATTCGCCCATCGGACGATCGTCCGGCGCTCAATCCCGCGCTCGCCCGGCTGTTCGAACTCCGATATCACATCTCTCTGCCGTTGCCCAGCGACGAGGAGGAGCGCGACCTGGCGCTGGCGGACCTGCTCGGGCGGGTGCGTGGTGCCCTCGCGCCCTTGGCGGTGCCGTCAGTGGTCAAAGCCGAGGCCTTTCTGGGGTTGTTTAGTTTTCATAAATTTGCGATGTATGAGGACCTGCGGAGGCATCGAGAGCGCTTCAAGCAGCATCCGTGCATCCGTGTGGTCGCCGGTGTCGAGAATATACAGCAGCGTCTTCCTACGGATCTACCGGGTGAACAGGCCTTGGACGCCGTGCTGTCGCCGCGCGACGTCTTCCAGGTGCTCGATGCCGATGCCAGCCAGCAGCGCGCATTGCTAGCCATCCGGAAGGGGCAAAGCCTCGTGATCCAGGGCCCGCCGGGGACTGGCAAGTCGCAAACGATTGCCAATGCGATCGCCGAGGCTCTGGCCGACGGCAAGAAAGTCCTCTTCGTCAGTGAGAAGCGGGCCGCGCTCGAGGTAGTTGCCAAGCGGCTGCGCGAAGTGAAGTTGGATGAATTTATCCTGGAGATTCACAGCGATAAAGCGGACAAGAAGACAGTCGTAGAGCAACTCCATCGGGCGCTCTGGGCGACTGATCGGGTGCCGGTCGATGGCGTGTCCAGTGTGCTGGAGCGGCTCTATCAGCGGCGGGAGCAGCTCAACGCGTATGTACGCGCGCTCCACGATAGCAATAACCCGCTGGGGCGCTCGGTGTACTGGGTCCATGGCGAACTCGCGCGCCTGCACGAGGCCGCGAACATGCCATTCGACTACCCTGCTATCGCGACGCTGACGTCGGAGCACCTCGAACGGCTGCGCGCTATCGTGAACCGGCTAGCGCGCGTAGGCCAGGCGCTCCAGGCCGGCGAACGGCACCCCTGGTACGGGTGTCGCGTGCAGCAAACCGATCCGCATGTGCAGAATCGCGTTGAAGACTGGCTGACACGCTGGCGCGAGTACGCGGAGCGGCTGGCGCGCGCGCAGGATGCCGTGCGGAAGGAGTGGCAGCTGCCCGCCGGCACGTCGCTGGCCGACGCCGAGTGGTTGGCGCAGTTGCTCGAGCTGCTCGATGCCCGCGAACCCGTGCCGCCGCACTGGCTCACCGTTCCTACGCTGGAGCCCTACCAGACCCGCGCGCAGCAGTGGGAGCAGTGGGCGGCCGCGTACTATCAGCGACGCCACGCCCTGGAGGAGGTGTATGACGAGCGGCTATTCTACCGCGACCTCGCCGGGCTGCGGGCAGGCCTGACGGTACTGGACGACTGGCCCGTTCGCTTGATGCCCGGTGGCGCCTCCCTGGCGGAATCGGCGCTGGCCCACCGTCGCCTGCTCGCCGATACGCTGCCGCGGTTCCGGGCCGCGTTGCAGGAGCTGGACGAGGAGGTCGCCGTGGTCGCCGCCGCGCTCGGGCTGGAGTGGACCGCGACGGTCGCGGAAGCGCGCCGCCTGCTGACCATTGGCCGCCTCGCCGCCCGCGATCCGCGCCCGCTGGATGCCTGGGTCGATCCGCAACGCCTGGCCGAGGTGGAGGCCTTGGCCGAGGAGGCGGCGCGGCAACAAGCGGTCGTTGCGGAGCTGAGGCCGCTGCTGGAAGACTGCTTCGACGAGCCGTTCTTCGAGCTCGCCGCCAGCGAGCTGGGCGCGACCTTCGAGCAGCGGTACGCGTCGTGGTTCCGGTGGCTGAGGCCCGGTTACCACCGCGACCTGGGCCGGGTGCGCCAGACGACCAGACGCCCCCTGGATCTAGGGTACCCACAGGTGGCCGAGGCGTTGCGCCGGGCCCGGCGCGTCCTGGCGGCCGAGCGCTGGCTCGCCGACTCGCGCCGCGAGTTGGCGGCGGGGCTAGGGCCCCATTACCAGGGGCCCCGCACCGACTGGGGCGCGGTGCGGCAAGCCCTACACACGACGCGCGAGCTGTTGGCGCAGTTCGAGCGTGGCCAGCTCCCCCCCGATCTCGTCGCGCGCCTTGGCCAGCCGGAGACCGCGGACCGCGTGAGGCGACGCGTGGAGTCCCTGGCCGCGGCGATCGAGGCAGTCGAGGGGCTGCACCGGGCCCTGGCGCCGTATGTAACGCTGGAGGCGCTACTGGGCCGTGGGCGCGGTTGGGACCAAGTTCCTTGTAAAGAGCTGCGTGGCTACCTCGAGACCTGGTACGACGCCCTCCAACACCTCTGGCAGGCGGCGGACGACGTGCAGGGCCTGCGGCGGCAGCCGGCCAGCTTGCCCACCCTCCGGGCCGACATCGAGAGCGCTATCCAAGTGAAGCGGGTCGAGGCGGAAGTGGCCGCAACCGAGGCCGAGCTACAGGAGCACTTCGGGACGCTGTACACGGGCCTGGCCACCGATTGGCCGCGCGTGCAGCGCGCACTGCGCTGGACCGAGCGCCTGCGCGGGCACTTCGGCGGCGCGGTTCCCGAGGGCTTTGTGCGCGCGTTTGCCGCCGCGCCGCCGCTCACCACGCCGGCGCGGGAGGAATTCACGGTGGCGCGCGAGGGGCTGGCGACCGCGCTGCGCGGGCTGTCCGATTGGTTCGCCGTGCCTCCAGAGGCGGCCCGTGCTGTCTGGGAGCGGCGCCCGCTAGCTGAGCTCGCCAGCTGGGCCGTCGAGCAGCATGCCCAGCTGAGGCGGCTGGAGGAGTGGGTCGTCCTGCAGCACGCGCTGCACGACGCGGCGGCAGAAGGGCTCACCCCGTTCGTCGAGGCGCTTCGCACGACGAAGCACCCGCCCGCGTGTTGGGAAGACGCCTTCTGCCGCCAGATGTACAGCCAGTGGCTCGCCTGGCGCTACCAGGAGACCCCGGCGCTCGCGCACTTCTACCGCGACGCGCACGAGCGGGTGCTGGAGGAGTTCCGGCGCCTGGACCGCGAGCAGTTCAAGCTAGCGGCGCGGCGTATCGCCAGCCGGCTACGGGAACAGCGGCCCCAGCCGGGCCTGGAAGTGCATCCGCAGTCGGAACCGGCCGTGCTGCAGCGGGAGGTCACCAAGCAGCGCCGCCTGCTGCCGTTGCGGCGCTTGTTTGCGCGCATTCCGACACTGCTGCTGGAGCTCAAGCCGTGCCTGCTCATGAGCCCGCTATCGGTAGCCCAGTACCTCGGCGAGATCGACCCCCCGCGCCAGTTCGACCTGGTCTTGTTCGACGAGGCGAGCCAGATCGTGCCCGCCGACGCCATCGGGGCGATCGGCCGCGGCAAGCAGGTCGTCGTGGTCGGCGACAACAAGCAGCTCCCCCCGACGCGCTTCTTCGTGCGGAACATCGACGAAGAGGAGACGGAGGAGTCCGACGACGAGTCGCTGCCGGAAAGCGTGTTGGATGCATGCTCGCGCTGCTTCCCCTCGGTGATGCTGCGCTGGCACTATCGCAGTCGCCACGAGGAGTTGATCGCCTGTTCCAATCGCTGGTTCTACGACAGCCAATTGATCACCTTCCCCTCGCCCGCGGCGGATACGCGCGCCGTGGAGTACATCTACGTACCAGATGGGGTATACGACCGCGGCGGCAGCCGCAAGAATCGGCGCGAGGCCGCCCGGGTGGTGGAGCTGGTGGTCGAGCATGTCACGCACGATCCCAAATTGTCCCTTGGTGTGGTAACCCTCTCGGAATCGCAGATGGAAGAGGTTCTCAGCCAACTAGAGCAGCGCAAGCGCGAGCGGCCCGAGCTGGAAGCGCTGCTGCGCGAGGAGGGGGCGGAGGGCTTCTTCGTCAAGAACCTGGAGAATGTCCAGGGCGATGAGCGAGACGTCATCATCCTGTCGATCGGCTACGGTCCCGATGCCAATGGGCGGTTCGTATACAACTTCGGGCCTGTGACGCAAGAGGGAGGCGAGCGGCGGCTGAACGTGGCCATCACGCGGGCGCGCGAGCGCGTCCAAGTGGTGGCATCGTTTCGGCCCGAGCAGCTCGAGCTGAACCGCCTCACCAAGGAGGGCGCCAAACTCCTCCGCCAGTACCTGGAGTTCGCGCAGCGGGGCCCAGCGGTGCTCTCTGCGCCGCTGACGAGCGAGGGCGGGGAGCCCGAGTCGCCGTTCGAGGAGGCCGTGGCGGATGCACTGCGCGCCCGCGGTCTGACCGTCGTCTCGCAGGTGGGCATTGGGCCGTACCGGATCGACCTGGCCATCAAGGATGAGGCGGGCCGTTATGTACTAGGCATCGAATGCGACGGTGCGACGTACCATAGCGCGCCCACAGCGCGCGACCGCGACCGGCTCCGGCAGGAAGTGCTCGAGCGGTTGGGCTGGCGCCTCCACCGTATCTGGTCGACGAACTGGCTGAAGGACCCGGCGGGGGAGGTACAGCGGGTTCTCGCGGCCCTCGACCGCGCTCGCTCGGGCCGGCCGGCTGTCACCCCAACACCGCGGGCGGCCCCGCCCGAGCCGGTGCCCTCGGATCCGGCAAGCGGCACGCAGCCGCTGGAGCGGTTAGGGGCCGCCACGCCTCAAGACCCGCCCTACTCCCGCGAAGCTGGGTCCTCGAGTGCCGCGGGCGCGCGCCCGCTAGTGCAGCCGTATACCCAAGTCACGCTGCCAGCCCAGGGGAGCTCTGACGCCCTGCTTCGGGAGCGTCTGGAGCACCTCGCCACGCTGGTCCACCGCTGCGTCCAGGTGGAGGGGCCCGTGCACGAGGACCGCGTGTTCGAGGCGATCGCGCGCAGCTACCAGGCTAATCGGACACAAGCGGTCCGGGGGCGGCTACGGCGGGCGGTCGCCGTGGCGGTGCGCCGTGGGCTGGTCGCGCAGCGCGGGCCGTTTCTGTGGCCGCCAGGAGTGGCCGTGCCGCCGGTGCGCGGGGCTACCGCCAGGGGCGAGGTGCGTCCGATCGAGCATGTGTCGCCGGAGGAGATCGGGGAGGCCTGTCGCGTGGTGCTCCGCGCCAACTTCTCGTTGCCGCGCGAGGCGCTCGTGCAGGAGGTAGCCTCGGTGCTCGGCTATCAGCGAGCCGGCAAGAATATCCGCGAAGCGGTCCAGGCGGTCATCCGCGACCTGGTGGAGCGCGGCGACCTGCGCGAGGTAGGGGGCCAGCTCAGTGTGGCCGAGCGCCGCGCCCCTTGACCCTTGGGTTCACCCTGCGGAGGGGGGAGCGATCGGGCCACGTTCGAGGCGGGCGAGGCGGGTGGGCGGCGGGGTCTGCTCGCTGCGCGGGTACACCACGATCTGGCCGCCCACGATCACCGTCGCCACGCCCGGCAGGTCGCCGGCCGCCAGCGCCTCGAGCGCGTCGCTGCCCGCGCTGCCCGCGATGGCGCCCACCAGCACGATGTCCGCCGGCTGCCCGGGCGCCAGCACGCCGCCCGGCACGCCGTGCGCGCGCGCCACACAGCCGCTGGCCAGCGCGATGGCCTCGGCCGGGGGGATGCCGCCCAGCGCGCTCACGAACGCCACGTTGCGCAGCATGGCGCGGGGCAGCACGCCGGTGCCGCTCGGCGTGTCGGTGCCGATCAGCAGCCGCGCGCGGGCGCCGTAGCGCTCGGCGAACTCCAGCGTCTCCAGCGCGCGGCGATAGTTGCCCGCGTTAGGCGTCAGCTCCAGGTAGCGCGGCGTGTCGCGCACTACCACCTCGAGGTCGGCGCGGCTCATGGGGATCGGGCCGCCGTTGATATGGCCCACCACGTCCGGCCCCACCTGCTCGACGACCTCGGCGCCCGCCGGCTGGCTGACCCCGCTGCGCGAGACCCCGCCCGAGTGGAGCTTGGCGACCAGGCCCCGCTCGTGTGCCCAGGCGACGTAGCGCCGCGCCTCCTCCCACTGCCCTTCCCAGGGGTAGAAGAGGAACTTCACCACCCGCGTGCCCGCCCGCGCCACGGCGTCGAAGGCGGCCTCGCGCAGGCCTGGCACCAGCAGCAGCGTGCCCGCTACCACGCGTGGGCCGCCGGGCGGGCGGGTGGCCCAGGTGCGCGCGGTGAGCAGCGCCAGCCGCAGGTACGTCTCGGGCTCGGTGGCGCCGAGCGGCAGCCCGGGCACGTGCAGCTCGCCGGCTGACACCAGCGTCGTCACGCCGCCGTGGAGATAGGCGCGCATCCAGCCCACGCTCTGCTGCGTCCAGGTGAAGTCGCCGAAGCTGGGGTGCGAGTGGCTGTCGATGAGCCCTGGGATAGCGATCAGGCCGTTGGCGTCGAGCACGGTGTCCGCCGTGGTGCGCGCGCTGCCCACCTCGCGGATGACGCCGTCCTCGCAGTAGAGGCTGGTCGCCTCGCTCAGGGGCGCGGCGAGATCGCCCGTGACTACCCGCGCCAGGTTGCGGATCAGCAAGCTGGCCATCGCTCGCTCCTGCGCCGTGTTCGCGCGCCGGTGGAGGGCCGCGCGGGGCTAGGGTACGACGCGGCGGCCGTGTAGCGCTAGCGCCCCGAGGGGCTCTTGCCCCGGTGGGCGGCGCCTGGTGCCAGGCTAGCGGCGCCAGACCGGGTCGCGGTACAGCGGGCTATCGTACCAGCCGAGCTGGGCCAGCGCTGCCGTCACGAAGCTGTCGTCCACTAGCTCGTCCAGCGCCACCGGCTGCGGCAGCGCCCCCTGGTGCAAGAAGTAGTCGTGCAGCTCTTGCAGCGAGTCGCGGTTCACGTAGCCGTTCGGGTTGATCCCCGTGTAGGCGAACTTGTCGAGCAAGCGGCGGTCGGTGACCACGCCGACCTTCTCCAGGATGCGCACGATCTCCTCGCGGTTGCGGTTGGCCACGAACGCATCGTTGTAGTCGCGCGCGGCCTGGAGGTAGGCCACCATCCAACGGGTGGCCAGCACGCGCTGCTGGGCGAACTGCTCGGAGTACATGATCACCGCCGTCTGGTCGTTGGGATGCCGCTCCTCCGAGCCGAACAGGCGCACCACGAGGCCTTGATCGACCATGATGGTGAGCAGCGGCTCGATCGCCCAGGCCGCATCGAGCCGGCCGTTGGCGAACGCGGCGATCTGGTCGGCTCCGGGCACCTCCACGAGGGTGACATCGGCCAAGGTGAGGCCGACCAGCCGCAGGTGGTAGTCGAGGATCACTTCTTGAGTGGCGCCGCGGGTGAACACGCCGAACGTGCGGCCGCGCAGCTCTTCCAGGCGCGTCAGGGCCCCGCTGTCGTACAGCTCTTTGCGCACGACCATCGCCTGCCAGCTCGCGCCCGGCGGGCCGCTGCCCTTGTCGGCGACCACCTTGCTGTGGATGTTGCGCAGCACGCTGTTGAACAGCCCCACGCTCGCGCTGCCACTGCCCACCTGCAGCTCGTTGGTGGCGAGGGCGGGCACCATGCGCGTGCCGGCGTCGAAGGGGATCAGCTCGACGCGGATGCCCTGCTCCTCGAAATAGCCCTTCTCGGCGGCGATGAAGATGGCGGCGTTCGACATATTGGCGCCCAGATACCCCGTCTTGACCAGTTCTAGAGCTGGGCGCGCGGCTGGAGACGCCACTAGGGTGCTCTGGACGCCGGGCGAGGGCGTCGGCGCGCCAGCAGGGGTAGGGACGGCGCAGGCGCTCGCCGCGAGCGCGACCAGGCGCGCGGCTAGCGCCCACGCGCGCCTGGCTGTCAGGCGCTGAGCGGTCATCGCGGTGCCTCCAAGGGGGCGGCTAGCTGCTGGAGGAAGCCGCTGGCGACGAGGTCGCGCAGCAAGTGGTCGTCGAAGAACGCCGTGGGTGGGATCTCGCGGACGCGCGGGTCCGTGAGGGCCAGGTCTTCCTCCACGACGGTCGTCATCGCCTCCACGTTGGGATAGGGCGGCCAAGCGTAGCGATCGCGGAACAGCTCCCACGTCTGCGCGGCGATATCGCGGTCGACGTGCGTGTACTGCGCGATCACCTGGATGGCCCGCTCGCGGTCGGTGCGCAGCAGATAGAGCCCTTCGAGGTACGCTTGCAGGTAGCGGCGCACGATCGCGGGCTGCTCCGCCAGATAGCGCCGCGTGGTGACGCTGCCCGCGAACGGCCAGGCGATGCCCAGCTCGGCCAGGTCGGCTAGCACGTGCATTCCCGCCTCGAGGGCCCGCAGATGCGTCGGTGGGCCTGCGACCCCGGCGTAGATGGCGCCGCTCTGCAAGGCGGCGACGGTCTCGGGCGTGCCCCCGGTCTGGAGAATCTGCACGTCGCGTTCGGGAGCGAGGCCGGCCGCGCGCAGCGCCAACTTCATGAAGATATGCGTGGTGGTCCCGATGCGGGTGACGCCGACCGAGCGCCCACGGAGGTCGCTGAGCTGCTCGATCTCGGGGCGCGCGACGACGAGCAGCACCGGCCGGTTGACGGTGCCCGTGAGCCACACGATGTCGCCGCCGGCCACGTAGGCGTTCATCGCGGCCGGCGCGGCGAGCTCGCCGAACTGCGTCTCGCCCGCGAGCATCGATTGCAGCAGCGAGGGCCCGCTGGCGATGTACTGGAGGTCGACATCGAGCCCGTACCGCGCGAACAGGCCGGCCTCCTGTGCCATCCAGGGGGCCGCGAAGCCGCCGGACGGCGTCGCGTAGGCCACCCGTAGCCGCGTCTGGGGCGGCGGGGCCGCGGCGTCCGTGCTGGCCGGGGCGGCCGGTGGCCCGGCCAGGCGCGGCGGCGCCGAGGGCGCGGTGGGGGCGCAGCCGGCCAGCACGGCGATCGTGCCGAGCAAAGCCAGCAGCGCGCCGCGCCGACCAAGCGCGCTACGTCGTGGGCACATCAGCGCCGCTGATTGCATCGCCTACCTCCCTCGGCCGCGCCGGCGCCGGCGCGCTGTGAGCTGTGCCCTGCGCCGTGCACCGCGGCCGGAAAACCGCGCCATGCCGGGAGCATGGACGCCTGGCGTGGCGGCGGCTCCAAGGCTCGACGGCGCGCCGTCATAGCGACTCCAGGCGGTCGGGCATGACGGCGAAGGTGTCGCCGTATAGCGCCCCGCCGTCGGCCGGTGACAGCGTCACCAGCGCGACGATGTCGCCCACGGCGAGCCGCTCCTCCTCGGCCAGGGCGACGAACGGTGCTGCCGCGCCTGCGCGGTAGGCGAATAGCGCGCCGCCCCGTGCCGCGGCCGCCGCTTCCGCGACGGTGCTGCCAGGGGAGCAGAGGTGGTGCAGGCGCTCGCTGGTGGCGTGCTGGTCGGCTGTGGGCAGCCCCAGCGTGCGCGCCACCAGCACCCAGTGGCCCTGGTACTCGACCTCGCACAGCACGTTGGCGGCCCGCCCCAAGGGCTCCGCCCGCGGTATCCCGGGCCAGCGGCCCAGCGGCCCCACCAGCACCCGCGTGTCGGTCGCGCCGGCCAGGCGCAGCGCCAGGTCGAGCTGGCCGGCGAGCTGCGGCGCGTTGCGGCCGTCTACCGTGTCGCCCAGCGACCGTAGGCCATGCTCGGCCAGCGCACGCGCCCGGGCGCGCAAGCGCCGCTCGACCGGGTCGGTGGCCAGCGCGAGCGCCGCCGCCAGCGCCGGCCAGTCCACGAAGGCGATGGCCGGCGCCGCGCGCTCCAGCTCGGCGAGCAGGCGATAGGGGAAGCTGCCCCGTTCGGCCAGCCCCACGCGCCGCGCCCCGCGCTCGGCCAGCAGGCGCGCGGCCTCGACCGCCGGCTGCCGGCAGGCGCGCACGTCGTCCACCGCCGCGCTGCGCTTGATCCAGGGGACCACGCGGTTGGACAGCGCGACGAACAGCGT
>DATGKN010000032.1:0-12454 GCA_035294645.1 Chloroflexota bacterium
GCCCAACCCGCCCGGGGGCGGCTCGATGACACCCACGGCGCGGTAGCGTTGCTGCTGGTCGTAGCCCCAGGGGCCGTCCTTGCGCGGGATGGGCAGCGGCTCGATGCCGCGGATGATCGCGTAGTAGCTGTCCACGTAGCCAGCGACTCGACCTCGATGCCCGGCAGCGCCCCAGCTACCGCCGCCTTGTCGGTGGAGCGGACCTTCTTCACCGCCGCCTTGTACGACTCGACGCAGAAGTAGGCGTGGTCGCACTCGTAGGTTGGGTACTCACCGTAGCGTGCGCGCTACTCGTCGTTGAACTGGCGCAGCAGCAGGCTGGCGTTGGGGTCGGCCCAGTACATGGAGCTGTAGCCGAGCAGTAGCCCCTCGGGGACGAACTCTTGCTTGATTTGTAGGATTTGCCGTTGACACACTCGCGCCGAGAGGCAGCAAGCGAGCGGGGAGTACCTCTCCGCTCGCTTGCTGGTAACTCGTGCCGGGGGTGGACGTCAGGCGGCGGAGGGCACCGCGCTGGGCGCCACCGCCGGGTGCAGGATCTCGAAGCGCAGCCCGCGCTCGTCGGCGTCGACCACCACGCGGTCACCCTCGCCGATCTCCTTCGCCAGCAGGCGCCGCGCTAGCGCGTTCTCCACCTCGCGCTGCACCAGCCGCCGCAGCGGCCGCGCGCCGTACGCCTCGTCGTAGCCGTGCGCCACCAGCCAGTCGGCCGCCGCGTCGGTCAGCTCCAGCTCGATGCCGCGCTGGCGCAGGCGCTCGCGTACGTCGCGCAGCATGCGCCCCACCACCTCGCGCAGCTGCTCGGGCGTCAGCCGGTCGAAGATGATGATCTCGTCGATGCGGTTGAGGAACTCGGGCCGGAACGTCTCCTTGACCGCTTCCATCACCCGCTCGCGCAGCGCCTGCCGGTCGCTGGCGGCGCCGTCGGCGCGGGCCACCTGGAAGCCGAGCTGCGGCCGGCTCTTGGACACCATGGCCCGCGAGCCGACGTTCGAGGTCATGATGATCACGGTGTTCTGGAAGTCCACCGTGCGGCCCTGCCCGTCGGTCAGCCGGCCGTCGTCCAGGATCTGGAGCAGCGCGTTGAGCACGTCCGGGTGCGCCTTCTCGATCTCGTCGAACAGGATCACCTGGTACGGCCGGCGCCGCACCGCCTCGGTGAGCTGGCCCGCCTGCTCGTAGCCGACGTAGCCCGGCGGCGCGCCGTACAGCCGCGACACGGTGTGGGGCTCGCGGTACTCGGACATGTCGATGCGCAGCAGGGCGTCCTCGTCGTCGAACAGGCATGCGGCCAGCGTCTTGGCCAGCTCGGTCTTGCCCACGCCCGTGGGCCCCAGGAACAGGAAGCTGCCCAGCGGCCGCCGCGGGTCGGCCAGCCCGGAGTGCGCGCGGCGCAGCGCGTCGCTCACCGCGGCGATCGCCTCGTCCTGGCCCACCACGCGCTCGTGCAGCCGCTCCTCCAGGTGCAGCACCTTCTCGGCGTCGCGCGCGTGCAGCTGCTCGACGGGAATGCCCGTCCAGCCGCTGACCACCGCCGCCACGTCGGCCGCCGTGACCGCCGCCCGCGGCGTGGGCGCGGCCTCGGCCGGCAGCTGCTGCTCGAGCTGGAGCCGCTCCTGGCGGCAGCGCGCGGCCGCTTCGTAGTCGCGGCGCTGCCAGGCCTCGTCCTCCTGCTGGAGGAGCTGCTCGATGCGCTGGCGCAGCGCGCGCCGCTCCGGCGGGCCGCCGAACTCGCGCAGCCGCACCTTCGAGCACGCCTCGTCGATCAGGTCGATCGCCTTGTCCGGCAGCTGCCGCTCGCGCAGGTAGCGGTCGCCCAGCCGCGCGGCCGCCTCGATCGCCTCCGGCGCGATGGTTAGGCCGTGGTGCTGCTCGTAGCGCTCGCGCAGGCCCTCGAGGATGGCGATGGTCTCCTCGACGCTCGGCTCGTCGACGTAGATCGGTTGGAAGCGGCGCTCCAGCGCGGCGTCGTGCTCGATACGCTCGCGGTACTCGTCGAGCGTGGTGGCGCCGATGCAGTGCAGCTCGCCGCGCGCCAGCAGCGGCTTCATCAGGTTGGCCGCGTCCAGCGCGCCCTCGGCCGCGCCCGCGCCGACCAGCATGTGCAGCTCGTCGATGAAGCAGATGATCGCGCCCTTGGCCGCCGTGATCTCGTCGAGCACGGCCTTGAGTCGCTCCTCGAACTCGCCGCGGAACTTGGAGCCGGCTACCAGCGCGCCGAGGTCGAGTGCTACCAGACGCTTGCCGCGCAGGGGCTCCGGCACGTCGCCCGCGGCGATGCGCTGGGCTAGGCCCTCCACGATCGCCGTCTTGCCCACGCCCGGCTCGCCGATGAGCACCGGGTTGTTCTTGGTGCGGCGCACGAGCACTTCCATCAGGCGCAGGATCTCGGCCTCGCGACCGATGACGGGGTCGAGCTTGCCCTCGGCGGCGAGCCGCGTGAGGTCGACGGCGTAGCGCTCCAGCGCGCCCGCCCTGGCCTCGTGGCGCGGGTCGTCGACGGTCTTGTGGCCGCGCAGGGCGGCGAACTGCTCGGCCACCGCCTGGGGCTCCAGGCCGGCCTCGCGCAGCAGGCGGCTCGCCGCGCCCTCCGGCTCGTTCAGCAGCGCCAGGAACAGGTGCTCGACGGCCACGTAGCGGTCGCCGCGGCGGTCGGCCTCGGCCACCGCCTGCTCCAGCACGCGGCGGGCGCGGGCGGTGATGTACAGCGCCGCGATCGGCCCGGCGCCGCCGGGGCCGCGCAGGCTAAGTCGCTGGCGCAGCTGCCGGGCGAGCGGCGCGGGATCGACGCCCAGGCGCCGGCAGACGTCGACCGCCTGGCTGCCCGGGGTCTCCAACAGCGCCAGCAGCAGGTGAGGAGTATCCAATTCGCGCTGGCCCTGCTGCAGGACCAGCTCCTGAGCGCGGCGCAGCACCTCCTGCGCCTGCTCGGTGAAACGCTCGAAGGGCATGAGCTAACCTCCTGCCGCCCCGGGCGGGCGGCCCTGGCGGCACCTTGACAAGCATATTATAAAGCTTGCAGGGGCGCGACCGCCGCCCGGGACATCGCTCACTCAATGATACCAACTTACTGTAAGTAAGTAAAGGGTGAGGAAAAGGCGGGCCGGGGGCTGCCCGGCCCGCGGGGGGGGTTACTCGCTCGCCGGTTCGAATCCCTCGTATGGCGCGAAGCGGAACTCCATCGCGCGCGTTAGGTGCCCGCCGTGGCCCAGCGCCGCTAGCTCGCTCCGGGTCGGCCGGTGGCCGGTCAGGATCTGCGGCAGCACGATGTCCATGGCCGTGGCCCGCGAGTACATACCGCACGAGGGCAGGCCGAGCACGGGAGTCGTTCCATCGTAGGCCAGCCACAGCATGCTGCCCGGGTGGGCGGGCACCCCCTGCTTCTCCAGCCGCAGCCCCAGCGCGTCGAGGGCGCCGAGCATCGGATCGGCTGGGTCGATGGCGTTGCCGCCGCCGGTGAGGATCACCTCGGCGCCCGCCTCCTCCAGCGCGCGGATCGCCCGGGCCACCGCCGCGCTGTCGGGCTCGACATACCGCACCTCCAGCAGCTCCGAGCCGAACCAGGCCAGCCGGTTGCGGATCGTCGTCTCGAAGCGGGTGCGCGAGCGCTCGTCGAGCTGCTCGCTGACCACCATGCCCACGCGGTGCGGCCGGAACGCCGCCACGTCCACCACCGGCCAGTGCGCGCGCGCCACCCTCTCTGCGGCCCGCACCGTTGCCTCGGGCACAGCCAGCGGGGTGACCTTCGCCGAGCCGACCTGGGCGCTCGCGTCCACCACCTGGCCGTCGTACCAGGTGTACACGCCCACGTACTCGATCTCGTTGAGCTGCTGCAGCGCCTCGGGCTTCACGCGCAGCACGCCGCGGTGGGCGGCCACGAACGTGTAGCGGCTCTGGTGGGGCCCCTTGAGCTGGATGCCCGGCCCCGCCACCGCCGTGGCGATGCGCCGCGCGGCCTCGTCCTCCTGCACGTCGTCCGCCTCCAGCGCTACCACGTGGATCGTCTGCGGGGGCAGCTCGCTCAGGCGGGCCAGGTCGTCGACGGTCAGCGTGGTGCCCTTGAACAGCACGCCGCCGCGGCGGCCCGCCCCGCGTACGTCGTGGCACAGCACGGTGCCCACCGCCTCGCGCAGCTCTGAGCTATTCGTGCGCAGTGCAAGCAGCTTCATGAGGCACGCTCCCTTCCCAGGTGGCAGGCTGGGGCTCTAGCCGCGCCGTGTCGCGGCGCCAGAAGTACGCGAACGACCAGTCGAGGGCCACCGCTAGCCGGTTCTTGAAGCCGACCAGGCGGCTGAGATAGTAGGCGCGCCAAACGACCCAGGCGGGCAGGCCCTGCAGCTTGAGCCCGTAGATCTCCGCCACCGCCTTGTGCCGGCCCAGCGAGATGAGTTCCCCCTTCGCGCGGTAGTGGAACGGCAGCGGCGGCTGCCCCTGCCAGCGCCGCCAGATGTTGCGTGCCGCGTGGCGGCCCTGCTCGATGGCCACCGGCGCATTGGGCGGCAGCGGCGGCGCGTCCGGCGCCAGCTGGCAGTGGGCCGCGTCGCCCACCACATACACGTCCGGATGGCCCGGCAACGTCAGGTCGCGCTGCACGCGGACTCGCCCGTCGCGGGCGTGCTCCACCGGCAGGCCCCGCACGAGCTCTACCGGCTCGATACCTGCCGTCCAGATCACCGTAGCGCAGGGCAGCCACTCGCCGGCGCCCAGCTCGGCGCCTTCGGGGGTGACCCGCTGCACGGGGGTGTTGGTGCGCACCTCGATGCCGCGAGCGCTGAACTCGCGCAGGGCGTGCGCGGCCAGTGCGCGGTCCACGCCGCGCAGGATCTCGGGCGCGGCCTCGGCTAGCACGATGCGGATCTCGTGCGGGCGCACGCCGGGGTACTCGTCGAGCAGCGCCGAGAAGATGTAGCCGTGGATCGCCCCGACCAGCTCGACGCCCGTGGCGCCTGCCCCCACGACTAGGAATGTGAGCAGCGCGCGGCGGCGCGCGGGATCGGTCTCCAGCTCTGCGCGCTCGAACGCGTCGATGATGCGGTTGCGGATCGCTACCGCATCGGCGACCTCTTTGAGCCGCAGCGCGTGTTGGGCCACGCTGGCGAGCCCGAAGAAGTTGGTGCGGCTGCCCAGCGCCACCACCAGCGCGTCGTAGGCGATCGGCCCATCGTCGGTGAGCACCTGGCGCCGCGCTAGGTCGATGCTCTGCACCAGGCTCTCGCGGAACGCGAAGCCGTACCGACGGGCGATGGCGCGCACGGGGTAGGTGATATGGCTCGGCTCGACCAGCCCGGTAGCGGCGTGGTACAGCAGCGGCGTGAACAGGTGGTAGTTGTGGCGATCGACCAGGAGCACCTCGGTGTCCGGCTCGGCGGCGCAGCGGCGGGCCAGCTCGATAGCGCACGACAGCCCGGCGAAGCCAGCGCCGAGGACTACCGCCCGCCGGCGTGGCACCTGTCCATCGCTCCCGAGCGCGCGCTGCTGGGCCAAGCGCATCCAGCGCGGCGAGGCGCGGCGCCGGCGGTACACCGCCAGTCCGGCCGCGGCGCCCAGCCCGGCGAGAACCAGCGGCTGCCATCGCGCCGCACGCGCAGGCCCCCTGCGATTCGCGTTCGCGCTCACCCGCTCTCCTCCTCTCCCTGGTATTCTAGCAGTGGAGTAGCTGGCGGCCGGTGCACTGTGCGGCCGCTCGGGAGGCCCGCGCGCGATGGCCTGCCCACCCCTGCAGGGCGCACCCGGCGCCCCGCTCGCCTCCTCGGACGACGAGCTGCTGGCCCTCACGGACCCCCACGGGCGGCCGCTGGCGTGGGCCGCGCGGCGCGCGATCGTGCACCGCGATGGCCTGTGGCACCGCTCGTTCCACTGCTGGCTGGTGCGCCCTGGCCTCCGCGGGCCGTTGCTGCTGCTCCAGCGGCGCAGCCTCGCCAAGGCCACGTGGCCCGGCGCCTGGGACGTGAGTGCCGCGGGGCACTACGGGGCCGGCGAGGGGCTGGCCGGCGGCTGCCGCGAGTTGGCCGAGGAGCTGGGGGTCGTCGTGGCCCCCGAGGCGCTGGTGTGGCTCGGGCGCCACCGCGAGGTACTGCGCTATGGTACGGGCCTGCGCGACCGCGAGTATCAGGACGTCTACTTGCTGCGCGACGAGCGGCCGCTGGCCGCGTACGCGCCCGACCCGCGCGAGGTGACTGGGCTGGCGTTGGTCGACGCCTGGGCGCTGGTGGCGCTCGCCGCGGGGCATACGCCCCGGCTGCGGGCCATCGCGTGGCTGTGGGACGGGAACCGCTGGGACGAACGCCAGGTGGCCGTCCGCCGGGGCGAGCTGGTGACGCGAGCGGGCACGTACTACCGGTGGGTGGCGCGCGGCGCCGCGCGGCTGCTGCACCGGGCAGCTACGGCCGCGAGGGGGGCCGCGGGCGACCGCCCGGTGCCAGCGCTCCGCCGATGAACGAGCCGGCGATCGCGGCGGGCACCCGCAGGTCGGGCTGGCCGAGCAGGTCGGCCAGCATGGCACCGGCCAACGCGCCGAGCACTGCACCCAGGATGCCTTGCCAGCCGCCCACCGCTGGGCGCTCCTTCCTGGGGGCCGGGGCCGTGGCGGTGGCCCGCCGGCGCCCTGCTGTGCTTGCGCGACATTATCGCGCGCCGGCGGGCCACTGGCGAGGTGCCCGGGGGGCGCCGTGCCGTCCCCCGCTGGCTCTCCCCGCCCGGCGGGAGAGGATGGGGGCGGCACGGCCGGGCTACACCCTGCTCTAGTAGTTCAAGCCCTCGTAGGTTGAGGAGGCGTCGCCGCCGCGCTCGTAGTTGACCTGGTTGATGATCGCCACGATGCGCTGCGTACCGCCGATGTTCTCCACTACCGCCGAGCCGACCGAGCCATCCGGGATCTGGGCGTTGTCGGGTTGGTAGAAGGTGTACGAGCCGTTGGCCGGCACCACGCCGAACTCCACCACCGTTTGCCCGGTGCTCAACCGGTAGGTGACGCGCACCTGGGCGTCGGTGGTATCGAGATTCTGCACCTGGATGCCGGTGTCGAATCCGTTGCGGTGCTTGAAAATCAGGGGCACGCTGATCCGCGTGGTGGCGGCGGCGGGGTTGAAGGCATTGTAGGCCATGCCTGTACCGCGGCTGAGGTTCGTCTCCGTGGACATGGCCACCACCCCGCCGCCTGTGGCCTCGACGGTGGCTGAGCCGACGAAGTCGCCAGGCAGCGCTGGCAGGTCGGTGGGGCGGAAAGTGTACGGTGCGTTGGCGGGCACCGTGACGGGCGGCGTGGCGATCTCCAGGCCGCCGCCGGTGGGCTGGACCCGCACCCGCACGGAGACCGGGGCGTTAGCGGTGTTCTGCACCCGCACCTCGCTGTCCCAGCCGTTGCGCTGCTTGAACACCAGCGGCACCGCCTGCTGTGCCGCGGCGGTGGTCAGCCCGGAGGAGAGCTGGTAGATGCCCGTGGCCGTGTCGTAGAGGCTGCCGGCTACCACTAGCGGCTGGTCGGCCTGCACGACGAGGGCGGCGTCGAGCCCCACGGGCAGTTCGGCCCGCTCGGCGAGCCGCACCTGGCGCGCGGTATAGGGCGGGAGCGGCACTGCGAGGCGGTAGATCTGCCCATCGCTGGTGACGAAGTTGAGGGTCGCCGTCGCGGGAGCCGCGCCAGCGTTCTGCACCGCTACCGTGCTGGTGCGCGTGCCCACCTGCTTGACGACATACGGCAGGTACACCGTTTGGGCGGGCGTGCGCTGCGCGACGAACGTGTCGAAGAAGTAGCGCGGCGCCTCCAGTGCCTGCAGGTTGACCAGGGCGCCCACGGGCTGGGTAGCTTGCAAGACGGCGGCCCCCACGAAGCCGTCGGGCAAGAACGGGTTGGCGGGAGTATAGAAGGTATATGCGTCGCCGGCCGCTACCGAGGCGTGCTCGGTCCACTGCGGTGCGGTGGAGCCGTTGCTGTCGTAGTACACCAGCGTGAGGTCGGCGGGCGCGCTGCCCAGATTCTGCACCTGGATACCGCTCTCCACGGTGGCGCCGCTGTCCCCGTGGACAGCGCGCTTGAGTACGAACGGGATGAACAGCGTAGTGGCCGTGGGGGTGCCGGGCGTCGGGGTAGGTGCCAGGGTGCCGACCAGCGTGGGGCTGGCCGTGGCGGTGGGCGCGAGGGTGGCGGTCGGGGTGGGGGTCGATGTCGCCGGGGTCGTGGGAGTCGCGGTCGGGGTAACGGCCGGGGTCGGGGTTTGAGCCAACAGCACGGACGGCGGTACGCTCCCCAGCAGGAGCGCCAGCGCCAGCCCGGCCGCTGCCAGGCGAAGGGCCAGCCAACGCATGCGGATCCCTCCCAGTCGATGATGGTCCGAGCCCAGATCGCGGGCCGTATGGCAGCCGGCGTGCCACGGCCGGCCAACGCGGCGATGCGCTCGAACCTCCGCCTAGCAGGATACGCGGGCGGCCGTTGCCGTTGTAGAGGGTTGGCCCCTGGAAGCGACGCGTCGGCCCCCGCCCCGGGCAGGGGCGGGGGCGGTGAGCGCCAGGGGTAGGCAGCCAACCGGGCATGCCCCCCGCCGGCCCGCGGGCAGGGGCCATCTGTCGCCGGGGGCAGCCGGTAGCGCCCCGCGGCATGCGCTGCTACCGGATCTGCTTGCGCTTGCGGTCGACGTAGTCGACCAGGATATACTCGCCGAGGCGCTCGGGCGTGGCATAAAAAGCACGCCCGCGGTTGATCTTGGTCAGCTGGTCGACGAAGTCGATCAAGTAGTGGCCCCGCTCCAGCATGAAGGTGTTGATCACGATGCCCTCGTTGGTGCAGCGGGCCACCTCGCGCAGCGTCTCCTGGAAAGTGCGCTGGGTGGGGGGGTAGGAGAACTCGATGTGCCCGCCCTCGAAGTACGCCGTGGGCTCGCCGTCGGTGATCAGGATGATCTGCCGCGAGCCACCCCGGTGGCGGGCTAGCAGCTGGCGCGCCAGCATGAAGGCGTGCTGCATGTTGGTGCCGTAGCCCCACTCGTTCCAGGTGAGGTGCGGCAGATCCTCGGGCTTGATCTCGCGCGCGTAGTAGGAGAACGGCACGATGTACAGCCCGTCGCGCGGGTACTGGCCGCGGATCAGCGCGTGCAGCGCGATGGCCACCTTCTTGGCGGCGGTGATGCAGCCGCGCAGGAACATCGAGCGACTCATATCCAGCAACAGCACCGTGGCACACTGCGTGAGTAGCTCGGTGCGGTACACCTCGAAGTCCTGCGGCTGGAGGCGGACCGGAGTGCCGGGGCCTTGGCGCATCACGCCGTTCATGACGGTGCGCTGCAGGTCGAGCAGGAACGGATCGCCGAACTCGTACCCCTTGCTCTCGTCGGTGCGCTCGCCGCCGCGGCCGCGGAAATGCGTCTCGTGCCGGCCGAAGGCGTCGCGGCGCAGGTGCTGGAAGATGTCGCGCAGCGCTTTCTGCCCGATCTGGCGGATGGCACGTGGGGTCAGCTCCCAGCGCTGGCCCTTCTTGACGATGTAGCCTGCCTCCTCGAGCTGCCGCGTGAGTTGCCGCAGCTGCTCCAGTGACTGGGCGGCGTCGTCGCCCAGCAGCTCGCGCACGTGCTCGGGGTCGATCTGGTCGAGCGCGCTGGGGTCGCGGGCGCGCAGCAGCTGGCGCTCCAGCTGGTCTAGCTCCTGGAGCTGCTCCATCAGGCGCATGGCCTCCTGGAGCGACAGCGGGTCGTCGCCACGGAACGGGTACTGCCGCCGCAGCTGGCCCATGGGGTACAGCTGCTCCAGATTGAGTGCCAGCTCGGCCAGCTCCTCTTGCAGGGCCGGATCGCGGAATAGCGACTGGAGCATCTCCTGGAGCTCGCGGCGCTGCGCCGGGCTGAGGCTGTCGAGCAGCGACTGCATGGCGGCCATGCGCTGCTGGAGGTGGCGCACTAGGTCGTCGAGGTTCTGCATGCCGGGCGGGAAGAACTGCCCGTGCTGCTGCATGAACCGCTCGAAATCGGGCTCGCCGCCCTCTTGCCGCTCGCGCAGCAGCTCGTTGAGGTCGCGCAGCATCGCGTTCAGGCGCCGCAGGTCATCGGCCGTCAGGCGGCGGGGGCCTTGGGTGAGGTTCTGGAGCCCCTGTTTGAGGCCCTGGAAGTACGACTCCATGATCTGCTGCTGGAGCTGCTCCAACAGTTCCTGGAACAGCCGCTGGGCCTCGGGTTCCATGAACTCGTAGTCCATCAGGGCGCGGATGGCGCCGCCGACGTCCTTGGGCAGGTTGTCGAGGAACTCTTGCTTGCGGCGGGCCAGCTGCTCGAGCGCCCGCTGGAGCTGCTCCTGGGGGAGCCCTGCGGCGTCGCGCTCGCCCCCCTGCTCCTGCGCCCCGCCCGGCTGGGTGGGCGACGGGGCGGGGGGGGCGTCCGCAGGCGGGCGCTGGCGCTCCCCGCCGGCAAGCTGGGCACCGGGCTGGGGCGCGCTGTCGGGCCGCTGGCCGGCTGCGGGCGCCCCCGGCTGCGGCGGCGCCTGGCCCTGGCGGGCGCGCTCCAGGCGGCGCTGGATGCCCTCGCGCTCGGTGCGCACCACCTGGTCGAGCTTCTCGCGGATGTCCTGGAGCAGGTCGTTGAGCTGGTAGCGGTCGAGCTGGCGCTGGCGCTGCTGGCGCAGCCGCTCGAGGAGCTGTTGCAGGCCCAGCATGCGCTGCCCGTCGCGGTTGCGGTACCCGGTCTGCATGAGGCGCTGGAGGGCGCTGCGCAGGTCGCCGTCGGCCAGCAGGTCGTCGGCCAGGTGCTCCAGCAGCTCCTCGGGGTCGAATGGGGCGACCTCTTGGGAGCCGTCCCAGCGCGAGTAGCGGTAGCTTGGCATGCTGCTCCGTCCTCTGCCGCGCTAGCGGCGGTAGCGCGCGCGGCCCTCGGCGCGGTCCTTGTTCAGCCGGCGGTTCAGGTGCAGGCCCTCGAGCACGAACTCGACGGCCGAGGCGATCATGGCGGGGTTGTTGCCCGCGCCGAGCTTGGCGATCGCGTTGCGCAGCCCCGGCATCTGAGCGGCCTGCAGGGCGTAATCCATCGCGGGCATGGTATCGCCCACATCGACGCTCAGGCCGTTGTCGAAGGCGCGCAGCAGCTCGTCGAACTCGTGGACCATGAAGTAGCGGTTGAAGACGTTGACCACGGCGCCCTGGATCAGCCGCTCGATGAGGCGGTCCTCCTTGGCCTCGCCGATGGCCTCCAGCTCGATCTTGCCGAGTGTCGAGGCGACCACGGCCGGCAGGTCGCTCACCCGCGGGCACACCTCGCGCTCGTTGAGCCGCAGGGCGCGGCGCGTGGCGTTGGAGATCAGGTTCTCGTAGTTGCAGATCGACACGCGCACGCTGACGCCGGAGCGCTGGCTGATGTCCGGGTTCTTACGGGCGAGATGGGTCAGCTCGGCGATGATCTCCTTCATGAAGAACGGCACGCCCACCTCGTGGCCGTCGCTGGGGAAGCGGGCGTATTCCTGCTCCATGATGGCGATCTCGTGCTCCAGCGTCTGCGGGTAGTGCGTGCGGATCTGCGAGCCGAAGCGGTCCTTCAGCGGGGTGATGATGCGGCCGCGGTTGGTGTAGTCCTCCGGGTTGGCCGAGGCCACCACGAACACGTCCAGCGGCAGGCGGACCTTGTAGCCGCGGATCTGCACGTCGCGCTCTTCCATGATGTTTAGGAGGCCGACCTGAATGCGCTCGGCGAGGTCGGGCAGCTCGTTCAAGCAGAAGATGCCGCGATTGGTCCGTGGCAGCAGCCCGTAGTGGATCGTCAGCTCGTCCGACAGGTAACGACCCTCGGCCACCTTGATGGGGTCCACCTCGCCGATCAGGTCGGCGATGGTGATGTCGGGCGTCGCCAGCTTCTCGCCGTAGCGGCGGTCGCGTGGCAGCCAGGCGATCTCCGTCAGGTCGTCGTGCTCGGCCACCTTCGCGCGGCACTCCTGACAGATCGGCGCGTAGGGGTTGTCGTTCACGTCGCAGCCCGCGATGACGGGCGTCTCCTCGTCGAGCAGGTTCACGAGCGCCCGCGCCAGGCGGGTCTTTGCCTGGCCGCGTTCGCCCAGGAAGATGACGTCCTGGCCGGACATCACGGCATTCTCGAGCTGCGGTATGACCGTGTCCTCGTAGCCGACGATGCCGGGGAACAACTCCTCGCCCGCGCGGATCTTGCGCGCGAGGTTGCGGCGCATCTCCTCCTTCACGGAGACCACCTGATACTCACTCTGACGCAGCTCGCCGATCGTGCGCGGCTTGGCCATCGTTCCTCCTGCTCGCGCGCCTGGGCTTCGGCGGCAGGCGCGGGGACTCCCTACTATACGCACCGGGCGGACGGAAAAGTCAAGGCTGCCCCGCCGCCCAGTAGGCGGCGAGGGCGGCCCGAAACGCCGCCGGGCCGATCTCGCCCGCGGCGACGCGCTCCCGCAGCCAGGCCGCGCGGGCGGCGTGGGTGGCCAACAGCTGCTCGTCAACCATGCCTAAGCGCGCGGCGAGCGCGGA
>DATGKN010000033.1:0-3904 GCA_035294645.1 Chloroflexota bacterium
ATCTCCACCGCCACGGCGTGGGTCGCGGGGCTAAGCCGCGCCAGCGCCTCGCCCACCAGCCGCGCGTACCACCCGATCAGCCGTCGCTCCAGGCGCCGGTGCGGCGTGCGACCGAAGACATCGAGCGGCGTGCCGCGCAGGCCCCGCAGGGCGTACAGCAGGTGCAGCGCCGGGTCGAACCACTGCGCGTCGAGCGGGAGCTTGCGCTTCAGGCCGAGCCGGCGCAGCAGCGGCGGGTGCAGGTGGTACACGCGGCGCAGCGGCTGTTCGAACTGCTCGGCGATGCGCTCCTGCAAGCCCGTGTGCAGGTGCAGGCGCGCCACCTCGTACTCGTCCTTGTAGGCCATCAGCTTGAACAGGTAGCGGATCACCGCGTGGGTGAGTGCCGTGCGGCCGGGCGTCGCCTCCTGCTCGCGCGCCGCCACCCGCAGCACGAAGTCGACATAGGCCTCGGCCCAGCGCGCGTTCTGGTAGGCGATCAGCTCGGCCACGCGGATGGCCAGCAGGCGCTGGGCCTCGGGGTCGAGGTGCGCGCAGCGAGCCAGCAGCACATCGTAGGCCGCGGCGTCGGCCGGGCGCATCCGGGCGCGGCGGGCGCGCTGCTCCTCGGCGGCGGTGGGGCGCGGCGGGGCCACTAGCCGCTCGACACGCTCCGGGTCGTGGACGGCGAGCCGGCCGTAGCGGAACGCCTGGAGGTTCTCCTCCACCTGCACGCCGTTGAGGCGGATGGCCGCCTCGATGCTCTCGGCGCGCAGCGGCAGCCAGCCGCGCTGGTAGGCCGCGCCGAGCGCGAACGTGTTGGTGAGCATGTGGTCGCCGAACAGGCCCTCGCACAGCCGGTTGGCGTCGAGCAGTAGGTTGTCCGCGGCGCGCGTGTACTTGGCCAGCGTGGCGAGCATGCGGTCGCGCGGGGCCGTGAGGAACACGTTGCGCACCATCTCGCCGGTGGGCGTGAGCGAGGTGTTGACCAGCGCGGTGGTGCGCTCCGCCGTGCAGCGATCGAGGTTCACGGGCGTGACGGCGCCGACCAGGTCGAGCGCGAGGTAGAGGTCCGCCTGGCCCATGCCCACCTTGTTGGCCCACATCCAGCGCTGCGCACGGCGGCCATCGAGGGCCGGGGGCGTCGCCCCATTGGTCGGGGCCTCCCACGTGGCGTGCCCGTTGGTCGCCGCGCCGCTAGCCTCCGGCCCCGGGGCGATGATCAGGCTGGAGAGCACCGGCCCGCCCTTCTGCGCCGCGCCGGTCTGGTCGTAGCTCAGCACGTGGCAGCCGTCCATCACCGCCGCGTAGCACAGCAGCGCGTTGAGGGTGAGCACGCCCGTGCCGCCCACGCCCGGGATGTACACGCGGTAGGGCCCCGTGAGCGCGACCTTGTGCGCCGGCTCGGGCACCGCGTCGGCGGCCAGCAGCGGGGGCAGCGCGCGGGCCAGCCCGGTGCCCGGCGCCGTGTGCACCGTCACGAACGAGGGGCAGTCGCCCTGGAGACACGAGTAGTCCTGGTTGCACGACGACTGGTGCACCTGCGTCTTAGGGCCGAACTCCGTCTCCACGCGCTGCAGCGACATGCAGTTGGTCAGCTCGCCGCAGTGGCCGCACGCCTCGCATACCGCTTCGTTGATCACGACGAACTGGTTGGACGTGGGCAGCTTGCCGCGCTTCTGCTGCCGGCGCCGCTCGTTGGCGCACATGCCGTCGTAGATCAGCACCGTCACGCCGCCCTGCTCGCGCAGGTACTGCTGCGCCGCCTCGATCTCCGCGGCCGGCCACACGCGGGTGGTGGCGCCGAGCGCCGCGCCACGGTAGCGCTCGGGCTCCTTGGTCACCAGTGCGACGTGCTTGACCCCCTCCAGCTCCAGCAGGCGGGTCAGCTCGGGAATGCCCTTCTGGCCCGTGGGCGCCTGGGCGCCCGTGTTGGCGATGTAGCCGTTGTACAGGATCTTGAGCGTGATGTTCGGGTTCTGGGCGACCAGGAAGCGCAGGTTGAGGTAGCTGGAGTGGAAGAACGAGCCATCGCCGACGTTCTGGACGATGTGCTCGCGGTCGGTGTACGGCGCGAGGCCGATCCAGGGCAGGCCCTCGCCACCGTACTGGGTCATGGCCATGATCTGCCGGTGCGGCTGCTCCATGATGCTGGCGAACGAGTGACAGCCTGGGCTTCCCCAGGCCACCTCGCCCGGCAGCAGGCGCGTCGAGGTGTTGTGCGGGCAGCCAGAGCAGTAGTTCGGCGTGCGGTGCAGGAACAGCTCGTACTGGCGCGAGCGGATGGCGCGCAGCTCGGCCAGCCGGCGCATCACGCCCGCGTGCGCGCCTAGGTGCGGCAGCAGGCGCTCGCCCAGCCGCTCGGCGAGCAGGTCCTGGTCGTGGCCCCCCTGCACGGGCAGCAGCACCCGGTCGGCCTCGTCGTGCTTGCCCACCACGCGCACGCCGCCCACGCCGCACAGCGCCGCCTTGACCTGCTGCTCCAGGAACGGCCGCTTCTCCTCGACGACGATCACCTCCTGCAGGCCCTGCGCGAACTCGCGCACCAGCTGCTCGTCGAGCGGGTAGGTCAGCCCCACGCGCAGCAGGCGGACGCCGTGGCGGCGCAGCTCGGCGTCGTCGAGCCCTAGGTCGCGCAGCGCCTGGCGGGTGTCGGCGTAGCTCTTGCCGCAGGTGACGATACCGATGCGGTCGTCGGGGCCGCGCAGCTCGACGCGGTTGAGGCCGTTGGCGCGAGCGTAGGCGATCACCGCGCGATGCTTCTCCTCGAACAGGTGGCGCTCCTGCTCGATGTTCTTGCCCGGGAAGAAGGTGAAGTCGGTCTTCTTGACGAACGGGCGGCCGTTGATCTCCAGCTCGGGGATGACGATCGGCGGGTCGTCGGGGTGCACGTACACCGTTTCGCCGCCGTCGGCCAGCGTGTTCACGATCTTGAGGGCCACCCAGCAGCCGCTGTAGCGCGACAGCGCGATGGCGTGCAGGCCGAGCGTCAGGAACTCGCCGACCGAGCCAGGGTACAGCACGGGAATGCCGGCGGTCTGGAAGGCGTAATCGTCCTGGAACGGCATGGTGGACGACTTGGCCTCGTGGTCGTCGCCCGACAGGACGATCACGGCGCCGTGCTTGCTGGTGCCGGCGAAGTTGCCGTGCTTGAGGGCGTCGCCCGAGCGGTCGATGCCGGGGCCCTTGCCGTACCAGATGCCCACCACGCCGTCGTAGCGCGAGTGCGGGTGGTCGTCGAGCATCTGGGTGCCCATGAGGGCGGTGGCGGCCTGCTCCTCGTTGGGCGCCGACACCTGGCGGATGTCATACTGGTCGAGCAGCCGCCGGACGCGCTGGAGCGCGAGGTCGTAGCCGCCCAGCGGCGAGCCAGGGTAGCCCGTGATGAACGTGCCGATGCGCAGCCCGGCGCGGCGGTCGCGGCGCGCCTGGTCGAGCGGCAGGCGCACCAGGGCGTGCGTGCCGTTGAGATAGACCAGCCCCTCCTCCACCAGGTACCGGTCGTCGAGCGTGACCTCGCGCACCGTCTTCGCCGTCATCGCACCCTCCCGAGCGGACCGCGCGCTCCCGCTGGCAGCATGCCCCGCGCGGCGGCTGTCAAGTAGCTACAGGATACCGGAAGCCACGACAGGGCGCCTGGCGCGCTCACTCGTCGGCGAACACCGCGGCGACGGGCAGGGCGAAGTCGGGCAGCAGCGGCGAGCCGAGCGTGTCGCCCGCGCGCAGTGTCGCCGCACGCACCAGCTGGCCCGCGGCACGCCGATACACCTCCACTGCCTGCTGCAGCGGGTCGACAATCCAGTACTCGTCCACGCCGTACACCGCGTACAGCTTGCGCTTGAGCTCGCGGTCCCGCCGCGCATTCTCCTCCCCGGGCGAGAGCACCTCGACCACCAGCTCCGGCGCCGCCACCAGCCGCCCCTCG
>DATGKN010000034.1:0-3521 GCA_035294645.1 Chloroflexota bacterium
GTGGCCGTCACGATGCGGAGGCCGTTGGCCAGCGTGGTCTTCTCGTACATTCCTGCCCCGTGGGTGGCCCCATCGCTGTATTTAGACCGATTCTAGCATGCCGCTGGGCGCCCGTGCCATGCGCGTGCCGTGCGCGGTGCCACAGGCGGGCCGCACGCTTTGACCGCCCTGGGGGGATGTGGGATACTCAGGTGAGCCCGTGGGAGCGGAGGGGCGATGGCGGTAGAGATGCCTGTCGGCCTGCGCGCGGCGGCCCGGCGCAGCGGCAACCTGCTGACGATCAACATGGGGCCGCAGCACCCCAGCACGCACGGCGTGTTCCGCCTGATCCTCACGCTAGACGGCGAGACGGTGGTAGCCGCGCAGCCGGTGATGGGCTACCTGCACCGCTCGGTAGAGAAGCTGGCCGAGTCGCGCACGTACCTCCAGAACGTGATCTTCACCGACCGGCTCGACTACGTGGCCTCGATGTCCACCAACCTGCCGTACGCGCTGGCGCTGGAGAAGCTGGCGGGCATCCAGGTGCCCGAGCGCGCGGAGTACATCCGCGTGATCATGTGCGAGCTGATGCGTATCGCCTCGCACTGTATTGCTATCGGCACCTTCGCCGCCGACGCGGGCACTTTCTTCACCCCGCTGCTGTACACGTTCCGCGAGCGCGAGCGGATCTACGACATCTTCGAGATGTGCTGCGGCGCGCGGCTGACCGTCAGCTACATCCGCTACGGGGGCGTCAGCCGCGACATGCCCGACGACGCCATCGAGGCGGTCAAGAAGTTCGTCGAGATCATGCCCGCGCGCATCGACGAGTACGAGCGGCTGCTGACGACCAACGAGATCTTCGTGGCGCGCACGCGCAACGTGGGCATCCTGCCGCCCGAGCGGGCCATCGCCTACAGCGTGTCGGGGCCGGTGCTGCGCGCCAGCGGCATCCCCTACGACGTGCGCCGCGCCGAGCCGTACAGCATCTACGACCGCTTCGAGTTCGACATCCCGGTGCGCTACAACGGCGATGCCTACGACCGCTACCTGATCCGCGTGGCGGAGATGCGCGAGAGCGTGAAGATCCTCCAGCAGGCGATCCGGGACATGCCGCGCGGCGAGATCAAGGCCAAGCTGCCGCGGCTGTTCCGCCCGGCGCGCGCCGCCGCGTACGCCCGCACCGAGAGCCCGAAGGGCGAGCTGGGCTTCTACATCCAGGCCGATGGCAAGACCGAGCCGTATCGCTTCCATATCCGCGCGCCCAGCTTCATCAACCTGACCGCGCTGGCGCCCCTGCTGGTCGGGCACAAGGTCGCCGATGTGGTTATCATCCTAGGGAGCATCGACATCGTGATGGGCGAGGTCGATCGCTAGGCGAGCGAGCGCCTGGCCACTCCGTCGGCGAGTGGGCGTCGGCGCCACGAGGGAAGAGGGTATGTCGGGTATCGCACAGGGCATGTGGACCACGCTGAAGCACTTCTTCACGAGCCTGGGCAAGCCCGTGACGGTGCAGTACCCGGAGGAGCGCTTGCCGCTGTCCGTTGGCTTCCGCGGCCTGCCGCGGCTCGTGTACGACCTGAAAACCGGCGACGCGCGCTGTGTGGCCTGCGCTATCTGCGCCAACGCCTGTCCGGTCGGGGTGATCCATATCGACGCCCACCGCGGGCCCGACGGGCGCAAGCTGCTCGACCGCTTCGACATCGAGGCGGGCGGCTGCGTCTACTGCGGCCTGTGCGTCGAGGCCTGCCCATTCGACGCGCTGACCATGACCCCGGGCTTCGAGCTGGCCGCCTACAACCGGGTCGATCTGCTCTGGCCCAAGGAGCGCCTGCTAGTGCCGGGCACGGCCGAGAACGACGCCAACATGCACTGGATCATGAGCGGCGTCGAGAAGCAGGGCAAGACGCCGCCCTCGGCCTGGCCGCACGCCGCGCAGGAAGCCGGGCTGTTGCCGCCCGATTGGACCTTCGCCGCCGATACGACCGAAGCCGCCGGTGAGGCGGCCGCCGAGGCCGAGCGCGAGGAGCAGGTGGCCGCCACGGCGAGCTGAGGCGCGCGAGGCCGGCCCACCAGCTTGCCGCCCACTTGCGCCGCGTGAACCGCGCGGGCCTCTGCTGCCCTGAAGGATGGGCCGGCCGTTCACG
Organism: Chloroflexota bacterium; assembly: GCA_035294645.1. Classification (GTDB taxonomy): domain Bacteria; phylum Chloroflexota; class UBA6077; order UBA6077; family JAJPHF01; genus JADGHJ01. Next base: position 2,127 of record DATGKN010000034.1, read on the forward strand.
GCCGCCATAGACCAGCGGGCCAACCAGGCCACGCGGCGCTTACAGACCGCCTAGCTGTACGCGGGCGTACGAGCCAGGCCCGGGAACGCTTCGAGCGCGCGGCGCGCGATCCCCGCGGCGTCGATGTCGAACAGCGCGCGCATCGCGGCCTGCTTGCCGTGCTCCACGAACAGGTCGGGCACGCCCAGCCGCTCGACGGGCACCCGTCGCCCGTGGGCCGCCAGCAGCTCCAGCACGGCCGAGCCGAACCCGCCCGCCAGCACGTGCTCCTCGACCGTGACCAGCGCGCCCACCGAGTCGGCCACTTGCAGGATCAGATCCTCGTCCAGCGGCTTCACGAACCGCGCGTTGACCACCGCGCAGGAGACGCCGCGCGCGGCCAGCCGCTCGGCCGCCTCGACGGCGGCGGGCACCGTGTGGCCGATCGCCAGGATGCCCAGGTCGTGCCCCTCGCGCAGCAGCTCGCCGCGTCCCAGCGGCAGCCGGCGCCACTCGCGCGCCAGCGGCACGCCCACCCCCGCGCCGCGCGGGTAGCGCAGGGCGATGGGGCCGCGTCCCTCGGCCGCGTGCTGCACCGCCGTATACAGCATGTGCTGGAGTTCGTTCTCGTCGGCCGGGGCCATCACCACCATGTTGGGCACCACGCGCAGGTACGCGAGGTCGAACAGCCCCTGGTGCGTCTTGCCGTCGTCGCCCACGATGCCGCCGCGGTCGAGCGCGAACACCACGGGCAGGTTCTGCACGCAGACATCGTGGATGATCTGGTCATAGGCGCGCTGGAGGAACGTGGAGTAGATGGCCACGATGGGGATGAAGCCCTCCGCGGCCAGCCCCGCGGCGAAGGTCACCGCGTGCTGCTCGCAGATGCCCACGTCGAAGGTCCGCTGCGGGAACTCCTTCATCACGGACGTCAGGCCGGTGCCGTCCGGCATGGCGGCCGTGATGGCCACGACGCGGGGGTCCTGCCGCATCAGCGCGCCGACGGTCTGTCCGAACACCTGCGTGTAGGTGGGCGCCGTGGCCGCGCCGCCGGGCGGGGCGACGCCATGCAGTTTCACGGGGTCGGCCTCGGCGGGCGCGTGCCCCTTGCCCTTGGTGGTCAGCACGTGGACCAGCGCGGGGCGGTCGCAGTTGTCGCGCACCCAGCGCAGCACCGACTCCAGCTCGGGCTCGTCGTGGCCGTCGACCGGCCCCACGTACATGAAGCCCAGCTCCTCCCACAGCAGCGTGGGCAGCACGGCCGCCTTGGCGCCGCGCTTGGCGCGCTTGGCCATCTCGCGCGCCAGCCCGCCCAGCGGCAGCCGCTCGACCAAGTGCTCGCCGGCCTCGGAGGCGCGGTGCAGGCTGGGCCGCAGGCGGTTGAGCATGCGCGCGATGGCGCCGACGTTCGGCGCG
>DATGKN010000035.1:0-51071 GCA_035294645.1 Chloroflexota bacterium
CCAGCCTACCGCTCCTGCGGTACGTGCCGCCCTCCTCCGCGGGATGTGCAGGGGTGTCCGCCCTTGACCCGACGAGCGGGTATCCTCGCTTCATCTCACCTCACCGGGGGCGGACGTCCGCTCCCCAACCGGGCTGCGCCCCATAGGGTACCATCTCGTGAGAGGGCCGCGCGCCCGGACCGCGCTGGCGGTGTACTCGCGCCTCGGCGGGCGGTTCCCCTGGCGCGAGCGCGGAACGCCCCGCCCGAGAGTGGCTCGCCCTCCTGTTTGGGGGGCCCGCACTCGTGCTCAGCAGGGCCATGGGATGCGTTTGTGAAGGCGGACGGACCGGTACCATGGCGGGCGGAGAATGGTTGCTCGCGGCGGCGCCGCTAGTGTGGTTGCTGGCGGTGATCGTGCAGGAGAGCCGCCGTTGGCGGCCACTGCGGCGACCGCCCGACTGGCAGGCCGCGGAGGCGCGGGCCGAGGCATTGCTCCGGGAGGTGTTGGGGCCGGCCGGCTATGCCGCCTGGCACCGCGACGGCTACCTGTGCGTGCCCAGCGGGCTGTACCCCGGGCGCCATTACCGCGTCTATCGCCCGCCGCGGCTAGTGGAAGTGTACGAGCAGGGCCAGCGCGTGGCGGCGCTGTGCCTGCAACCCACCGGCTACCTGCCACCGAGCGACCGCGTCCTGCTGCACAAGCTACTGCTCGAGGGCGACGAGGCGCAGTACCTGCGCGTGGCCCGTGCGAGCCGTCCGGGCCGACTGGAGTTCCCCCCGCGCCCGCGCGGACCCGGGCGAGCCCAGCGGGTGATCGATCTGCGGCGCGCGGCCCCCGAGGCGGCTTGCGCCACCGCGCCAGAGCGGCTATACTAGCCTTGGCGTTCTTGCTCGGCAAGAGCAGCCCGTAGGCGCGTAGCTCAATTGGCAGAGCAGCGGTCTCCAAAACCGCAGGTTGCGGGTTCGAGTCCTGCCGCGCCTGCCCCTGTGCTATGGATGCGACATTCCCCAAGGTCGAATGGAGGGACCGCCCCGGACTCGCCGCGATGCCCGCCCCTGGCAGCGTGGGACGACCCGGTAAGCCCGAGGGCGCTGGACGGTAACGATCGTGGCTAAACAGTTGCCCCGTAAGCCCGCTGCCGTGGCGGAGCGGCGCCCCGGTGCGGTGGCGCCCGGCAAGGCGGCGGCCGCGCGGCGCCCCGTAGCGAGTCGTGGCCCAGCAGCTCGCGACCTCGCCGCCCGGTTACCCAGCCCGTTGGCCCGGCGCGCAACGCGCTTCGAGGCCTGGGTGCGTGAGGTCATCGCCGAGCTGCGCAAGGTAACCTGGCCCACGCGCGAGGAGGCGCTGAAGCTCACCGCCCTAGTGATCACCATCACGGTAGTGGTGGGCCTATTCCTGGGCGCCATCGATGCCATTCTGGCCACGCTGATGCACTGGTTCCTGCAATGAGTCCGACCAAGCGTCGTACCAAAGCCCCCGCCCCGCCGGTCGAGGCAGTTGCGCCCGCTGAGGCGGTGTCCAGCGCATCCGAAGGGGAGGCGAGCGCGGAGCCCCGCGACGAGCGCCGCAAGTGGTATGTGATTCACACCTACTCGGGCTACGAGAACAAGGTCAAGGCCAACCTGGAGCATCGCATCGAGTCGATGGGGGTCCGCGACAAGATCTTCCAGGTCGTGGTGCCTACCGAAGAGGAGATCGAGATCAAGGATGGCCAGCGGCGCACGGTGCAGCGCAAGGTGTTCCCGGGCTATGTGCTCGTCGAGATGATCATGGGCGACGAGCCGTGGTACGTGGTGCGCAATACCCCCGGCGTGACGGGCTTCGTCGGGGCAGGCAACCGCCCGACCCCGCTCGACGACGACGAGGCGAAGCGCATCCTCAAGAAGATGAAGGTGAAGGCCGAGCCTACCGTCAAGGTGACGTTCTCGCGCGGCGAGCGGGTCAAGGTGATCGACGGGCCGTTCACCGATTTCATCGGCGTCGTCGACGACATCAACCCCGAGAAGGGCAAGGTGCGCGTGCTGGTGTCGTTCTTCGGCCGCGAGACCCCGGTCGAGCTCGACTTCCTGCAGGTCGCACGGATAACGTAGAGCCGCCCACACGGCATGGCGCGCGGACGGGCAGGGGAGCCCCTGTCCGTTTAGCCGTGTCCGGCGCGGGAGCGAGGATACCGTGGCGAAGAAGGTCAAAGCGATCGTCAAACTGCAGATCCCGGCGGGCAAGGCCACGCCGGCGCCGCCCGTGGGCCCCGCGCTCGGCCAGCACGGCGTCAACATCATGCAGTTCGTGAAGGACTATAACGAGCGCACCGCGGCCCAGGTTGGGCTGATCGTCCCCGTGGAGATCACGATCTACGAGGACCGCTCGTTCACCTTCGTCACCAAGACGCCGCCAGCGGCCGACCTCATCAAGCGGGCGCTCGGGCTGGAGAAGGGCTCGGCTACCCCCCACCGCACCAAGGTGGGCAGGCTGACGCGCGAGCAAGTGCGCGAGATCGCCCAGACGAAGCTCAAGGACCTGAACACCGCCGACCTCGAAGCCGCCATGCGGATGGTCGAGGGCACCGCCCGCAGCATGGGCGTGACCGTGGAGTAGCAACATGCCGCGTCACGGCAAGAAGTATCTCGAGGCCCTCAAGAAGATCGATCGCAACCGCCTCTACCCGCCGGCCGAGGCGATCGCCCTGTTGCGCGAGATCGCCTACACCAAGTTCGATCCCACGGTCGAGGTGCATATTCGCACAGGCCTCGATCCGCGCCACGCCGACCAGATGGTCCGCGGCTCCGTGGTCCTGCCTGCCGGGACGGGCAAGCAGGTACGGGTACTGGCGTTCGCGCAGGGCGAGAAGGCCCGCGAGGCCGAGGAGGCCGGGGCGGACTACGTGGGCGGCGAGGACCTCGTCAAGCGCATCCAGGGCGGCTGGCTGGAGTTCGACGTGGCCGTGGCCACGCCTGACATGATGGGCCTGGTTGGCCGGCTCGGGCGTATCCTCGGGCCGCGTGGCCTGATGCCCAACCCACGCACCGGGACGGTGTCCATGGACATCGAGCGGGTGATCCGCGAGGTGCGTGCCGGGCGCGTCGAGTTCCGCGTCGACAAGACCGGCGTCATCCACGGGCCGATCGGCAAGCTCAGCTTCACCGACGCGCAACTGTTGGAGAACCTCGGGGCGTTCGTCGACGCCGTGCAGCGGGCCAAGCCCGCTGCGGTCAAAGGGCAGTACCTGCGCGGCATCGCCCTGGCGGCCACGATGAGCCCCGGCTTGAAGCTCGACTTGGCTCAGACGCAGGCGTTGGCGGCCGCGTAGCGTCCGACCGACCTCTATATACTACTTACAGCAGAACAGGATCCGGCCGAAGACCGCAGGTGTGCGTCGCGCACTTAATCCGGGCCTGCGCAGGCCGAGACAGTCCCGACACGCCCCGCCGTGTCGGTCGCGGTCTTCGGCTTGCGCGCCGAAGGCCGCTTTTGTCTGCGTGTGGCGGCGCCACTAGCCAGGAGGAGGGAGTGCCCAATCTAGAAGCCAAGCAGCGGGAGGTGGAGGCCCTCGCCGAGCGCCTCCAGCGCGCGCAGCTGACGATCCTCGCCGAGTATCGTGGCCTCAACGTGGTCGAGATGTCGGCGTTGCGCGCGCGGCTACGCGAGAGCGGCGGTGAGTTCCGCGTGGCGAAGAACACGCTGACCCGGCGAGCCGTCCAGCGGCTCGGCCGCGAGGCCCTGGTGCCGTACCTGGTCGGGCCGATCGGGCTGGCGTTCGGCTATCACGACCCCGCCGCGCTAGCCAAGGCCGTCAACGAGTACGCGCGGGGCGCCCGCGGGCTGTTCGTGCCCAAGGCCGCCTTGCTCGGCGATCGCGTCGTGCCGCCGGAAGAGCTGCCGCGCCTGGCCGAGCTGCCCACCCGCGAGGAGCTGCTGGCCAAGGTGGTCGGCGGGCTGCAAGCGCCGATCTACGGCCTGGTGGCCGTGCTCAGCGGCACGTTGCGCAACCTGGTCGGCGTGCTGGAGGCGCGCCGCCGCCAGCTCGAAGCGGGCGAGGCGTCGTGAATACCGCGCGTAGTGGGGCTGGCGTGTAGTGACCGCTCGCCCGGCGCATCGCCAGCGAGCGCAGAGAGGAGCAAGCGATGACCAAAGAGGAGATGATCGCGGCCATCGAGAAGATGACCGTGCTTGAGCTGGCCGACCTGGTGAAGGCTCTCGAAGAGCGCTTCGGGGTCTCCGCCGCGGCCGTGATGGCGGCCCCGGCGGCGGCCGCGGCGGCGCCCGGAGCCGCCCCCGGCGCGGCCCCCGCGCCCGCCGAGGAGCAGACGGAGTTTACCGTCACGCTGAAAGACTTCGGGGCCAACAAGATCAACGTGATCAAGGTGGTGCGCGAGCTGACCAACCTGGGCCTGAAGGAGGCCAAGGACCTGGTAGAAAGCGCGCCCAAGCCCGTCAAGGAAGGCGTGAGCAAGGAGGAAGCCGAGGCGGCCGCCAAGAAGCTACGCGAGGCGGGTGCCACCGTCGAGATCAGCTAACGGGCACCGCGAGATCCCCTACGCGCCGGCAGGGAGCGGTCCGAAGTACTCCCTGCCGGCGCGGCGTGTCGTGAGCCGGGTGTCACTGGAAGGTGACCGTCGCGGTCGTGCAAAGATTTACCTCGAACATCGTGCCCTCTCGACCATCGCGCGTAACCACGCGAATGTCGTAGAAGCACTGGCCCGCATCGGCATCGTTGGGCGCGAAGCGAATGTTGACGGACCGGCCAGGCGGTAGAACATCTCGCCCTAGCACGTCCTCCTCCCAGGACGAGCGGTTGGAGGCCGACACGTAGACCTGGACAATCGTGACGTTCGAGCCGTTAATGAGCGTGAAGTCGCGCGGGTCGGCAAACGCGGTGCGGGACGTGACCACCAGTGCGGCGGCGAGGAGCAGTGCAGCGAGTGGCAGGCTCCAGAGACGCCTCGACCAGCAGCGGACCACGGGACCAGCCTCCTAACGATGTTCGCCAGCACTCCCTGCTAACGACGCCGCCATTATCTGCGGCTGTTGGACAAGGGCGCAGTAACCTAGTTCACAATCGGGGCTAGGGAGGCCAACGACACAGCGTCCCGCGGCCCAGGCCGGCCAAGCTCTAGCGGTCGGGGCGCGGGCGGCGCCCCAGCAATAGGTCCTGCCACTTGGCGGGCAGGAACAGGCTCGGGCCACGCAACTCGGCTTCGGGAGACGTGAGGGCCTCGCCCTGCTCGCGCTGGCGCAACCAGGCCCGGTAGCAGTCACGGATCGCCGCGAACCGCTCGCCCAACCCCTCGTCGCCCGCTCGGATCGCCTCGCGCACGGCCTCCAGGGCTGCCAGGTAATGGTCGAGCTGGCGGAGGATCGCTTCGCGGTTGGTGAGGCAGATGTCGGCGTACATGGTGGGCTCGGCGTCGACGAGTCGCGTCATCGTGCGGAAGCTACCGGCGGCCAGCAGCGCCATCTCCGGCCAGCCCGCCTCGGCGGCCACACTGGCCATCAGTGTACTGGCCAATAGATACGGCAGGTGGCTGATGGCCGCCACCAGGCCGTCGTGCTCGACCGGCGCTACGAAGTGCGGCCGCGCCCCCACCGCCTCGACCAGCGCTACCACCCGCGCGATGGCCGCCTCGGGGGTGGAGGCGGTGGGGGTGAGACAATACACCGTGCCGTCGAACAGGGCCGCGTCGGCCTCGTCCGTGCCCTGCGTCAGCCGGCCGGCCATCGGATGGCCACCCACGAAGGGCACCTCGGGGAACCGCTCCGCGGCGGCGGCCACGATCGCCGCCTTGGTGCTCCCGGTGTCGGTGACCACCGCGTCCGGGCGTAGGCACGGGGCGATCTCGCCCAACAAGGGGATGATCGTACGGACGGGCGTGGCTAGCACGACCAGGTCGGTATCGGCCACAGCGTCTTGGGGAGTGAGCGCGGCGCGGTCGATGGCGTGGCGGCTGGCTGCCCGCGCGCGCGCGGCGGGGTCGCGGTCGTAGCCGGTCACCCGGGGCGGCCGCGGTAGGCGCTGGAGTGCTAGGCCCAGCGAAGTGCCGATCAGCCCCAGCCCGAGGATCGCCACCCGCTCCATGGCCGCCTCACGAGAACAGCCGCGCTGTGCCGATCACCACTTCCAGAATGACACCCTGGATCGGCGCCAGGATAGCGTGCAGCCCGAGCCCGGGGATGAACACTAACGCTAGCAGGAGCAGCGGCCCGTAGGGCGCCAGCGGGGCGATGGTAGCCGCCAGCGGGCGCGGCAGGAGGTTCAGCACGAACCCGAAGCCGTCCAGCGGTGGGATGGGCAGCAGATTGAACGCCGCTAGGCCGACGTTCGTGAACATCACCATCTGCAGGATGCGCGCGCCCTGGTCCGAGAACACCGGACCGCTCACCAGCAAGATCGCCGCCAGGGTGGCTACCACGATGTTGGACAGGGGCCCCATCACCGCCACCAGCGCCGAGCCCAGCCGCGGGTTCCCCCGCAGGTTGGCGGGGTTGTAGACTACCGGCTTGCCCCAGCCGAACGAGGCGATCAGCATGAACATCGTGCCCAGGGGATCGAGGTGCCGCAACGGGTTCAGGCTTACCCGGCCCATCCGCGCGGGGGTAGGGTCGCCCAGCGCGACAGCCGTGGCCGCGTGCGCCGCCTCGTGTACCGTGATGCCGACGAGCAAGCCGAGGACGAGCCCGACGAACACCTCGGGGCGCCGCACCAGGCCCAGGAGCAGCGATCCCCCGCTGACGTACAGGAACAGGATCGCGACGCCGATCAGAACCAGGATCTGCGCCGGGGTCAGGCGCGAGCGACCGAACATCATCCCTCGTGTTCTAGGACTGCGGCGCGGGGCCGCGATCGAAGGGCGCTGCATAGCCCACTAGCGAGCGCGCTTGGCAGCAGTATACCATGCGTTACCTGCCCCCTCGCTTTGCCCGTGCCGAAAAGCGGCCCCTATAATCCAGCTATCGGGCGGTTACTCGCCGCCGCCCGCGCCCCACGGACCCCAACCCAGGCCAGGAGCGAGAGCCGGCATGATGCGGGCGGGCATCGTCAACGTTACTGGCTACGCGGGCGCCGAGACGGCCCGCCTCCTCGCGCGGCACCCGGCCGTGCGCCTGGTGGCGGTGACGGGGCGCTCGGCGGTCGGCCAGCCGCTGGGCAGCGTGTTTCCCCACTTGGCCGACCTGCAGCTCGCTATCCGCGAGGAGTTGGACGACGTCGAGGTGGCCATCTGCGCCCTGCCGCACCACGCCTCGGCGGAGCGCATCCCCCAGCTCGTCGAGCGGGGCGTGCGTGTGGTGGACATCTCAGCCGACTATCGCCTCCACAACGTGGCCGTGTACGAGCGCTGGTACGGCCCCCACCCCGCGCCAGGCCTGCTTGACGAGGCGCCCTACGGCCTCCCGGAGCTGCACCGCGCGGCCATCGCCACCGCCCGCCTGGTGGCCAACCCGGGCTGTTACCCCACAGCGGCCATCCTGGCCCTGGCGCCCGTCGCTGCCCAAATCGAGCCACACGTGATCATCGACGCCAAATCGGGCGTCTCCGGCGCGGGACGGGCGCTGAGCCTGACCACGCACTACAGCGAGATCAACGAGAACTGCCACGCCTATGGCGTCGACGGCCATCGCCACCAGCCGGAGATCGAGCAGGAGCTAAACGCGCTGCGCGCGACGGAGCCGCCGCTCGACGTAACGTTCGTACCCCACTTGGTGCCTATGACGCGCGGTATTCTGGTCACCTGCTACGCGCGTCTCCACGCCGGGTGGACCCAGGCGCGGCTGCTGGCGCACTACCGCGAGTTCTACCAGGGCGCCCCGTTCGTGCGAGTGGTAGACAGCCCGCCGCAGACCAAGCAGACCCTCGGCAGCAACTACTGCCTCGTGCATCCGCGCCTGGACGAGCGCAGTGGGCGGTTGCTGGTCATCGCTGCGCTCGACAACCTGGTCAAGGGCGCGGCGGGCCAAGCCGTGCAGAACCTGAACCTCATGCTGGGCCTGCCGGAGACGGCGGGGCTCGACGCGCTGGCGCTGTATCCGTGAGCAGGCGGCGCGAGCGGCCGACCAGACGCGAGGGTAGCGATGAGCGGTGCGCACAGCGAGCCAGCGGATAGCAGGGTGGCGGCCGTCGCCGACCCGGCGGGCGTATGCGCGCCCCCGGGGTTCCTCGCCGGCGCGGTGTACTGTGGGCTCCAGCTGCCCGCTCCCGATCAGCGCGACTTGGGCGTGTTGGTCAGCGAGCGGCCGTGCGCCGCGGCCGCGCGCTTCACCACCAACCGCGTGGTGGCGGCGCCCGTCGTGGTCTCCCGCCGGCGCCTGGCGGCCGGCGGGCCGGTGCGCGGCGTGGTGTTCAACGCTGGCAACGCTAACGCCTGCACCGGGCCGGAGGGCCTTGCGGCGGCGGAGGAGATGGCGCGGCTGGCTGCCGCCCGCGTCGGGGTGGCCGCCGCCGAGCTGCTCGTCGCCTCCACGGGGGTGATCGGCGTGCCGCTGGACCTGGAAAAAGTCCGCGCCGGGCTAGCCGCGCTCACGGTCAGTCGTGACGGGGGCCCCGCGGTAGCGCGCGCCATCATGACCACCGACACCGTGCCCAAGCAAGCGGTGGCGCGCGTGCGCCTCTCCGACGGCCGCGGGGTCACCATCGGTGGCATGGCCAAGGGGTCGGGCATGATCCATCCGGATCTGGCCACCATGCTGGCGTTCCTCACCACCGACGCGCCGCTCGACCGCGCGCAGGCGGAGGCGCTGCTCGGTCCCGCGGTGGAGCGCTCGTTCAACATGATCACCGTGGATGGCGACACCAGCACCAACGACATGGTGCTGCTGCTGGCCAACGGCGCCGCAGGGGGCGAGCCGGCCACGCTCAGGCGCGAAGATCTGGCACGGCTGCGCGAAGGGATCGAGGCGGTGTGCGTGCACCTGGCCCGCGCGATCGCGGCCGATGGCGAGGGGGCCACGCGGCTGATCGAGATCCAGGTTCGCGGCGCCTGCGCGGAGGCCGACGCTCGCCGTGCAGCGCGGACGGTGGCGGGCTCGAATCTGTTCAAGGCCGCGGTGTACGGCGCCGACCCCAACTGGGGGCGTATCCTGGCCGCGCTGGGCCGTGCCGGGGTGCCGTTCGACCCCGACCGCGCCGAGGTGGCGATCGGCCCGGTGGTGGTGTACCGGCGCGGTCGCCCGACGGCGTTCGACCCCGCGGCGGCCCGCGCGGCGCTGCAACCGCCCGAGGTGCGCGTGACCATCGACCTGCACCTCGGCCACGGGCAGGCCACGGCGTGGGGGTGCGATCTCAGCGAGCGCTACGTGGCCATCAACAGCGAGTACACCACCTGAGGCACCGGAGGCGCCGCCAATGCCCATGCCGAGCAGCGAGCGACCGACGGCTGCGGCCACCTGGGAGGCGCTGCGAGCGGCACTGCACACCCAGGGGTTGCCCGTGGCCGCCGCCGAGCGCGCACTCCGTGAGCGGGTCGGCGCGCCGCTGGTAGTGAAACTAGGCGGCAGCGTCGGGCCGGGGGAGACGGTGCTCCAGGAGATCGCCTGGCTGCGCCAGCTCGGGGTTTGGCCAGTGCTCGTCCATGGCGGCGGGCCGCTGATCACCGCCTGGCTCGACCGGGTGGGCAAGACCACCCAGTTCGTGGACGGCCTCCGCTACACCGACGCAGAGACCCTGGACATCGCCTGCATGGTCCTGGTAGGGCTGGTCAACACCCAGCTCGTGGCGGCCCTCGGCGCCCTGGGCGGCCGCGCCTGGGGGCTGTCGGGCGCCGACGGCGGCTTGTTGCGAGCGCGCGTGCGCGACGCGCGGCTGGGGCTGGTCGGCGAGATCGAACAGGTCGAGGCCGCCCCGCTGCGCCTGCTATGCGAGCGCGGCTACACGCCCGTCGTGGCGCCGATCGCTGTGGGCCCCGACGGCCAGCGCCTGAACGTCAACGCCGACACCGTGGCGGGAGCCGTTGCCGCGGCGGTCGGGGCGCGGGAGCTGGTGTTTCTCACCGACGTGCCCGGCGTGCTGGGGGCCGATGGCGCGCCGCTGGCGCGGCTGACCCCCCAGCGCTGCAGCGCCCTGGTCGCCGCCGGGGTGATCCGCGGCGGGATGCTGCCCAAGCTCGAGGCGTGTGCCCGCGCCGCGGGCGCCGGGGCCACCAGCCGCATCGTGGACGGCCGCGGTCCGTACAGCTTGCTGCGTGCGCTGGGCGCAGCTAGCGGCGAGGGCACCGTGGTAGTCGCGGAGACGGCGGAAAGGTGAGACGATGACCGATTGGATCGCCCTGGAGGAGCAACTCTACCTGCGCGTGGCCAAGCGGGTGCCGCGCGTGTTGGTGCGCGGCGCTGGCTGCCGCGTGTGGGACGACCAGGGCCGCGAGTATCTCGACCTGGTGGGCGGCTGGGCGGTGGATACGCTGGGCCACTGTCCCCCGGAGGTGGTGCGGGCGCTGCACGAGCAGGCGCAGCGCCTGATCCAGGTCTCCAACCAGTTCTACACGGTGCCCCAGCTGGAGCTGGCCCAGCTGCTGGTGGAGCACTCGCCGTGCGACCGCGTGTTCTTCGCCAACAGTGGCGCCGAGGCCAATGAGGGCGCGGTGAAGCTGGCGCGCAAGTGGGGCAAGCGCCATCGCAACGGCGCCTACGCGGTGATCTCCACCTGGGGGGGCTTCCATGGCCGTACGCTCGCCATGGTGGCCGCTACCGGCAAGCCGGAGTACCAGGCGCCGTACACGCCGCTGCCGGCCGGCTTCGTCAACGTGGCCTGGAACGATATCGAGGCCATCCAGCGCGCGACCACCGACGAGACGGTAGCCGTACTGCTGGAGCCGATCCAGGGCGAGGCCGGGGTGAACGTACCCGACGACGGCTACCTGCGCGCCGTGCGCGCCTGGTGCGACGAGCAGAACCTGCTGCTGATCCTGGACGAGGTGCAGACGGGCGTCGGGCGCTGCGGGCGCCTATGGGGCCACCAGCTGTATGGGGTCGAGCCCGATATCATGACGCTGGCCAAAGGCCTCGGCGGCGGGGTCCCGATCGGAGCCGTGCTGGCGAAGGAGCACGCCGCCGCCTTCGAGCCGGGCGACCACGGCAGTACCTTCGGCGGCAACCCGCTCGCCTGCGCGGCCGCAGTGGCGGTGTTCCGCGAGGTCCTGGCCCGCGACCTGCCGGCCCGCGCCGAGCGCGTGGGCCGCTACTTCTACGAGCGGCTGCGCGCGCTGCAAGCACGCTGGCCCGAGATCGCCGAGGTGCGCGGGCGCGGGCTGCTGCTGGCGATGGAGTTCCGCCGCCCGGTGGCCCAGGCCGTGCTGGAGGCGGCGCTGGAGCGCGGCCTGCTGCTCAACGCGGTCAAGCCCACAGCTCTGCGCTTCATGCCCCCCTTGATCATCTCGGAGGCCGAGATCGATGAGGCGGTGGGCCTCCTCGACGCCGCGCTGGCCGCGGTGCTCGGCAGGCCCGCCGGCTGAGCCCGAGATGCCAAGCGGCCCCACCCGCAGGGGGGCCACTTGCACGCGTCGCGTATGGAGGGATGCCCACGCTACCAGGCGCGGCACCAAGGCGCTTCACTTCTGCTCGCTGCGGCGTCGCGCTCGCCACTGGGCGAACCCGGTCTGCAGCTCCTTGCCCAGCAGGAACGCCACGACCCAGGCGGCCAGCAGGAGGCCGTATTGCAGCAGGGATTCCACGCGCTCGGCATCCTTTCCCACGACGGACCAGCCGTCGCGATCCAGCTGCGCCCCGCCGTACGCTGCGGGGGCTCCCATGGTTATGATCGACCGCGTGGCGGCACGTCAATAGAACCTGGTTCCTACCACCATGACTGCCGGCCTGATCATGACATCGACAAAACGACTGCGGCAGTGGCTGTCAGTGGTGCAACCCGCGCTCGTGCCGAACACTCGGGTGCGGGTGAGGGAGGCGTGCCATGAAGGTGACGGTGATCGCCCTGATCAGTGACCCCGTGCAGGTAGCCCACGCCCAACAGAAGCTGCGCGCTCTGGGCATCGCGCCCGGCGCCATGCAGGCCATCGCCCACGACCCCGCGGCTGCACGGGCGCTGGTCCGGCGTGGGGCGGGCGAGCGCGCGCTGGGCGTCGTCACTGGCGCGCTGTTGGGCCTGCTGCTCGGCGGCGCAGCGGGCTGGATGCTGGGGGGCAGCATCGACCTCCTGCGCGGCCCCACCAACGGCACCATTAGCGGACCGGGGCCCACCGCGCTGGTGGGGCTGGGCGTGGGGCTGGTCCTCGGCCTGCTGGTGGGCTGGGGGCTCGGCGCGCTCCTCCAACGGAGATACGTGCAGGGCTGCCTGGCCGACCTGGCTGCGGGCGATACGCTATTGGCCGTGGAGATCGGTCCCGAGCGCCTGCGCGAGGTCGAGGCGCTGCTGGCCAGCTACGGCGGCCGGCGCATCCGCAGCCGCCCGGGCTCGCTCGGCGCCGGCAACCGGACGACCGCCTGAGCTACTCTCCCTCCACTGATCCCCGCGGCATGTTCGCCGGCCGACAACACGCCGCAGGCTCCGTTGGCGCGCCAGGCCGCGCGAGAGGCGGGGGCCGCCGACCGCTGTCGTTCGTCGGCCAACAGCGCTGGGCCCGCCGCTCGCCGTGTGCGCGGACCGCGTTTTGCGTCGAGCTGTAACGAATCCGTGATGCTCTAGCTGCGCCACGGCCAAGTACATTGTTATCTGGCGCCTTGACCCACCCACGTGGGCCAATCCCGCTGGTAGCCCCAAGTTAGTCAACGGGCGCCATGCCGATCTCTACGTGTCGCGGAGGTCTCCATGTCTTACACCGCGCGCTACGCTCCTGGTCTGCCCCTCGTGGCTTTGGCGCTGCTACTGCCGCTGCTGCTGGCAGTGGTGCCGCCAGGGCCGCCCGTCGTCGCGGCCCCACGCGTGGACGCGCCGTCGGCCGAGGCACTGCTGACGCCGACCGACGAAGCGGCTCTGCACGCGCTAGTGGCGGCGGATTTGCGCGCCCTGCGGGCGACGGCGAACGGTTGGGAAGTGGCGCATCCTGAACAGCAGCTGCGATACGCCTTCGATCCAGACGGGCTGCAGGTGACGCCACTGACTATGGAGGAGCGCGCCTGGCACTGGGCGGTGCGGGCGGTAGCGCTGCAGCGGGACGAGGCCGCCTGGCCGCTGGCAGAGGAGGCGGCGCCGCGGCGGGTGGGGGCCGGGGTGCGGTACGAGCGGGGCCCGCTGGCGGAGTGGTACGCGGTGCGGGCGGACGGCGTCGAACAGGGGTTCACGGTCGTCGAGGCGCCCGAGGGGGTGGGGCCGCTGCGCGTCCTGCTCCGGGTAGCGACGGGGCTAGCGGCCGCCGCGGAGGGGGCGACCGCGGCAGTGTGGCGAACGGACGAGACGGGCCCGGCAGTGCTGGCGTATCGCGGGTTGCGCGCGTAGGACGCCGCGGGGCGGGAGCTGGAGGCGTGGCTGGAGCCAGGGGCGGACACGCTGGCGGTAGTGGTGGACGACGCGGGGGCGGCGTACCCTGTGACCATCGACCCGCTGGTGCAGCAGCAGAAGCTCACCGCCGGCGACGCCGCCGCGAACGCTAACTTCGGCTGGAGTGTGGCGGTGAGCGGGGACGGCAACACGGCGCTGGTCGGCGCCTACAGGGCCAATCCGTCGGGCCTCGTCGCTGCCGGGGCGGCGTACGTGTTCGTGCGCAGCGGCACGACATGGAGCCAGCAGCAGAAGCTCACCGCCAGCGATGCCGCGGCGGGCGACAACTTCGGCCTCAGTGTGGCGCTGAGCGCCGATGGCAACACGGCGCTGGTCGGCGCCTATAAAGCGGACCTGTCCTCGAGTCTCACCGATGCTGGGGCGGCGTACGTGTTCGTGCGCAGCGGCACGACATGGAGCCAGCAGCAGAAGCTCATCGCCAGCGACGCTGCCGCGAACGACAACTTCGGCACTAGCGTCGCTTTGAGCGCCGATGGCAACACGGCGCTGGTCGGCGCCTATAAAGCGGACCTGCCCTCGAGTCTCACCGATGCTGGGGCGACGTACGTGTTCGTGCGCAGCGGCACGACATGGAGCCAGCAGCAGAAGCTCACCGCCAGCGACGCTGCCGCGAACGACAACTTCGGCACTAGCGTCGCTTTGAGCGCCGATGGCAACACGGCGCTGGTCGGCGCGCTCAACGCCAACACCTCGCGCGGCGCGGCGTACGTGTTCGTGCGCAGCGGGAGCGTCTGGAGCCAGCAGCAGAGGCTCACTGCCAGCGATAGCGTGCTGTTCGACAACTTCGGCACTAGCGTCGCCTTGAGCGCCGATGGCAACACGGCGTTGATCGGAGCGTACAACGCCGACCTGCCCGGCCCCACAAACCCAATCCGCCAAAATGCCGGGGCGGCGTACGTGTTCGTGCGCAGCGGGAGCGTCTGGAGCCAGCAGCAGAAACTCATAGCCGGCGACTTCGCGGCGAACGACAACTTTGGCATGAGTGTGGCCCTCAACACGGATGGCCACACGGCCCTGGTTGGCGCCCCGAATGCCGACCTGTCGAGCAGCTTCGATGCCGGGGCGGCGTACGCGTTCGCGGGCTGCCCGGCTGGTGCGGCGCTCGCTGCCCGCCGTGCGGTGGACTACGACGGCAACTTGCGCGCCGACTTCGCGCTGTGGCGTCCCTCGACCGGCACCTGGTACATTCGCGGCGCGGTGCCCCAGGTGCAGTACGTCCTCCCGTGGGGGCAAAGTAACGATGTGCCCGTGCGCGGCGACTACAGTGGTGATGGATGCGCCGATCTCATGGTCTGGCGCCCCGCGACGGGCGAGTGGTGGCTCCGCGACCTGGTGACCGCCTTGCCCAGCTTGGTCACCGTGTGGGGCCAGAGCGGGGACATCCCGGTGCCCGGCGACTACGATGGCGACGGCAAGACCGACGTCGCGGTCTGGCGCCCCTCGACCGGCCAGTGGTGGGTGCGCTTCTCCTCCACGGGTACGGGCGGAGTAGCCGCCGTGTGGGGCCAGAGCGGGGACACCCCGGTGCTGGGCGATTTCGACGGCGATGGCAAGACGGACTTCGCCGTCTGGCGGCCGTCGACGGGCGAGTGGTGGGTGCGCTTCTCGTCAACAGGCACCGGGGGGGTCATCGCCAAGTGGGGCCAGAGCGGGGACATCCCGGTGCCCGGCGACTACGATGGCGACGGCAAGACCGACGTCGCGGTCTGGCGCCCCTCTACCAGCGAATGGTGGGTGCGTTTCTCGTCGACCGGTGCAACTGGCGTAGCTGCCTTGTGGGGCCTGAATACCGATATCCCGGTGCCCGGAGACTACGACGGGGACGGACGGACGGACTACGCGGTGTGGCGGCCTTCCTCTGGCGAGTGGTGGGTATACAACGTCGTGACGGGCGTGAGCGGAGTGGCAGCTGTCTGGGGCCAAACCGGGGACAAGCCGCTAGCCCAGACGCCGCCGTGAGTGGCGCGAGGGGACCACTCCTGGGCTCACGGGCGTCAGCACGGTAACACCGCCGGCTTGAAGGGTTGGGCACGCCCAACGGTGGCGACAAGCCCAACCCTTCGGCCCGGCGGCTCCCGAGGCGACGGATCGGGGCATGGCGCACCGCGCTGGAGAGCCGGCTGTTGAAGCGCAGCTCGTCTCCCGCGCGGTGCGGTCACTCGTGCCGAGGTACCCTCCGTCCACGTGCAGACCAGTGCCTAGGGCTCAGCGTTTCAGCTCCTGTACGGTCTCCCACCGCCGGAGTAGGTTCAGCGTCAGGGCCGCGGTGCCCCGCAGCGGCCAGAAGAGAAGACAAGAAGTCGTGGGCCAGCAGCACGGCGCTCGCCGCTGCCACCCCGATGGCGAGCAGGGAGAGCAAGCGCACGCGCTGCCGCCGGAACAGCACCTCTACGAGCACGAACGTGCGGGCCAGCGCCGCTAGGCCCCCAGCCACGTACGGCTCGGCCTAC
The DNA here is from genome assembly GCA_035294645.1 of Chloroflexota bacterium. Lineage (GTDB taxonomy): Bacteria > Chloroflexota > UBA6077 > UBA6077 > JAJPHF01 > JADGHJ01. The sequence continues at coordinate 15,871 of DATGKN010000035.1, forward strand.
ACCCGTAGCCCCGCGGCGGCCACGAGCCGCATGTCGATGCTGGTCGCGCGCCACGTTTCCAGCCTGTCCCGCCGGCTCCGCGGATCTCGTCGCGCGCGGGGCGGCGGCCCGCAACGCCCGTGGCTTGACCCGCGCGAGGCAGTGGTCGATACTAGCCGCGAGCGCGGAGCCGGGGATGGAGTCGGAAGGGTCGGTCGTCTACTACGACCGGGCGAACAAGAGCCTGCGGCTCGTGTTGTCGGGCGGCGAGGAGATCCAGCTACGCTGTCTGGCAGACGACCTGGAGTTTCGCATGGTGGAGGCGGGCGCGCCGCCATGCCTTCCGCTGTGGCTGAATCACGAGCAGGCCGACATCCTCAGCAAGATGATCCACCATATCTTGGACAAGGTACGTATCTCCGAACGCGCCAGTGGGGTGCTCGCCGCGCTGGCGCCGCGGGTGGACGACCTGCGCGACCTGCTCGCCGCGCTGGACGACACCCTGCCCGCCGATTGATGCCCCGCGCCCCATGGGGGCAGGCGAGCGGCTTGACAGAGTGTCAGCCGCTGCCGCACACTGCCAGTGGGCCGCCCGAATCGCCTGCGGGTCGGCCTGCCCCGCGTGCCGACGCTTGTTGGGTATGCCCGTCCGCGCCTGCGTGTGGGGCCAGTTCCCGCCACGGGGTGAGCGATGCGCTGCCCGTACTGCCACTCGCGCGAGACCAAGGTGGTGGACAAGCGCGACGCGGACGGGATCACGCGGCGGCGCCGCCGCTGCGAGAGCTGCCACGGGCGGTTCACCACCTACGAGCGGCCCGAGGTGGCGCGCCTGCTGATCGTGAAGAAGGACGGCCGGCGCGAGGAGTTCAATCGCGCCAAGCTGCGCGCTGGGATCGAGAAAGCCTGCGCTAAGCGCCCGGTCAGCGCCGAGACGATCGAGCGCATGGTCGACGAGATCGAGCTGGAGCTGCGGCGGCGCGAGGGCCTAGAGGTGCCCAACGAGGTCGTCGGCGAGCTGGTGATGGAGAAGCTGCGCGCGGTCGACAAGGTCGCCTACATCCGCTTCGCCTCGGTGTACCGCAAGTTCTCCGACGTCTCCTCGTTCGAGGAGGAGATCCGCAAGCTGATGGCCGCGGCCGCCGCCGGGCCCCACTGACGCCGGCCGATGCGGCTGCTGATCCTCCACGTGGACCGCTTCGCCTACACGGTGACCGAGCCCAGCCGCTCGCGACTGCGGGAGCCGGTCCACACACCGCACTTCGCATTGGAGGAGGGCCTGTTGGTACTGGCCAGCGTGGAGCAGGCCGACGCGGCGGCGCCCGAGCGCGTGGCGGAGCGGGCAGCGGCGGAGCTGCTCGGCCTGGCGCGCCAGCTCGGCGTCGAGCGCGCGGTGGTGCACCCGTTCGCGCACCTATTCGGCGAGCCGGCGCCGCCGCGCGTGGCGCTGGCCGTGCTCGACGCGATCGCCGCGCGCCTGACCGCGGCCGGGCTGGCGGTCCACCGCTCGCCGTTCGGGTGGTTCACGCGCTGGGACCTCCAGGCCAAGGGGCACCCGCTGTCGCGCGTGGGCCGCATCGTGACTGCTGACGCCGCGCGAGACGCCTCGTGAAGCGTAGCGTGCTCGCCGCGGCCGTCGCGTGCCTGGCCGGCCTCGCCCTGCTGCTCGCCGGGCTGCTGGCCAGCGCCCGGCAGGCCGTGGCGCCGGCGGGCGCACCGTTCGCCCTGCCCGTGTGGGGCTTGGTCGTCGGCGGGTTGGCGCTGCTGGCGGGCGGCGCGCTCGGGTTGGCGTGGGGCGCACTGGCGCGGCTGCGGCGCTACTACAATGCCCCGCTGACGATCGTCGCGGTCACGCTGGGCGCGGGGGCGCTATCGGGCCTGGTGATCGCGCCGCTGCTGCTGCTCGATCCTACGCTGCGGCGCCTCTCGGTGGCCACGTTCTTCCTCGCCGGCGTGGTGCTGTACGCGCTGCTGCTGGGCACGGTGTACGGGCTCGTGATCCGGCCCGGCTACCTGTCGTGGCGGGCGATGGGGCTCAGCGCCGCCGACGTGCGCCGCACGGCGCCCTGGTGGCCGCTGGCGTTCCTAGGGCTGCTGGCCATCGCCGCCGGCAGCGAGTGGGTCCTCCAGCAGCTCGGCGTGCGCCAGACCCAGCTCGACGCGCTCCAGTGGCTGCGCGAGGTGCCGGCCTGGCAATACCTGCTAGCGGCGGTACTCGCAGCCATCGTCGCCCCGATCGTCGAGGAGATCTACTTCCGCGGCTGGGTGTTCCGCGCCCTGTGGGAGCGCTACGGGCCGTGGGCGGCGTACCTGGGGTCGAGCGCCCTGTTCGCCGCGGTACACTTCAATGTCCAGGCGCTGCTGCCCATCCTGGCCATGGGGCTGTACCTCGCCTACCTCTACCAGCGCACGGGCAGCATCATCCCGGGCATCGTGGCCCACGCCTGCAACAACGCGCTGGCGTTCGCGGCGCTGTATTTCGGGCGTCCCTGAAAGCGGGGCACTAGATCCGCGAAAATGGGCCGCTACCGCCGGCTGTGCCTCGCGGAGGGAGCCGAGCAGCTCTTCTTGAACAGCGGGCCCACGGGGCACGGGGGCGGCGCCATCGTCCATAGGGTCCATAACCAGCCGAGGGAGAGGGCAGCGATGCAGCTCGAGGGGCGCGTGGTGATCATCACCGGGGCGGGGCAGGGTATCGGGCGCGCCTACGCCTTGCGCGCGGCGCGCGAGGGCGCGCGCGTGGTTGTCGCCGAGATCCAGGCCGACAGGGGCGAGCAGACGGCCGCCGAGATCCGCGCGGCGGGCGGCGAGGCGATCGCGGTGGCCACCGACGTGGCCGACGAGGCCAGCACCGAAGCCATGGCCCGCGTGGCCTGGGAGCGCTGGGGCCGCATCGACGGGCTGGTGAACAACGCCGCGCGGTTCTACGGCGTCGAGCGCCGGCCGTTCGACCAGCTCACCGTGGAGCAGTGGGACCGCGTGATGGCGGTGAACGCGCGCGGCGTGTGGCTGTGCTGCAAGGCGGTGGTCCCCTACATGCGCCGACAGGCGCCGCTCACACCCGACGGCGCCGCGGGCAAGATCGTGAACATCGCGTCGGACACCGTGTTCTCCGGGGTACCGTTCTTCGTCCACTACGTGGCGTCGAAGGGCGCCGTGGTCGCGCTGACGCGGGCGCTGGCGCGCGAGCTGGGCGACGACCGCATCTGCGTCAACGCGGTGGCACCGGGGTTCACCGAGAGCGAGGCGGGCCTGACCGCCGGCGAAGAGACGGCGCGGCGGGCGGTTGCTGGGCGCGCGTTGCAGCGGCCCGAACTGCCCGAGGACCTCGCCGGCACCGTCGTGTACCTGCTGTCGGCCGCTAGCGATTTCGTCACGGGCCAGACGCTCGTGGTGAACGGTGGCTACGTGATGCACTGACGGCGGGCGCCCCGACGCCGTCGCGTTAGGGCCGCGGGAGGGGCCGCGCGGTGAGAGCGGCGCGGGCGTGCAGCACGCGGGCGGCCGCCGCCTCGGCGCTGTCGGCCAGGGCGGTCAGGTGCCCCATCTTGCGGCCCGGGCGCGCCTCGGCCTTGCCGTACAGGTGCAGCTTGACGTCGGGCACCGCGAGCGCCGCGGCCCAATTGGGCTCCCCATCCTGCCACAGATCGCCGAGCAGGTTGGCCATCGCCGCCGGCCGCAGCTGCGCCGGGTCGCCGAGCGGCAGGCCACAGGCAGCGCGCAGCTGCTGCTCGAACTGGCTGGTCAGGCACGCCTCGATCGTGTAGTGGCCGCTGTTGTGCGGGCGCGGCGCCAGCTCGTTGACCAGCAGCCGCTCGTCGCGGGTCAGGAACAGCTCGACGCACAGCACGCCCACCAGGTCGAGCGCCCGCGCGATCTCGGTGGCCAGCTCGCGGGCCTGCGCGGCCACCGCGGGGGGCACCGCTGCAGGCGCCCGGGTAGTGTCCAGAATATGGCGCGCGTGGCAGTTCTCAACCGGCCCGTACAGCGCGAGGTGGCCCGTGGCGGCGCGGGCCACGATCACCGACAGCTCGGCGGCGAAGTCGACGAACGCCTCCAGCACCGCTTCCTCGGCGCCCATGGTCTCCCGTAGCGTGGCGAGCGCCCGCGGCGCGTCGGTCGGGGCGTCGAGGCGGCACTGGCCCTTGCCGTCGTAGCCGAACCCGGCCGTTTTCAGCACCGCGGGCACGCCGATCGTCGCCAGCGCTGCCTCCAGTTCCGCCAGGTCGCGCACGGGCGCGAACGGCGCCACCGGAAAGCCGCGGTGCGCCAGGAAGGTCTTCTCCCGCAGGCGATGCTGGGCGATGTGCAGCACCGCCGCGCTCGGCCGCACCGGCGCCAAGGCGGCGATCGCCTCGACCGTGGCGCTCGGCACGTTCTCGAACTCGAACGTCACCACGTCGACCTGGCGGGCGAAGGCGCGCACGGCGTCGAGATCGTCGTAGGCGCCGACCGCCTCGCTATCGGCCACCTGGCCGGTCGGCGAGTCGCGGTCGGGCGAGTAGGTAGCGACGCGGTAGCCCATGCGGCGAGCTACCAGCGCGAGCATGCGGCCGAGCTGGCCGCTGCCCAGGATCCCGATGGTGGCGCCAGGCAGGATCGCCGCGGTCACGGCAGCGTCTCGGCCAGCACGCGGGCGGTCTGCTCGGCGCGGAAGCGGCGCAGGCGCTCGCGCAGCGCTGGCCGGCTGGTGGCGAGGATGGCCACGGCCAGCAGGCCGGCGTTGATCGCCCCCGCGCGCCCGATGGCGAGGGTGCCCACGGGGACGCCGCCGGGCATCTGGACGATGCTGAGCAACGAGTCGAGGCCCTTGAGCGCCTGCGACTCGACCGGCACGCCGAGCACCGGCACCAGCGTCTGCGCCGCCAGCATGCCTGGCAGGTGGGCGGCGCCGCCCGCGCCCGCGATGATCACCTCCAGGCCGCGCTGCTCCGCGGTGGTGGCGTACTCGGCCAATAGCTGCGGGGTGCGGTGCGCGGAGACGACGCGGCACTCGTGCGGCACCTCGAACTGCGCCAGGATGTCGGCGGCGTGCCGCATCGTCTCCCAGTCCGACTTGCTGCCCATCACCACGCCGACCAGCGGCGCGTCGGGCCCGGCGGCCATCGGCTACTGCCCCTGGCCGAGCGAGTAGCCCGGCTGGCCATCGAAGGTGTACAGGTTCTCGGTCTTGATGAAGTCGAAGCCGGCGTCGTGCAGGCGCTGGAGCAGGGCGAGCACCTGCGAGAAGGCGACCGGGCGGTTGGGGTCGCCGGGTGCCTGGAAGCGGCAGCGCCAGTGGTCGACGCAGAACGTCTCGGGCTGGCCGTGCGGCCACACCTTGGTGCCGCGGTTGGTGATCATCACCAGCTCGAGCCCGTCGCTGTTCACGCGCTGGAGCGCGGCGCCCAGGTCGTCGGGCGTGCCGCCGGTCCACTCCAGGAACACGTCGATGCCCACGAGCGTCTTCTCGACTGCGGGCCGCGGGCTGACGCGGGTGCGGAAGGCGTCGGAGCGCGCGGCCTGGTAGCTGACGGGCTTGAAGTGTTCCGGCTTCTGGCCCAGCCGCGCCACCACCGCCTGGGCGAACTCGCGCGTGCCGACCTTCTGCTTGCTCACGCGCTCGTCGTAGATGTCGTAGGTATGGATGCCGTCCTCGATCGTGCGCAGCCAGGCGTTGTGCACGCGCTCGGCCACCTCGGGCTGCCCGATGTGTACCAGCATCATCACCCCGGCCAGCAGCAGGCCCGACGGGTTGGCCAGGTTCTGGCCGGCGCGGCGCGGTGCCGAGCCGTGGATCGCCTCGAACATGGCGGCGTGGTCACCGATGTTGGCCGACGGCGCGAGCCCGATCGAGCCGGCGATCTGCGCGGCCATATCCGACAGGATGTCGCCGTATAGATTCGGCATCACGATGACATCGAACGCCTCGGGCGTGTCGGCCAGCTTGGCGCACCCGATGTCCACGATCCAGTGCTCGTTCTCCAGGTCCGGGTATTCCTTGGCGATCTCGTCGAAGATCTTGTGGAACAGCCCGTCGGTCATCTTGAGGATGTTGTCCTTGGTGAAGCAGGTCACCTTCTTGCGGTTGTGCGCACGCGCGTACTCGAAGGCGTAGCGCACGACCTTCTCGGTGCCCGGGCGCGTGATCAGCTTGAGGCACTGGTAGACATCGGTAGTCTGGCGGTGCTCGATGCCGCCGTAGACATCCTCCTCGTTCTCACGCACGACGACGACGTCCATGCCAGGGTGCTTGGTGGCCACGAACGGGTCGTAGGCGACGCAGGGCCGCACGTTGGCGTAGAGCCCGAGCGTCTTGCGGACGGTGACGTTCAGGCTCTTGAAGCCGCCGCCCTGTGGGGTAGTGATCGGGGCTTTATAGAACACGCGGGTGCGGCGCAACGACTCCCAGGCACTGTCCTCGATCCCCGCGGTGTTGCCCCGCAGGTACACCTTCTCGCCGATCTCGATGACCTCGATATCGAGCTGCGCGCCAGCCTCCTGGAGGATATACAGCGAGGCTTCCATGATCTCGGGGCCGATGCCGTCCCCGTAGGCCACGGTGATGGGGGTTTTCTGCGCCATGTGCGCCTCCTTGTGTCGAGCTGGACGAGCGTGCGGGGGCGCGACAGGCGCGGCGCGGGCCCCCGGGCGCGTCGGGCGGCGGAGCAGCGCGGAGGGCGAAGCAGGCGGCCGCCATGCCGCCGCGCCACGCCCGATTATACACCGGCGGCTCTGCACGGCCCGCACCGGCGTGGCGGCTGATGTATCCTCTAGGCAACACGGAGAGCGCCATGGACTTCGAGCTGACGCCCGAGCAGGCGGCGCTCCAGCGCACGCTCCGCGAGTTTGCCGCCGCCGAGATCGCGCCTCGCGCGGCGAGCTGGGACGCCCGCGGCGAGTTCCCCCTGGCCGTGGTGCGCCAGCTCGGCCAGATGGGCGTGATGGGCCTGCCGTTTCCCGAGGAGCTGGGCGGGGTGGGCGCCGGCGCGCTCGAGCTGGCCATCGCCATCGAGGAGCTGGCGCGGGTGGACTCCTCGGTGGCCATCACCGTCTCGGCCAACGTCGGCCTCGCCGGGATGGTGCTGTACGAGTTCGGCAGCCCGGCGCAGCAGCAGCGCTGGCTCGTGCCGCTGGCGCGCGGCGAGATCCTCGGCGCCCTGGCCGGCACCGAGCCCGACGCCGGCTCCGATGTGCAGGGCATTCGCACCACCGCGCGGCCGGGGCCCGACGGTTGGTATCTCAACGGCACCAAGGCGTTCATCACCAACGCCGGCACGCCGCTGTCGGCGTTCGTGGTGGCCACGGCGATCACCGGCCGGCGCGACGGCGCGCCCGAGATCAGCATGCTGCTGGTGCCTAACGGTACCCCGGGCTATCGGATCGGCCCACCGTACCACAAGCTCGGCTGGCACGCCTCGGACACCCGCGAGCTGGTGTTCGAGGACTGCCGCGTGCCCGCCGACCACCTGGTCGGGGCGCGCGGGGCGGGCGTGCACCAGTTCCTGCGGGTGCTCGACGGCGGGCGGATCGGGGTCGCCGCGCTGGCGGTCGGGCTAGCCCAGGGCGCGCTGGACATGGCGATCGCCTACGCGAAGCAGCGCCACGCCTTCGGCGAGCCGATCGCGCGCAAGCAGGCCATCCAGTTCCAGCTCGCCGACCTGGCCACCGAGATCGACGCGGCGCGGCTGCTGACCTATCGCGCGGCGGCCCTGCGCGACGCGGGACAGCCGTACGGGCAGGCCGCCGCCAAGGCGAAGCTGTTCGCCTCCGAGCTGGCGGTGCGCGCGGCGAACGTCAGCTTGCAGGTCCACGGCGGCTACGGCTACATGGAGGAGGCGCCGATCGCGCGGTTCTACCGCGACGCCAAGATCCTGACCATCGGCGAGGGCACGTCGGAGATCCAGCGGTTAGTCATCGCCCGCGGGCTGGGGCTCGGCTAGCGGGCCCGTGAGGGAGAGCGACCATGTCGGAAGCGTACATCGTGGGCGCCGCGCGCACTCCCATCGGCCGGTTCCTGGGCGCGCTGGCCGCGCTGCCGGCGCCGGAGCTGGGCGCTATCGCCATCCGCGCCGCGCTGGAGCGGGCCGCGGTGCCCGCCGAGGCGGTCGAGGACGTGCTGTTCGGCAACGTCGTCCAGGCGGGGGTCGGCCAGGCCCCGGCGCGGCAGGCGATGCTGCGCGCGGGCATTCCGGCCAGCGCCTCGGCCATGACGCTGAACAAAGTGTGCGCCTCGGGGCTCCAGGCGGTGGCCGACGCGGCGCGCGCCATCCGCCTGGGCGAGGCCGACGTGATCGTCGCGGGCGGCATGGAGAGCATGAGCCAGGCGCCGCACCTGGCGCGCATCCGCCAGGGGGTGCGCAGTGGCAGCCTCGAGCTGCAGGACGCCAACATCCACGACGGGCTGTGGTGCGCCTTCGAGCACCACCTGATGGGCAACGCCGCCGAGGCGATCGCGCGCAAGCATGGCATCACGCGCGCCATGCAGGACGAGTTCGCGCTGGAGAGCCACCGGCGCGCCGTGGCCGCCCAGCGCGAGGGCTGCTTCCGCGCCGAGATCGTGCCGGTGCCGGTGCAGCGCGGCAAGGAGCGGTTCGTGGTGGAGGCCGACGAGGGGCCGCGGCCCGACACGAGCCTAGAGAAGCTGGCCGCGCTGCGCCCGGCGTTCGAGGAGGGCGGCACCGTCACGGCGGGCAACGCGCCGGGAATGAGCGACGGCGCCGCCGCACTGGTCGTGGCCTCCGAGGCCGCCGCGGCGCGCTACGGGCTGCAGCCGCTAGCACGCGTGCTGGGCGCCGCTAGCGCGGCCACCGAGCCGCTGTGGCTGTTCGAGGCGCCGCCGCTGGCGGTGCGCAAGCTGCTCGACCGCACGGGGCTGCGGCTCGACGACTTCGACCTGCTGGAGGTCAACGAGGCGTTCGCGGCGCAGATCGTGGCCAACAGCCGCGAGATGGGTTGGGACAGGGCGCGGCTGAACATCCACGGCGGCGCGGTGGCGCTGGGCCACCCGCTGGGCGCCACCGGCGCGCGCATCCTGGTCACGCTGCTGCACGCGCTGCGTCAGCACGGCGGCCGGCGCGGGCTGGCCGCCCTGTGCCACGGCGGCGGCGGCGCGGTGGCGCTGGCGGTGGAGGTCGTGTAGATGGCGGTTCCGGTGCAGCGCCTGGGCATCGTGGGCGCCGGCACGATGGGCACGGGCATCGCCCAGGTGGCCGCGCAGGCCGGCTGCACGGTCTGGCTGGTTGATGTCCAGCCCGGCGCCGTCGAGCGCGCCATCGAGCGCGTCGGCGAGGGCCTGCGGCGCGGGGTCGCCCGCGGGACCATCCGCGACGAGGAGCGCGCCGCGGCGCTGGCCCGGCTGCATCCCGCCCCTGACCTGCGCGCGCTGGCCGACTGCGAGCTGGTGATCGAGGCGGTGAGCGAGCGCGAGCCGCTCAAGCGCGAGGTGTTCCGCGAGTTGGACGCCATCGCGCCGCCCGCCACGATCCTGGCCTCGAACACTTCCTCGATCTCCATCACCCGCCTGGCGGCGGCCACGCGGCGGCCGGATCGGGTGGTGGGCATGCACTTCTTCAACCCGGTGCCCGTGATGCGACTGGTCGAGGTGGTGCGTGGGGTGGACACCAGCGACGCAACGGTGGCGCGGGTCCGCGAGCTGGCGGTCGCCCTGGGCAAGACGCCCGTCGAGGTGCGCGACTACCCGGGCTTTGTCGCCAACCGCCTGCTGATGCCTATGATCAACGAGGCCGCCTACGCGCTGATGGAGGGCGTCGCCACCGCCGAGGCGATCGACCAGGCGATGACGCTGGGCGCCAACCACCCGATGGGCCCGCTGGCGCTGGCCGACCTGATCGGGCTCGATGTGTGCCTGGACGTCATGCGCGTGCTCCACGAGGGCTTCGGCGACGACAAGTACCGGCCGTGCCCCCTGTTGGTCAACCTCGTGGCCGCCGGCCGGCTCGGGCGCAAGACGGGCGAGGGGTTCTTCAAGTACGATGGCGGCCGATAGCGCGGGAAGAGCGAGCATGGCAGACACGGTACCCTCCGCGGAGCCCGCTCCCGTCGCGGCGGCGGAGCCCGCCCCGCTGCCTCCTCTCCAGCCGCCCGCGCGCGTGCTGGTGGCCAAGCCGGGCCTGGACGGGCACGACCGGGGCGCGAAGGTGGTGGCCCGCGCGCTGCGCGACGCCGGCATGGAAGTGGTCTACACGGGCATCCGGCAGACGCCGGCCATGATCGCCGAGGCCGCGCTGCAGGAGGATGTCGAGGCGGTGGGGCTCAGCATCCTCTCGGGCGCGCACTTGACCCTGGTCCCGCGCGTGTTCGAGGAGCTGCGGGCGCGTGGGCTCGACGACCTGGTCGTGTGGGTCGGCGGGATCATCCCCGCGGACGACGAGCCGGCGCTGCGGGCGATGGGCGTGGCGGCGGTGTTCGGGCCGGGCACGCCGCTGCGGACCACGGTGGCGTTCGTGCAGCGCGCGGTGGCCGAGCGGCGCGCCCGGCTCGGGCGGCGATGAGCACCGACGCGCTGGTCGCCGCGGCGCTGGCGGGCGACCGCCGGGCGCTGGCGCGCCTGCTGAGCCTCTTGGAGGGCGGCGGGCCGGCCGCCGCCGCCGCGCTGCGGGCGCTGTACCCGCGCGGGGGGCGCGCGCACATCGTCGGCCTCACAGGGCCGGCCGGCAGCGGCAAGAGCACGCTGATCGCCGCCCTGGCGCGGCAGTACCGCGAGCGGGGCGAGCCGGTGGGCGTGCTAGCGATCGATCCGACCAGCCCCTATACTGGGGGCGCGCTGCTCGGCGACCGCGTACGCATGCAGGCGCTGGCCGGCGACGCCGGCGTGTTCGTGCGCAGCATGGCCGTGCGCCACGGGCACGGCGGGCTGGCCCTCGCCGCCGATGCGGCCTGCGCGGCGCTCGACGCCGCGGGCTACACGCGCATCCTCCTGGAGACCGTCGGCGCGGGGCAGGACGAGGTCGCGGTCGCCGGAGTGGCGCACACGGTCGTCGTGGTCTCGGCGCCTGGGCTGGGCGACGAGGTACAGGCGCTCAAGGCCGGGCTGCTGGAGATCGGCGACGTGCTGGTAGTCAACAAGGCCGACCGTCCCGATGCGGAGGCGGCCGCTGCCGCCCTGCACCTGCTCCAGGCGCTGGCCCCCGCGCCCCCGTGGGCGCCGCCGATCGTCAAGACCTGTGCGCTGCGCGGCGAGGGGATCGCGGACCTCGTCGAGGCGATCGAACGCCACCGCGCGTTCCTGGCCGCCAGCGACGCCGGGGGCGCCCGGGCCCGCCAGCGCGCCCGTGCTGCCGCCCTGGCCGCCGCTAGCGCCGAGCTGGACCGCCGCCTGCACGCCGCCGCGAGTGCGCCGTGTCGCGAGGCGCTGTGGGAAGCCGTGGCCACGCGCGCCCGCACGCCGCTCGACGCCGCCGACGCGCTCGTGCGCGCGGTGCTCGCCAGTCCGCCAGTCGAGGAGCCATCAGCGTGAGCCAGCCCTTGCCCCCCGAGGATCGCACGGCCCCGCAGTCCGCGAGCACCCCGTCTCTTGTGGGCGAGCGGACGGAGGGGGGAGTCGCGCCCGCCAGCCCGCGCACGACCGCCGAGAAGCTGGCGCACCTGCGCGCCCTGCGCCAGCGCAGCCTGGAGGGCGGCGGCGCCGCGCGGCTCCAACAGCAGCACGCCCGCGGCAAGCTATCGGCGCGCGAGCGGCTCGACCTGCTGCTCGACCCGGGCACGTTCCAGGAGATCGACGCCCTGGCCCAGTCGCGGGCGACGGCGTTCGGGCTCGACCAGGAGCGCTACCTGGGCGACGGCGTGGTGACCGGCTACGGCCGCATCGACGGGCGGCTGGTATACGTCTTCTCGCAGGACTTCACGGTGCTCGGTGGGTCGCTGTCGGAGACGCACGGCGCCAAGATCTGCAAGGTGATGGACCTGGCCCTCAAGACCGGCGCCCCGATCATCGGCATCAACGACTCGGGCGGCGCCCGCATCCAGGAGGGCGTGGTGAGCCTGGGCGCCTACGCCGAGGTGTTCCTGCGCAACACGCTGGCCAGCGGCGTCATCCCGCAGCTGTCGGTGATCCTCGGCCCGTGCGCGGGCGGCGCGGTCTACTCACCGGCCATCACCGACTTCATCTTCATGGTGCGCGGCCTCAGCCACATGTTCGTCACCGGCCCCGACGTGGTGCGCACGGTGACCCACGAGGAGGTGACCTTCGAGCAGCTGGGCGGCGCCGACGTGCACGCCGAGCGCAGCGGGGTGGCCCACTTCGTGGCCGATACCGAGGTGGAGGCGCTGGCGCAGGTGCGTCGGCTACTCGGCTACCTGCCGTCCAACAACGTCGACCCGCCGCCGCGCGTCCCGTGCACCGACCCGCCCGACCGCCAGGACCCGCGCCTGAACACGATCATCCCCGACGACCCGCAGCGCGCCTACGACATGCACGCGCTGGTGCGCCTGATCGTGGACGACGGCGAGCTGCTGGAGGTGCAGGCGGGGTTCGCGCCCAACCTGCTCACCGGCTTCGCGCGCCTCAACGGCCGCCCGGTGGGCATCGTGGCCCAGGTGCCCAGCGTGCTGGCCGGCGCGCTGGACATCGACGCCAGTGTGAAGGGCGCGCGGTTCGTGCGCTTCTGCGACTGTTTCAACATCCCGCTGGTCACGTTCGTCGATGTGCCGGGCTTCATGCCGGGGGTGGCGCAGGAGCACGGCGGCATCATCCGCCACGGGGCCAAGCTGCTGTACGCCTACTGCGAGGCCACCGTGCCCAAGCTGACGGTGATCACGCGCAAGGCGTACGGCGGCGCCTACGACGTGATGAGCTCCAAGCACATCCGGGGCGACGCCAACTTCGCCTGGCCCACAGCCGAGATCGCGGTGATGGGCGCCGAGGGCGCGGTGAACATCCTGTTCCGCGACGAGATCGCCCGCGCGCCCGACCCCGCGGCGCGGCGCCGCGAGCTGGCGGCCGCCTACGAGGCCCAGTTCGCCAACCCCTACGAGGCAGCGGCGCGTGGCTACCTCGACGCCGTGATCGAGCCGGCCGAGACCCGCCCGCGCCTGATCGCCGCGCTGGAGGCGGTGCATACCAAGCGCGACACCAACCCGCCCAAGAAACACGGGAACATCCCGCTATGAGCGCCGCGCGCATCCGCTCCGTATTGGTGGCCAACCGCGGCGAGATCGCGGTGCGGGTCATTCGCGCCTGCCGCGAGCTGGGCCTGCGCAGCATCGCCGTGTACTCCGACGCCGACCGCCACAGCCTGCCGGTTCGCCTGGCCGACGAGGCGTACTACCTCGGCCCCTCGCCGCCCGCCGAGAGCTACCTGCATATCGGACGCCTGATCGCGATCGCCCGCCGCGCTCGCGCCGACGCGGTCCATCCGGGCTACGGCTTTTTGGCCGAGAACGCCGAGTTCGCCGAGGCCTGCCTGGCGGCGGGGCTGCGGTTCGTGGGCCCGCGGCCGGAGACGATGCGCGCGCTGGGGCGCAAGACCGACGCCCGGCGTACCGTGCGCGCCGCGGGCGTGCCCACCGTGCCGGGCACGCTGGAGCCCGTGCGCTCGCTCGCCGAGGTCGAGGCGGTCGCCACCGAGGTGGGCTTCCCGCTGGCACTCAAGGCCGTGGCGGGCGGCGGGGGCCGCGGCATGCGCCGGGTGGACGCGCCGGCGGCGCTGGCCGACGCCCTGCGCGCGGCCCAGAACGAGGCGGCCGCGGCGTTCGGCGACGGCGCGGTGTACGTCGAGCGCCTGGTGGAGCGCCCCCGGCACGTGGAGGTGCAGATCCTGGCCGACGCCCACGGCCACGTGATCGCGCTGGGCGAGCGCGACTGCTCGGTGCAGCGCCGCTACCAGAAGCTGATCGAGGAGTCGCCCGCGCCGGGGCTCACCCCCGCGCAGCGCGCCGCGCTGTGGGACGCCGCGGTGCGCGCGGCGCGCGCGGCCGACTACGTCAACGCGGGCACCGTCGAGTTCCTGCTGGCGCCCGACGGCCAGTTCTACTTCCTGGAGGTGAACGCGCGGCTGCAGGTCGAGCACCCGGTGACCGAGCTGTGCACCGGCATCGACCTGGTGCACGCGCAGCTGGCGGTCGCCGCCGGCGAGCCGCTGCCCTGGCGGCAGGAGGACATCCAGCCGCGCGGCGCGGCCATCGAGTGCCGCCTGCTGGCGGAGGAGTCCCTGGCGGGCTTCGTGCCCGCGACCGGCCGGCTGGCCGCCGTGCGCCTGCCCAGCGGGCCCGGGGTGCGGGTCGACGCCGGCTACGAGACGGGCGACGAGGTGACGCCGTACTACGACTCGCTGCTGGCCAAGCTGTGCGTGTGGGGCGCCGATCGCGCCCAGGCGCTGGCGCGGGCGCGGCGAGCGCTGGCCGAGTGCGTGCTGCTGGGAGTCCCGACGACGCTCGACTTCCACCACTACGCGCTGGCCCACCCGGAGTTCGTGGCCGCGGCGCACGACACCGGGTTCGTGGCGCGCCACTGGCCCCCCCCACAGATGGGGGAGGCGCTACGCACCGGCGGCGAGCGCCCGGCTGGCTCAGCCGATGCCTCCGAGGCTGGAGGAGGGGAGCGAGCCAGGGCGGACCGCCAGCCGGAGGACGGGGCAGCGGGCGGCAACGACGCGCACTGGCTGGCGATCGCCGCCGCGCTGGCGCATTGGGAGACGCAGCAAGCGCCGCGGGCGGACGACCGCTCGCGAGAGGCTTGGGCGGCGCGCGCCCGCCTCGCCGCGCTGCGCGGGGCCTGGCCGTGAGCAGCGCCAGCCTCCGCGTCCGCCTCGGCGGGCGAGAATTTGACGTAACGATCGAGCGGGCGAACGACGAGCTGCTGGTGACGCTCGGGGGCGAGCGCTACCGCGCGCGCTGGGAGCGGGGCAGTGGCGCCCTGCGCCTGCTGAGCCTGGGCGACGCCACGCGCGAGGTGTGGATCGCGCCCGCACCGGACGGCTACTGGGTGGCCAGCGGCGGCCTGCACGCCGAGGCGCGGGTGGCCGACGCGCGCGCGCTGCGCCTGGCCGCGGCGCTGCCCCGCCAGCGCGCTGGCGCCGAGCGGGCCGAGATCCGCGCCCCGATGCCCGGCCGCGTCGGCAGCATCCGCGTGCAGCCCGGCCAGCGGGTGGCGCGGGGCGCGGTGCTGCTGACCCTGGAGGCGATGAAGATGGAGAACGAGCTGCGCGCGCCGCAGGACGGGGTCGTGGCCGAGGTACCCGTGGTGGCCGGCGCGACGGTCGAGCGCGGCGCGCTGCTGGTGGTGCTCGCCAGCGGCGAGGCAAGGGAACCTGCCGCCGAGTAGAATTCCCGGCACGAGGCGGACAGCGCGGGGCGGCCCCGAGCCGCGCCGGTCCAGCGGGAGACGACGACCGTGAAGGCGCAGATCATGTCGGTGGGCACCGAGCTGCTGCTCGGCCAGATCGTCGATACCAACGCCGCGTACCTCGCCCAGTACCTCTCGGCGCTGGGCATCGACCTGTACTGGAAGGTCACGGTGGGCGACAACCTCGCGCGGCTGGTCGAGGAGCTGCGACGGGCTTGGGACCGCGCCGACCTGATCGTCATGACCGGCGGCGTGGGGCCGACCGAGGACGACCTGACGCGCGAGAGCATCGCCGCGCTGCTGGGCGAGCCGCTGCACGTCGATCCCCAGCTCGCCGAGGAGTTGCGGGCCTGGTTCGGTCGCCGCGGCCTGACCATGCCCGAACGCAACCTCAAGCAGGCCAGCCTGATCCCCTCCGCGCAGCCCCTCCCCAACCCCATCGGCACGGCCCCCGGCTGGTGGGTGGAGCGCGACGGCCACATCATCGTGGCTATGCCCGGCGTGCCGGTCGAGATGCGCAAGATGTGGGAGGAGCAGGTGGTGCCCCGCTTGCAGACGCGCGTCCCTGGCGGCGGGGTGATCCTGTCGCGCACGCTCAAGTGCATCGGCATCGGCGAGTCGGCGGTCGAGGAGCTGGTGCAGCCGCTGATCCGCTCCACGAATCCCACGCTCGCCACCTACGCCAAGCAGGACGGCGTGCACCTGCGCCTGACAGCCAAGGCGCCCAGCCGCGCCGCTGCCGAGGCGATGCTCGCCGAGTTCGAGCCGCGCGTGCGGGCGCTGGCCGGCGACTACATCTACGGCGTGGACGACCAGACGCTTGGCGAGGTAGTCGGCGAGCACCTGCGGGCGCGCGGCCTGACGGTGGCCACCATGGAGTCGATGACCGGCGGCCTGCTGGCGAGCCAGCTCACCGACGTGCCGGGCAGCTCGGCCTACTTCCGCGGGGGAGTGGTCGCCTACACGGCGGCGGCGAAGGTCGCCCACGGCGTCGATCCGGCGGTCGTGGCCGCGCACGGCACGGTGGCGGCGGAGACGGCGGCGGCGATGGCCACGGCGGCGCGGCGCGCCTTTGGCGCCGACATCGGGCTGGCCACCACGGGCGTGGCGGGCCCCGACGAGCTGGAGGGCAAGCCCGCTGGCACCATCTACGTGGCCATCGACGACCGGGGCCAAGTGCGCACCGAGCACCAGCTCTGGCGCACCACGCGGCTGGAGAACAAGCGCCGCGCGGCGCTGGCGGCGCTGAACCTGCTGTGGCGCGCGGTGCGCTGAGCGGGAGGAGGCCATGAGCGCGCGCACCGAGCGGCTGCAACAAGCGCGGCGCCATCCCCGCAAGACGGCGTGGCTAGCCGCGCGCGTCCCCGATCCCGCCCAGCTGCGGCGGCCGACCGGCACCAGCCACACGGCGGAGGTGCTGTACACCGCCGAGGACCTCGCCGACTTCGACCCCGAGCGCCAGCTGGGCCTGCCGGGCGAGTACCCGTTCACGCGCGGCGTGTACCCGACGATGTACCGCGGCCGGCTGTGGACGATGCGCCAGTACGCCGGCTACGCCACCGCCGCCGAGTCGAACGCCCGCTACCGCTACCTGTTGGAGCAGGGGCAGACGGGGCTGTCGGTGGCGTTCGACCTGCCCACGCAGATGGGCTACGACGCCGACCACCCGCTGGCGGAGGGCGAGGTGGGCCGCGTGGGGGTGTCGATCTGCTCGCTGGAGGACATGGAGGAGCTGTTCGCGGGCATCCCCCTGGCGCGGGTCAGCACGTCGATGACCATCAACGCCACGGCGCCGATCCTGCTGGCGCTGTACGTGGCGGTGGCCCGGCGGCAGGGCGCGCCGCTGGAGCGCCTGTCGGGGACGGTGCAGAACGACATCCTCAAGGAGTACGCGGCGCGCGGGACGTACATCTACCCGCCGGGACCGTCGCTACGCCTGATCACCGACCTGTTCGCCTGGTGCGCGCGCGAGCTGCCCAGCTGGAACACGATCAGCATTAGCGGCTACCACCTGCGCGAGGCGGGCGCCACGGCGGCCCAGGAGCTGGCGTTCACGCTGGCCAACGCCATCACCTACGTCGAGGCGGCGCTGCGGGCCGGGCTGGACGTGGACACCTTCGCCCCGCGGCTGACGTTCTTCTTCGACAGCCACAACCACCTGTTCGAAGAGGTGGCCAAGTTCCGCGCGGCGCGGCGCCTGTGGGCCTCCATCATGCGCGAGCGGTTCGGCGCCCGCGACCCGCGCTCGTGGATGCTGCGCTTCCACACCCAAACCGCCGGGGTCACCCTCACCGCGCAGCAGATCGACAACAACGTGGTACGCTGCACGGTGCAGGCGCTGGCGGCAATCCTGGGCGGCACGCAGTCGCTGCACGTCAACGCGCGCGACGAGGCGCTGGCGCTGCCCACCGCCGAGTCGGCCGAGCTGGCGCTGCGCACCCAGCAGATCCTGGCCTACGAGAGCGGCGTGGCGGACACGGTGGACCCGCTAGCCGGCTCGTACTACGTGGAGTGGCTCACCGACGAGCTGGAGCGCCAGGCCCGCGAGTACCTGGCGCGTATCGACGCGCTGGGCGGGGCGCTGGCGGCCATCGAGCAGGGGTGGATCCAGCGCGAGCTGCACGAGAGCGCCTACCGGTACCAGCAGGAGGTCGAGCGCGGCGAGCGGGTGATCGTGGGGGTCAACCGCTTCGTCACCGAGGCGCCACCGGTACGCGAGATCCTGCGCGTGGACGAGTCGGTGCGCGAGCGGCAGGTAGCACGGCTGCGCGCGTTGCGGGCGCGGCGCGACGCAGGAGCGGTGCGCGCCGCGCTGGCCGCGCTGGAGGCGTGCGCGCGCGGCACGGCCAACACGATGCCCGCGATCTTGCGCGCCGTCGAGGCGTATGCCACGCTCGGCGAGATCGCCGACACGCTGCGCGGCGTGTTCGGCGAGGCCCGCGACCTGTTCCACTTCTAGCCGCGGGCAGGACAGCCCGCTCGGCCACACAAAACGGAGGCCTCCCATGAGCGCGAAGATGTTGGTCCCGCTAGACGGCTCGGAGCTGGCGGAGGCTGTGCTGCCCTACGTGGAGGCGATCGGCCGCGCGCTGGGGTGGTCGGCGGTGCTCTTGCACGTGGTGGAACCCGAACCCGTGCGACACCCGCCCGCGGATGCGCTCGGCGGCGCTATCGCCCACTACGAGATCGAACCCGGGCTCGAGCGCGAGGCGCGGCTGCGGGTGCAAGCCGAGGAGGCGGCCGCCTACGATGCCCTCGCCGCGCCGGCAGCGCGCCTGGAGGCGGCCGGGGTGCCAGCCGAGCGTGAGGTAGCGGTCGGCAACCCGCGCGACGTGATCGCCGGCCGGGCGCAGGCACCGGACATCGCCCTGATCGCCATGGCCAGTCATGGGCGCACGGGGCTGGCACGCCTACTGCGGGGCAGCGTGGCCGCTGGCGTCGCCGAGGCGGCCCCGCGCCCCACCCTCGTCGTGCGCCCATTTCGCGACGAGCAAGCACGCGTCGACCTGGAGCATGCCGAGCGGCTGCCACGCGAGCACGTGGAGGCGATCCGACGAGCGGTCGAGCCGCTGACGCGCTCGTAGCGCCGCGTGAAGCGCATGAGTGTGCCGCGTTTGTTATCGCTGCGCCCTTCCGCTGGGTGGCCGGGCCTGGTAGCGTAACAAGCAACCGGCCGCCCACGAGCAGCCGGCCAGGTCACTGGAATAGGCGGTGCGCACGACACGAACATGGCGCAAGCTGGCCTCCTCCACTCCGCTCGTTGCCGACGCTGCGGCCGCGCCTTGCTGCTCCCACTGCTTCGCGAGGTTACCAGCCGGGGCGATCCCCAGCAGCAGCGCGTACTGGTGCGCTGCGCCCGCTGCGGCCAGCGCGCGATCCTCTCGGGGCTCCCCGACGACCCGCTAGCCTCGCGGCGCGCCGCGGCGCTATCGTTCGTGACCCGCGGCCACGGCACGAGCCGCTCGCACCGGCGCAGCGGCTAGCTGCGTGCGGCGCCCCCATTTGCTTGACAGAACATCGTGGAGTGACTCGATAGGGCAGGGTGTGGCCGTGCCGGGTGGGGATCCCCGGGTGGGGGCTCCCGGTGCTCCTCCTCCCGCAACGTGGCATCCCGCTCACGCTGCGTCGTGCCCAAAGGGGATCCATCCCGGGAGAGGACCTAGCGGGCGAGAGCTTCGCGACAGGGCCGCCGCGCGTAGCTCCACCGGGAGCCGTCCACCGCGCTGGGAAATGGCTGCGCCGGCCGGCTGCGCGCCCGGGCGCGTTGGTGTGTGTTCCACGAGCCCGCGCCCGGGCCGAGGCGGCGCAAGCGACAGTCCCCGGGAGGCCTCGCGGCGCTAGATGCTCGCGTTAATGCGAATTAAATCTACCAGAGCTCGTACCTCAACGCGGGCCAGGGGCCTGGCCCGGCTATCGCCTCATCAGCGGGTTCGGAAACGGCGGCTACGGGTAGATCCCGCGGGTGAGCGTCGCTTCCGCCACGCGGCTCACGGCCAGCATCTGCGCCGCTAGTCGCATGTCCACCCCGTGCTGCTCCCGCACCCGCAGCACATCGGCGAACGCCGCCACCATCACCCGCTCCAGCCGGCTGTAGATCTCCTCCGCCGTCCAGAAGAACGCGTCGCGGTCCTGCACCCACTCGAAGTACGAGACCGTCACCCCGCCCGCGTTACAGAGGATATCCGGCACCACCAGTACCCCGCGCTCGTGCAGGATGCGGTCGGCCTCTGGCGTCGTCGGGCCGTTGGCGCCCTCCGCCACGATCCGCGCCTTCACCCGCGGCGCGTTCTCCTCGGTGATCACGCTCTCCAGCGCCGCCGGGATCAGCACCTCGCACTCCAGCTCCAGCAGCTCCGCATTGCGGATCGGCCGCGTGCGCGGGGCCCCCACGACCGTGCCGGTCTCCTGCTTGTAGCGCGCCACTTCCACGGGGTTGAGCCCTTCCGGGGCGAACACGCCGCCGCGCGAGTCGCTGACGGCGATGATCCGCGCGCCCTCGGCGTGCAGCAGGCGCGCGGCGTGCTCGGCTACGTTGCCGAACCCCTGTATCGCTACCCGCGCGCCGCGCAGCGGGATGCCCAGCAGGCGCAGCGCCTCGCGGGCACAGTACATCACCCCGCGGCCGGTCGCCTCATGCCGTCCCTCCGAGCCGCCGATACTCAGCGGCTTGCCCGTCACCACCGCGGGGATCGAGTAGCCGTGGTGCATGCTGTAGGTGTCCATGATCCAGGCCATCGTCTGCGGGCCGGTGTTGACGTCCGGGGCGGGGATGTCGCTATCGGGCCCGATCAGGGGCGAGATCTCCGTGGCGTAGCGGCGTGTGAGCCGCTCTAGCTCGCGCTGCGACATCCGCTTCGGGTCGCACACCACCCCGCCCTTGGCGCCCCCATAGGGCAGCCGTACCACCGCGCACTTCCAGGTCATCCACATGGCCAGCGCGCGCACCTCGTCGAGGTCCACACTGGGGTGGTAGCGGATGCCGCCCTTGGCGGGGCCGCGGGCCAGGTTGTGCTGCACGCGATAGCCGGTGAACACCTCGATGCGGCCGTCGTCCATCTCCACGGGGAAGTGGACGATCAGCTCGCGCTTCGGCACCCGCAGCACGGCGCGCAGGCCGGGATCGAGGCCTAGCCGGTCGGCGGCCGCCTCGAACTGGGCGAGGGCCGAGCGCAACGCGGAGTGAGTGACCGAGGGGCCAAGAAGCTCAGACGCCATAGCGGTTCTCCCTTCGTCGGGACGCGGTCGCCGTGCTTCATCGCGCGACGCCGCGCTCGCCACCTGCTGTTCCGCGGCCGCAGCCGCACACGGCGTGCCCGCAGCAGCCTCCCCCTTATGGAGTGCTCCCCCGCCCGAGCGGCGCGGGCTGGCGACCGCCATCCGACACGGCGGCCGGCTCCGCGCGGCGGATATAGGGCGCGAACAGGGCGCACAGCGCCGCGGGGAGCTGGCCGCGCAGGGCAGTCCCGGCCGGCTCGTGGCGCTCGGCCAGCACGCGGCCGCGGCGCCGGAACAGGTCCACCAGCCGGCCCTCGCTGTACGGCACCAGCACCTCCACGGTCGGCAGGGCCGCCGCCAGCGCGCGCTCGATCCGTGCCCGCAGCGCGTCCAGCCCCCAGCCGCGCGCCGCGGAGATGAGCACCGTGTCGGGCGCCTCGGGCAGCCCCAGCTCGGTGAGTGGCGGGGGCTGCGCTGCATCGGCAGGCAGCAGCGCGTCGACCTTGTTGATCGCCGTCAGCAGCGGCTTGTCCGCCAGCCCTAGCTCGTGTAGCAGGCCGTGGACCACGGCGCTCTGCTCGGCGGCGTGTGGGTGCGTCAGGTCGACCACGTGCACCAGCAGGTCGGCCTCTTCCAGCTCCTCCAGCGTGGCGCGAAACGCCGCCACCACCGTGGTGGGCAGCTTGGCGATCAGGCCCACGGTATCCGTGAGGAGCACCTCCTGGCCCCCTGGCAGGCGCAGCCGGCGGGTGAGCGGGTCGAGGGTGGCGAACAGGGCGTCGGCGGTGTACGCCTCGGCGCGCGTCAGGGCGTTGAGCAGGGTGGACTTGCCGACGTTGGTGTAGCCGACCAGAGCTACCAGCGGCAGGCCCTGGCGCTGGCGCAGTTGCCGGTGCGCGGCGCGGTCGCGACGGATCTCCTCGATGGCGCGCCGCAGGTGCTGGATGCGCGCGCGGATGCGCCGGCGGTCCTGCTCCAGCTTCGTCTCGCCGGGGCCGCGGGTGCCGATGCCGCCGCCCAGGCGCGACAGCTCGCTGCCCTGGCCGACCAGCCGGGGCAGCAGGTACTGGTACTGTGCCAGCTCGACCTGCGCGCGCCCCTCCGCGCTGCGCGCCCGCCGCGCGAAGATATCGAGGATCAGCAAGGTGCGGTCTACCACCCGCACCCCGAGCGCCTCCTCCAGGCCGCGCTGCGCGCGCGGCGGTAGCTCATCGTCGACGACCACCAGGTCGCAGTCGCCTGTCGCCACGCGGGCCTGGAGTTCCGCCAGCTTGCCGCGCCCCACATAGTGGGCCGGATGGGGGGGCACGCCGCGCTGCATCACGCGGTCGACCACCGTGAGCCCCGCGCTCTCGGCCAGCGTCGCTAGCTCGTCGAGCGAGGTGTCGAGGTCCCACGGCGCGCCGGGCTGGTCCAGCCCCACGAGCAGGGCGCGCGTGGGCTCGGCCGCGGCGGTAGGGTGCGGCCCGCGCGCGTCGCGACGCTCCTCGAACGTCAGGCGCTCTCTCCTCATGCGGTGGCGGCCGGCCCCTGGCGGCCGCGAGCTACTGGAACTGCACGCGCTCCAGCCGCGCCAGCGCCTCGGTGAGCCGGTCGTCGGGCGTCGTGAGCGAGATGCGGAAGTAGCCCTCGCCCGCTGCCCCGAACCCGACCCCGGGCGTCACCACCACGGCCGTCTCGTCGAGCAGGCGTAGCATGAAGTCGATCGAGGTGTAACCCGACGGCACGCGTGCCCAGACGTACAGGCTCGCGCGCGGCGCGGGCGCCTCGATACCCATGCGGCGCAGCGCCGCTAGTACCTGGTCGCGGCGGCGCTGGTAGTGGGCGTTGCGCGCCTCCAGCCAGCTCTGGTCGCCGCGCAGGGCGGCGATCGCGGCGTACTGCACCGCCTGGAACACGCCGCTGTCGACGTTTGTCTTCACGCGGCCCAGCGCCTCGATGGCGGTGCGGTTGCCCACCACCATGCCGATGCGCCAGCCGGTCATATTGTACGTCTTGGACAGCGAGTGGAACTCGATGCCGATCTCGCGCGCGCCCTCGACTTCGAGAAAACTGGGCGCGCGGTAGCCGTCGTAGGCGACCTCGGAGTAGGCATTGTCGTGGCAGACGAGGACGCCGTGCTGCCACGCGAAGTCGACCACCTCGCGGAAGAACTCCAGCGGCGCCACGGCGGCCGTGGGGTTGTTCGGGTAGTTGAGCCACAGCACCCGCGCCCGCCGCGCCACCTCGGCCGGGATCGCCTGTAGGTCGGGCAGCCAGCCCCGCTCCTCGCGCAGCGGCAGCCAGTACACCTCGCCGTTGGCCAGCAGCGTGCCGATCGAGTACACGGGGTAGCCCGGGTCGGGCACCAGCACCAGGTCGCCTGGATCGACCCACGCCGTGGGCAGGTGCGCAATGCCCTCCTTGGAACCGATCAGCGGCAGCACCTCGGTGTCGGGGTCGAGCGTCACGCCGAAGCGCTGCTGGTACCAGCCGGCGATCGCCTCGCGCAGCTCGCGCAGGCCGTAGTAGTCCGGGTAGCGGTGGTTGGGCGGGTCCTCGGCCGCGCGCTGGAGGGCGCGCACGATGAACTCGGGGGTGGGCAGGTCTGGGTCGCCGATGCCCAGGCTGATCACGTCGTGGCCCTGAGCGCGCTTCTCGGCGATGCGCCGGTCCACCTCGGCGAACAGATACGGGGGCAGCTCGGCGATGCGGCGCGCGCCGCGCAGCGCCGGCGGGCTAGTGCGCATGCGTCCTCCTCGGCTGAGACTGCGAGCGGCCTGGCCACACGGCTACGCCAGCCAGGTGCCGCGGAACACGTACTCGGCCGGCCCCGTCATGTACACGTGGCCGTCGGGTTCCCAGGCGATGCGCAGCGTGCCGCCTGGGAGCGTGACGTCGACCGGGCTCTCCAGCAGCCCCTTCAGGACGCCCGCCACGGTGACCGCGCAGGCGCCGGTGCCGCAGGCCAGCGTCGGCCCGGCCCCGCGCTCCCACACCCGCACCGTGGCGCTGTGCGGCGAGGTGACCGCCACCGCGTGGAAGTTGGTGCGCGCGGGGAACAGCGGGTGGTGCTCCACCTGCGGCCCGATGCGCTCCAGCGGCAGCGCCGCCAGCTCCTCGGGCGCCAGGAACACCACCGCGTGCGGGTTGCCCATCGACACCGCGGTGAAGCGCCAGCGGTAGCCGTCGACCTCGATCGGCTGGTCGATCACCCGCTCGCCGTCGAGCGCCACGGGGATCTCGCGGGCCGCCAGGCGCGGCGGGCCCATGTCCACACGCACCGCCCGCCCGGCGTCGGCGAAGGTCAGCTCCAGCACCCCGGCGAGCGTCTCCACGCGCAGCCGGTCGCCACCCAGCCCGCGGTCGCGCGCGTACCGCGCCAGGCAGCGGATGCCGTTGCCGCACATCTCGGCCTCGCTGCCGTCGCTGTTGAAGATGCGCATGCGGACGTCAGCGGCCTCCGACGGCAGGGCCAGCAGCACGCCGTCGGCGCCGACGCCGAAGTGCCGATCGCACAGGCGGACCGCCAGCGCCGCCCACTCGCTGTCCGGCCGCTCTTGCCCGCGGGCCAGCAGGTCCACGACGATGAAGTCGTTGCCCAGGCCGTGCATCTTCACGAAGTCCACGCCCGCGCGCCTCCTCGTTCTGCCAAGTACTGGGCGACCCGCGTCGCGACGCGCTCCTCCAGCCCCGGGCCGATCGCGAACCACTCCAGGCGGGGATCGCGTCTGGCCCAAGTATACTGCCGCCGCGCGAAGGCGTGCGTGCGGTGGCAGATCAGCGGCACCGCCTCGGCCAGCGCCAGCTCGCCGCGCACCACCTGCGCCAGCTCGCGGTAGCCGATCCCCGACAGGCTCGGCAGCGCGGGGTCGTAGCGCGCCAGCAGCCGCGCGACCTCCTCCAGCCAGCCGGCGGCCAGCATGGCGTGCACCCGCGCATCGATCCGCGCGTACAGCTCGGCGCGCGGGGCGGTGAGCGCCAGGTGCAGCGCCGGTCGCGCCGGCCCGCGCCGCCGGCCGACCACCGAGAACGGCTGGCCCGTGGCCGCGATCACCTCCAGGGCGCGAATGAGCCGGCGCACGTTGTGCGGGTCGATGCGCGCGGCGGCCTCCGGATCGAGCCGGCGCAGGCGCTCGACCAGCGCCGCCGGGCCCTCGCGCCGCGCCAGGGCCTCGAGCTCGGTGCGCAGCGCGGGCTGCGGCGGCACGCGGGGCAGCGCGAGGCGGTCGACCACCGCCTGGATATAGTGCAGCGTGCCGCCCACCAGCAACGGCAGGCGCCCGCGCCGCGCGACATCGGCCAGCGCCGCCTCGGCCGCCGCCTGGTAGTCGGCTACCGAGAACGGCGCGTCGGGCGGCACCAGGTCGAGCAGGTGGTGCGGCACGCGCGCGCGCTCGGCGGGGGTGGGCTTCGCCGTGCCGATGTCCAACTCGCGGTAGACTTGCCGCGAGTCAGCGACCAGGATCTCGCCGCCGAACCGCTCGGCGAGCGCCAGCGCCAGCGCCGACTTGCCGATACCCGTGGGCCCCGTGAGGACGATCAGGGGCGCCTGCTCTGCCGCCATACCGTGTTATAACTGCGCGGAGGGAGGCCCGTGGGCAAACGGCGGTTGGCCGTCAGCGTGGACCTGGGCGGCACCCGCTTCCGCGTCGCGCTGTGCGACCCCGCGGGGCAGCTCGTCGCGCGCGCCGAGTACCCCACGCGCCCCGAGCGGGGCCCGATCGCCGTGCTCGACGACCTCGCCGCCGCGGTCCGCCACGCGCTGGCCGCGGTGCCGGGTGATGCCGAGGTCGTGGGGGTGGTGGTGGCGGCGCCCGGCCCGCTGGACCCCTGGCGCGGTGTGATCTATGCGGCGCCGAACCTGCCGGGCTGGGAGCACCTGCCGTTGGCCGCCGAGCTGTCGGCGCGCTGCGGGTTGCCGGTGCGCGTGGGCAACGACGCCAACCTGGCGGCGGTCGGCGAACACCGCCTGGGCGCCGGGCGCGGCACTGCAGACATGATCTACGTGACGGTCAGCACGGGGATCGGAGGCGGCATCATCGTCGGCGGCCGGCTGCTGCTCGGTGCCCACGGCGGCGCGGGCGAGATCGGCCACACAGTCCTCGACCCCGATGGACCGCCGTGCAGCTGCGGCAAGCGCGGTTGCCTGGAGGCGCTCGGCTCTGGCACGGCGATCGCGCGGCAGGCCAACGCGGCGGTGGCCGCCGGCCGCCCGACGGTGCTCGCCCAGTATGCGCCGCCGCTCACGGCGGAGCAAGTCGACGCCGCGGCCGACGACGGCGACGCGCTGGCCCAGGGGATCATCGACGCGGCGGCGCGGGCCGTCGGGCTCGGCCTCACCAACCTGCTGCACCTGTTCGATCCCGAGGTGATCGTCGTCGGCGGGGGCGTGACGCGCAGCGGCGCGCGCTGGTGGGCCGAGGTGCGAGGCGAGATCGAGCGGCGCGCGCTGCCATTCTACCTGCGCGACAACCGCGTGGTGCCCGCCGCGCTGGGCGACGACGCCGGCCTCGTGGGCGCCGCGCTGTACCTGCTCGACGAGGTCGGGACGGCATGAGGCGCCCAGCGGCCGACGCCGCCCTGCTGCAAGCTCGCCTGGCCGCCTATGCCGCTGCTGTCGACGACTTCCTCGCACGGCGCCTCGATGCACTGCCCGGCCCGCCCGCGTTGGCCAACATGCTGCGCTACCACCTCGGCTGGGTGGACGAGCGCTTCCAGCCGGCCCCACACGCGGGCGGCAAGCGGATCCGGCCGGCGCTGTGCCTGCTGGCCTGCGAGGCGGCGGGCGGCGACTGGCGCGCGGCGGTGCCCAGCGCCGCGGCGGTGGAGCTGGTCCACAACTTCTCGCTGATCCACGACGATATCGAGGACGAGAGCCCCTTGCGGCGGCACCGGCCCACTGTGTGGTCGCTGTGGGGCGTGCCGCTGGCGATCAACCTGGGCGATGCACTGTTCGCGGAGGCGCAGCTCGCGGTGTTGGCGCAGGAAGGGCCACCCGCGCGGACGCTGGCCGCCGCCGAGCTGCTGGGGCAGGCCTGTCGCGCCCTGTGCGCCGGCCAGCACCGCGATCTGGCGCCGGCTGCCGCACTGCCTAGTCTGGACGACTACTATGCCATGATCGGGGGCAAGACCGCAGCGCTGCTGGCCGCCGCCGCCGAGCTGGGGGGGCTGGCCGCCGCCGCGCCGCCCGCCGCGCGCGCGGCCTATGCCGCCTTCGGGCGCGAGCTGGGCCTCGCCTTCCAGGTGCAAGACGACCTGCTCGACGTGTGGGGCGCCAGCGAGCGGCGCGGCAAGGCGGCGCGCGAGGACGTGCGCACCGCCAAGCACAGCTTCCCGTGGGCCGCCGCGTTCGACCGCGCCGATCCCGCCCAGCGCGCCGCGCTCGCCGCCCTGCGGGCGCGCGCCCCGCTCGACGACGCGGCGGTCGCCGAGGTGGTGGCACTGTTCGAGCAGCTGGGCGTGCGCGAGGAGGGCGAGCGGCGCGTGGCGGCCCATCACACAGCGGCGCTGGACGCGCTCGCCGCGGCCGATCCCATGGAGCCGGGCGGCGGCCTGCTGCGCGCGCTGGCCGAGGCACTGCTAGGCCGCGACTTCTGAGCGTTTCGTCGAGTCAGCCCGCCACGCCCAGCCGCACCAGCACCTCGTTGCTCACCAACAGCGCGCGCTCGGTCAGCCGCAGGCGGCCGTGGGCCCACTCCAGCCAGCCCTGGGCGACCAGCTCGCCGGCCGCGGGCACCGCCTCGGCCAGCGCCAGCCCTGTGCGGGCCGCGAACGCCGCCGGGTCCACCCCCGCGCGCAGCCGCAGGCCCAGCAGCAGCAGCTCGCGCCACCAGGTGTCAGGGGCCAGCGGTTCCACCGCGGTGGGCGGCGGCTCACCGGCGGCCACGGCGCGCAGGTACTCGGCGACCAGCGGTGTGGTCTTCCGACGCTCGGCGCCCCACCGCCCGACCGCCCCGGCGCCGAGGCCCAGGTACGGCTCGCCGCGCCAGTAGCCGAGATTGTGCCGGCTGGCCCAGCCGGGCCGCGCCCAGTTCGAGATCTCGTACTGCACGAAGCCCGCCGCGGCCAGCCGCTCGCCAAGCAGCGCGTACTGGGCGGCGATCGTGTCGTCGTCGGGCAGCATTAGCTCGCCGCGCGCCACCGCCTGTCCCATCGGCGTCCACGGCTCCAGCGTCAGCAGGTAGGCGGAGACGTGTGTCGGCTCCAACGCCAGGGTCGCTTCGAGGGTGTGCGCCCACTGCGCGAGCGTCTGGCCCGGCAGGCCGTACATGAGATCGACGCTGACGTCGTCGAACCCGGCCGCGCGAGCGGCGGCGACCGCCTGGACCACCCGCTCGGCGCTGTGCTGGCGGCCCAGCAAGCGCAGCAGCGCGTCGTCCATGGCCTGCACGCCGAGGCTCAAGCGGTTGACCCCCGCCGCGCGGTAGCCGGCGAGGCGCGCCACGCGGGCGTTGTTCGGGTTGCACTCCAGGGTGATCTCGGCGTCGGCGACGAGGGCGCAGCGCGCGCGCACGGCGTCGAGGACGGCCGCGACTTGCTCGGGGCGCAGCACGCTCGGGGTACCGCCGCCGAAGAACACGCTGTGCAGCGGGGCAGCCGGCAGCCGCGCGGCCTGGCTCGCCAGCGCGCGGGCGTAGGGCGCGATGAGGTGCAGCTCGCGGTCCTGCGTGTCGAAGTCGCAGTACGGGCACAGCCGCGCGCAGAACGGCACGTGGATGTACAGGCCCGCCGTGGTCTCGGCGGGCGCGGGCGCCGGCCAGCGGTCGGGCCAGATTGCGGCGCGCGCGCTGGGAAGTACGGCCACAGCCATCAATCGGCGAACTCCTGGGCGAACAGCTTGCCGTGCAGGCCCCCGTCGGCCACCCCGATGCCCACCCGCGTGTACAGTGGGCTCAGGATGTTGGCGCGGTGGCCGGGGCTGTCCATCAGCCCGCGGTGCGCCAGCTCGACGGTGGGGGCGAGCGCCAGGTTCTCGCCGGCCACCGCGAAGCGCACCCCGGCGGCGCGGGCCCGGTCGGCGGGCGTGCGGCCGGCGAGGTCCACGTGGGCGAAGTAGCCCTGGGCCAGCATGTCGCGCGCATGGGCGCGGGCGGCCGCGGTGAGCAGCGGATCGGGATCGAGCGGGCGCAGCCCGGCGCGCTGGCGCTCGGCATTGACCAGCTGCAGCAGCCGCGCCTCGGCCTCGGGGTCGATGCGGGCGTCGGGGACAGTGAAGCGCAAGGCCACCCGTTCGTCGCTCTGCGGCCGCACGGTGGCGAAGCTGATCCCCTCCAGGATGGCCTCGCCGAACACCGCGTGCAGCGTTTGTTCGAGCTGCGGCACCTGACCGGCGAGCCGCTGGCCCAGCGCCGACTCGCCGACCTGCGCCTTCACCGGCTCGGGCAGCGGCAGCACGAGCAGCAGGCTGAGCCCCAGCGCGGCGAGCACCAGGCCCTTGGCGGCACCTGGGCCGGCGCCGAGCAGGTGATCGACGGCCGAGCCACCCACCAGCCGGCTCACGGGCAGCGCCACCAGGCGGACGAGCAGGGCGGCGACGAGATCGGCCAGCAGCCACAGGGCCAGAAAGGCGAGCGGTTTCAACAGCGCGGTGGGCAGGGCCACATAGGGCGCTAGCAGCGCGGTGGCCTGCGGGTAGGTGCGCAGGGCCACGACCAGGGCAGCAAGGAAGCCCGCCAGGTCGAGGGCACCGAGGACCAGCCCGCGCTGGATGCCCCGCAGGGCGAACAGCGCGAGCAGGAACAGCACCACCACGTCGATCCAGTTCTCGGGCACCGCGCGTCCTGGGGCGCAGGCATTCGGTACGGGAAGCCCCCCGCACTGGTATAATACGCTGCCTCCGCGGACGGTCCGCCCGGGCGGCAGCGCGCCTGTGACCCGCGCCGACCCCACCGCGCAACCCACGCCAGGAGCGGTCCATGCGACGTACCCATACCTGCGGCGAGCTACGGCCCGCGCACGCGGGGCAGTCGTGTGTCCTCCAAGGCTGGGTGCACCGGCGCCGCGACCACGGCGGGGTGGTCTTCCTCGATCTCCGCGATCGTTATGGGCTCGTGCAGGTGGTGCTCAATCCCCAGCTCGCGCCGGAGGCGCACGCCGCGGCCGAGAGCGTGCGCCCCGAGTACGTGGTGGAGGTCGAGGGCACGGTGGTACCTCGGCCCCCGGGCACCGAGAACCCCCATCTGGCCACCGGCGCCGTGGAGGTACAGGCCCAGCGGCTGCGCGTGCTCAACCCGGCGCTCACGCCGCCGTTCAGCATCGCCGACGAGGGGCCGATCGACGAGACGCTGCGGCTGCGCTACCGCTACCTCGACCTGCGCCGCCCGGCGATGATGGAGCACCTGATCCTGCGGCACCGCGTGGTGAAGTACATCCGCGACTTTCTCGACGCCCGCGGCTTCCTCGAGGTGGAGACGCCGATCCTGATCAAGAGCACGCCGGAGGGCGCGCGCGACTACCTGGTGCCCAGCCGCCTGCACCCCGGCCGCTTCTACGCTCTGCCGCAGTCGCCGCAGCAGCTCAAGCAGCTGCTGATGGTGGCGGGCGTCGACCGCTACTTCCAGATCGCGCGCTGCTTCCGCGACGAGGACCTCCGCGCCGACCGGCAACCCGAGTTCACCCAGCTGGACCTGGAGATGGCGTTCGTCGACCGCGAGGATATCCTCGCGCTGATCGAGGAGCTGTTCGCCACCCTGGTCGAGCGGCTCACCTCGTGGCGCCAGACGCGGCCGTTCCGCCGGCTGACCTACGCCGAGGCGATGCTGCGGTACGGCTCCGACAAGCCGGACCTGCGTTTCGAGCTGCCGATCGAGGACGTCAGCGCCTGGGCGGCCGCGACGGAGTTCCAGGTGTTCCGCGGTGCCCTGGCCGCGGGCGGCGTGGTGCGCGCCCTGCGCATCCCCGGCGCGGGCGGCTACTCGCGGCGGCAGCTCGACGAGCTCACCGAGCTGGCCAAGAGCCGCGGCGCCAAGGGGCTGGCCTGGGCCGCGCTGCAGGGCGACGAGGTGCGCTCGTCGTTCGCCCGGTTCCTCACCCCGGGGCAGCTCGACGCCCTGCGGGCCCAGCTCGGGGCGGGCAGCGGCGACCTGCTGCTGCTGGTGGCCGACGCGCCGCGCGTGGCCGCCGAGACGCTCGGCGCGCTGCGCCTGGAGCTGGGCCGCCGCCACGCCGAGGTGCCGCCCGACCTGCTGGCCTGGGTGTGGGTGACCGACTTCCCGCTATTCGAGTGGGACGCCGAGCACCAGCGCTGGGACGCCGCGCACCACCCGTTCACCGCGCCGCTCGACGAGGACCTGCCTCTGCTGCGCACCGACCCGGGCCGGGTGCGCTCGAAGGCGTACGACATCGTCTGCAACGGCTGGGAGCTCGGCAGCGGCAGCATCCGCATCCACGAGCGCGCGGTGCAGGAGCAGGTGTTCGCCCTGTTGGGCTACACGCCCGAGCAGGCCGAGGCGCGGTTCGGCCACCTGCTGCGCGCGTTCCAGTACGGCGCGCCGCCCCACGGCGGCATCGCGCCGGGGATCGACCGCCTGGTCGCGCTGCTCGCGGGCGAGAGCAGCATCCGCGAGGTGATCGCCTTTCCGAAGAACCAGAGCGCGGTGGACCTGCTGACCGACGCGCCATCGCCGGTCAGCGAGGAGCAGCTGCGCGAGCTGCACCTGCGCATCGTGCCCTGAGCGGCGGGGGCCGTCCCGCCATGCTATGATTGACAGTTGGAGTTGTGGGCCCGACTACTGCCGTATCCACCAGTACCTAAGGGAGGAGCTTCGTGGCCAACACCAAGTCCGCCCGGCGGATGATCCGGGTGGCCGAGCGTCGCCGGCAGCGCAACCGCGCGATCAAGTCGGCGGTGCGGACCTACATCAAGAAGGCGGAGCAGGCGATCCAGGCGAACGTCAACGCTTGCCACGAGCAGGTGATCGCCGCGATCCGCGCGCTCGATCGGGCGGTGACCAAGGGGGTGCTGCACCGCAACAACGCCGCCCGCCGCAAGTCCCGCCTGATGAAGAAGTACAACCGCGCCAAGGCCGCGGCGACCGCCGCCGCCAGCTAGCCGGCGCGCCGCGGCCGGCGCCCCGCCATGCCCGAGCTGCCCGAGGTCGAGACGCTGCGGCGCGACGCCGAGGCGCTGCTGCTCGGGCGCTCGATCGTCGCCGCCGAGGTCATCGTGCCGGCGGTGCTGCGCACGCCCGCGCCGCAGGAGTTCACCGCGCGCGTGCAGGGGGCGCGTTTTCAGACCGCGCGCCGCCGCGCCAAGTACCTCTTGCTCGACCTCGACCGCGGCGACACCCTGGCGATCGCCCTCGCTCTCTACGGCCAGCTGTTGCTGCGTCCGCCGGACAGTGCCGCGACGCGCGACGATCTCCTGCGCCTGGCGCTCGACGACGGGGCGACGCTGGCGGCGGTCGATCCCGCGCGCTTCACCCGGGTCTGGCTGCTGCCCACCGCCGAGGTCGACGCGCAGCTCCGCTTCGACGCGCTGGGCCCCGAGCCGCTGGAGCCCGCCTTCACGCCCGAGCGGCTGGCGGAGCGGCTCGGCGGGCGCCGCGCCCGGCTGAAGGCGTTGCTGCTCGACCAGCACGTGGTGGCGGGGCTGGGCAACATCTACGTCGATGAGGCGCTGTGGCGGGCGCGGCTGCACCCCGCGCGCAGCGCTGCCAGCCTCACGCCCGAGGAGATCGCCCGCCTGCATGAGGCGATCCAGGCGGTGCTACGGGCGGGGATCGCCGACCGCGGGACCACGATCCACACCTACCGCGACCTGCGCGGTGAGCCGGGCCGCCACCAGCACACGCTGGCCGTCTTCCAGCGGCGCGGCGAGCCGTGCCCGCGCTGCGGGACGCCGATCGCGTGGCTGCGGCTGGCCAGTCGCGACACGTTCGTGTGCCCGCGATGCCAGCCCGCGCCGGCCTGAGCCGCGGCCCCTACTCGGCGAAGACGAACGCCACCGCCTGGCGCGGGACGAGCGTGGGCTGCATCGCCGCGTCGAGCTGCGCGTTGGTCAGCGTGCGGGCGAACCCCTCCTCGGCGGTGGGGTAGGCCGGGTCGTTGTACACGAACCCGTCGGGCGTGAGGTCCCACAGCACGATGTAGTGGTCGAAGCGGACCGCCGCCCCCTCGCGGCCGGGCAGCAGCCGGTACTTCACCAGCGCCACCACGGGGTTGCCTTGGGCCACCTCGGCGCGCAGCTCGTCGATCGTCCAGCGGTGGAACCCGTCGGCGTCGTACAGCCCCCGCGTGGGCACGCCGTAGTCCTCGGCCACGCGGGCGATGTGCTGGAGCGCCGTGCCGGTGCGCATCCCGACCGTGCCCTGGTAGGTGTGCGTCTGGAACCGCAGGTCGTCGTTGGCGACCGCGATCCCCCGCGCCTCGAGGATCATACCGAGCGCGGCCGGGCCGCAGTTCGAGCCGGCCCAGCGCGAGCCGTCGCGCTGCGTGCGGAAGGGGATGCTAGGCCGCGGCAGCAGGCGCGAGACCTCCGCCCCCGCCTCGGTCAACGCGGCCCCCGGCGCCTCCTCGCTCTCCAGCGCGGCGCCCGCCAGCTCCCCGATGGGTGGCGCGGGCTCGCGCTCCTCGGCAACGAGCCCCGGGGGCTCCTGCGCGGCGAGCAACACGGGGTGGGTGAGTAGCGGCGCTGCGGGCGTAGCCTCGTGGCGCAGGGCGGCCGCCGTTCCCGCCACGCCGCCCACGAGCAGGGCCGCGCCCCCCACGATGGCCCCCAACAGCCAGCGCGGGCCGCGCGGTGCGCCTCCGGCGCGAGTACCCATGTCAGCTCCCACGCGCGGCGCCGCCGGTGCGGCGTGCCGCCGCCTGGCGCAGGGCAGCCGGCAGGGCCCGCTGGCGCTCCTTACGCTTCTTGGCCTTGATGCGGTGCTTGCGCCAGGCCATACGCTTGCGCTTGTTCACAACTCTCTACCTCCGAGCCGAGCTAGCGCCCGCGCGGCACAGTCCGGCCGCGGGCGAGGATAACGAAGGGATCGCGCGATTCTAGATGCTATCTGGCCACCACGCAACCGGCCGGTGGACTGCTCAGCGCCGCAGCTCGCGATCGCGCTGCTGCAGCTGCCACAGCTCGAGCGCCCACTGCGTGCTCCAGAACGCGACCTCCGGTAGCTCGTCCGGTCCAAAGAAGCCCACCGCATCGATCTCGTCGAGCGGGCGCGGCTCGCCCCGCACGATGGTGCCCTCGTACAGCGCCACGGCCACGGCGCTCGGCGCGCCCGAGTGCAGCCCTAAGAGGCGCTCGATGCGGATATCTACGCCCAGCTCCTCGCGCGCCTCGCGCACCAGCGCCTCCTCGGCGCTCTCGCCCAGCTCTACGTAGCCGCCCGGCAGCGTCCAGTAGCCGCGCCGCGGCTCGATCGTGCGCCGGCCTAGCAGCACCTTGTCGCCGCGCGTCAGCAGCACCGTCACGGCCAGCGGCGGGTTGAGGTACTGCACGAAGCCGCAGCGCGCGCAGGCCGGGCGCAGCCGTGGGCCCTCGCGGACCTTGTGCAAGGGCGTGGCACAGTGGGGACAGTAGCGAAACTCGCGGTGGTTGTCGGCGTAATAGAACACCGGGGACGCATCGCTCATGACAACTCGCTCGAACCCATTGGGCCAGCGGGCGCTGACACCCCTAGATGATACTATATGGGCAGGAGGGCGCTCGGGCGCGGACCGAAGGAGGCGCAACGTGGCGCGCCTGCACTGGCTGTTCCTCGCCGCGCTGGCGGTGCTAGTCAGCCTGCCGCCCGCCGTGCCGGCCGCCGCCGAGGGCGACTACGTGGCGGTCGCCACCCTCCGCGGCATCATCAACCCGCCCGCGGCAAGTTACGTCGACCGCGCGCTCACCGAGGCCGAGCGGAGCGGGGCCCAGCTATTCGTCCTCCAGCTAGACACCCCCGGCGGCCTCGACAGCTCGATGCGCCAGATCGTCCAGCGCATCTTGCGCAGCACGATCCCTGTGGTCGTCTATGTCTGGCCGCCGGGCGCCCGCGCGGGCTCGGCCGGCGTGTACATCGCCTACGCCGCGCACGTGGCAGCCATGGCGCCCAACACCAACATCGGCTCCGCTACTCCCGTGGCGATGGGCGAGGGCGGCGAGGCGCGGCTGTCGGAGGAGATGCGCAACAAAGTGACCAACGACGCCGTGGCCTACATCCGTGGGCTAGCCGCGCGCAACGGGCGCAACGCCGACTGGGCCGAGCGGGCGGTGCGCGAAGCGATCAACAGCACCGAGAGCGAGGCGCTAGCCCAGGGCGTGATC
>DATGKN010000036.1:0-10412 GCA_035294645.1 Chloroflexota bacterium
CCAGATCCTCCAACCTCCAGTTCCCCCAAGCTGGGCGGTGAGTATCCCGGCGATCGGCCGCGCGGGAGCGGGACCGGGCGGGGCACCCGGGCGTTATGCTTCCTGCCGAGCCAGAGCCAGTATACACACCTACCCGCCGAGTGCAAGGGGTCCGCGACCTAAACACGCGGAGTTGTTCGATGCCAGCAAGCAGCTACCCGATATTGGCACAACATCGTGCCTTAAGGCACGCGAAAGGGCTATTAGGTACGCTAATACCTTCACAACGGTCGAAATCAAGCCACCCCGGGATGCCGCGTGGGAACGCGCTCTCGTCTGCCGTGATGCCGAAACTGCGCACTGCCGGCACGAGGCGGCGCGCCCAGGCGCCCGATCGGCCGGATATGCGCCGCGCGCGCATCCGCTTCGGGGCGTAGTGCGCAGGGCCGATACCTAAAGCGACGCATCCTCGCCATGTCGGTCTTGACTATCGTCCGGTCGCTGCTGTACTCTGGTCGCCAACCAGGTACCTGGAGCGTGTGCGGTAGGGGTAGCAGTCCGGATCGGGGGACCACTATGGCGGAGAGCAAGCCCTCCACCACAGAACGCGACAGTTGGGGCACCGACTTCTTCGGGACATTGAACACGCTGCCGCCACAGCCGGTCGCGCTGATCGCCGAAGTGCTCGAAGCGATGCGCACGGAGCCGACTTTCCAACGGGCTCGGCAGGAGCTGCTCGCCGACCTACGGCTGGCCCCTGGTGCGACGGTGTTGGACGGCGGCTGCGGGACGGGGGCCGCGCTGCCCGACCTGCTGGCCGCCGCGGGCCCGACGCTCCAGGTGGTAGGCGTGGACCCGACGGATGCTTTCGTGGAGCGAGCGCGCGCACGGGCCCAGCAGCTCGGGGCGGCCGCCGCCCGCTACGAAACCGGCGATATTCGTGCGCTACCGTTCCCCGAGGCCAGCTTCGATGCCGCGTTCTGCGACAAGGTCCTGCTGCACGTCGGGCCGGCGGCGGCGGTGCTCGCCGAGCTGGTGCGGGTGACTCGTCCGGGCGGGCGCATCGGCGCGGTGGAGTGGTGCCCCATGTTCGTACTGAGCACTAGCCGGCCGGAGCTCGCGCACGCCCTCAACGACGCGCTGCGGCGGGCAGTGTACGACTTCCTGGTGAGCGCCAATCTCGCGCGGCACTTCCGCGCCAGCGGGCTGGCCGAGGTGCAGACGCGCGTCTACCTGGCGCAGGCGGCGAGTCTGGAAGAGCATCCGTTCTGGCGCGCCTTCCTGATCGACCAGCTCCCGTTGTTCGCTCATGCCGGCCTGCTCACCGAGGAGCAGGCGCAGGAGTTGGCGGCCGACTTGCAGGCGCTCAGCGGCCAGGGCGTGTTCCGCGCCAGCTGCGTCGTGGCGACGGCCGTGGGGACCAAACCGGCGGCCTCACACTGAGGGGGCGCCAGGCCGCCGCGCCCCGCGGGAGCGCGGCGTGACGCTAGCCCCCTGGTGCGGCCAGCGGCCCCCGGGCGTCCGCCGGGAGGCGTAGCGGGGCCGCCGCGCGGCGCCGAGGGCGGCGCACTTGGACCAGGCCGGTGCGCCACGTCCCCGGCGCCGCCAAGCCGTGCTAGCGCCGCCGGGCCCACGCCGCGCACAGCACCAGGCCGCCCAGCAGCACCAGCGCCAGGCTATCCGCCTCGGGGATCACCGGCACCTCCGCGGGCGCGACCGGCGCGGCCATGGGCGGCCGCGGGGGCAGCGGTGGGGCCAGCAGCGGCGGAGGCGGCAGCAGCGGTACGGGCGGCGGCAACACCAGGGCTACCGGCGGCGGGGGCGGAGGAACCACTGCCGGGGCCACAGGCACGGCCGTGGGGGTAGGCGTCGCGGGCGGCGCCGCCACCACTGTGATGGTGCCGCGCATCCCCAGATCGTCGTGCAGCGCGCAGTAGTAGGCGTACGTCCCTGGGGCGGTGAAGGTCATCCGGAACTGCACGCCCTGCGGGAACGGCGCGCCCAGAAAGCCGGAGTTCACCTGCTGGCTCGCGCTGCTGATCGTGGCGTGGCCGGGGCTGTCGGTACCCACCACCGTCATCGGGTTCGCCGGCTCGGGCCCGAAGGTCACCGTGTGCGGGGTGATGGGGTCGGGATTCGTCCACGTCACCGTGGTGCCCACTGGGACCGTCAGCCGTTCGGGCAGGAAGCGGGCCACCATCACCGTGCCGTCGCCCGCGCCGGCGGCCGACTGGTTGGGGGCGGCCAGCGCGCTCTGCAGGGCCTGCGTCAGCAACGCCTGTCCCTGGGCCAACTTCTGCTGCGCCTGCTGGGCCGCCTGCTGGTTGTAGAACTGCTGGTCGTTCGGGTACGGCGTGCCCGCTGGGTTGACCGTGACCGTCCCCAGCTGCTTCTGGTGCACCAGGCAGACATAGGTGTAGGTACCGGGAGTGGCGAACACCACCGTGTAGGGGGGCGCCCCTTGGGCCCGCACGCCGGAGTTCACGAACTCGGTCCCGTGGTACACGAAGTTGTTTGGCGTGGTGGGCGCGATAGCGAACGGCGGCGGGCTCTGGCCCGGCTGTAGGAAGGTGAGGGTGTGGATCTCGTGGCTGGCCCAGGTCCAAGTAATGCTGTCGCCCACGTTGACGGTAAGCGCCTGGGGTAAGAACAGCAGCGCTTGGATCCCCAGGTCGGCGGTCTCGGCCCCGACCTGGGCTTGCCAGTTCCGCGGGGCCTGGGCCTGCGCCGCCGGGGCACGCGTCCATCCCAGCGCCCCGAGCAGCACCATGCTGCACACGACCACCGCGACCACTCGCCGGCCCACTCGTCGCATGGCTCTCCCCCTAGAACCAGGCTAGGCAGCTATTCCAGAGCTATAGAACGTACGATGGGGGCGCAGCGTTACAGCGGGGGCACGGCCAGCCCGTGCGCGGCGCCCACGAGCAGCGCCCCACCCCAGCCCCAGGTCCTTACGGGCTCGTTGGCAGTTCCCTCACGACCAGGTCGGTGAACCGCGCCTCCACCGGCGCCGCCGAGGCGCCGGCCCCCACGCCCAGCGCTAGCGCCCCCTCGGCGAACGTCTCGTCACGCAGCTGGGCCACCGGCTGGCCGTTGAGCACCACCACGAGGTCCGCCCCCCGCGCCCAGATGCCCAGCCGATTGGGCGCCCCCGGCGCGATGGCCGCGCTGTATGCGGCGTCGTACAGCACCGTCGCCTGCCCCCCACTCACGCGGCTGACCCCGAACAGTCGCTGCGCCGGCAGGACGATCAGCGTGTAACCTGCGGTCGCCTCAGGGGCCATGCGGAAGCCGAATATCAGGCTGGCTCCCGGCGAGGCCGTCGGGAGCCCCGCCGTCACCTCGGCGTAGAAGTCGCCGTACCGCTGCGGCAACACCGCCCCGGCAGCCCCGCCGCTGCCCGGCGCCACCAGCCGGTACGTCCCGTTGGTGTAGCCTCCTTCACCCAGCACCACCTGCCAGCCGCTGCCCGGATCGGTGAAGTCGTCGCGGAACAGCACCGGCCCCTGCGTGGCCGTGCGCAGCGCCTCCGCCCCGAGCGGCGGCGCCGCCGGCGGGCCGCTCAGCGCCGTCAGCGCGTACGGGGGCCCAGGGGTCTCCACGATCAGGTGGGCGAACTCCGCCGCCCCGCCCGCTACGCCCCAGCCCAGCTTGCCCCATAGTACCCGCGGTTCGTGCAGCTCGGCGACCTGCTCGCCGTTGAGGTACAGCCGCAGCCAATCGCCCTGGGCGATCACCGCCAGCCGGTTCCATTCCCCACTCGCTCGCAGGGCAGTCGTCGGGGTCGGGGGGATCAGCAACTCCATAGGCTGCGCGGCGCCCGACTTCAGGCCCAGCGCGAACGTCCCGCGTGATGGACTGGCGGCGAAGGTGAGCCCCGCGAACGACTGCAACGTCTCGGTCGAGCGGAACGCTAGCACCGGCGTGCAGTCCGGCGTGTCCGCCGCGCAGCGCGCATCGATCCCCGCCGCGAAGTCGCCGAACACCAGGTTCGGCGGTCGCGTGGACACGGCAGCCGCGGAGGCGGTCGCTCGCACGGTGTCCACCGCGTCCGGCCGGTCGTCGAAGTCGTCGCGGTACGCCACGAGCCCCTCCGCGCAACTGTCCAGGTACACCTCTACACTGGCCATGTTCCGCGCCCCCGGCGCCACTAGACTCGACACCCACACTGTCAACCGATGCGGCCCCGGCGCGAACGTACACGTCTGCCATCCTAGCGCGAAGCCAGTCTGTCCGTACTGGTCCCCGTATGCCGCCGCCTCCGCGCTCCGCTGGCCCCCCAGCGCTATCCCCAACAGTTGCGAGGGGGCGTCTTGGTCGTCGAGGTGCACCTGGATATCGTTCTCGTTGAGCCCTGAGCCGGCCGGGCTGCGGCGGTCGAAGGCGTACCCGGCGATCACCACCCGGCCCTGCAGGTGCGCGCCCGGCTGCGGGCTAGTCAGCATCACCACCACGGCATCGTCGAGCTGCGCGGGCGGGCCGGCGGCCGCCGCGGTCGGGAACCGCCCGGCCACAGCCACCAGCGCCGCGCCCATACCCAGCACCCGGAGTACTGTCCCGCGCATTCGCGCCCTCCTATCCCGCACCACGTGGGTTCACTAGCAGAACTAGGCCGCCTGGCAACCGCGGCGCAATTTTCCCGGCGTGGTCGCGGCATCGCGACGACCTCGAATGGCCGGTCCCCAGGGCGCCCTGCTAGAATAAGCAAAATATTAGGGTTCGCGGGTCGGTTTCCCGCGCGCCGCGCCCCATAGCGGCGTGGAGTGAGGAGGAGGCTATGGCTCGCTGGCCGTTGGCACTAGGGCTCGCGTTGGCTCTGACAGTGGGACCGAGCGGCTGGGTGAGTGTCTCCCGCGCTCAGATGGGGCACGAGGGGATGCCCATGGGGCCGAGCGGGCCGCCCGCCGCCCGCCTCGACCTGGCCACCGACCCGGCGCCGCCGCAGCCGCGGCTGCCGACCACGCTCACCCTCACCGTCCGCGACGCCGCTAGCGGGGCACCGCTCACGGACCTCCAGCCCGAGCACCAGCGCCTGCTGCACCTGATCGTGGTGTCCGACGATCTGGCGCTGTTCAGCCACGTGCACCCCGACTCTCTCGGGCCCGGCCAGTTCCGGATCGCGTACACGTTCCCCAGCGCCGGCCCCTATCATCTGTTCGCCGACTTCGTGTCGGCCGCCCTGGGCGCCCAGCAGGCCAGCGCGTCGCTGGAGGTCGCGGGGCCGGCCCCGGCGCCCGCGCCCTTGGCGCCGGAGGGCACAACGTGCGCCTGCAACGGCGCACAGGTCAGTCTCCAGGTGGATCCGAACCCGCCGCGCGTGGGGCAGCCCGCGCGCCTCACTTTCCGCCTCAGCCAGGCCGGGCAGCCGCTCGACACCCTGGCGCCGTACCTGGGGGTAGCGGGCCACCTGGTGGCCATCAGCCAGGACCTGCAGGAGTACCTGCACGCCCACCCGGGCGACCAGCCCATGGAGCACGGGGCGGACCACATGGCGATGCCCATGGCATCCCCTACGGCTCGGTTCGGGCCGGAGGTGACGTTCACGGTCACCTTCCAGCGGGCGGGGCCGCATAAAGTGTGGGGCCAGTTCAGCCTCGACGGCGACGTCATCACCGCGCCGTTCGTGGTGCAGGTGGCGGGC
This sequence comes from Chloroflexota bacterium, assembly GCA_035294645.1. GTDB lineage: Bacteria > Chloroflexota > UBA6077 > UBA6077 > JAJPHF01 > JADGHJ01. The sequence continues at coordinate 5,621 of DATGKN010000036.1, forward strand.
TAGCCGCTCTCGCCCGCGCCGCCCCTGGCTGGCCATCCGCCGCGTCCTGCTCGTGGCCACCCATCATGTCGCGGCCTCTTCTCACCTCACCCGTGGGGCAGCCCCCACGGCTGAGCGAGCGCGTACCGGCGCGGCCCCAGTTGCACCGACGCGGCACGAGGCCAATGTTTCCCAGCCCTGCCGCTGGCGCTCAGCCGGCTCGCCGGGTGATGCGCACGCGCCAGACCTCGGGGCCTTGCTCCAGGTACTCCCAGTCCACGGCCTGCGGGTACTCGGCCAGGAACTGGTAGTAGAGCGGCTTCGGATCGTGATCGTTGATCAGCTCCATCGCCTCCCCGGGCCCAAGCTGCTCGAAGGTGTCGAAGATCAGCGGGTGGCGGTCCCGCGGCGAGACATCGCGCACGTCGAGCACTGGCATGAGGTCCTCCCTGAGGATCGCGTTGTCGAGCTTGGTCCAGCGGCCCTCCGCCGTCAGCGAACCGTCCGGCCTGGCGGCACCGGCGTCGGGCCGGCCAGCGGTCGCGGCGCGCGCCAGTGCAGCCCGACCCGCACCGCGTTGACCAGGAACGCGACGAGCCCGGCGCTCAGCAGCACGCCCCCAAGCGGCGCCAACGGCGCTACCTGCAGCAAGGTGGCCATGGCGGCCAGAGCCACCCCGCCCACCCAGCACGCCCAGCCCAGCAGGGCGATGTGCCGGCCGTAGAGGTCCTCCAGCTTGGGCACCGGCTGGCGGCCGGCCACCGGCGCGTAGCGCCGCAGCCAGGTGAGGAAGGGGCCGATCTTGTACAGGAACCCCTGAATCGCCGTCTCCGCCCAGCCCGCGATGGCCAGCCATCCCGCCGCTAGCCACAGCGGATCGGCGGGCGGACGGGCGCTCGCCAGCCCGAGCACCATCAACCCTGCGGCTACCAGTCCCGCGGCGCAGGCGGCCAAAGCGAAGGGGATGTGGAGATCGAACGTGCGCCGGCGCCGTAGCCGGTAGAGGCGCAGCAGCTGCAGGGCGAACAGCAGCTGGCCGGCTCCCAGGGCCGCGGCGGCGAAGAGCCCCACCGGGCGTGCCCACCCGCCGAGCAGGCTGGCCGCCAGCAGCCACGCGCCCCCCACCGTGAGGCCTAGCTCGGCCCAGGCCCACTCCGCGCGCAGCTGCTCCTCGCTGAGGGTGAACATGCCGACCAGCCGGTAGGCGACCCCGGTGATCATCGGGGTCACCCACCCGCCGACCATCAGCACGGCGTGGGCGGCGAGCACCGGCAAGGTGCTGGCGCCGAGCAGCCCCTGGGACTTGCTGTGCGCCAGGAGCGCCCCGAGGCCAGCGGCCAGCACGAGGCCCGCTAGCGCCAGGGCCAGGTGCCAGAACACCACATCGCGCTCCTCCGCGCGGCAGAACGCGCCCAACAGCACGCCGGCGTACAGCACCACCGCCGCCGCGAGCAAGCTGCCCCCCGCCCCGAGCAGCACCGGCCCGCCGCCACCGAGCCCGGCGAGCAGGGCGAGCAGGCCCGGGACGTAGAGCCACCACGAGAGCCGCGCCAGCCGCACCGAGGGCAGCGCGGTCTGGAGCACAACGGGCACTAGCTGGTAGCTGGCCCCGAGAACCGTCGCGCCAATGATCCCGAGCGTGTTGACGTGCACGAAGGCGAGCAGGCGCGGATCGTAGAAGCTCCCCAGCAGCAGCGAGAGCTGCCAGGGGGCCGCGCCGGCCAGCACGGCGCACCCGCCGAGAGCGACCAGGAAGAAGCGCAGCGGCAGGTCGAGCGGCGGCGCGTGCTCGGTGGCCAGCCCCCGCGCGGCCCGGGGGCGGGCGGGATGCGCGCGGGGGGTACTCATGGGGCGCGCTCCGGCGCAGCCGCCGGCTTGTGGATCCAGATCTCGATCCCGCCGTCGGCGCGCTCGCGCGTCTCGTGGCGGTAGCCCAGCGCGTCGAGCTGCGGGTAGAGGTAGACGGGCCGGCGCACGTGGTGCACCAACAGCGTCTGCCCCGGGGCGAGCCCCTCCAGTGCACCGAGGATACGCACCATCGGCTCGGGCGGCACCAGATCGCTCACATCGATGGTGACCACGCCCGCCGGGACGTGCTCGCCCCGCAGCGAGAGCGCCGAACTAGCGGCGGTGGGCTCGGACGCGGCCGTGTCGGTAGAGGAGGCGGCATCCCGCCAGAACACGACTTCCCAATCGTCTGGCGCTAGCTGGCGCGCTCGGTGGCGGAACCCGCGCTTGGCCAGCACGTCGTATAGCGGCAATGGCTCGAAGCGGGTGCGCAGCAGCAGCGCCTCGCCCGCGCCGACCCGCGCCGCCGCGGCCATAATGGCGCTGAACGGCTCCTCGCCGCGATCCAGCAGCGGGCGCGCATCGACCGTGACGCCCACCGGCACGTCGGGGGGCACCTCCGGGGGCGGTGGCGCTGTCGCGCCGACAGCGGCGCTCGCAGCAGGCGCGGGGGAGCCGCTGTCGGCGCGAACCACCGCGTTGAGCCGCTGCACCAGTACCGCGGGCTCCAGCCCGGCCAGCTGGGCCGCTTGGGCGACGGTCACCAGGCGGCTCTGGACGCGGCGCAGGAGCGGGTTGCGCAGCTGGCCGAACGCGGGGCCGAGCGAGACGAGCACCTCCAGCAGCTCGGGATAGCGCTCCAGCACCCGATGGATCGTCCAGCTCGCTAGGATCGGCTCTGGCGGTGGCGTTGCTCGGGCCATGGTCTCCCTCCGGTGCTGACGCCGCGCCTACTCCCAGCCCAACTCCGCTCGCCCCGCGGGGCTGATGCGTTCGGGGGTCCAGGGCGGCTCCCACACGAGCTGGACGCGCACGGCTTCCACCCCGGGCACGAACAGCCGGATCGCTTCCTCCACCGCCTCGGCCAAGCTCTCGTGCAAGGGGCAGCCAGGCGTGGTGAGCGTCATGGTGACGGTGACGGTAGCCCCCTCGATCGCGATCCCATAGATCAGGCCGAGATCGACGACGTTCACCCCCAGCTCCGGGTCGATGACCTGCTGCAGGGCGTGTCGCACCCGCTCCTCGGTGAGCAAGAACGTCGCCACGCGCCCCCTCCTCGCTCTGCTGGCGCGCCGGGCCGGACGGCCGGCGCGGAGTAGCGCCTACTAGCAGGATGGCGGATGCGCGGGCGCGCCTCTTTGCGCTGGGGCAAAGAGCGCAGCGGACTAGCGGCGCACAGTAGGGGGCAGGCGGCGCGCCGGCCCGCCGCTCGTGGGCGCGGCCGTGTCCGGTGCCGCCGCCTCGGCGAGGGCCTGCAAGCCAGCGGGCTGCCGGACGATGACCCGCGCGCGCCGGGCAGCGATGATCCCGGCGCGGTCCCAGGTACTGAGCGTGCGGCTGGCGGTGCTGAGCGTGGTGCCGGCGAACTCGGCCAGATCCTGGCGCGTTAGGGGCAGGGTGATCTCGATCCCCTCGGGAGTCGCCACGCCGGCCTTCTGGGCCAGCCGCAGCAGCGCCCGGGCCAGACGACGCTCGACCCGCTCCGTTTGCAGCTCGCGGATGCGCGCCTCGGCTTCCCGTAGCCGCGCGCCCAGCTCCTGGACCACCGCCCGCGCGAAAGCGGGCTGCGTCTCCAGTAGCGCTTGGAACGTCTGAGCCGGGAGCTGAAGTACCACGCTGGCGGTCAGCGCGACCGCGGTGGCGGGGTAGATCGGCTCGCCCCAGCCGCCGGCGCAGCCGAAGATCTCGCCCGGCCCGATAACTCGCAAGATCACCTCGCGGCCGTCGTCCGTCTCGCGCACCACCTTGATGCGCCCGGCGGCCAGCAGGTTCAGCGCGTCGGCGGGCTCGCCCTCGAGGAACAGAATAGCGCCGCGCTCGGCGAGTTTCGGGCGGAACTGCGCGGCAAGCTGGTGCAGGAGTGGCTCCGGCAGCTCGCGGAACAGCCGCACGGTGGCGAGCAAAGCAGCACGCTGCGACACGTTCCAGTGGCGCGCGGCCGCCCGAGCAGGCGCCTGCGCGTCGCTCACGCCCTTCTCTCCCGGACCGACGCCCTCGGCAAGGGTACGTGCATGGCCGCCCCTAACAGTATAGACACTGCGCCGCCACGGCAAGCCGCACCAGCCCCCACCTCGCCCCGCACGGTGCGGGTTTGTGGACAAGAGCTGGCCGATGCTGGACAACTAGCGGCCTTGCGCCCTGCGCCGGCCTGGATTTTCCGCCATGTTCCTGCCGCTGGCGATAGTGGAACGCGGAGGCCTAGCGATTGCCAGGTCGCCCGCGCCATGCTATCCTCGCCGTATCACCGAGACGCTTCTGCCGGCGGCGCCTGAGCGAGAGGAGAGAGTGCCGGCCCCGAAGCTGCTGGCGCAATTGGCGATGCTCCAGCGGCGAATGCCCCCCGCCACGCGGAGAGTGCAGTTCTGCAAGCCTGTGTCCGCGAGCTGGAAGCGCCGCGGAGCGTGACCCAGGCGAGCACCCGATCCGCTGCCTAGCGGTGGTTTGGAGGAGCACAATGGCACAGGAGCAACGGATCAGCCGGCGGCGAGCAGTGAGCACGGCAGGCGCAGCGCTGGTGGCGGGCGCGGCGTTGGGTGCCGATGTGGCGCCGGGGCTGGCTCAGACCAGCTCCGCGCCGACAGGCATGGTCGGCGTCTGGATGGTGTCCAGCACGCGCGCCGGCCAGCTGCCGAATGGCGTTCTCGTGACCGTCCACCCGGACGGCACCTTCCTGCGCATCGGCACTGACCATCCGCGGGAAGCCCCCGGGGTCGGCATCTGGCAGCAGGTCAGCGAGGGCGTCTACGACGTGAACTACGTGTCGCTGCAGTTCGACAACACGGGGGCGTTTGCCGGGCGCCGCAAG
>DATGKN010000037.1:0-57370 GCA_035294645.1 Chloroflexota bacterium
TGGATCGCATCTTCGCCCACGCGGGGTTCTAGCGCCCGGCCGCTCGGTCAACTGCGGCAGCAGAGGAGCACCCGGTTCGACTCGCCCTGCGGCTGGCCCTGGGCCCCTACGGCTCGCACCAGGTACACGCCGTCGCCCGCGGCGAGCTGGTAGCTGCCGCTCTGCACCAGTGCCACCACCGCGCAGGTCGTCGTGGGGCTACTGTAGCTGGTGCAGCGCCGCACCTCGTACAGTTGCGCGCTGCCGAGCGGGTTCCAGGCGAGAGCGAACTGCCCGCGGCCCAGCGGGGTGGCCGTGAGGCTAATGGCGGCGGGCACGTAGTTTGGCATCGCCCCGCTCGACGCACTGGCCGCCGCCCCGGGGCCACCGCCGCGCGACGCCAGGCCGAAGTCGAGCGGCACCCCGTAGGTGAACCTCGTGCCGGCTAGCCCGCTGGCCAGCGCGCTGACCTCGCCTTGCACCGGGGCGTCGCCGCCAGCGATCGGCGCCCCGCTGAGGCCCATCGCGCTCCAACTGCCGGGCAGGACGTGGTTGGTGGGGTTCTCGGGGCTCGGGTTGCGGCTGCGCACCAGGCAGCGGCCGCTGTCGCGGTCGGTGACCTGGCAGGCACCCGGCCGCGCCGAGGGGGCCGGCGCCGCGGGAGCCATCGCGCTCGCCGGCGCGCCACCGCTGGTAGGCACGGCGGGTGTCTGCCCCTCGACCCGCAGGTGGAGCACGACCGGGCCGCTCCAGCCCTCCTCGTCGGCGTCGCCCTGGCGGTGGGCGTAGAGGTACAGCGTGCGCGCGCCAGGCGGCAGGCTCACGTCCAGCGTCCAGCCACTGGCGGCGAGGGCGGGGTCGCGGCGGGCGAGAGCGACATCCGGGCGGTCGAGGCCGTAGACGGCGGTGCCCAGCAAAGCCCCCGTTCCGCGCGGGCCATCGAGGTACGCCTCCACGCGGTCCACTCCCGGGCCGCCGGCGTGTTCGGCGGCTACGGCCCAGCCGACCAGCGTGAGCCTCGCCGGCACACTCGCGTCGTCCGTGGGCGTATCCACCACGAGCTCGGGGGAACTCGGCTGCTGGGCATGAACGGGGGATGGCCGTGGGAGACCCGCCAACATACCGAACAGCAACAGGCCGAGCAGCCAGCAAAGCGCCTGGGCCATGACCATGCTCCTGGCGGTAGGGTGGGGGCGTGTCACGCTAGCCCCTGCCGGCCGGCAGCGTCCTATTATGGAGGGTGCCCCGCCCGGACGCTAGCCGCGCCACCCATCACGCGCGCGACACCTTCCCGGCGGCGTCCCGACATCGACGGCCTCCACCCCGCTGCGATAAGCTACTGCCATCGCACCCGCTCGCCGCGGCGGAGCCAGCGGACGCATCGAGCCATGGCCACGCCACCGTCCTCGTCTAGTCCGCACGATGCCCCCGAGCCCCCGGCTCACGGTTCCCCCCATGGCTGGCCGGCGGCCGCCGGCCAGGCGGTTCGCCACGCTCAGCGGCCCAGCGGGGCCTACGCGCGGTTCATGCGGCCGCTGGCGCGACGGTTCCGCTGGGGGCGATCGGGCTACCTGGTCGCGGGAGAAGAGCTGCTGGTTCCACACGGGCCGGTCGCCCGGCTGTGGCGGCTGCTCATCGGGCGGCCGCTGGCGACCACCCATGAGGTGCACGAGCGCCTCAGCAAAACCCAGGCACTCGCGATCCTGTCGGCAGACGCGCTCTCCTCGGTGGCCTACGGGCCCGAGGAGATCATGAAGGTGCTGATCCTGGCCGGTCCCGAGGCCCTCAGCCTCACTTGGCTGATCGCCGCGGCTATCACCTTGCTGCTGGCGGTCCTCGTCCTCAGCTACCAGCAGACCATCCAGGCCTATCCCGCCGGCGGCGGCAGCTACACGGTCGCCTCGGACAACTTGGGTACGCTAGCGGGGCTGGTTGCCGCGGCCGCGCTGCTCATCGACTACACACTCACGGTCGCGGTATCGGTCGCTGCGGGTATCGCGGGGCTGACCTCGGCGTTCCCCGCCGCCTATTCGCAGCGCCTGCCGTTGATGGTACTGGCCGTGCTGCTGCTCATGCTGGCCAACCTACGGGGCGTGCGTCAGTCGGGGATGCTGTTCACCGCGCCCACCTACGCGTTCCTAGCCGGCGTGCTCGCGGTCATCGGGCTAGGAGGGATCCAACTGGCCACCGGCGGGCGGCCGGCCTATGTTCCCCCGGTCCCCCCGCCCGTTCCCACCCATCCCCTCACGCTGTTCCTCCTGCTCTCGGCGTTCGCTCAAGGCTGCTCCGCGCTCACCGGGGTCGAGGCTATCTCCAACGGGGTACCGGTCTTTCGCCCGCCCGAGGCCCAGAACGCCCGCCGGACGCTCGTGGCGATGGGGGTGTTGCTCGGGACGATGGTGCTGGGCATCAGCTATCTCGGCAGCACGATCGGCGTGGTACCGGATCCGACCGAGCGGGAGACGGTCCTGTCGCAAATCGCGCGCGCCCTGTTCGGCCCAACCTGGGTCTACTATGGATTGCAAGTCGCGACGCTGTTGATCCTGGTGCTCGCGGCGAATACCAGCTTTGCAGACTTTCCCCGGCTGGCCTCCGTTCTGGCCCGCGATGGCTTCGCGCCGCGCTACTTCCAGCGACGCGGCGACCGGCTAGTGTTCTCGACCGGGATCGTCGTCCTGGCAAGCCTCGCCAGCGGCCTGCTCGTGCTGTTCCAGGGGAGCATCGACCGGCTGATTCCTCTCTACGCGCTCGGGGTCTTCACCGCCTTCACGCTCTCGCAAGCGGGAATGGTCCAACACTGGCGCAAGCACCGGGGACGTGGGTGGCCCCTGCGCGCCGCGATCAACGGTCTGGGGGCAGCCACCACCGGCGTGGTGGTGGGGGTGATCGCGAGCACCAAGCTGGCCCATGGCGCCTGGCTCGTGGTCGTGCTCGTCCCGGCGCTGGTGCTCGGCATGCTCGGCATCCGGCGCCACTACACGGCGCTCGCCCGCGAGCTGGCGGCCGCCCCGGGCGAGCAGCTACTGCCCGCGCGCCTGCCACCGGTGGTCGTGGTGCCCGTCGGCCGCCTCGACCGGCCGACCCTCGCGGCGCTCAGCTTCGCCCGCTCGATCTCGCCGGAGGTGACCGCCGTCCATGTGGCCGACAGCCGCGAGGAGGCAGCGGCATTTCGCGCGCAGTGGGACGCGTTCGGGCTGGACACCCCGCTGGTCATCATCGAGTCGCCCTACCGGCGCCTGGTGGAGCCGCTGCTCGCCTACATCGACGCGGTCGATCGCCAGGACCGGCGGCGGCCCATCACGGTGGTGCTGCCGGAATTCGTCCCCCGGCACTGGTGGGAGTACTTGCTGCACAACCTCACGGCGTGGCGGCTGAAGCTCCGCCTGTTCGCCCGCCCCGACACCATCGTGGTCGACGTGCCCTACCATGTGGGGGTCGGGTTCGAAGGCGCGGCCGGCGGGCGGCCCGCTCGCTCGCGGCGCGCGGCGGGAGAGACGCGATGACCGCAGAGGAGCCCGGGGCGCCCGGCGCCGACTTCGTCCACTTCGAGCTGCGGCCCGGGATGGCCGTCTACGACACGGCGGGCACGCGGCTGGGGGAGGTGTGCGCCATCTGGGAGCGGACCGCAACGGGCGCGCTGCGCGAGGTCGCTGGCGTAGAGGTGCTAGCCCCGCCCGCGCCGCCGGGCAGCGCTCTGGAAATACGGCCAGGGCTCCCCGTGGAAGGGTATCTGGTCGTGGCCCGGGGGGGCTGGCGACCACGATACGCCGTGGCCTCGCTGGCCGCCGTTGTGGCTCTCGGCGAGCTGGGCGTGGTGCTCGGCACCCTGCACGCGAGCGACGCCTGTTGAGAGCGGCGCCTGGCCGCTGCCGGCAGCCACGGTGCACCTGCCTGGTGAGAGCAGCGCGGTAGCAGACAGCCACCGGGGAAGGGGCGGGGAGTGCCAAGGGGCGGAATCGAACCGCCGACACCACGATTTTCAGTCGTGTGCTCTACCAACTGAGCTACCTTGGCGCCTGCAAGCTATAGTCTAGCGCACGCCCCGCCGGCTGTCCACCGCGCGCCGTGCCCCCCGGTGAGCCGCTGGCGGCCCACCGGGGGGCTCCCCTACGCGGGGTTAGCTCACGATCTTGCCCACCGCCAACCGCGTGAGGATGCCACGATAGGCGTTCAGCAGCGAGTTGGGGTCACTCTTGGCCGCCGGGTAGTAGTGGTCGCAGGTGCCGGGCGCCGACGACGAGAGGTTGATCATGTACTGATCGCCGTAGCCGCTCTGGATGTTGGCCGAGGCCAGCGGCCCCGGGCAGTTGGGGCCGGAGGAGGCCATGCCGTCGTCGGTCTCGCTGCTAGGGCAGCTCTGGTCGCTGGTAGGGTTCCAGAACATGATGGTGAAGATCTCGATGCCCTGATAGGGGTTGGGATTGTTCTTCAACTGGTTGGCCACGTCCACCGCGCGTGCCTCGCCCTGCGCGCGGGAGAACGGGATGCCCGCGCCGCAGAACAACCCGTCGGTCTGCAGGATCAGCACGCGCCGGTAGTTCTCGTAGCCGGGCTGGGTGGCGCGGGCCCGCGGCGAGTTCAGCTCGTACGCGGCGGTGACGAGTCCCGCCACGTGCGAGGTGCCCGCCCGGAAGCAGCCCGTCGTCGAGTTGTAGCCACGGTACGGCCGCTGGTCCAGCACGCTGGACGCCGGCTGCGGCGTCGACGGGCAATTGGTGTCGTTTTGCCCGCCGTAGCCGCTGTACAGCTCGTTCTTCAGCGCCGTGATGCTGTTGACCGTCGATAGCGCCCGCGAGCTATCCTGCCCCAAGAGGTAGCGGGTGGTCGCCCCGGGGTAGTGCGGGTTCCACCAGATACCCTGCGTCAGCTTGGTGCTGGTGTTCACTTGCCAGTACTGGTTGGGCGGGCTGCTGCCACCGGGCAGGTCTGGGGGAATCACCACCGGGCTGGAGCCGGTGCTCGCCTGCTCGCAGGTCATCCGCGGCAGGGCGGGGTCGGGCGCTGGGCGCGTCTTCTGGCAGTAGTTGATGGGCGGGTTGAATGTGCCGCCGCTATACAGCCGCGGGCCGAGCGTGGGGTTGGTCCAGTCGCACCAGGGGTTGACGGGACTGGCCTTCCAGTTATCGAGGCCCACCCAGTTAGTCATTACGAACGGACTGCGCTGCCCGCCGTAGCCGTAGTTGCTGCTCAGGCTCGACCGCGCGCAGCGCTCGCCCACGAAACGGCCGATGGCAAGCTGCGGGCCATCGGGGTTGCTGGGGTTGAGCCCCAGCAGGTTGATGAAGCCGCGGGTCGGATCGGTGAGCGCGATCGCCACATTCTGCAGATCGGTGTCCGACATGCTGGCCGTGACGTCGATCATCACGTAGATGTCAGCCTTGATGTCGGCCACCGCGCTGGCCGTGGCGCGCGCGTCGAGGTTGGGGTAGCCTACCAGCCACAGCAGCAGCGAGGGCCGCCGCCAAGTGGCCGTGATGGTCAGCGTACGCGCCGCCGTGTCGCCGGTCACAGTGAGGCTCCGCCCGGCACCGCTGAAGGCGCCGGCCGGGTAGCCGTAGTCGGCGAGGTACTGCTGCGCCTGGGCGGTCGCGATGCTCAGCGCGTTGGGATCGCCCGCATAAGCGACCAGATAGCGTGCCCCGGCGATCGCGGCGGCGTCGAGCGCCGTCTGCAAGCGCTGTCGCTCGACGGTCCACAGGCCCATGTCCGCCGCCATCCCCACCCCTGCAGCGATGGCGGTGAACGCCAGGGCGAACAGCACCAGCATCTGGCCGCGCTGGCGGCGGGGATGTTCGAACCGCTTGCTCCACAGCATGCGCTCGCTCCCACGGCGGGCTAGTACTGCATCACCTCGGAGGCCACCACGGTGATCCGCGGGTTCTGGCCGTACAGGGCGGCGAACACGGCCGAGAGCCCCGGCATGATCGCCACATTGCTCCAGTCGTACTCGGCGGTGAGGGTCAGCTTCTGGTTCGCTGTGCGGAGCCCGGCGGCGTAGCAGTCCTGCCCGTCGGCGCAGGCGGGGCTCCACTGCCACTGCGTGAAGTTCTCGGGTCGCAGGATCGGGGGCAGGTTGCAGTCGCGGTAGATGCGCGACTGGCTATCGCGGCCATCCGCCCAGCGGGCCCGCGGCCAGGCCGAGGTCTGGGCCAAGCCGGGGCAGTTGACCTGCACGCGACTATCCACGGGGTAGGCCTGGCTGGACATGGAGTACCAGCGCGCCGTATCCTGGGCAACCTTCTGTAGGCTCATGGTCACCAGGCACAGCAGCCCGATCTGCAGCGCGCCCAACACTAGGAACAGCAGGGTGGGCAGCAGTAGCGCGAACTCGACCAGGGACTGGCCCTCCGCCCGGCGCGGGCAACCGACTCGGTGCAGCACAGGACTCACTCCAGCACCGCCGCGGCGCGATAGGTGATCGTGTGCGGCAGCACGGGCACGCCGAGGAAGTTGGCGGGCAGGAACACCAGGTTGCTCGGCTGATAGCTCAGGGTCAGGGTCAGCCCCCCACCACGCAGCCGCGGCATCGGGTTGGCGGGGATGGCGTCGGCCGCCGGCACGTTCTGCGTCACGTTCGTGCAGCTGGCCTGGCTCGGCTGGTAGGGCGGCGAGAACGCGACACTGGTGATATTGGTCGGCACCAGAATGGGCGGCAGGAACTGCGGCAAGCGGTTGACCTGGCAGCTATCGGGGAAGCGCCAGTTCTCCGGGTTGCCGCTGGCCACGAAGCGCACCATATCGTGCGTTACCCAGGCTAGCGCGAGCTGGGCGAACAGCAGCAACGCGATCTGGACCGCGACCATCATCACGGCCAAGAACATCGGCAGCACCAGGCCGAACTCGACCAGCGCCTGCGCGTTCTGGCGGCCCGACGCCCGAGTCCACCCGGTCGCCACACGCTGCCCTCGGTCGCGTGCGCGCACCGTACACCCTCCGCCATCTGCCGAAGCGGTTGCACAACGAACCGATCCCGCTGTTAAGTATCGGCCGGCAGCGGGGCGGAGACAGGCCGCGGTGAGTTAAGGGCGGGTGAAAGCTGACGGCCGGCGCGCGCCGCGTCAGGCGCCCCGGGCTCTGCCCGCCGGTGCCGCGACGGCGGGGGCTAGCCGCCAAGGCGCGCGCGCAGGGCCTCCCCGTAGTAGCGGAGGTAGCGCGGCACATTCGGCTGCCAGTACTCCCCATCGTGACCACCGGGCCACACATGGAAGGCGTGCGGCACGCCGCGCTCGGCGAGCACCTGGTGCAGCCGCTCCACGCGTGGGCGCCAGAGCAGGTCCTCGTGGCCCACGTCGATCCACAGCGTCAGTTGCTGGAGCGTCACCAGCGGCAGGGTGGCGGCCAGGTGTAGCGGGTCGCGGCGGGCGAACTCCTCGCCGTGGCCCAGCCAAGGCAGGAAGCCGTCGTCGTCGCGCAGCGAGGGGCTGTGCGCGCCGATGATATTGAACACCTCGGGGTGGTTGAAGCCGAGCTGGAGCGCGCCATGGCCGCCCTGCGACAGGCCGCCGATAGCCCGCGCCTGCGGCCGCCGCAGCGTGGGGTAGTTGGCGTCGAGGTGGCCCACCACATCCTGCACGGTGTAGGTGCCCCAGCGCGGGCCATCGTCCACATGGTCGACCCAGTAGCCGAAGTCGCCCTGGGGCAACGCCACCAGCAGCGGCGGGATGGTACCCTCGGCGATGAGCTGGTCCGCCCAGTCGATCAGCTTGATAGTGGCCCACTCGGCGTGATCGCCACTGGCGCCGTGCAGCATCAGCAGCACGGGCACCGGCTGGCCGCGCATGGCCCACTCGGGCGGTGCATAGATATAGATCGGCATCACGCGGTCGAGCGCTGGGCTGTAGAACTCCCGGCGCACGAACTCACCCCACAGGGGCTCGACATGCTCCGGCAACGCGGCGGGGGGGCGGCGCTCGCGCCACGGCTCCCTGCCCTGGCCCGCTCCCGGATCGGCTGCCGGGCGCGCGCCGGCCACCGGGGCGTGGCCCATGGGAGCCGCAGCCGCGCAGGCGAGCTGGCCTACTAGCAGCGCTAGCACCAGGAGGCGGCGAGCGCGCCTAGCCCACGTGGCACGCGCACGGGCCCCGATCATGCCGCGTCCTCCCGCAGGACGAGCCGCGCGCCCATCGCTCGCTCGGGCGCGACCAGCGCGTCGCCCGCCATGCCCGGGGCGGGGAGCAGCGCGACTCCGCGCTCGCCGAGCCAGCGGCGCGCCGCTGCGAGTTCCTGCACGCCGAGGACTACCTGCCAGAGGCCCTCGCCGTACAGGGCGAGCATGCCGGCCACCAGCCCCGGCGCGTTGGGCGCGCACAGGTGCAGCTCCAGGCTGCCCAGGACGAACGTCGCGCGCAGCGCCCGCCAGGGGATCACCTCGTCGCGCTGCTGCGGGCGCAAGCCGAGCGCCGCGTAGCGGGCGATGCCCTGCTCCAGGTCCTCGACCACCACCGCTAACTCGCACAGGCGGCGCACCCCGTTGGGGTGCTCGGCGCCCGCGGGGGCCACGGGGCCCCCCGGCACCACGACCGGCGCCGCGCCGCGCCAGCCGAGCGCATTGAGCGCCAGCGCCGCGGCCTCCAGCAGGGTGGCGTCTGGCAGGCGCGCGCGGGCGGTGGCGAAGTCGGCCGCCACGGCGTAGCCCAGCAGCCCGCCCGGGCGCTCGCGCAGGAAGTCGGCCAGCGCGGTGGCGGCCCACTGCCCCGCGACCGCGGGCGCGTGCAGGTCGACCAGCACCAGGTCTGCGCCCTCCAACGGGATGCGCGCGGCCCCAGCGATCGGCGGCCCGACCTGAAACCCCAGCGTCTGAAAGGCGACGACCGCCGCCCCGAGGTCCGTGGCGCCGATCACCACGCGGTCCACCCGCTCGATCATCCCTGGTGCCTCCGCTCGCCTGCACTGTAGCTATCTTGGTCATGCTAGCATGCCGCGAGAGGAGGAACGGCGCGATGGACGACCGGAAAGCACGGGTATGTGCGGCGATCGACGCGCGCCGCACGGAGCTGGTCCGGTTCGCCGAGGCGGTGGCGGCGCACCCCGAGCTGGGCTTCTTCGAGTTCGCCACCGCGCGGCGGTTCAGCGAGGCGCTCGCGGACCTGGGCCTGGCCCCCACCACGGGCCTGGCGCGCACGGGGGTCAAGGCGATACTGGCAGGCGGCGCGCCGGGCCCGACGGTGGCCGTGCTGGGCGAGCTGGACGCGCTGCCGGTGCCCGAGCATCCGCTGGCCGATCCGGAGACGGGCGCGGCACACGCCTGCGGCCACCACGCGCAGCTGGCCATGGTGCTGGGCGTGGCGTACGGCCTGCTGGGCAGCGGCGTGCTGGCCGAGCTGGCAGGGCGCGTGGCGCTGTTCGCCGTGCCGGCCGAGGAGTATGTGCAGCTCGAACGGCGCCTGGCCCTGCGCGCCGAGGGCGCCATCGAGTTCCTAGGTGGCAAGGCAGAGCTGCTGCGCCTCGGCGCCTTCGACGACGTCGACCTGGCCATGATGACCCACACCACCTCCGTGCCCACCGAGCGCAGCTTCGCCGTGGGCGGCACCAACAACGGCGTGGTGGCCAAGCTGGTCCGCTACCGCGGCCGGGCCGCCCACGCCGGGCGCGCGCCGCACGCGGGGATCAACGCCCTGAACGCCGCGCACGTGGCGCTCGCCGCCCTGCACGCGCAGCGCGAAACCTACCGCGACGAGGACCACGTGCGCGTGCACCCGATCATCACCCATGGCGGCGACGTGGTGAACGTGGTGCCGGCCGACGTGCGCCTGGAGCTGTTCGTGCGCGGCGCCACGCTGGAGGCGATCCGCGACGCCACCAGCAAGGTGGACCGCGCGCTGCGCGCCGGGGCGCTGGCCATCGGCGCCCGTGTGGCGGTGACGACGCTACCGGGCTACCTGCCGCTGCGCAACGACCCGTTGCTGCTGGAGCTGTTCCGCCGCAACGCCGAGCGGCTCGTCGGCCCCGAGGAGGTGACCACCGCCGGCCACCGCGGCAGCTCGACCGACATGGGCGACCTCAGCCACGTGCTGCCCGCCATCCACCCCTACGCGGGCGGCGCCAGCGGCGAGGGCCACGGCGCCGATTACCGCATCGCCGACCCGGAGCGGGCTATCGTGAACCCCGCCAAGGCCATGGCCCTCACCGTCGTCGACCTGCTGGCCGACGGCGCCGCCGCAGCCCGGCGCGTGCTGGCCGCGGCGCGCCCCCCACTGACGCGCGCGGGCTACCTCCAGTTCCTGCGCGACCTGTTCCAGACGTGGGAGTACCACGAGCCCGCCTGAGCGCCGCCGGACGCGTGCCCCGCCGTGCCCGCGCCTCTGGGCGGAGAGGCAGTCACGTGGAGGTGGCGAGATGGCGGTCCTGACACGGGATGAGGTGTTCGCGCTGCTAGCGCGCCACGGCATCGAGGGCGAGCTGGCGGCGATCATGGCCGCGGGCGCACTGGCCGAAAGCGGTTGGGACCCGCAGCGCCGCGGCGACGCGGGCCATAGCGTGGGCCTGTTCCAACTGCACGATCAGGGCCTTGGCGCGGGCCTCACCGCCGCGCAGCGTGAGGACCCGGCGCTGCAAGTCCAGGTCATGGCGCCGGAGTACCGCCGGTGGTACGCGCACTGGCGCGCGGCGGGCTACCGCGATGCCGAGCTGGCCTGGCGGGTGTGTGCCTGGGCCGAGCGCCCGCGCGACTACGCCGACCCTGACAGCGCGGCGGCGCGCGCCTACCGGGCCGCCTGGGCGGCGGTGCAGGCCACCGAGCCCGCCGCTGTGGCCGCCCTGCCTCCGCCGCCCGCGCACCTGTGGGCCGAGTGCGAGCGCCGCCGCGGCATCCCCTATCGCCTCGCCCCCCCGCCGGATGGGGTGACGACCCTCGACTGCTCGCTGTTCGTCCGCCAGGTACTCACAGCCGTGGGCGTGCCGCTGGGCGAGGCGCGCACGGCCGAGCAGCTGCGCCAGGCCATCCCGCAGGTGGTAGCCAGCCGCCAAGGCGCCGGCGACTGGGCCGCCGTGCGCGACGGCGACCTGCTGTTCTTCACTACCTATTCGCCTGCCGACCCCCCAGGCCCCGACGGGATAGCGGTGGGCCACGTGGGGATTCGCTGCGGCCGGCTGCGCATGTGGGACTGCCACGCCGCCGACGGCCAGGCCGGCCCGCCGGGCGTGGGACTCACCGACATCAGCACGCCGTACTGGCAGGCGGTCCTCCACGAGGCGCGCCGCCCCGCCTACCCCCCGGCGATGCCAGTGGCCCCGCCCGCAGCAGTGGCCGCCTCCTGCGACGCGCAGCTAGCTGCCGAGCGTAGCTTCTCCAGCGCACTGATGCACGACGTGATCGGCCAGGCACGTCGGCTCCTCGACGAGGCGCTCGCCGCCCAGCGCTGGGAGTTGGTAGCCACGGCGCGCGCTTGGCTCCAGCAGCACGAGGCGTGACACACGGCCGCGCCGCGGTCGGTCGCCCGTTCCGCGCGTTTCCCCGCGCCCCTCGCTCGGCCCACCGGCCACAGGGAGTGCGGCCCGTGCGCTATGCTACGCTCGGCGCGCCCTCGCCAGGGATACCGCCCGAGGGCGCGGACCCGCTCGGAGGAGCAAGCGATGCACGTGGAGCTGACCCCGGAGGAGTGTGCCCTGCTGGCCAACCTGCTCGACCAGGCGGTGCGCGACCTCAAGGCCGAGATCCACCATACGGATACGCCCGACTACAAGGAGCAGCTCAAGGAGCGCGAGGCGCTGCTGCTCGGGCTGCTGCGCAAGCTAGGCTGCACACCGACCGAGTAGGGCGCGATGGTCCCCGCCGGGGGCGCGCTCGCCGACACGGTAGTCGCGGCCTCGCCGCTGGTGGTCGCGGTGACGGTGCTGCTGCTCCTGCGGCGGTCGGCAGTCGTAGCGGGCGTGCTGGGCTGCGGCCTCGCCATGGCGGTCGCTTGTTTTTGGCCCGCGTTCGCGCTGTCGGGGGCGGGGCTCGCTCTCGCTGTGCTGCGCGGCCTGTTAGTCACCCTGCTCGTCGCGTACGTCGTGTTCTTCGGCCTGCTGCTGTACCAGCTGATGGCTCGCGGCCAGGCGATGGCCCGGCTGGCCACGCGGCTGGCCGCGCTGGGCGGGGACCGCGCGGCGCGCACCCTGCTGCTCTGCCTGCCGCTGGGCGCTTTCTTCGAAGGGGCTAGTGGCTTCGGTGTCGGGATCGTGATCGTGGCCCCGCTGTTGCTGGCCCTCGGGTACGCCCCGTCGCACGCCGCGCTGCTGGCGCTGCTGACGCAGAACGCCGTGCCCTGGGGCGCGCTGGCGGTGGGGACGCTGCTGGGCGCGGAGTTGGCGGGGCTGGCGCCCACCGAGCTGGGCGAGGGCTGTGCCTACCTGAGCCTGCTGCTGTTTCCGTACTTCGGCGCGCTGGCCCTGTGGCTGGGTGAGGGCCCGCGCGCGCTGCGCCGCCACGCCGGCCTACTGGGCCTGACGAGTCTGCTCATGGTGCTGGCCGCGTGGGGCGGCACGCGGCTGTTCGGGGTCGAGCTGGCGATGGTCGTGGGCGGCGTGGTGGTCGCCGGGGTGCTAGTCAGTCGCTTGCCGGGGCGCACCCGCCCGGTGCCGGGCGTCCCCGCAGAGGACGCCCCCATGCCGACCACAGCGCGCGCCGTGGCGCCCTACGCCGCGCTAGCGACCGGCCTGCTGCTCAGCCGGCTGCTGCCGCCGCTGCGCGACTGGCTGCTCACCCACGCGGTGCTCAGCGTGCCGGCGGTCGCGTTCGCCCTGCCGCTGCTGTACAGCCCGGGGTTCTGGCTAGCGGTCGCCTGTGCGGTGGCCGTCGTCGTGCTCCGGCTCGACCGCGCGGCCGTGGTCGCGGAGCTGCGGCAAACAGCACGCCGCTGGTGGCTGGCCACACTGGCGCTGGCCGCGTTTCTGGTGCTGGCGGAGGTGATGCTCCGGGCGGGAATGACCGCCCGGCTCGCGGCGAGCGCCGCCGCGGCGCTGGGATCGGCCTACCTCTTGGCGGCCCCCGCCGTCGGCGGTCTCGCCGGGTTCCTGACAGGCTCGAACGCGGCGGGCAACGCCATGCTGCTGCCGTTCCAGCTCCAGATGGCCGAACGGCTGAGCGTGCCGCCGCTGGTGCTGGCCGCGGTGCACAACACCACCGCTGCCGATCTGAGCCTGGCGTCGCCTCAACGCGTGGTCCTGGCCACCGCGGTGGTGGGCCTGAGTGGGCAGGAGGGCCTGCTGCTACGCCGCGCGCTGCCCGTCGGGCTCGGCATCGTCGTGCTGATCACCGTCGAGGAGGTCGCCTGGCTAGCGCTGCTCGGTCGTGGGACGCCTTGAGTGCTCACGGGCCCGGCGCGGTCGCCGATGCACGCGGGACGGCGCGCGCTAGCGGTAGCAGCGGCAGGGCCAGGACCAGCCCGATGCCGCCCGCGAGGGCGAAGACACTCCCGTAGCCCCCACCAGCATCGAGCGCCAGGCCACCGGCTACCGGGGCCAGCGCGGCCGCGAGAAAACCGATGGCGGCCTGCACCGCCTGGGCCGAGCCGACCTGCCCGGGCGGGGCGACCTCGGTGATCGCGGTGGAGTACACGGCCGAGTCGGCCGCGACCAACAGGCCGTATAGGCAGCCGAGCGTGACGCTGAGCGTCCAGCCGCCAGCGGCGAGCCAGCCGTAGGCGAGCGATAGCGCGCCGCTGGCCAGGGCGATCGCCAGCGCGGTGGGGGCTCGCCCGAGCCGGTCGGACAGCGCGCCACCCAGCCACACGCCCGCGATGCCCAGTGCACCGATGATGCCGGCCCACCAGCCCGCCTCGGCGGCCGCCTCGACCGGGCCGCGCCCGGCGGCGGCCAGCACGCTGGCCAGGAAAGCGGCCAGCCAGCCCCGCGAGGTGTACAGTTCCCAGCAGTGGCCCGTGTAGGCCAAGATGAAGCCGCGCACTGGGCGCTGGCGCAGCACGCCGAGCGCTAGGCGAGCCGAGCGGCCCTGGGGGCCTGGCGCTTCCCGCGTGCCGAGCACCGCCAGCGGTAGCCCCAAGAGCTGAGCGGCCCCGAGTACCCACGCAGCGCCCCGCCAGCCGACCGCCGGCAGCAGGGCGCCCGCCACGGCCAGCGACAGCGCGCTGCCCAGGTAGAAGGCCGACACATACATCCCCACCGCCAACCCGCGTCGGTGCGCGTCGGCCTGCGCGGCCACCACCCGCACCCCGGGCAAGTACACCCCGGCCAGCCCCACCCCGGCCAGCAGCCGTAGCAGGGACGCGCTCGCCACATCGCGGGCCAGTACCGGGAACAGCAGGAACGCCAGGGTACTCAGCGCGGCGCTACTCCCGATCACGCGGGGCAACGCTACCCGGTCGGTGAGCGGCAACAGGCCCAGCACGCCCACCACGTAGCCGAGCTGGTAGGCGCTGAACGTCCAGCCCAGCGCGGTGGCCGAGGCGCCCCACTCGGTGCGCAGCAGCGGTAGCGCCGTGGCGACCAGATTAGACGGCAGCAGGGCCAGCGCCAGCACCGGGCTCAGCAGCCAGACCGCACGCGGCATCGGCCCTCCACGGGCGCGCGGGGCGCCCTGGCGGCAGGATAGCACGCGCTGGCCACCGGTCCCTGCACCCAGGCAGGCGAGGCGGCGTACCTTGGATGCCGGCGGTACAATCCCACGCATGGGAGGGAGGCGCCAGATGAACGAGCAGTTGGATCCCCGCCGGACCGCGCTCCTGCTGATCGACCTGCAGCGCGGCGCCTTCGAGAGCGGCGACGAGCGAGCGCGACTGCTAGCCGCCAGCGGCATCGTCGAGCGGCTGGCCGCACTGGTCGAGACGGCCCGAGCCCGAGGCGTCACCATCGTCTACGTGCTCAATACGCGGCGGGCGGACGGCGCCGACCAGGTAACGCTGCCCGTGCAGGGCGGCCTGGCGGGCGGTGGCGGGCGCCCCGTCGAGGGTAGCCCAGAGTGGCAGGTGGTCGATGCGCTGCGCCCCACCCCCGCCGACGTGCAGGTGGTCAAGCGGCGGCGCAACGCCTTCTACGGCACCGACCTCGACCTACACCTCCGGGCGCGGGGCATCACCACCCTGATCGTCGGCGGCCAGCGCACGACGGTCGGCGTGGAGAGCACGGTGCGCGATGCTTTCGACCGCGACTACGCCCTCATCGTGCTAGCCGATGGCTGTGGCGGCGTGCCCGAGGACGAGCAGCGCTGGGCGATGACACGCGTGTTCCCTACCATGGCCCGCGTGCTCACCTGCGCCGAGGTGCAGGCGCTGCTCGCCTGACCCCGCCGAGCTCGGCAGCGCGCGGCGCACGGCCCCAGGCTCCCACCCCCTTGGGGCTAGGGCCGGATAGGCGAAGGCGGGCCGGGGGCTAGTCTACGGCTTGGCCGCTACGGTCCGTGGTGCGCGCGGATCTGCTGGGCCACCTCCTGGTCGCGCTGGATCGCCGATCGCGTCGATTGCAACGGCTGGACGCTCCACCTCACCATCCCCCAGAAGGGGAGACTGGCCAATAGCTGCCCTACCTCCTCGGCAGAGGCGGCCTCGAGGAGGTAGGCGCCCGCGCGCTGGCCGGCGAGGATGCCCCCCTGCAGTCGGCCTTCGTCCTCCCAGCGCGCGAGGGTTTGCAGGCTGGGTAGCACCGTGGCCTCGAGTAGCTGGGCAGCCTGCTCCGGTGGCAGCAGGGCGCCGTGCTCCACCCATTCGCCCGTCACGAGAAACTGCATCGCGTCTTCCCCACGCCGTCGCTCCCCGGCCCTACGGCGTGGGGCGATTATGGAGCGGCGCCGCGGCTACCGCAATTTTCGAGCGGCTGGTGCGGGCCGGCCTTGACAGCCGCCGGCGGGGCTGCCATCCTTCATCGCACGTGTGACAGCGAGGGCGCGGCGACGGCCGGCCACACCGCCGGCCAGAAAAAAAGGAGCATGCCATGAGGCGACGCGCGGCGCTCGGGCTCTGGTGCGTCTTGCTGCTGGCCGGCTGCCAGGCGCGCGCGGCCCCCGCGGCACCGCCCGCCGCTAGCGCCGCCCCGGCGGCCGAGCCCGGGGCAAGTGCCGCGCTGGGCCCGGAGCCCCCTCTGGCCGTGGTTCGCGTCGCGCACGCGGGCGTAGCGCCCGAGGTGGCGGCCGTGTGGCTGGCCGTCGACCTCGGGCTCGACCGGCAGTATGGACTGCAGATCGACTTGCGCCAGACGCGCTCGGCAGCGCTGTCGCAGGCGGCGCTGCTCAGCGGGGAGCTCGACTACGCCTGGACCGGCCTGGGGCCGACACTCGGCGCGCGCAGCGGCGGTTCCCCCGTGGTCTTTCTAGGCGCCACCAGCACGCGGGCGGCCAGCGAGCTCGTCACCCAGCCGACGCTCGCCGCGCCCGAGCAGCTCCGCGGCGCCACCATCGGCGTGCACTCGCTGGGCGGCCCTCCCCACTTGCGGACGCTCGCGGCGCTCAAGCGGCTCGGGCTGGACCCAGACCGCGACCGGGTAACCATCTTGGTTACCGGCGACGAGCCCACCACCGCGGCAGCCTTGCAGGAGCGCGCGATCGATGGCGCACCGCTGAGCTACGCGTCCGCAGCCCCCCTCAAAGAGCAGGGCTACCACGCCTGGGACTTGGGCGCGCTCGGCGTGCCGGACATCTTGGGCATCGTGGGGCTGCCCGCCACGGCGCACGGCCGCGCGGAGGACACCCTGCGGCTGCTGCGCGCCGTGGCCGCTGGCCAGGCGTACCTGAAGGCCGGGGCCACCGACCCGGCCGCGCGCGAGCAGGCGGCCGCCGTGGTGGCGCGCCGCATGCGCGCGAGCGAGATCGGGCCGATCCTGCACCATCTGGATCGGACGCGCGAGCGGGTCCCCTTGGACCTGCGGGTAGACCTCGATGATGCGCGCGAGCTCCAGGCGAGCATGGGCGGCTTCGAACCGGCGATCCTCCAGATCCCGTTGGAGGAGGTGCTCGATCTATCGTTCCGCGACCAGCTAGCGGCCGCGGGGTTCTTCGCGCGGCTCGGGGCACGCTGAGGCCGCGCGGCGGGAGGTGGCCGATGTGTCATGCCGAGGGGCCGGCGGCGCCGCTGCCGGCGGGCGTCGTGTGCGACACGCTGCGTATTCCCTTGCCCGGCGGCGCCGCGCTGCCGGCGGTGTTGCTGCGCTCGGGCGCCGCTGGCGGGCCCGCCGTGCTGCTGGTCCACGACATGTTCGGCGCCACGCCGTTCTACCAGCAGCTGGGGGGACGCCTGGCCGCCGCGGGCTACCGCGTGCTGCTGCCGGAGCTGTTCCACCGCGAGGGGCCGCTGCCGGCCCTGACGCGCGAGGCCGCCTACGCCCGCTGGCGCCAGTTCGACGAGCGGCGTGCGCTGGAGGAGCTGCAAGCCGCGCTCGACTGGCTCGCCGCCCAGGGCGGGGCCGCCGCGAGTGGGCGGTTGGGCACCATGGGCTTCTGCCTGGGCGGCACGCTGGTGCTGGACCTGGCCGCACTGCGCCGCGACCTGGCCACGGTGTGCTTCTACGGCTTTCCTGCCGCGGGCGCGCACACCCACGCGCGCTCGGCGCCAGCGCCGCTGGAGCTGGCCGACCGCCTGCAGGGCCCGATCCTGGGCTTCTGGGGCGACCAGGACGAGCCAGTGGGCTTCGCCAATGTGGTGCGGCTGCGCGACGAGCTGCTGCGCCACGGCGTCGATTTCGAGTGCGTGGTGTACCCGGGCGTGGGCCACGCCTTCATGGGCGCGCCGATCGTTGCCCCGACAGCGGCCTCGGAGGCCGCGGCGGCCGACGCCTGGACGCGTACGCTGGCGTTCTACGCGCGCCATCTGCGCCAGGGGGCGGGGTGAGCGGGCGGCGGGATGGCGTATAATCCCGTCGTGCTGAAACTGAGCGTGCTCGACCAATCGCCGGTCATCCGTGGCAGCACCCCCGCCGATGCTCTCCAGGCCACCCTGCGCCTGGCCGCGGCGGTCGACGAGCTAGGCTACCACCGCTACTGGGTAGCGGAGCATCACTCCAGCGAGGCGCTGGCCTGTTCTGCCCCCGAGATCCTCGTCGGCCAGATTCTGGCACGCACGCAGCACCTGCGCGTGGGGCCGGGCGGCGTGCTGCTCCAGCACTACAGTGCCCTCAAGGTCGCCGAAGTGTTCCGCACCCTCGAGGCGCTGTACCCGGGCCGGGTGGACCTGGGCATCGGGCGCGCGCCGGGCAGCGACCCGCGGACGGCGAAGGCGCTGGCCGCCGGACCAGGTAGCTGGCCGCTAGAGTATTTCCCCCAGCGAGTGGCCGACTTGCGGCGCTGGTTGCACGACGCGCTGGAGCCGGACCATCCGTTCGCGGGCGTGCGAGCCATGCCGGTGGGGCCCACCGCGCCGGAGCTGTGGCTGCTGGGCTCCAGTGCCGAGAGCGCGTCGTATGCGGCGCTGTACGGCGTGCCGTTCGCCTTCGCGCACTTTATCAACCCCCGCGATGCGGTGGCCGTGGTACGGGCTTACCGCGCGGCGTTTCGGCCCTCGGCGTACCTGGCGGCGCCGCGGGCGCTGCTGGCCGTGTTCGTCGTGTGCGCCGAGACGGAGGCCGAGGCGCGGCAGCTGGCGCGCAGCCGCGAGCTGTTCCTGGTGCGGCTGCACCAGAACGCGCGGCTACCGTACCCGTCGCACGAAGAGGTCGAGACGCACGTATACACCGCGGACGAGCGCGCCATCCTGGCCCAAGCGGCCGGCCGCGCGCTCGCCGGCACCCCTGAGCAGCTGCGGACGGAGCTGACCGCGCTGGCAGAGGCGGCGGGAGCCGAGGAACTGATGGTGCTCACCATCACGCCCGACTTCGCCTCCCGCTTGCGCTCGTACGAGCTGCTGGCGGCGGCGTTCGACTTGCAACCGGCCGCATCCGCCGCGGCCGCTGGGTGAGATCCACGCATGTCGCCCTGGCCCCGCGCCAGCGGCCATATGGGGCCCGGCCGTGCCGGCGCCTTGGGCCCTATGAGTGGCGGATTCCCCGGGCCTCCTCGCGTTGGCCCCCCAGCGCCCGTGCGCGCGGCGCATCCGGAGCGTGGATGCTACCCGAACGAGTCGGGACCGGGTAAGCTAACGATAGAGCACGATGCGGCGAGTCGCTTGCTTCGGACAACCCGCGCGGCAAGAGGCCGCCTCCGGTTGGTGGCCGAGGGAGAAGCAGCCGCGGGAAACGGCGCGGCGTGGAGGCCGGCGTGCTGGCGAGCAGCGGCTAGCTGCCCCGTGGCCCCGTAGCTCAGGTGGACAGAGCAGCGGTTTCCTAAACCGCGTGTCGGAGGTTCGAGTCCTCTCGGGGCCGCCCAGAAGTTCCCCGTCATTCCGCCAGATCGTGCGCGGTCACCGGCGTCGCGAGGCATCGTGCAGGGCGCGGTGCGCGATGCACAGCGATGCGCAGCGCGCGCAGTCGTCGAGTGCTCCCCCGCGCCAACGACGAGTCAGCACGCGAATAGCGCCGAGGACAGCTAGGCGGGCTCTCTAGAGGCCCGTCAGTCGAGCTGCATAGAGGGGTCCCGCCTAGGGTACACCACCTGCAGCGCCTGCTGCAGTGCCTCCGACTGCCCGCGCAGCCACTGGGCGCAGTCGGGGCACAACGCGCGGACCTGCGCCCACCCCTCCTCGACCGCACTCGGCGAGCCAAGCCGCAGGTAGCTGCCCAGCAGGCCCAGCGCTTGGGCGTACACCATCGGGCGGGGGAATCGGTCGGCGGCCGATAGCCTCGTGGTCTCCGGGGGGGCAGCCGCTAAAGCCTGGGCAAACTGGCGGGCGCTATCGCGCAGCAGCTCGGGGAAGCGCTGGGCGGTGCAGTCGTAGTAGCGCCGGGTGACTGAGCGACAGAGCACCAGCGGCAAGAACGGCGTGTCGGCATAGCTCAGGCCGGGGAAGTACGCGAAGCGGTCGTCTCGGGCCAGCAGCTCCGGCACGCCGTCGCCATCGAGATCCTGGATGTCGGCCAGCCGGCTGTTGCCGAGGGAGAACCAGTCCCAGACAACAATATCGTTCGGCGTGCTCGCGGCGATCAGATACTCGAAACAGCAGTGCGCGCCGCCCGTATAGTGCAGAACGATCGCCTCCGGCACCCCATCGCCGTCCAGGTCAGCCTCACGCGCCAACTCCCAGCGCTCGAACCGGCTCCGATACCCGGGATCGGAATCGGACCAGGGAAGTAGCCGCGAATGCCGGCCGTCCTCCAGCCGGTACTCCAGCCCGCCCGGCTGCGCGAGGGGCACGACCGCCCACCGCGGCTGCTGGGCTGCCGGAGAGGCCATGCCCCACCCCATCAGCCACGGCGCTACTAGCCCGAGCCCAGCCAACAGTACCGCTCGCCTCCCCCCCGTGCCCCTGCTCTCGCGCATCCTCCACCCTGTCCGTGAGTCAATAATATGCCACTGGCACCATCATAGGTCCGCGCCGCTGCCCGCTGCAAGCGAGAGCCGCGCTGGCAGGTCGATAGCCAGGTGAGCCGCGCGTGGCGGTGCAGGTCGTGTAGGCGGCCGGCTAGTAGCCGCCCAGCCGCCACAAGCGCGCGCAGCGCACGGCGGGCGCGCCGAGCCACGCCCCACGCCCCCCTTGCACCCGGCGAGCAGCACGGCGGCGAGGGGCAGGCCTTGGATGCAGGAGGCCACCCGCGTGGCTCGCCCCGCAGGGCGCTCAGGGCAGGCGGCCCAGCCGCTGGAGCGCGTAGTCGGCATACGAGCGGTCCAGCACCTGGCTTACCTCCACGCGCTGCTGGAGCGTCCCGAACTTCAGATAGTAGTCGCGGATCTCCTCCAGCGGCCGCGGATCCAGCGTCATGTTGGGGTCAACAGGGGAGGTGAGCAGCCGGGTGTACAGCCGCGGGTCCTGGAGGGGCATGTACTTCATCAGAATCTGCAGGATCTCGTCGCGCCCCCCCTCGTCGCGCTGGATGGCCCGGTAGTAGTCACGCTGGCCGCGCAGGTGCGCGGTAATGTAGCGCCGCGCCGCCTCGGGCTCCCGCGCCGCGAACACTGGGCTGATGGTCAGCACGTTGCCCGGCATCCCCGGATAGAGGTCGCCCATGGGCGCCACCTGCACTGCAACCCCCTGCGCCTCGGCAAGAGAGGCGAACGGGTCGGCCACGAACGCGGCCTCGATGGCGCCGTTGGCGAACGCCGGCAGCGTCTCGGGGAACGGGAGTACCACCGTCTGCACATCCGCCAGCGTCAGTCCGCCGCGCCCCAGCAGCCGCTCCAGGAACATGTGCTGCAGCCCGCCGTTGGCTGGCAGGGCCACCGTGAAGCCGCGGAAGTCCTGCGGGCCCTGGTAGCGGCCGCTGTCCAGCAAGTCCTTCCGCACCAAGAACCCGCTGGACAGGTCGCCCGGGCCGATCTGGACGTTGTAGGCGACGATCTTGACCCCCACGCCCCGCGCGGCAGCGTTGAACAGGATCGGCTCGGGCCCGCCGCTGCTGAAGTCCAGCTCGCCGGTTACCAGCGCGGCGATGGTGTCGGGGTTCGCGCTGGTAGGCACCAGCTCGACCTCCAGCCCTTCCTCGGCGAAGTAGCCGCGCTCGAGCGCGATGTACACCCCGCGGTGCGCGATCGTCCGCGCGTCCATGGCGCGCACGCGCACCGGCGGGCGCAGCGGCGCGGGTGCGGCGGGTTCCCCGGTGGTGGCGGGTACCGCCGACGCGCCCCCCGGGGCGCCACGCTCCGGCAGCGCGCCCGCACTGCTGCCCCGCGCGCTACTCGTGCTGGCGCCCGGCGCGCCGCAGGCCACCAGGGCCAGGCAGGCGACCAGCGCGACCAGGCGCCGCACGCCGCCACGCTCGCCGAGCCGTCCCACGTTGCGTCTCCTCCCCGCGGCTGGCTACAGGCCGAGCAGCGCGCGCGCGTTCTCGCCCAGCACGGCCGCCTGCTCCGGCGGCGCCAGCCCTGCCTCAGCCACGTACTGCACACAGTGGCGGTAGCGGTCGCCCACCGCAAAGGGAAAGTCCGAGCCGAGCAGCAGGTGGTCGACGCCCCACGCCTCGACCGCCAGCCGCAGGGCACCCGGATGGTGGCTCACCGTGTCGTACCAGAACCGGCGCAAGTGCGTGCTGAGGGGGCCCTCAACCTGGATGTCGGGCGAGCGCGGCGCGGTGCCCCCCCCGGTCGAGCCGTCGATCCGCCGCAGCAGAAACGGCAGCGTGCCGCCCAGGTGGGGCACGATCACTCGCAGGCGTGGGTAGCGCGTGGTAAGGCCGGAGCACACCAGCCGCAGCGCGGCCACCGTGTCCTCGAACGGCGCGCCGACCACCCAGGGCAAGTTGTACTTGTCCATGCACGGGCCGCCGACGCCCACTGGGTGCAGGAACACCACCGCGCCCCGCCGGTCCAGCTCGGCCCAGAACGGCTCGAACGCGGGGTCATCGAGCGGGCGGCCCGCTACCGAGCAGCCCGTGGTGATCCCCACCATGCCGAGTGCGTCGAGGCCGCGTGCCGCCTCGGCGATGGCCGCCTCCACATGGGGCAGCGGCACGCAGCCGAACGCGGCGAAGCGCCCCGGGTACTGGCGCACGATGTCGGCGTAGAGGTCGTTGGCCAACCGGGCCACGGTGACGGCGTCGGCCTCGCGTGCGGCGTACGGCTGGATGCCCGAGACCGACAGTACCTGCAAGTCTACCCCCGCCGAGTCCATCAGCTCCACGATCTGCGGCAGCGTCAGCGGGGCGCCGGGCGCACGGGTGGCCGGGACAATGCTGGCGGGCCCCAGCAGCCGCTCGGCACAAGCGAGGTACTCGGGATGGAAGTAGTGCGCGTGCACGTCGATGCGCATCACTCGCTCCTCAGTCCGGCGGCTCCGCGCGCTGCCCTAGCCGCTCTCCACGACCGATGAGGGCGGCGTGAGCAGGCCGGGAATGCCGTTGAGCACGTAATCGACGACCCGCTCGCCCGGGACGATCCGGTGGCTGAGCGTGCCGATCCCCTCCACCTCGAAGGTGATCGTCTGGCCCACGCGCACCCAGCGGTGCGTGTCCATCGAGCAGCTCAGCCCGATCGTGCCCGTGCCCAGCACGTCGCCGGGATACAACGTCTCGTTGTCCGACGCAAAAGCCACGAGGTGCTCGGCCAGATAGTTGCGCCGGTGGCCCGTGTGCCCCTCGTACCACACCTCGCCGTCTACCGACAGCCGGACCCGCAAGTTGGCCTCGTCGATCTCGTCGGCCGTGACCAGGCACGGGCCCAGCACGTTGCACCAGTCCTTGGTCTTCGCCGGGCCAAAGTAGTCGGAGCGCGTGTACACGTCGCGCGCGCTACAGTCGATGAAGATCGTGTAGCCGGCGATGTACTGCTTGGCGTCCTCCACGCGGATGTTGCGCCCCTCACGGCCGATGATGATGCCGATCTCCAGCTCGCAGTCCAGCTGCTCGGTGAAGTACGGGTAGGGGATCGGGTCGTCCGGGCCGATCACCGCGGCGGGGTTGCCCTTGTAGTAGGGCGGGTAGCGGTACCACTTGGGCGCCTTGGGCGGGATGCTCGGCGCGCGGGTCATATGCTCCTCGAACACCGAGAAGTCGCGCAGCGAGCGCGGGCGCGGCAGCGGGGCGCGTAGGCGCACGTCATGCCGGGCGTACACCAGCCGCGCGCCGTCGGGGCCGCGCGGGTCGGCGCTGCCGGCGAGCTGGCGGCGCACGAAGGCGAGCGCCTGCTCGGCCGCCTCGCGCGCCTTGTGGGCGCCCTCCAGCCAGCCGATCATGTCCGGCGGCGTGCGCAGCGCCGCCAGCTGGCGCGGGGTCGGCTCGTCGGTCTCGGCGCGCAGGTACGCCTCGTAGGCGGCGGTGAGATCCACGATGCGACCGCGGGCGTCGCCGTCCAGCAGCGCGCCCAGCCGGTCGCATCGCCCGAGCGGCGTCTCTACGGTAAAGGTCACCAGCTTCATCGGGAGCTGCTCCTCCAGGTCGCTCTCCACCGGGGGCTTCCAGTCACGGCACACAGGTGAAGCTCGCGGCCTCATCGGGGCTACCCGTGCCGTTGTACCGCGGGGACAGCGGGTAGCGGCAGAGCGGCCGCGACCGCAGGACCTCGAAGGTGCGCGGGTCCATCTGCACCTGCACGAGGTCGTCGGGGGGAGGCTGCCCCTGCTCGACCCAACTTTCTAGCACCGGCACGAGATCCACCTGGCTCGGGGCGTTCAGCCCGAAGTGGCTCGCCCCCGGCGAGACGTACAACCGCACGGCCGCGTCGACGCGCTGCCGGCCTAGGGTGGCCACCACGGCCTCGTAGTACTCCATCGCCGTCATCGCGCTCTGGGCGCTGTCGGCCGTGTTCACTTTGAGAATGAGCTTGCCGCCCCGCTCGATGAAGGCGGAGATGTCCGGATCCGTGGCGTCCAGCAGGGTCGAGAGCCACGCGATCCGCTCGCGATACGGCGCCGGATCGAAGCGATAGGTGTCGAAGCGGGGGTCTTGGCCGATGAAGAAGCGGACGAACGTCTGGCCGTACGCGGGGATCGTGCCCACGCCCGGCTGGAAGGCCGCGCCCGGCGCGTGCGGCCAGGTCGGGGCGGCCGTTCCCATCTGCCAGCGGTCCCACCCATCCGGAAGGCTCTCGCCCCCCGGCGCGCCGTAGCCCGCGTAGCCCTGGATGCCGTTCGCCACGGGGAACGGCAGCGTCCAGCGCTCGCGGTACAGGCGCACGAATGCGAGCTGGGCATCCGACAGGCACCAGTCCCCCTCGTCCCCACCGCTGGGGCACCGCAGCGCGCTGGCATCGTGCTGGCACGCCCGGCCATATCGGCTGATGATCCCGTCCGTCAGGCCATCGAGCGCGTCGCAGGCATCGAGCGTGGACTGCGTGAGCAGCGCTACCTTGGCGGCACTCATCCACCCACCGTCGATCAGCGCCGTATTCAGCGCGTTCGCGTGGATGTGTTTCGCCGTCCAGTTGAGGACCGGCGCGACCGCCAGCACCCCATCGTAATCCGCCGGGAAGCGCTGGACGACCATCAGCGCCTCGCGCCCGCCGTTGGAGTGGCCGTAGAAATAGCTCTGGCGCGGCGGCCGGCCGTAGTACCGCTCGACGATTGCGAACGCGACATCCTTGGTCTTCTTGAGCTGCTCGAAGCCGAAGTTGCGCAGCGCTTCGTCGTTTAGCGCGAACTCGCCGTTATTGCCCGTGTGCCCTGAATCGCTCCCGAACGTCACGTACCCGCGCGTGATAGGCAACGGATCGTTCGGGCGTGCTGGGTAGCGGATCGCCAGCCCCGTGACCAACACGCCGTTGAATCCACCGCCCCCATAGTGCATCGCGCGGCCGTTCCACTCGCGGGGCAGGTTCACTTGGAACTGGATGGGGGGCGCGGTGGAATCCACCGGTGCGATGGCACCGAGCACCTGGCAGCGTTCCGGCAGCGGCAATTGTATCGTGCCGTCAGCGTTGGTCGTCTGCGGACTGGCCGCGACCATCGTGGCCGCGGTGACGATGGCCCCGTTGGTGGGCAAGCCGATCGCCCTAGCGGGTATTTCCAGCCCGGTCAGCGCCTCGCAGGCGGCTTGCAGCGCAGGCGCGCGGTGGGGTGCGGCCCATGATGAAGCCCGGGAGGCCAAACTCCCCGCCGCGAGCGCAGCGGACACGGCCAGCAGCGCTCCGAGCCGCTGGCGCCAGCGCTGCCGGCGATCCGGGGCCGAGACGCTCCACGTTGAGGCCACGACACACCTCCCCGTCGTACTTGCCAGGCTAGCGAGGCGGCCGATATTCGCCGAGGTACTGCACGGCGAACTGGCGGTAGCGGTCATCGAACGCTTGGCTCAGGTCCACGGGGCCCGCGAGCAGGCCCATCTCGCGATAGAACTCCGCATCGGCCTGGAGCATGGCCGGGTTGACCACGCCGTTGGGATCCACCCAGCCGTATTTGATCTTGCGGTATACGGCCGGGTCCTTGATCGGCGTCTCCCGGGTCAGGATATCGATGATAGCGTCCTGGTCGATCCCGTACTCGAAGGCATTGATGTAATCCCGGGCGCCCTTCAGATAGGCCACCATGAACCGCTCGCCGACCATCGGGCCCAGCCGGTCGATGCCGGTCCAGTAGACGAGGTACAGCTGCTGAACGCCGGGATACATCTCCTCCTGGGTGGCCAGGATGTGGTGGATGCCGCGCTCCACCCCCGCGGTCACCAGCGGCTCCGCCGATAGGCCCACCTCGATCGCGCGGTTCTGCATCGCCGCCAAGACATCGGCGAAGGTCATTGGGGTCCACTCGGCGGAGCGCGGGTCGAGGCCGTTGCGCTGCATCCACCGCGCGGCGATGAGGTAGGCGCCACTGCCCTCGCCTGCCTGGGTATAGATCGTGCGCCCCCCGAGATCGTGGACGCCGCGGAGCGTGCCGTTATCCCAAAGATCCTTGCGCACGACGAGCGCCGCGGTGCCCGTGGACTTCTCCGTTCGCCCTGCCGAGTTCAGGTCGGCGACGATCTTCACGTCGGTCTGGCGGGTCAAGGCGTTGAAGTTGGCGATGGCGCTGGAGCCCGCGCCGACCTGCAGCTGGCCCGTGGCTAGCGGAGCGGTCTGATCGCGGAGCGTGCCGGTAGGGATCAGCTCGACATGCAGCCCCAGTTCCTGGAAGTAGCCGCGGCCGGCAGCGACGAACAGCGGGCCGAAGGTGGAGGTGGCCAGCACCCCGACTTTCAAGTCGACCACGGGCGTGGTCGGCAGCGCCGACGGGGCCGTTCCCCGCGTCGGGGCGGCGGCCCCCGCCGCGGGCATGGCCGCCTGCTCGGGCCGGCTCGCGGGCGCCACGGGCTGGCAGGCTCCCAGCAGGGCGCTCGCGAGCAGCAACACAGCCACTGGCCAGGCACGCGCATGTTTTCGCATCGCCGATCTCCCGGGCACGGACCTGGTCTCGCGCTCAGCGCATGAGGTGAGTGAGGAGCCAGGCGTTCATCACCTGCAGTACCTCGGGGGTGTAGTCGAGCAGCGCGTGCTGCCCAGCGGGCCAGATTCGCAGCGCCTTCTCGCAGGTCAGCGCCTCGTAGATGCGCCGCGCTTCGGACTCCGGCACGAGATGGTCCAGCCCCCCGTGGACGACGAGGGTGGGGCAGCGGATGCGCTGGACCACGGGAGCCAGGGTGAACGCACGGAGCTTCTCGCGGGTCTCCTCCAGCGTGCGCGAGCCAGTGATGTAGCGCAGCGTGTCGCGGATCGGGGGGAAGTAATCGTAGAGCCCCTCGCCCACATCGTACAGCGCGCTCCAGACCACCGCCGCCTTCACCCGGGGGTCGAGAGCACCCCGCGCGCCGTAATAGCCGCCCATGCTGACGCCCACGACCCCGAGGCGGTCGGGGGCGCACTCCGGGCGCCCTGCCAGGTAGTCGAGCGCGGCGCTGTACACGACCTCATAGTCGGGCCGGGCATACTGGTTCTCGAAGCGCAGCGGCGCGCCTTGCCCGGGGCCGTCGAGGACCAGGGTATGCAGGCCCGCCCCGCGGAACGCTTCGCCCCCGCTCAGAGCACACTCCTCCATCACCGAGTCGGCGCCCCCGATGAACACGACCGCCGGTCGACGCTCGCGCTCCGCTCCCCGCGCGGGCAGAAAGTAGCCATCGAGGTACGTCCCCGCGAAGGGGATGCGCACGGGCTCCAGCGGCGGCTGGAAGTAGCGGCCCGCGAGCTGGAAGCTCGCCCGCATGCGGCGGAAGAGGTCCTGCTTCTCGGGAGTGTTCTCATGCAGGAAGAATTCCGCGAGGCGATAGAAGAAGTGGGCCTGGAAGGCGTGGGTGCGTGCCGTGTAGCCGTCGCCGCGCGCCGCCGCCGCCTCCGCTTGCGCCAGCCAGCGCGCGCCGGCCGCGGCCCACTCGCGCTGCCAGTCCGCGATAGTCTCCACCCGCGCGGCCACGCGCCAGCACTCGAACACGTCCGCGCCCTCGGCGATCACGCGCAGCAGTTGATAGCCGAACGCGGGGTTGGGATGGAAACGCTCGAACAACGACGCCATGCAGCACTCCCGCAACCAGGATCAGGCGACACCGCGGATAGGCGAGCGGGTCGGCGCACATCTCCTCGCCTCCCCGCCCCCGGGCCGCAGCGCGCCACGGAGCCCGGCATAGGCGCGGCGCCGGTGGGGCACGATCTTCACGGTCCGCCTCACCTCCAGCGGGGCCGGGTCAGCGCGCCGCGGCCAGCTCGCGCACGACCTGCTCGACGAACGAGAGATCGACCACCGCCGCCAAATCGATGCGCTGCTGCTGCAAGCCTCTGTTCAAAAACCACTCCTGGTCAGCAGCCATCGTCTGCACGTTGGGGAACGGATCGGCCTTCAGGTTGCTGGGCTGGAGCTTCTCCAGCAGCACTCGGTCCTTGACCGCGGTGCGTTCGAGCAGCACCGGGATAACCACGCTCCTGGCCGCCGGGTCGTGCTCCCACATCGCGCGCCGGTACTCACGGATGCCCCGCACATAGCCGCGCATGTAGCGCAGGCCGAGGTCGCGATCGCGCAGCAGGCGCTCGCCGTAGAGCACGATCCCGATCTGGTGGTCGGGATACACCTCGCCCGCCCGGGGGCCCGCGACCGCCCAGCCGCGCTCCAGGGCGATCGTGATGAACGGCTCCTGGAGGTACGCGGCGTCGACGGCGCGGTTCTCCAGCGCGGAGAGGATATCGGCGAACGGCAACAGGGTGAAGTCGATGTCCTCCAGGGTAAGGCCCTCGCGCTGCAGCAGCAGATCCAACTCGATCGTCGTCGCGTCGGCCGTGTTCGCATTCGCGACTTTGCGGCCGCGCAGGTCCGCCACGCGGCTATAGGTCCCGCTATCCACCAGATCCTTGCGGATCAGCAGTACTGACCCGGCGGCCGTGCCGGCATTGGACCCATGGTCGGCCACCACCCGCAGCGGCAGACCGCGTGCGAAAGCGTTGTACAGCCCGGCGTTGACCGAGGTGATCCCGATGTCGAGCTGCCCGGACACCAGCAGCGGCAGCATGTCGGGCGGGCTGCTCCGCACGAACTCGACCTGGATGCCTTCCTCGCGGAAGTACCCCAGGGCGTCGGCCACGTAGTGCCCAGCACCCGCCAGGATTTGGTAGTCGCTGACTCGAACGAGCGCCAGCTCGGGGGGCGCAGGGGCCGCCGTGGCCGCCAAGGCCACCGTTGGCCGAGCGACAGGCGGCGGGGTCGCCGGCCGCGCTGGTGGCGGCGTCGCGGTGGGCGTGCAGGCGAGCAGCCCCCAGAACGCCATCGCCAGCACACCCATACGGCACGGCCACAGTAGCGCGTGCATGGTCGCTGCCCCCCTCCTCATCAGCCCGGCTAGGCAAAACCGCGGATTGGGTTGGCCCCCACCACCGGCGCGCATCGCCGCGCACACCCGCCCCGACAGGCAGCAGCGGCGCGGTGCCGGTTGGGCACGCCCCACGCGCGCTCGGGCCAGGCGGCGAACCGCTCGATACTTGCACGCACCTCCTCCCCCCGGCGGGGCGGCACGGCGGAGTGGAGCCCAGGGCCAGGCAGGGGGAAGCGGCTCATCGTCCCCTCTTGCGCACCGTCGCAGGCAGTGGGTACCGCGAGCGTACACTAATCGCCACCGGGCAGCCAGACAAACTCTTGCGAGGTTAAGTTCAATGGGCGTTCAAGATAGGTCCCCGCGCCCCCTCGGCCTCGGCTCGATCGAGGGCATCGGGCCGGACGATGCCCTGGTGAACCTCGCTCGGCTGGCCATCTTCTGCACCGTCGTCGACAGTCACAGCTTCGCCCGCGCGGCCGACACGCTCGCTATGTCCGTGGCCAATGTGAGCGTGCACATCCGCACGCTCGAACGGCTGTGGGGCTGCCAGCTGTTCGATCGGCGGCGCCGCGGCGCCCAGCTCACCGAGGCGGGCCACGCCGCCTACGAGTACGCCACCGCCGTGCTGCGCGAGACGGTGGCCCTGCGCGCCCGGCTCCGCGACCTGGCGGGCGGCGAGGCCGGCGTGGTCACCCTGGGCGCCTCGTCGGTGCAGGGCACCTACATCCTGCCGGCCATGTTGGCCGAGTTCCACCGCCAGCATCCCGCGGCACGGCTGCACCTGCTCGACCTCGTGCCCGACCAGCTCGGCGAGGCGGTGGCGCGCGGCGAGATCGACTTCGCCGTGGCCAGCGAGGTGACGCCGGTGTACCGCGGGTTGCGGGTGGAGCGGCTGTGGGTGGACACCATGGTCATCTTGGCCCCGCCGCACCATCCATTGGCCCACCGCGTGGCCCGACGCGGGCGCCTGACACTCGCGGACATCGCCGGCCAGGAGTTCGTGACCGGCCGCATCCGCACGCTGGGCGACCAGGCCTTGGACGCCGCGCTGGCCCAAGCGGGGCTGCCTCCGCGCCGCTCGGTGATGCTCGTCGCCTCGCACGAGGGGCAGCGGCAGATGGCGCTGCAGGGCGTGGGCCTAGTCATCCTGTTCCGGCGCAACGCCGCCGAGGAGCTAGCCATGGGACGCCTGGTGGAGCTGCCGGTCGAGGGGCTGGACATGACCGAAGAGTGTCGGCTGCTGTACCGCGCGACCCACCACTTCTCGCCCCTCGCTCGGCGCCTGATGGACTTCATCCGCGCCCGGGCACCGTCTATCGCGGCCGAGCGCCAGGCGCGGGGCCCAAGTTAAGCCTCTATTTGATGTTTGTGCGCCAACGATTCGCTGGACTTGACGCGTCCGCCTGCCTATCATCGGCTTACCTTAGCGAGCGGTCCCGCCGCGCGCGGCGGGTAGTGGCCCGGGGATAGGATGATCCCATGCCCTCGCACTGAGCGACCCTGAGGGTGCCCACGTGGCAAGTGGCCCCCGGGCAGGGAGGAACCGCATGGACACGATCAAGGTCACCCGGCTGGCGCACGTGGGCCTGCGCGCCACCGACCTGAGCCAGCAGGCCGCCTTCTACATCGACCGGTGGGGCCTGGAGCGCACCGAGGAGCACGGCCGCGCGCTGTTCCTGCGCGCCGCGGGGCCCGCCCACCACGTGCTCACCTTGCACGAGGGAGGCCACGGCCTCGACCACGTGGCGTTCGAGGTCGCGCATCCCGACGACATCGAGCGCGCCGCCGAGCTGCTGAGCCGCCAGGGGATCGCCATCGTGACGCCGCCCACGCGTGAGCTGGAGCCCGGGATCGCGAAGGCCATCCGCTTCGCCGACCCGGAGGGCAACGTGGTCGAGCTGGTGGCGGGCGTGGACCAGGTGCGCGACCCGTACGGCCCGCGCGACGTCACGCCGCAGGCGCTCAACCACGTGGTGCTGTGGGCCAACGACCGTCCGGCGATGGAGGCGTTCTACCGCGACCTGCTCGGCTTCAAGCTATCGGACAACATCGGCAACTTCATGACCTTCTGGCGCTGCAATGCCAACCACCACTCGCTGGCGTTCCTCTGCCCGCGCCACGACGGCCAGCGCGGCCTGCAACACGCCGCGTTCGAGCTGCGCGACTGGGAGGAGTTTATGCGCGCCGTGTTCTTCATGGGTGAGCGCGGCGTGCGGCGCTACTGGGGGCCGGGCCGGCACCTGGCGGGCAACAACCTATTTGCCTACTACTACGACCCCGAGGGGAACATCGTCGAGTACACCGCCGAGGTGGAGCAGATCGTCGACGACGCGAACTACGTGCCGCCGTTCCGCGTGCCGGGCCCCGGGGTGACCGACCAGTGGGGCTCGCAGCCGCCGGACCTGTAGGACCGGCTCCGGGGCGAGTTGACGAGCCCGCTGCGAGCCGCCTGACGGCTCCCGGCGGGGTGCTCGCGCGCCGGCGCCGACGACCGAGAGAGAAGCATGAGCACGTCGCACCACGACCATGCCGCGCTGCCGCCGCCCTACCTGCAGGAGGTGTCCGACGGCATCTTCGCCTATGTGCAACCCGACGGGAGCTGGTTTCTCAACAACACGGGCTTCCTGGTGGGCCGCGACGGCGTGGTGTCGATCGACACCACCTCCACCGAGCGCCGCACCCGCGCCTACCTGGAGGCGGTCGCCCGCGTGACCGACCGGCCCGTGCGCCTGCTCGTCAACACGCACCACCACGGCGACCACACGCACGGCAACTGCCTGCTGCCGCTGGCCACCATCGTCGGCCACCGGCTGTGCCGCGAGGAGGTGCTGCGCAGCCCCTTCCCGCCCCCGCCGACGATCTTCGGCACGGCCGACTGGGGCACGTTTCGCCCGGCGCCCCCGTTCGTGACCTTCGACGACCACCTGACCATCTGGGTCGACGAGCTGCGCGTGGAGCTGCATCACTTCGGCACGCCGGCGCACACCACGAACGATATCGTGGCCTGGATTCCAGAGCGTTCGGTGCTGTTCACCGGCGATCTACTGTTCGTCGGCGGCACGCCATTCGCGCTGATGGGCTCGGTGGCCGGCTGGCTCCAGGCCCTGGAGTGGCTGCGCGCTTTCGGCGCCACCACGCTGGTGCCCGGCCATGGCCCGGTGAGCGCGCCGTCGGCCATCGACGAGGTGGCCGCTTACCTGCGGTTCGTGCAGCGCACGGCCGCGGCCGGCAAGGCGGCAGGGCTGCCGCCGCTAGAGGTGGCACGCCAGACCGAGCTGGGCGAGTTCGCCCGCCTGACCGATCCCGAGCGCTTGGTGGGCAACCTGCACCGCGCCTACGCCGAGCTGGAGGGCCTGCCGCCGGGCGCGAGTATCGACACGCTGGCCGCGCTGCGCGACATGGTGGCCTATAACGGCGGCCGACCGCTGACGTGCCTCGCGTGAGGCGGCCCGCGCACGCGGTGGCCACGAGCCCGCGACGACAGGGGCAGCAGGAGGAACGAGATGGCGAGCACGAGGACGACGCCGACCATCGCCGAGCTGGGGGCGCGGGCCGAGGCGCTGCTGCCGCGCCTGCGCGAGCGGGCCGCGGCTACCGAGGAGCAGCGGCGGGTGCCCGACGAAACGATCGCGGAGTTTCGCGAGGCGGGGTTCTTCCGGCTGTTCCAGCCGGCGCGCTACGGCGGCTACGAGCTAGACTACGGCCTGACCCAAATCGAGCTGGGCACCCGCCTAGGGCGCGCCTGCGGCTCCAGCGCCTGGGTGCAGAGCGTGGTGGCCTGCCACGCCTGGCTGCTGGGCATGTTCCCCCGCGCCGCGCAGGACGCCGTCTGGGGCGATACGCCCGACGCGCTGCTCGCCACGGGCATCGCCATGCGCCACGGCGAGGGGCGGCCGGTACCGGGCGGCTTCCGCGTGACGGGCCACTGGGAGTTCTCCAGCGGCATCGACTCCGTGGAGTGGGTCCTGCTGTTCGTCCCTTGCCTCACGGACGCGGGCCCGCCCGTGCTGCGCTGCTGCCTGCTGCCCCGCGCCGACTACACCATCGAGGACACCTGGTACGCGGCCGGCCTGCGCGGTACAGGCAGCAAGGACGTGGTGGTCCACGACGCGTTCGTGCCCGAGGAGCACACCGTGCCCATACCGGCCATGGCCGCCGGCGAGGCGCCCGGGCGCGCAGTCAACCCGGCGTGGATCTATCGCCTGCCGCTCACGCCCGTGTTCCCCTACAACCTCGTCGGCCCGGCGCTGGGCATCGCCTACGGGGCCCTGGATGAGTACATCGCCCAGACCGCCGCGCGGCCCGACCGGCGCGAGTCGGTGCCGCGGCACCTGCGCATCGCCGAGGCCAGCGCGGAGATCGCCGCCGCCGAGGCGCTCCTGCGCGCCGACGCCGCGGAGATCAAGCGCTGGGGGCTAGCCGGCACGCCCGTTCCGGTGGAGCGCCGCGTGACCTGGCTGCGCAACCTCTGCTACGCCGCGCGGCTGTGCCAGCAGGCAGTGGACCGGCTCGTCACCGCGGCCAGCGCGCACAGCCTGTTCGAGCCCAGCGCGCTGCACCGCGCCGCGCGCGATCTGCACGCCGTGATCAACCACGTCGGCGTCTCATGGGACAACTGGGGGGTGGCCTATGGCCGCGTGCGCGTGGGGCTGGACCCGGCAAACCCGCTGCTCGGCGCGGCGCCGCGCCACGGTTGAGCACCCGCGCGGCACGACCGCGCGCTCGCCCACGGTGCCGGGGCGCTGGCGGCGCGCGCTCATCGTCGGGCTTCTCGCGCTGGGCGCGAGCGCGTGCGGCGGGGCGGGCCCGCCATCGCCCACGGGACCAACCACTGGAGCGAGCGCCGCGGCCACGCCCGGCGCCACGGGCGCGCCGACCGCGCCGGGCCGTGGCGGCACGCCCACAACGCCCGGCCAGCCGTTCCACGTAGTGGCGCTCGACCCGGGGATCATTCCGGCCGTGCCGTTGTACGTGGCGCTCGACCGCGGTTACTTCGCCGAGGAGGGGCTGGAGGTCGAGCTGCAGCCGAGCGGTGAGGCGGCCACCGGGGCGCAGATGCTGGCCGTGGGCCAGGCCGCTTTCAACATGGCCGTGCCCGACCCGGTGCTGTTCAACGCCCTGGCGCGGAATATCGACCTCAAGCTGCTCGCCTCGGCGACCGTCAACGGGCCAGACGATCGCCCGGCAGCCTTCCTGGTCCGCTCCGACCTGATCGCCAGCGGCCAATACGCCTCGCCCGCCGATCTGAAGGGGCAGACCATCGCCACCCCGGCCGCCTCGTCGGAATTCTACGTCGAGCGGGTGCTGCGCCGGGGCGGCCTGACGCTCGACGACGTCCAGCGGGTGATCATGCCGGTGCCCGATATCCTATCGGCGCTCGCCAGCCAGCGGATCGCGGCGGCCTGGGAGGTCGAGCCGCTGATCACCGCCGCCCTCCGCCGCAACCTGGCCACCGTGATCGCCGGCACCGGCGAGCTGTTTCCCGGCGCCAACGGCATGAACCTGGTCATGGCCGGCGGCTTCGGGCGCGAGCAGCCCGAGGTCGCCCGGCGCTTCGTGGTCGCCTATCTACGCGGCCTGCGCGACTATTACCACGCCTTCAACAAGGGCGACGGCGCCCGCGAGCCGGTGATTCAGGCGCTAGTCGCCCACACGGTGGTCAAGGACCCGGCGCTGTACGACGTGATGGGGATGCACACGGTGGACCCGAACGGCGCGCTGAACCCGGCGAGCTGGGATGCGTTCCAGGAGTTCTACCTGCGCGTGGGCCTCCAGCAGCAGCGCGTCGACCTCACGCGCCACATCGATGAGTCGTATCTCCAGGCCGCGCTAGACCGGCTGGGCCGCGAGCCGTGACTCCCCGTGCGGCTGGCGTGGTGGTCACCATGGGAGATGAGCCGATGGCGATCGATGTCCACGCGCACCTGTACCCGCCCGCCTACCTGGATGTGGTCCGCAAGCTCGAGCACGAGGGGGGCGCGGTGGGCGCCGCGGCCCAGCGCACGCTACACGCCTTCATTCGCCAGGACCCGGTGTTCACCGAGGCGCTCGACGAGCGGCTGGCGCTGATGGACGCCGCCGGGATCGAGCGGCAGGTGCTCAGCTTCTCCACGCCCAACATCTGGCACCCCGACGTGGCGGTGCGCAGCGCGCTGGTGCGGGCTTTCAACGACGCCTGCGCCGAGGTGGCCGCGCGGTATCCGGGCCGGTTCGCGCTGTTCGCCAGCGTCCCGCTGCCGTTCGTCGACGCGGCCATCGCCGAGGCGGCGCGCGCGCTCGACGAACTGGGCGCCGTCGGCATCGGCATCTGCACGCACATCGCCGATCGCCCGGTGGACGCGCCGGAGTTCGAGCCATTCTACGCCTACCTCGACGCGCGCGGGGCGGCGCTATTCTTCCACCCGGACGGCTTCTGCGCCCCGGGCGTGCTCGACGAGTACCTGCTGGCCTGGGGCGTGGGCGTGCTGTTCGACGACACGCTCGCCGCGCTGCGGCTGGCCGCCTCGGGCCTAGTGGCGCGCTACCCGCGCATCACCTGGATCGTGCCGCACCTGGGCGGCACCATCCCGTTCGTCATCGGCCGGCTCGACCGCGTATGGCGCAATGGGCAGCGCTTCGGCCTGCTCAGCCCAGCCCAAGCAGCGCTGCCGGAGCCGCCCAGCGTCTATCTGCGGCGGCTGTACTACGATACGGTGACCTACCAGGTCAACGCGCTGGTGCTGGCCCGCGAGGTGCTGGGCGTGGAGCGGCTGGTGTTCGGCAGCGACTTCCCGTACAACTCGCGCCAGAACCTGGCCACGGGCCGCGAGCAGCTCGCGGCCGCCGGCTTCACCCCCGCCGAGCTCGCGCGGGTGCTGCGCGCCAACAGCGCCGCCGCGCTGGGCCTGGACCCGCGGGCGGAGGAGAAACGCCAGCCGCGATCCTGAAGGCCGGGCCCGGTGGCCGAGGGCTGGAGCGGCCCAGCCAGGTGCCAACGAGGAGAGCGCGCGATGAAGCTGCTGACCTACGACGCCGGCGCTGGCCCGCGCGCCGGCGTGCTCGTCGACGACCAGGTGGTCGATCTGTCGGCGCTGCTGGGCACACGCGAGACGCTGCGCGACCTGCGCGCCCTGCTGGAGTGGGCCGACGACGCCGTCGAGCGCGTGCGCGCGGCCCTGGCCAGCGGCCGGCCGGCGCCCAGCGTGCCGCTGGCCGGCGTGCGCCTGCGCGCACCGGTGCTCCAGCCGCCCACGGTGCGCGACTTCTTCGCCTATGAGGCGCACGCGGCCCACTGGCGGCGGCTGCGCGGCGAGACGCTACCCGAGGCCTGGTACCGGCTGCCGATCTTCTACTTCTCCAACCCGCTGTGCATCGCCGGGCCCGACGAGGAGGTGCCGCACCCGTCGGCCTCCGACCAGCTCGACTACGAGCTGGAGCTGGCGGCGGTGATCGGCCGCGAGGGGCGCGACGTGGCCGAGGCCGAGGCGCTGGACTACGTCGCCGGCTTCACCATCCTCTGCGACTGGAGCGCGCGCGACCTGCAGCGCGACGAGAGCCAGGTAGGGCTGGGGCCGGCCAAGGGCAAGGACTTCGCCACCTCGCTCGGGCCCCTCCTGGTCACCCCCGACGAGCTGGCGCCGTACCTGCGCGACGGTCGGCTAGCCGTGCGCTGCCGGCTGCGCGTCAACGGCGAGCAATGGATGGCGGGCGACGCGGGGACGATGCACCACTCCTGGGGCGCCCTGATCGAGCGCGCGGCGCACGACAGCCGCATCGTGCCCGGCGATGTGATCGGTAGTGGCACGGTGGGCGGTGGCACGGTGAGCGAGGCGCAGCACGGCCAGTACCCGCAGGCGCGCTATCTCCAGCCGGGTGACGTAGTAGAGCTAGAAGTAGAGGGCATCGGCGTCCTGCGCAACCGCATCGGCCCGAAGCGCCGCGCCGATACGGACTATCGCTACCGCGCCCCGGCGCCCGGGCGGTCCAGCGGCGCCAGCTAGCCCGGGGACGGCTCAGCTCCCCGCGCTCCACAGGGCGCGGGTGGCGAGCCGCGCCCCCTCGGCCAGCGCCGCCAGCTTGGCATAGGCCACCCGCGCCGGCACCCGGCCGAAGCCCGCGAAGGTGCCGAAGCCGCAGTCCGTGCTGGCGATCACCCGCTCGCGGCCGACGACCCGGGCGAAGCGCACGATCCGCTCGGCCACTAGCTCCGGGTGCTCGATGTAGTTGGTCTTGGTGTCGATCACCCCGGGCAGGAGGACTTTATCCTCCGGCAGCGGGACCTCCTCGAACACGCGCCATTCATGCTCGTGCCGGGGGTTCGCCGCCTCGATCGACAGCCCCTCGCCGTGGACCTGGAGCACTAGGTCCAGCATGTCGCGCAGCGGCACATCCCAGTGGTGCGTGCCCGGGTAGTTGCCCCAGCAGAGGTGGACGCGGATGCGGTCGGCGGGCAGGCCGGCCAGGGCGTGGTTCAGCGCCTCCACGTGCAGCGCCAGGTTGCGGCGGTACTCGTCCAGGGGGGCGTCGGCGAACTCGACGTGGCGCCCCATCGCGAAGTCCGGGCAATCGACCTGGAGCAGGAAGCCGGCTTCGATGATCGCGCGGTACTCCGTCTTGAGCGCGTCGGCCAGCGCGTAGAGGTACTCCCGGCGACTGGGGTAGTAGGTGTTGTGCGTGATCTGGACCACGCAGCCGGGCGACGCCGCCGGGAGAAACGCCTTCACCACGCCCACGCCCCGCAGGGCCGCTCGGAGGTGGTCGATATCCCGGCGCACGGCGGTGAGGTCGTGATAGCGGATGGGGCCCGTGCAGCCCGGCGTGCTCGGCGCGCGCCCCCCGGTTGCGGCCAGCTGCTGGGCGACCTCCGGATAGTCGAGAAGGTCGCGGGCCCGGAACGGCCGGGGCTCGCCAGCGAAGCCGGTGAGGCGCTGCGCCACGTAGTTGGCGAAGCCGATCTTGCTCTGCTCGCCGTCGCTCACGATATCGACGCCCGCGGCGACCTGCTGCCGCACAGCCTCGGCCACGGCGGTGCGCACGCGCGCCTCCAGCGCCGCCGGGTCGATCGGCTGGCCGTCCGCCTGGGCGTACAATAGCGCGGTTAGATCGTCCGGCCGGGGCAGGCTGCCTGTGTGCGTGGTCAGGATCCGCGTCGTGCTCCGCTGCATCGGTCCCTCCTCCGACGCGGTGCCCTCCGCTCCGGCCGCTGGAGCGGCGCCACCGGTCGCCCTGCCTGGTGGGCTTGGGCTCCAGCATAGGCGGAGCGCAGCGGCCGGTCCAGCGAGCAATGCCTTGAGCTATGTTGAACCGCGGCTCAAGGGCGCCGGGCCCGTAGCGCGGCAGGCAGCGAACGGAGCCCGCCGCTAGGCGGCCGCGGCCGCGGGCTCGACCGGGTAGCCGGCGGCGCGCCAGCCGTCCAGCCCGCCTGCCAAGGCCGCCGCGTCCCACCCCAGCGCGATCAGCTTCTGCGCCGCCCGGGCGCTCGTCGCCTCGCGCGGTCAGGTGCACCAGGTGACCACCGGCCGGCGCGCGGGCTGCTCCGCGGCCCAGCGAGTGATCGCGTCGGGCGGCACCGGCACACTGCCGGGAACCTGCACGGGATCGCGCGCCCGCGCCGCCGCACCGCGCACGTCGAGCACCAGGGGCGGGGCGGGGCTGGCCAGCCGCGCCGCCAGCTCCGCCGGGGCGATCCGCGGCACCACCCCCTCGGCCGGGCGGAACAGGTCGGCCGCCGTCTCCTCGCGCTCCTCCGCTAGCGTGCGCCGCGCGCGCTGCCGGGCATACCAGGCGGCGACGGGAGTAGCCGAGCAACCGTGCGCCGCGACCGAGACCAGCACGACCACGCCTGCCAAGGCCAGTAGCTGCTCGCCGTCGGGCAGGCCAGCGCGCACGGCCAGCAGGGCGAACAGCAGCGAGTTGAGTCCGCGCGGGCCGAACCAAGCCACCAGCGCCTTGCCGCTGGGGCTCAGCCGTGCGCGGGCGAGCACCACGCCTAGCGCCAACGGGCGGGCCACGAAAACGGTCAGCAGGGCGAGCAGCAGCGCGCGGCCCAGGGGCACCGTGCCCAGCAGGGTGGACAGCACCGCGCCGAACAGGATGAAGGCAAGCAGCATCGCCATCTCGGCGGTGACCTCGCCGTACTCCAGAAAGCAGTCGCACAGCTCGTGGTCCAGCACCGTGATGGCCGCGCCGGCGGCGAACGCGGCCAGGAAGCCGTCGCCGCCAGCCGCCACGCCGCCGGTGTAGGCGGCCAGCACCAGCCCCAGGCCGTACAGCGCCTGGTACTCGCGCCGCACGCCGAGCGCGGCATCGACCCGCATCATGAGCCAGGAGCCTGCTCCGCCGATGGCGAAGCCCACGACAGGGCCGAGCACGAACACCTGCGCCAGGAACACGGCCCACTCGGTGGGGCTGCCGGCCCGCCCCCGGGCCACCGCCAGCAGTACCAGCACCAGCGGCAGCACGACGAGGTCGTTCGTGCCCGCCTCGACGCTGAGCGCCTGGCGCACCGCGCGCGGCAGGCGCGGGTCGCGCACCACGTCGCGCAGCACCACCGGGTCGGTCGAGGCCAGCAGGGCGCCCAGCAGCAGGGCGTGCACGGGCGGGAGCTGGAGGAGCAGCAGCGCGGCCCCCGCGACCAGCGCGATGATCAGCAGCGTGCCAGGCCCCAGCGCCAGCACGGGGATCGTCCAGTCGCGGCC
The DNA here is from genome assembly GCA_035294645.1 of Chloroflexota bacterium. Lineage (GTDB taxonomy): Bacteria > Chloroflexota > UBA6077 > UBA6077 > JAJPHF01 > JADGHJ01. The sequence continues at coordinate 39,792 of DATGKN010000037.1, forward strand.
CAGCTCGTCCAGCTGGAGCTTGACCGCGTCGAGGAACAGCACCAGCGCCAAGTTCAGGACAGCGATGGCTTCCAACGTGGGGTCGTGGGCGTCGAGGTGCAGCAGCCCGAGCCCGCTCGGCCCGAGCAGGAAGCCGAGGGCAAGGAAGAGCAGGGGGAACGACAGCGGCGCGCGGTCGACCAGGCCCGCGGCGAGCGCGGCGACGAGGAGCACGATCGCCACGACGCCGAACCCCGTCAGCAGATCGGGCATCGCTCAGCCCTCCACGCGCCCGATCTCGCCGAGCACCTCCTCGAGCAGGTCGAGGCCCCACAGCGCCTCCAGGGCCGCCTCGGGCACTGGCTCGGGCACCGCGCCCGCGGCACGGAAAAATTGGTAGCAGTAGCGGATCGACTCCACGTTCGGCTGCCCGTTGGGGTCGATCGCGGTCGGGTAGATCTCGCGAATCGTCGCCGCGTCGAGCCCCGTGTAGCGCGCGAGGGTCGCGGCGATCTGCTCGCGGTCGGCCTCGCTGGTGCGGCCCTGGTTCGCCGCGTGGTAGTCGCGGCTGGCGCGCAGGTACGCGCGGATGAACCCTTTGGCCAGGGGGCGGTTCTGGTAAAGCTCCGGGGAGAACGCCACCACGTTGAGCGTGAGGCCGGGGTACATGGCATCCTGGCCCATGACGAACACGCCCGTGCCCTGCTTGAGGGTGTGGGTCAGGAACGGCTCGGCGAACAGCCCGCCATCGATCGCCCCGTTGGCCAGCGCGGCCGGCATGTCGGGAAACGGCAGCGGCGCGATGGTGATCTCGTGGTCCGGGACGCCCGCGCGCTCCAGGGCGTAGTGCATGGCGCAGTAGTTCGTCGTCGCCTTGCCCGGCGGGGTGTTGACCAGGTTGAGCCCGCGTAGGTCGGCGAGCGTGTGGCCGCGGCCGGCATCGTAGAGGTCTTTGCGGATGACCAGGGCGGTAAACGAGGCGCCGGGGCGCAGGCTGCCCTGGTCGAGCACCGCTTTCAGCGCGACCCCGCGCGCGGCCGCGTTCCAGAATGCCGCGTTCATCGACACGCCACCCGCCTCCACCTGCCCCGTGGCCAGCGCGGGGATCGACTCGGAGTTGCTCGCGAAGCGCTCGAACTCGAGGGCGATCCCCTCCTGCAGGAAATAGCCGCGGTCGACAGCCAGATAGGCGGCTACCCCACCCGAGGCGAACTGAGTGGCGAACCGCAGGCGCGTGGGCGCGGGAGGGCCGCCGGGCGCCGCGGGGCCGCCGGCCATAGGGGACGCGCCGCTCGCCGGGGGCGCGCCACTTGGTGTCGGGGCGACTGGTCCGCCCGGGGCCGCGCAGCCGACCAGCAGCGCGAGGCCGACCAGACCGCCCAGGAGCGTGCCGCGGAGCCTGGCGGGTGGGCACATACGCCCCTCCACAACTTGGCAAGAGGGCCACGCCGCAGCAACCGCGACGGGTAGCCGCGCGCTCTGGTCGGGAGTCTAGCACGGCGGCGACAACCCGTCGATGGGCACGTGGCGCCAAGGCTTGGCAGGTGCCGCCGCACAGCGCATAATGCCCACGACCCACGTGGGGCACGCTCGCCTCACAGCGAGCGGAGGGGGGCGCCGTGCACAAACGTAGCTCACGGTTAGCACTCTGGTCGATCCTCGCTGGCGGCGCGCTGCTGGCGGCAGCCTGCGGGCGCCCGGCGCCGCCGGCCAGTCAGAATGCACCCCAGCCCGCCGCCGCGGCCTCGCCGGCCACCGCAGCCAACCAGCCGTTGCGGGGGCGCGCGGCGTACCCCGCCCCGACCGACGAGCGCACCAAGGTGCGTGCCGCCTGGTGCGCGGTGGCCGGCGCGATGTTCCCGCTGTGGGTGGCCAAGGAGGCCGGTATCTTCGAGCGCCACCGGCTCGAGGCCGAGCTGAGCTACGCGCAGGGCGCGGGCCCCAACCTGGCGGCGCTCAGCTACGGCGACCTCGATTTCCTGGAGTGCGCAGGCGGCTCGACCATTCCCGCCATGATGTCCGGCGGCGATGTCTTGTTCATCGCCACCTTCCATCAGGGCAACCCCTACCGGGTGATCGTGGCCCCGGACATCACCCGTCCGGCCGAGCTGCGCGGCCGGAAGATGGCCATCAGCCGTCCGGGCGAGTTCGACAACCGCTTGGTGACGATCTTCCTGGAGCGGCACGGCCTGGTGCCGAACGTGGATGTGACGCTCGTGCCTATCGGCGGTCAGACCGATCGCTACAACGCGCTCAAGGGGGGGATCGTCGACGGCACCGCGGTCAACCCGCCGGTGAACCTCACCGCGCAGAACGAGGGCTTCCGGGAGATCTTCGACATCGCCGATCTCGGCGTCGCGGGCGTCTACATCTCGCTGTTCACCAACCGGCAGACGCTCCAGCAGCGGCCGCGCCTGGTCGAGCGCTTCCTGGCGGCGATGATCGAGGCGGCCGCCTATGCCCGGGCGAATCGCGAGTTCACCATCAAGACGATGGGTGACTACCTCAAGCTCAATGACCAGCAGGCCCTGGCCGGCGCCTGGGAGGTGTACGCCGACCGCATGCTGTCGCTGCCGCCCCGGGTGCCGGTGGAGGGCGTGCAGGCCGTGATCGACGAGTCGCTCAGCGTGAACCCCACCGCGCCGGTGCGCGACGCCACGGCGATGATCGCCCCGGCCCCCTTGCAGGCCGTGGAGGCCAGCGGCTTCGTCGACGCCGTGCTAACCGAGTACGGGTTCCCGCGCCGCTGAGCCACGCGCCGGGGCGAGCGGGCCGGGAGGGTGCCGGGGGGAGAGGATGACGATAGGACACCGCTGGCTGCGTGTGGCCGTGGCCGCGCTCGCGTGCGGCACGGCCCTCCTCGGACGGCCTGGTCCAGCGGGGAGCGCTCAGGCCCCCGCGCCCCGCGCGCTCGACCCGCTTCGCCTCATCACTTTCACGCCGCCGCTGGTACTCTCGGTGGCCCAGGAGCGCGGCTTCTTCGCTGCCGAGGGGCTGGCAGTGGAGCACACGATCACCAACTCCTCGCGCGAGCTGATGACCGGGGTGCTCGATGGCACCTACGACATCGCCTTCACCAACCCGGACAACTGGATCACCTATGCCGTGCGCGACGGCGCGGACGTGTTCATGTTCCAGGGCATCGTCGGCCCGACCGAGCGGACGCTCGTCGCGCGCCCCGAAATCCACGCGGTGGCGGACCTGCGCGGCCAAGCCATCGCCGTCGACGCCGTGGACTCTGGCTTCGTGCTGATCCTCTGGCAAATCCTGGCCGATCACGGGCTCGACTTCCGCACCGGCGACCCGCGGTTGGTCCCCGTGGGGGCGCCGGCCCAGCGGCTCGCCTCCATGGAGCGCGGCGAGACGGTGGCGGCGATCCTGGTCTCCCCGCAGACCGAGGAGGCGCTGGCTCGCGGCTACCGCGTGCTGGGACGTTCGCTCGAGCACCTGCCCCAGTACCCGGGGCCCCAGGGCGGCACCACGCGCCGCTGGGCCGCCGCGAACGAGGACCGGCTCGTCCGCTTCATCCGCGCCTACGTGGCGGCCACAGCCTGGGCGCTCGCCCCCGCGAATCGCGAGGAGGCGCTCGGCATTCACCAGCGGCGGGCCGGCCTCGAGCGCACGGCGGCCGAGGACGACTACGCGGCGGTCCAGCCCGACGCGACGATCAATATTCCCGGTATCCAGCTGGTACTCGATCTGCGCGCGGCACTGGGGTTTCTGCCCGCGCCGCCCCCACCGGCAGAGCAGTTCTACGACGCGCGCTACTGGGAGCAGGCTACGGGGCGGCCACACCCGCGAGCCGCGGGCGGCCGCACGGGTACTAGCTGACGCGCGTGCCGTTGGGCACCGGCGGGTCCACAGTCAGCAAGCCGAGCGGCTCACCGGGCTCACGACCACCCGCCGCCAGCAGCATGCCCTGCGACTCGACCCCGCGCAGTCGTGCCGGTTTCAGGTTGGCCACCACGATGATCTGCCGGCCGACGAGCTGCGCCGGCTGGAAGAACGCGGCGATGCCCGCTACTAGTTGGCGCCGCTCGGTACCTAGGTCGACCTCCAGGCGCAGCAGGCGCGTGGCGCCAGGGATCGGCTCGGCCGCCACGATCTCCGCCACGCGCAGGTCCAGGGCGCGGAACTGCTCGATAGTGATCTGCGACGGGGCGGGCGGCGGCTGCTCGCGCTCGTTCATCGATACTCCCACGAGTGGTGATGGGCGCGCCGCGGCGGCCGCTAGCTGCCGTACAGCGCGCGATAGCGGCGATAGCCCGCGTACACTTTGCGCACGTAGGCGCTCGTCTCGGCGTAGGGGATCTGCTCCACGTACAGGTCGGGGTCCAGGACGGCGAGCTGCTGACGCCAGCGTGCCGCCACGCCAGGCCCCGCGTTGTAGCCCGCCAGCGCCACGTAGAGGTCGCCGCCCGCCTGCCGCAGCGCCGTGGCGAGATAGTAGGCCCCGAACTCGATGCTCACCGCGGGCTTGAACAGCTCGCGCTCGTCGAACCCCTCGCGGCCCAGCGCTCGCGCGATGTCGCGGCCGGTGCTGGGCACGATCTGGGTGAGCCCCCGCGCGTGGGCGGGCGACTCGGCGCGCGGGTCGAACGCGCTCTCCTGCCGGATGAGGGCCAGCAGCAACAGCGGGTCGAGCCCCCGGCGCTCGGCGTGGCGGGCAACCAGCTCGGCGTACGGCGCAGGATACAACAGGCGCTGCACGGCCGCCGGTAGGTCATCCACCGTGGCCGCGCCGCTCGCCGCAGGCACGCGCTCGGCGACGCGCAGGGCCAGGGCATCGGCGCCGAGGTCGGCCAGCGCCGCGGCCAGCCCGTACAGATGCGCTGGGTCGTCGGCGAAGCGCGCCCGTAGATCATCGAACTCCCACTCGGCTTCCTGGCGACGGCCGAGATTCCACAGGGCCGCACCACGCTGCCAGAGCGGCTCGGCGGCCAACTCGGCGGCCAGCGCCTCGCGCTCCGCGCCTAGCCGCGCGAGCCACGTGTCCAGTGCAGCGACCTCGGCAGAGGCCAGCGGCCGCGATAGATCCGCCGGTCGGGGGGAGTCCGCTCCGTCAAGCGCTGCGCGGGCGCGCAGCCCATAGAAATCGTCGGGATCGACCGCGGCGGCTTCCTGCCAGCGGGCGCGCGCCTCGGCGGCGCGCCCCTGCCCGACCAACGCCTTGCCCAGCCAGAACAGCACCCCCGCGCGCGCGTTGAGCGCCACGCCCTGCACCGGGTCGCGCACGCGCCGGGGCTCCAGCGCTGGCAGCGCCGCTTCCCAGGTAGCCATGGCCTCGGCGGCGCGGCCGTCGCGATACAGCGCCAGGCCCGCGCGCAGGGCGGCGAGGTAGGCGGGGTCGCTGTCCGGGTAGGTCGCGGCCAGCGCGCGGTACGCTTCCACCGCACTCGCGCGGTCCTCCTCTTCGATCAGTCGAGCGCGCCGATATAGCGCCTCGGCGGCCAGCGGAGCGTCCGCGAAGCGTGTGGCGAACGCTGCCAGCGCGTCCAGGGCCGCCTCGGTGCGCCCGAGACGCAGCAGGCTCAGTGCGCGGTAGTAGCTGGCGCGCAGCTCCTCCTCGGCCGTGCCGCCTGCCGCCAGCTGGGCTTCGAAGCCCGCCAGCGCTCGCGCATAGTCCCCCTGCAGGTAGCGCACGAGCCCGGCCTGGTAGTCGCTGATGACGGCCGTGCGGCCCAGCTCGTTCAACGCGTCCAGCGCCTGGCGCGCCCGCGGCGTGCCCGGATAGTCGACGACCAACGCGCGGTAGCGGTCGACCGCGGCATCGAGCTGGCCGCGCTGGCGCGCGAGGGCGGCCAACTGCCAGAGCACTTCGGCACGGTAGCTGTCGGTGGCGGCCAGGGGCAGGATCGTCTCCCAGCGCTGCTGGGCGGCCGCCAGGTCGCCACGCTCGGCCGCCAGCGTGGCGAGCCGCTCCAGTGCTTCGATCCGCACGCGCCGCGAGGGGGACGCGCCCAGCGCCCGCTCGGCCGCCGCGGCAGCGCGGGCCGGGGCGCTGGCGGCACGGTAGAGATCGGCTAGCGCGAGGGCGGCGTTGGCGGCCAGCAGGTCGCTGCTGGCGAGGTACGCCTCGAACTGCTGGATGGCGGCGTCCGTAGCGCCCTGCTGGGCGAGCACGTAGCCGAGCAGATAGCGCGCCGCCGCGCGCTCCGCCGGAGAGGCCGGGCCATCGACCACCGCGCGCAGCTGGTCCGCCGCTTGCTGCGGCTGCCCGTCGTCGAGCGCCAACTGGGCTAGTTGGAGGCGCGCGGCGGCCGCCTGGTCGGGGCGCCGCTCCAGCAGCAGCTCGAAGACCTGCCGCGCGCGCTCCGTCTCGCCCGCGCGCTGGAGCCGCCGGCCGAATTCCAGGTCCACGGGCACGAGCTGCGGCAGCTGGGGGCGTCCGGCCGCCGGCGCCGCCTCACCGACGGCGGCGGGCTCCACCAGCACGGCGGCCGCTGGCGGCGCGGCGCTCCACGGCGCGGGCGCACAGCCCGGTCCCAGGACCGTCGCCGCGACCGTCGTCGCCAGCAGTCCGTTGAGGATCGTGGTCCCCCGCACCCCGCTCGTGCCCCCCGGCGCCCCCACCGCCGCGCCCCGCCCGGCGCGGCCCCTCGGCGGCCCCCACCCCCGAGGCACATGGGTAGGCTAGCAAGCCGCTCGCGGCAGCGGCAAGATAGCTGCGGGGGCTTCAGCGCGCGCCGGCCGGGACGGCGGGCAGCACTAACCCGGGCGGGTACACGCAGCGCACGCTGGTGCCGCTCGCGGTGGCCAGCACGTTGCTGCCATACAGATGTAGCGAGACGGTCGGCTCGGGCAGCGGGTTCGCCACTTGGTGGATGTCGCTCGGCGGCACGATAGGTACTACCTCCCCCGGGCCGACCTCGCGCGTGTCCACCACCCGTAGCCGCGCCGCGCCCGCGTGCTCGCACCAGCTATAGCGCGTCTCGCGCTCGCAGCCGCGGTACACGCCCGCCAGCCCCCAGGCTACATGGTCATGAATGGGCGTGCACGCGCCCGGCCGCCAGACGAGCGCCACCAACGCCAAGCGCCCGCTCGGGCTGCCGTACAGCGCATGCTGCACGTAGCCCCCCGTCGGGGCCGCCAGGCATTCGGGCGCGAGGAGGTCGGGCGTGGCCAGCAGGCGGCGGAACTCGGGGGTCAGCCACGCGAGCAGGCAGGAGACGTCTGGCTCGCGGGCGGCGAGGCGTTCCGCCGCGCGTAGGAACTCGCGCAGTGGCGCGCTGAGCATCGGACCTACTCCCTCTCTGGCGTGGCCACCAGGCGGATGCCGCCGGCCGCGCTCTCCGAGCCGACCAGCGCCTCTAGGACACGCTTGCGCGAGTTCTGGAGCTGGACGGTGACCACCTGCCGCGCCAGGGCTGCGTCGCCGCGCAGCAACGCATCGACCAGCTCGGCATGCTCGGCGGCCATCTCGTCGGCGCTGTCGCGCAGGTCGAGGCCGAGATGGAGGATGCGCTCCATGTCCTCGAGCAGCTTGCTCACGAACGCGGCCAGGCGCCGGTTGCCGGAGGCCTCGGCGACCGCGACATGGAACTCGCGGTTGGCCCGCAGGAAACGGGCGTAGCTGGCACGGTCGCGGTAGGTGTAGCGCACGGCGACCAGGGCGCGTAGACGGCGCAGCTGCTCCTCGGTGATGTGCTCGGCGGCCAGTTCGGCAGCGGCTGTCTCCAGCCACAAGCGGAGCTGAAACACTTCCTGCACGTCGCGCAGCGTGATCGGCGCCACCAGGTAGCCACGCCGCGGCAGGACCTGCACCAGGCCCTCCTGGCCGAGCAGGTTGAGCGCCTCGCGCACGGGCGTCTTGCTCATGCCGTAGCGCGCGGCGAGCTCGCCCTCGAAGATCTGCGCGCCAGGGGGCAGCACACAGGTGAGAATGTCGTGCTTGAGCGCCTCGTAGGCGCGGCGGGCGAGCGAGCGCGGGCCGGTCGCTGAGTCTTGTACCATACGTTGCACACATCTCGTGATATATCAGTAGGTATGATAGCACGCCGTGGTCTGATACGCAACAGGGCGGCCGCTCGCCCCGCGAACCGGGGCCGCGGGTGGCGCTTGACTTCTGGCCGCGATCGGGTAGACTCGTATAGCCTTGCGCCCGCCCCTCTTAGACGGGCTTGGCGGCGTCTCGCCAGCGCGCGGGGCGCACGGCGGGCGGCTCGCCCGCGACTGTCGGTGGAGGATGGTGTGCGGTCCATGATTGAGCGACTCGCGCGCGTCCGGCGCGCCTGGCCTCTGCTGCTCCCCGCCCTGATGCTGCTCGCGGGCTGCAACGAGCTGCCCGGCGCGCGTACCGACCCGGCTAACACCTTCGCCTATGGCGGCACCATGGCGCGCGAGCTGGGCGACCTGTACATGATGACGTTCTGGTGGGCGACCGCCGTGTTCGTGGTCACCATGGTCGCCTTCTTCCTCGCGCTGTGGCGGTTCCGCGAGCGGCCGGACAACCCCATCCCCCGCCAGGTGCACGGCAACACCACCTTCGAGGTGCTGTGGACTATCGCGCCCACCCTGGTGCTGGTGATCGTGGGCATCCCCACCATCCAGAAGCTGTTCGAGCTGGATGAGCCACCTCCTGGCCGGCCGCCGCTCGAGGTCGAGGTGATCGGCCACCAGTGGTGGTGGGAGTTCCGCTACCCGGCCGAGCTGGGCGGGTTCGTCACCGCTAGCGACCTGCACGTGCCGGTCGGCCGGCCGGTGCGTTTGACGCTCAGCTCCGAGGATGTGATCCATAGCTTCTGGCCGCCGCGGTTGGCCGGCAAGCACGACGTGTTCCCCGTGCCGCAAACCACGCCGTGGCGCAAGAACCACATGTGGTTCGACGTGGCCGAGCCCGGCATCTACTACGGCCAGTGCGCCGAGTTCTGCGGCATCGAGCACGCACAGATGCGCTTCTTCGTGGTCGCGCAGCCCGAGGCCGAGTTCCTCGCCTGGGCGCAGCGGCAGCGCCAGCCGTCGCCCAACGCCACTGACCAGGCGGGGCAGGCGGCCTTCCTGAGTGGGGGCTGCGTGGCCTGTCACGTGGTGACCACCTCGACGCCCGACCCGAGCCAGAAGCTCATCGGGCCTAACCTCGCGCACGTCGGCAGCCGGCTCAGCCTGGCTGGCGGCACGCTAGAGAACAATGACGAGAACCTCGCCCGCTGGTTGCGCGACCCGCAGGAGGTGAAGCCCGGTGTCAAGATGGTCCTGCCCCGGCCCTTGAGCGAGGAGGAGATCCAGACGCTCGTACGGTACTTGCGCAGCCTGCAGTAGGCGGGGTGCAGTAGAATCTGAGCGTGGCGCGGGTGCGCGCCCAGCAGCCCGGCTGCAGAGGTCCACCCCGGGAGGAAAGTGATGGCTACGATCGTTCAGCCAGTCCCCGCGACCGCCGTCGCGGCGCGGCCGCGGGTCTACCGCGGGATCTGGGAATGGGTTACGACGGTCGACCATAAAAAGATCGGCATCCTCTATGGGGTCACGGCCTTCGCTTTCTTCCTGATCGGGGGCATCGAGGCGCTGCTGATCCGCCTGCAGCTCGCAGTGCCCAACAACACGCTGCTCGACCCCGAGACGTACAACCAGCTGTTCACGATGCACGGCACCACCATGATCTTCCTCGTGGTGATGCCGCTGAGCGTGGCGCTGTTCAACATCGCGGTGCCGCTGCAAATCGGCGCCCGCGACGTGGCGTTCCCGCGGCTGAACGCGCTGAGCTACTGGATCTTTCTCACGGGCAGCATTCTGCTGAACCTCGGCTGGGTGATCGGCCAAGCGCCTAATGGGGGCTGGTTCGGCTATGCGCCGAACACCGAGCGGCTGTACAACCCCGGCCCGGGCATCGATTTCTGGGCCATTGGCTTGCTGGTGCTGGGTACAGCCTCGCTTGCCGGCGCGTTCAACTTCATTATCACCATTCTCAATCTACGCGCCCCGGGCATGACGATGATGCGCCTGCCCGTGTTCACCTGGATGACGCTGGTGGTCTCCTTCCTGATCATCTTCGCCTTTCCGGTGATCACAGTCGCGCTGATCCAGATCGTAGCGGACCGCCATTTCGGAACGAACTTCTTCGTCGTGCAGAACGGCGGTGACCCGCTGCTATGGCAGCATTTGTTCTGGATCTTCGGGCACCCCGAGGTGTACATCCTGATCCTACCCGCCATGGGGGTGATCTCCGAGGTTATCCCGGTATTCGCGCGCAAGCCGCTATTCGGCTACGCCGTGGTGGTGTACTCGGGAGTGGCCATCGCCTTCGTCTCCTACGGCGTGTGGGCACACCATATGTTCGCTACTGGGCTGGGTCCCATCGGTAACGCGGTGTTCGTGACCACTACCATGGCCGTAGCAGTGCCCACGGGCGTGAAGATCTTCAACTGGATCGCCACGCTGTGGGGCGGCTCTATCCGCTTCACTACACCGATGCTGATGGCGCTGGGGTTCGTGGCGATGTTCGTCATCGGCGGCCTCAGCGGGGTCACCCATGCCGTAGCCCCCTCGGACTGGCAGCAGACCGACAGCTACTACGTCGTGGCCCACTTCCACTACGTGCTGTTCGGCGGCGCCATCTTCGGTCTGTTCGCGGGCATCTACTACTGGTGGCCGAAGATCACGGGGCGCATGCTGGACGAGCGGCTGGGCAAGCTGCATTTCTGGCTAATGTTGATCGGCTTCAACGTCACCTTCGGGCCGATGCACTGGCTGGGCCTGAACGGCATGCCGCGCCGCTACTTCACCTACCGTGAGGGCATGGGCTGGGACGCCTGGAACCTGGTGGCCACCATCGGCGCTTTCATCCTAGCCGCGTCGATCCTAGTGTTCCTGCACAACGCGGCCCGTAGCCTCCGTCGCGGCGCGCCAGCCGGTAACGACCCGTGGGACGCCCGCACGCTAGAGTGGTCGATCCCCTCGCCGCCGCCGCCCTACAACTTCGCGGTGATCCCACATGTGCGCGGCCGCGACGACTGGTGGCTGCAGAAGCACCCGTACCTGCACGGGCATGAGGTGGAGGAGGCAGCCGAGCTCCGCACCGCCACGGTCGAGGTCCAAGTGGCCGGCCAGAAGGTGGCCGAGACGGAGGCGCCGAGCGCCCCGAGCCATACTAACCCCGACGCGGCGGACGACGCGCACGGCCACATCCACCTGCCGGACCCATCGCTGTTCCCGTTCATCACGGCCCTCGGGCTGACGCTGTTCGGGGCGGGGTTCATCTTCGGCCTGTGGATCTCGGGCTTCGGTGTGATCTTGATGCTGTACGGCATCTACGGCTGGTGTTTCGAGCCGATCAACGGCTGAGAACACCGCGCCCGCCGGGCCTTCAGCGCAGAGAGCGTGGAGAGCGAAGCGTGGAGACAGCGATCGCCCACGGCCACGAGGCGCATGCCGAGCATGCGACCAGCACGGGCCTCGACAACCGCAAGCTGTTGATGTGGGCTTTCCTGGCGTCGGACTGCCTCTTCTTCGGCTCGTTCATCATGACCTACTTGCTGTACAAGGGGAAGAACCTCGTCGGGCCGACGCCATCCCAGATCTTCGATGTTCCCTACACGTCGGTCAGCGCGTTCGTGCTGCTGATGAGCAGTGTGACGATGGTGCTGGCCCTGGCGGCCATCCAGCGCGGCGACCAGCGGGGGCTGCGCGTGTGGCTCTTGGCCACGGCGCTGCTCGGCTCGGTGTTCGTCGGGGGGCAGTACTACGAGTTCACGACGTTCGTGCACGAGGGCCTGCGTCCCAGCACGAACCTATTCGGCTCGACTTTCTTCATCCTGACGGGCTTCCATGGGGCCCACGTGACCGTCGGCATCATCATCCTGCTCTCCCTGCTGATCACCTCGCTGCTCGGGCGACTGCCCAGCTCGGAGAGCCTCACCGTCGAGATCGCGGGCCTGTACTGGCACTTCGTAGACATCGTCTGGATCGTGATCTTCACGGTCGTGTACCTGATCCCCGACGTCTCGGTGGTGCCCCACTGAGGCTATGCGCCGCTGGCGCAGGAGGTGCGATGGTAACGCAGCCGCAAGAGCACGCCCACCCAGGACCACGCGAGTATGTGCTGGTGGGGGTGATTCTCGCGATCATCACCGCCGCCGAGGTGACGACTTTCTACCTCCACATTCCTCTGCTGGTCCTCATCCCCGTGCTACTGGTGCTGGCCGCGATCAAATTCGCGCTGGTCGTGATGTTCTTCATGCACCTGAAGTTCGATCCGCGGCTGTTCACCTGGCTGTTCCTGTTCGGCCTGGTGCTAGCCGGGGCGTTGCTCACGGCGATGCTAGTGCGGCCGATCAGCGCGATGTAGCCGACGGCAGGGCCGAGGACTACACATGGCGAACTGGGACGCGCTACTCGGGTGGGTCGACTGGGTCACCGTCGGCCTGCTGCTCCAGCTGCAGGTGGCGTACCTGCTGGCCATCGGGCCGCTACGGGGGCGGATTGTCTACGCCGAGGTAGTGAAGGCCGACTGGCGCAAGGCGCTGGTGTTCACCCTCGGCGTGCTGACGATCTTCCTCGCCGATGGCACCGCCTTGCGGCCGATAAGCGAGCGCTACCTGTTCAGCGCCCACATGGCCGAGCACCTGCTGCTGACCACCATCGCCGTCCCGCTGCTGATCCTCGGCACACCCGACTGGCTATGGCGCTGGATGCTCCAGCACCCGCTGATCGAAGCGGTGATGCGCTACTGCACGCGCCCGTTGATGGCGCTGGTGCTGTTCAACAGCACGCTCGCCCTCTGGCACTTGCCGCTGTTCTGGGAGCTCGCGCTCCACCACGAGTACGTGCACTTGCTCCAGCACGCGATGTATATGGTCACCGCGGTGTTCATGTGGTGGCCCGTGCTCAGCCCCGCCCCGGAGCTGCCGCGGCTGAGCCCACCGCTGCAGATGCTGTACCTGTTCATTCAATCGCTGCTGCCGGGCACCATCTCGGCGGTACTCACCTTCTCGGACCAGGTGATCTACCCGACCTACGCCGCGGCCGAGCGCATCACAGTCCTCTCGCCGCTGGCTGACCAGCAGATAGCGGGGCTGCTGATGAAGGTCGTCGGTACGATAGTGCTCTGGCTGCTGGCCACGATCATCTTCTTCGTCTGGGCCGCTCGCGAATCGCGAGACGAAGCCCCCCGCCGGGAGAAAGTCGCGTCGTGAATCGGAAAGCGCTCGCGCTCGCCATGCCGCTGGCCGCCACTGGCATCACAGTGACGATCATTGTATCCATCGGCACACTCCTGCTGGAGGTCCGGCACGCCGCGGAGGCCGCCTTAGACCACGAGGTGGGCCGTCTCATCCCTGTGGCCGTGGCGCTGGCTATCGCCGGGGCGATTCTGATCGGCTGTGCGCTGGCCGCGCGGGGGGGCGCCGAGCGCGCTCCCACGCCCCACTAGCCCCGCGGCGCGCCCCGGCTCACCGCCGCGAGGCGGAGTGCGGCAGCAGGCGCTCACCCGCGCGCTGGGCTTGCTGGCGGCGTGCCTGGCCCGGCGTCAGCAGTACCCGGCGCGGCGCCACGACCCAAACACAGACGATGGTCACCAGGAACGCCGCCGCGGCCTTGAGCCAGGCCAGCTGGTAGCTACCAGTGCGGTCGAAGATGAACCCGCCTAGCCAGGCGCCCGTCGCGCCGCCCCAGCCGTTGCACACCATCAGCACGCCGTAGATGGCGCCGTAGTGGCGCCCGTAGAACAGGTCGGCGGTGATGGCGGGGCCGAGCGAGGCCGCCACGCTATAGCCCAGCGCGAACAGCGTCGCGTACACGAACAGCAGCCCCGGCGGGCTCTGGCCGCCCGCGAAGCTGACCAGCAGGAGCAGGGCTAACACGCCCGCCCCCGCGCCCAAGGTGAACAGGCGCTCGCGGCCCAGCCAGTCCGACGCCGTGCCCAAGAAAATCTTGCCTGGGATGCTGGCCAGGCCCACCGCGCCCACCACAGCGGCCGCCAGGAGTGGGTCGTACCCTTGCCCCACGAGGTATGCGGCGTGGTGGGCATGGGTCTGCTGCGTGGCGAAGCTGATCAAGCCGAAGGTGAGGAACAGCAAGGCAAACCGCCGGGTGCGAATAGCGCGGCTCACGGTCCACTCGGTGTGCACCCAGGCTGCGTCCACCACGCGCGGATCGTCGAGCCCGCGGTGCGGGGACGCCTCGCGGGCAGCCGGCGGGGGGACGGGCGCCGGCGGCGCGCCATCGCGCGTCAGGCCCAGCTCCTCGGGCCGCGCGCGGAGCAGCAGCGCCAGCGGCTGGGGCGCTAGGGCGAGCACGACCGCCAGGCCGAGATACGCGGCGCGCCAGCCGTAGGCGTCGATGACCCACTGCACCGGCGGCGCCCCGATGAACGTGCCCAGCCCGATGCCCGCCCCAATGATCCCCATCGCCAGCCCCAGCCGCCGCGAGAACCACCGGCCCACCAAGGCCACCCCAGGGACCCAGCCCATGAGCGTCACCCCGGCGGCGGCGAGCACCCCGAAGCAGAGGTACAGCTGCCACAGGGCTGTCAGCTGGCTGCAACCCAGCAGGCCGAGCCCGGCCAGCAGCCCGCCGCCGTGGACCAGCGCGCGCGGCCCGAAGCGATCTACCAGCCGGCCGGCTAGCGGCGCACAGACCGCGTGCATCAGGACATAGAGGGAGAAAGCCCCCGCCACCTCGGCGCGCGCCCAGCCGAACTCGCGGACCAGCGCCACCAGGAACAGACTGAAGCTGTACCAGACGATGTAGCCGATAGCGAGGATACAGAACGTGGCGGCGACGATCACCCAGCCGTAGAACAAGCGGGGCCCGCTGGCTACGGGCGCCTCCCCCAGGTCGCTGGCCATTCCCCTCTCCGCGCGACAGCCCCCCACCGCCCCCCGGCCAGGGGGCCGCTAAGCGGGCGATGGGGTGATTATAGGCCGCCCACCAGGACGCCACCGAGCGGCGCCAGCGGCCGAGCGGCACCGGCTGGTAGAATACGGAGCAGAGACGAGAGTGCGGTACAGCCGTCTGGCTCCCAACAGGGCGTGCTGCCGTGCCGCGCGCCTCCGCCAGCGGGCTGGCGGGGACGGGAGCCAGCGCTTTTTTGCCGCCCGCCGACAACCAGGAGCACGCCAATGATCCAGCCGACCGATCTGCGCCGTGGCATGGTGCTCGATATCGATGGCCAGCTCATGCAGGTCATCGAGTATCAGTCGTTCAAGATTGCCATGCGCGGCAACCTGGTCAAAATGAAGCTCAAGAACCTGAAGACCGGAGCCGTGGTCGAGCGGACCGTGTCCTCGGGCGAGCGCTTCCAGCGCGCGGTGTTCGAGACGCGCCCGATGCAGTATCTCTACTCGGATGATACCGGGCACGTGTTCATGGACCAGCGCGACTACGAGCAGATTACGCTCAGCGACGAGGACCTCGGCGAGAACGGCAAGTACTACCTCACCGAGGGCGTCGAGGTCGAGGTCCAGTTCTACGAGGGCAAGCCGGTCGCCGTCGACTTTCCGATCACGATGGAGTTCGAGGTGGCGCAGACCGCGCCGGGGGTCAAGGGCGACACGGTCTCCGGCGCCATGAAGCCCGCCACCATGACCACCGGCTTGGTCGTACAGGTGCCGCTGTTCATCAACGAGGGCGACCGCATCCGCGTGGACACGCGCACTGGCGAGTACCTCGGCCGCGCCTGAGCGGCGCCCGCGGCGGGCCGCGCCGCCGAGCGCCCGGCGGCCGGCCGGTTCAGTCCGGGTAGTTCGGATACAGCGTCACCGGCAGCGAGCGCACGGGCGCGGGGTTCTCGGGGAACCCTTCGCTGATCTTGATGCCCGTGATCGCTTCGAACTCGTCGGTGGGCACCATGCGGATCGCGTCCCAGCTGACCAATTTGGTGCACACGCGCACGCAGATGCCGCAGCCGATGCACTCGTCCCAGCGGTCCTGCACCGGCTGGATCGGGCGGTCGGGGTAGGTGCCCTCCGGCAGTGGCTCGATACAGTTGACCGGGCAGAACTCGACGCACCCACGGCAGCCGGTGCACTTGTCCTCATTGTGCAGCGCGATCTGCGGCGGGCGCCGCTTCTTGCTGCTGTACTTGTCGGGAATATTGGGGATGTCCCAGTAGTACTCGCGCTCAGGGCGCTTGGCCGGCGCCTCCTTCTTCGCTGGGGCCTCCTTGGTGGCCATGCTGCTCCTCCGCGCGGAGCCCGGCCCGCGCGTTCGATCGTTCCCGAGTCGGGCGCGGCTGCTCGCACCCGCTCTACTGTACAGCATACCAGCCCGCCCCGCGTGCTGGCCGCCGCCCGCTCGGCTACACTACGAGGCGGCCGGCCCCACCACGCGGAGGGAGGTCTCCCATGGCCAACCTGCCTCTTACCCTCGCCTGCGGCCCCTACGACCGCACCCTGGCGCTGCGCGACGGGACCATCCGCCCCGATGGCATCGAGCTGACCTACATCGCCCGCCAGCCGTCCGAGATCTTCTGGCGCATGCTCCAGTACCAGGAGTTCGACGTGGCGGAGATGTCCCTTTCCAACTACGCCACGCTGGTCAGCCGCGGCGATCCGCCGTTCGTCGGCCTGCCGGTGTTCCCCTCCCGCGGGTTCCGCCACGCCTATATCTTCATCCACGCCGACAGCGGCATCCGCGCCCCGGCGGACCTCGCGGGCAAGCGCGGCGGCGTGCCCGAATACAGCCAGACCGCCGCCGTGTACATCCGCGGACTGCTCCAGCACGAGTACGGCGTCCAGCCCACCAGCATCGAGTGGGTGCAGGGCCGCGCCGATCGCTTCGAGCACCCGCTGCCCGCCGACCTGCGGCTACGCCGCGCGCCCCCGGGCGCGGAACTCAACGATCTGCTCGACCGCCACGAGATCGATTTTCTGATCACCGCCAACAACCCGCTCAGCTTCCGCCGCGGCCTGCCGCACGTCCAGCGCCTGTTCCCCAACTACAAGCCGCTCGAACAGGACTATTACCGGCGCACGCGCATCTTCCCGATCATGCACCTCGTGGTGGTGCGCCGCGACATCTACGAGCAGCATCCCTGGGTGGCGCTCAGCCTGTACCAGGCCTTCTGCGCCGCCAAGGAGCGCTGCTACCGCCTGCTGGAGGAGACGGGTTCGCTGAAAGCAACCCTGGCCTGGCTCCAGCCCGCGCTGGAGGAGGAGAAGGCCCTGCTGGGGCCCGATTGGTGGCCCTACGGGCTCGAAGCCAGCCGGCCCGCCCTGGAGGCGCTGCTCCAGTACGCCTGGGAACAAGGGCTGCTGTACCGGCCCGTCCAGCCGGAGGAGCTGTTCGCGCCCAGTACCCTACGCGACATTCCCCTCGGCGAGGGCCAACTCGTCTAGCAGCTCACAGCCCGTGGGGGAAGCCAGCGGCCAGCGCGGCGGCGCAGTCGGCGTACACGGCTACGGCGCCGGCCGCCCGCAGCTCGGCCTCGCTATACGCGCCACCGGTGAGCACCGCCGCACAGCGCACGCCCGTCCGCGACGCGGCCTCCACGTCCCACACCGTATCACCCACCGCCAGCGCGGCCGCCGGCGCCACACCCGCTCGTTCCAGAGCCACCGCGAAGACATCCACCGCGGGCTTGGCGGTCGCCACGTCGTGGGAGGTGATCACGCCAGCAAGCGCATCAGCGCCGCGCAGGCGCGGGAGCAACCGCGCGAGCTCCTCCG
>DATGKN010000038.1:0-14159 GCA_035294645.1 Chloroflexota bacterium
GGCGAAGTTGACCGTGGTCGCCGCGCCGAAACTGGCGCCGTGTAGGAGCCGCGCGAGCGGAACGGCGGCCGGGAGGAGATACAGCAGATAGCTGGCCGCTAACGTGGCGGCGGCGCCGGCCAGCAGCCAGCGCGCCCGCGCGCCGCGATACACCAGCGCCACGGGGAGGCGCGACACCAGGCTGATCGCGGGGGCCAGGCCGACCAGGAGCCCAATGTCGGCGAGCGAGTAGCCAGCGGTTTGCAGGTAGGGGCTGAGGATCGCTTGCGAGATGCCCTCGGCGGTGTGGACCAACAGCAGCACGGCGAAGGCCAGCAGGAACGGCAGCGCACCGAGCCGGTTCAGCGCTCCTGTGGCTTCCACCCCCACTCCTGTGGCTCCTCCCCCCGCGTGTCCCCCCACGTGCTCGTTAGGATACCATTCGGGCGCGACCGCTTCGCGGCCTGCCGCGCTTCCGTGCCCGTTGGTGGCGGGGGCTGCGGCAGGCCTCGCCCACAGGAGGGCTGGCATGGAGGCGCGCATGCTCCCCCATCGTGGAGTGCGCCTTACCCCGGTCCGCCAGATGTACCTGGTAGCGTTCTTCAGCTCGCTGAGCTACATGGCGGCCAACTCGGTGTTCCCGCCGTTCGCTCGCGAGCAGGGCTACGAGGTGGCGGCCATCGGAGGGCTGATGTCGGTGTTCGCGGTGGCCAGCCTGCTCTCGCGGCTGCCGACCGGCGCGCTGTTCCACGGCGCCAGTGCGCCGCGGGCCATCGCGGTGGGCGCGCTAGTCCAAGGGGCCAGCACCGCGGCCTACGCGCTGGCGGATGGCTACGGCGCGCTGTTCGCCTTGCGCGTCGTCGGTGGCATCGCCTATGGGGTGGTCACCACGGTGAACATGACCCTGCTCATGAGCGCCATCGAGCGGCCGGAGCAGCGGGGCGCGGTCACGGGCTGGTACCTGTTCTGGATGGCGGCGGCCTATTCGGTAGGCAACTACGGCACCGGCGTGTTGGTCGACACGCTAGGCTACGGGGCAACGTTCCAGCTAGCAGCAGCCGTGGTGCTCGGCGTGCTGCCCTTGCTGCGGCAGTGGGCGGCGCGCCCGCCCCCGCTGTCGGCTCCCCGGGCGCGGCCAGCGCTGGCGTTCGCGCCACGCGATCTCCGGATGCTGGCCAGCCTGCCACTGCTCATTCCTGCACTGCAGGCGTTCACGGTCAACGCGCTGTTCCAAGTGATGTGGGTGTTCTACCCGCTGTACGGACTCAACGTGGGGCTCAGCCTCAGCGTGTTGGGCGTGCAGCGCGGCGCGTACAGCAGCGCCAGCATGCTCACCCGCCCGTTCGTGGGGCAGACCGGCCGGCGGGTCCCCTACAGCCGCATCGCTACGGGAGCGCTGGTCGCCTCGGCCAGCCTGACGGCGCTGGTGCCCCTGTTCACCAGCTTCTGGCCGCTGCTGGGGCTGCACATCGTGCTCGGGGGGCTGCGCTCCGGCGCGTTGGTCGGCAGCATGGCCGCCGCGGTGGAGTACGGTGGCGACGACCCGCGCCAGCGCGGACTGGCCGCCGGGATGTATAACTTCGCCACCGACGCCGGCAACATTCTGGGACCGTTGGCCGGCGGCCTGCTGGCCGAGCAGGTCGGCTTGCCGGCGCTATTCGTGTTGTTGCCGGCGCTGCTGCTCGCCGTGTATCTCGGCGTGCTGGGCGCCAGCCGCATGGTAGTCGCGTGCCGGCGGGCCCTGGGACGCGCGGAGGCGTGAGCACTCGGCTACACTACCCGCGGGAAGCCCGCGAGCTGCTGGAAGGAGAGCTGCGATGGTGATCGACCATGCCGCGCGCCCGCGCGTGCCGTCGCAGTCGGGACGGCTATCGATCCGCAAGGTCGCGACCGCCGAGGTGGGCGCCACGCAGCAGTCGGTGTGGCGGATCGACCACGAGCCCGGCGAGGTCGTGGCCCGCCACTGGCACCCCTACGAGGAGGTCATCGTGGTCCTCGAGGGCGAGGGGGAGGCCACGATCGGCGACGAGACGTACCGGATCGGCCCCGACATGAGCCTGATCATCCCGCCCTACACCTGGCACGGCTACTGCAACACCAGCGCGGGCTACTTGCGCGTGCTCGCCATCCTGCCCCACCCGGACGCGGTGGTGCGCCGCGAGCCCCTGACCACCGCAGCCCCCCGCTAGGCAGCGGGCTGTCGCACCCGCCGCGCTGCTGCGGAATCACCAGTGAGCCGTGAGTCCAGGCTCGCTAACCTGGTGAGCGAGGAGTGGGCGTGAGCGAGAGCGAGTACGTTCCGAACGATTATCGCTGGCTGCGGTCGCCCGCGGTGCCCTACACGCGGGGCCGCTGGCAGTGGGAGGCCGAGGGCGCGACTACCTGGCTGGCCCACGACCAGGAGCTGCGGCCGCTGTTCCGCGTCCAGCAGCTCGCCGGCACCGCCAGCGATCTGGCGCGCTTCCGCGCGGCGGCGGCGTTGCACATCGCCCTGACCCGCCTGACGTTGATCGTACGCGATTTCCTAGACACGCACGCCACTGCGGTCCACTGCGACGACCCCGTGTGCGCCGAGACTCTACAGCGGGCCGTGGTCGAGGCCGAGCGGCTGCTCTGGGAGCTACCGCCTGGCCTGCCGGGGGAAGAGCCGGCGGCCGCCGATCTCTCGCGCGCCTCGTGAGGCGTGCCTCCATCACATCTCCACGAACTCTGCACGCGCCGTTCGCTACTCCCAGCGCGTCCGCGCGGTATCGTGTTGCATAGAGGGAGGCGATGCGAGGGCCTCCGGGAGGACACGATGCAACGGCGCTGGATAGCAAGCATGAGCGGGATGGCGCTGGCGGTCGCGCTGGGCGCGGCGATCGTCGCGGCGCCTACCTGGGCGCAAGGCACTTCTCCCCCTGCCAACCCGCCTACGGAGCAGAGCCGGCGCGGCGCCGCGCCGGGCTGGCTGGACACGGTCAGCTCGGCGCTGGGCATGACGCCTGCGGAGTTGCGCACGGAGCTGCGCGCGGGCCACAGCGTCGCCGAGATCGCGGCGGCGCGCGGCGTGGACATGGCGACGGTGAAACAGGCCATCACGGCGCGGCTCCGCGAGCGGCTCGACGCGGCGGTGGCGGCCGGCCGACTGACCCAGCAGCAGGCCGACGCGCGGTTCGCCCAGATCGAGCAGCGGCTCGACCAGTGGCTCACTGCCACGCCGCCGCAGGGCCGCGCCCCCCGTGCGCCGGGGCGGCACCTGGGGCCGCCAGGGCCGGGCGCCCTGCGCGGGCAGGAAGCGCTGGATAGTCTGGCCGGGCGGCTGGGGCTAAGTGGCGACCAGTTGCGCACGGAGCTGCGCGGCGGGCGGAGCCTGGCCGACATCGCGGCGGCCCAGGGCATCGATCAGAGCGCCTTGCTGACCGCTATCACCGACGTAGCCCGCGAGCGGCTCAACGCGGCGGTCGCGGCGGGCCGGCTGACTCAGCAGCAGGCCGATGCCCTGCTGGGCGTGGTGCAGGCGTTCGCGCCCAACTGGATCACCCGTACGCCGCACCCGCCCGCTTCCCGCGAACGCCCGCCCCAGCCACCGGCGGGCCCGCGGGGCCCCCGGGGAGGCAACCCGCCCGCTGGCCAGTAGCCACGCTGGCTGCGGAGTGGGGGCTGCGCGGAGTACGATAGAAGCGAGGAGTGGCAAGGGCGGAGCGCATGGCGCGGGGCGCGACGATCCTGGTGGTGGACGACGAGCCGAAGATCGTCGACATCGTGCGAGCTTACCTCGCCCGGGAAGGCTACCACGTACTGGTCGCCGCCGATGGGGCCACGGCGCTGGAGCTGGCCCGGCGCGAGCGGCCCGCGCTGGTGGTACTCGACCTGATGCTGCCCGAGCTGTCAGGCTGGGATGTCTGCCGGGCGCTGCGGGCGGGCTCGCCTGGCCCGGCCATCATTATGCTCACCGCCCGCGACGACACCACCGACAAGATCGTCGGGCTGGAGCTGGGCGCCGACGACTACGTGGCCAAGCCGTTCGATCCCAAGGAGTTGGTGGCGCGCGTCCGCGCGGTGCTGCGGCGCACGGCCGCGCCCGCCAACTGCCCGCCTGTGCTCCGCCACGCCGACCTGGAGATCGATGTCGAGCGGCACGAGGTGCGCCGCGCCGGCCAGCTCGTGCCGCTCACCCCCAGTGAATTCGCCCTGCTGCAGGCGTTGGCCGAGCGGCCGGGGCGGGTGTGGACGCGGCTGCAGCTGCTCGACCGCCTGCCCGGGACGGCGTTCGAGGGCTACGAGCGCGCGATCGATAGCCATATCAAGAACCTGCGGGCCAAGCTGGAGCCGAACCCGCGCCAGCCCCGCTACGTGGTCACCGTGTACGGCGTCGGCTACAAGCTGGCCGACGATGAGGAGCGCGCGGCGCCCGCCGCGAGCGAGGAGGCCGCCCGTGCGTAGCCTGGGGATGCGCCTGGCCCTGGCGTTCTTGGCCGTGATCGTGGTGAGCACGGGCGGGGTCGCGCTGCTGGCGAGCCGCGAGACGAGCGATGCCTTTCAGACTTATGTCGAGCGTGGACGATACGGCTACCTCGACCGGGTGCTCGCCACCCTGCAGGAGTACTATCGCCGGCGCGGTGACTGGGCGGGGATCGAGGCCGTGTTGCCCTCACTGGCGCGCCCGCAGGACCGGCTGGTGCTGGCGGATCCCGCGGGGCGGGTGATTGCCGACAGCGAGGAGGAGGCACGGGGCCAACCGGCCAGCGCGCTCGGCCTGGGGCCGGGCGTGCCGCTGGTTAGTGATGGCCAGGTAGTGGGTACGCTGTACGCGGCGCTGGCCATGCCGTCCTCCTGGCGCGGCCCCCGCACGGTTGTTGTGGAGGGGAGCGCCAAGGGGCCGGTGCTGCGCGCGTTGGTAGAGGGCAAGGAGCCTGGGCCGCGCGCGGCCGCGGAGCCCACCGACTCGCGGGCCACCGCGGGCATAGGGGGGCGCGGCGAGGGGGCGGAGCGGGAGGCGCGTCACGCGCCACCGCGCCAGGTGGTGCTGGGCCCGGAGATCCTGCGCCCGCCGCCCACGACCATCTCCCCCGAGGCCAGCTTCATGGAGCGCGTGGGCCGCGCGCTGCTGGTGTCGGCCCTGGCCGCTGCCGCCCTGGCCGCGCTGCTGAGCTTGCTGCTGGCCCGTCAGTTAGCGCAGCCGCTGCGCGAGCTGGCGGCGGGCGCGCGGGCGCTGGCGGCCGGCAACCTGCGCCAGCGCGTGCCGGTGCGCGGCCACGACGAGGTGGCCGAGCTGGCGGTGGCGTTCAACGACATGGCGGCCAGCCTGGAGCGTGCCGAGACGGCGCGTCGCAACCTGGTGGCCGACGTGGCCCACGAGCTGCGCACGCCGCTCACCGTGATCGAGGGCACCGTCGACGCCATGCTCGACGGCGTATACCCGGCCGACCGCGAGCGGTTGGAGTCGATCCGCGACGAGACGCGCCTGCTCGCCAAGCTAGTGGCCGACCTCCGCGAGCTGTCGCTGGCCGATGTCGGGGCGCTGCGGCTGGAGCGCGAGCCGCTGGAGCCGGCGGCGCTGGTGCGGCGGGCGGTGGCAGCGGCGTCGGCCCGCGCCGCGGCGCGGGGGGTAGAGCTGCGCGGGCAGGTCGAGGACGCGCTGCCGTTGGTGCTGGCCGACGAGCAGCGTGTGACGCAGGTACTCGCTAACCTGCTCGACAACGCCCTGCGCTACACCCCGCCGGGGGGCACGGTGACCGTGTCGGCCACGGCCGCGCCGGCCGAGGCGCCGCGCGCGGACCGCAAGCGCACGGGGGGCCCGGCGACCGCCGAGGTGATGGGCGTCTGTTTCGCCGTGCGCGACACCGGGCCGGGCATCGCCCCCGCGGACCTGCCGCATATCTTCGAGCGTTTCTACCGCGCGGATCCGTCGCGCTCGCGGCGCAGCGGCGGCTCGGGGCTGGGGTTGGCGATCGCCCGCGGCTACGTCGAGGCGCACGGCGGCCGGATCTGGGCCGAGAGCGCGCCGGGCGAGGGCGCCACCTTCCGCTTCTGGCTGCCGGCCGGGCCCGCGCCCGTGCAGGTCCCAGCGCCCGCGGCGTTGCCCGCAGCGGCGCGCGCCTAGCATCGGGTGTCGCTAGCCCTGGGCAATCCCCCGGCGCGCCCGCGGCGGGCCTGCTGGTTACGGCGGCCGTGGGACGGTGCGGTACACGGGTCACGAACTGCGGGGCTTGAGCGGATAGTCGGGCTGGTGGCCGAGGCTGTACCCCCGCACGTACTTGAGATAGACGCCGTCGAAGTAGCCCCAGCGCTTCTCGGTCCCCTCCCAGATCGCCTGGAGGACCCGCGGGCGCAGCTCGGGCGGGGTGTAGCGCTCCACCACGTCGTAGGCGCGGCGGCCGTGCTCCTCGTCGGCGCCGATGTGCGTGTCGAAGAAGCGGCGCTCGTGCTCGCGGAACCCGTAGTGGTCGCGCAGCACGGGCGCCACCCGCGCGCAGATCGTAGTGAACTGCGACTCCATGCCTATATGTAGCCCGGCGACGGCTTCCTGCCAGGTGCGCTTCTCGCAGAGGAGGGTTAGCCAGTCGCGCAGTGCCTTGGTCGTGGGGAGCGGATCGGCCTGCACGGCATGCGCGGGATCGAAGCCGCACGCGGCGATGAAGTCCAGCAGCTGCTGGTTGTGAACGTCGTCGGGGTTCTCCTCGTCCGCCAGGTTGTCCAGCTCCATCGCACGGCCCGCGGGCACGGGGCAGTTGGCGATGATGCGGCCGTAGAAGAAGTAGAGATCTTTGGTGTAGTGGTAGTGCTCGACGGCCCAGCGCGCGAGCTGCTCGCGGCTCAGCTCGCCGCGGGCCCAGGCCTCGGTGAGCGGGTGGCGGATGCAGTGGCGGCGGTTGACCATCTCCGCCATCTCGGCGCGGAACGTGGTAGCTACCATGCGCGACTCCTCGCCTGTTAGTAGAGGTTGTCGCCGCCGTCGCAGACGATCATCTGGCCGGTCATGAAGTCGCTGTCGTCGGAGGCGAGGAACAACACCGTGCCGACCAGATCCTCCGGTCGCTGCACGCGCTTGAGCACCCGGGTGGCGGCCGCCGCCTGCCGGAAGCGCAGGATGTCCTCGGTGGGGTTCTCCTCGCTGAGGGTCGAGCCCGGGGCGAGGGTGTTCACGCAGATGTTGTCCTTGCCCAGCTCGCAGGCCAACGTGCGCGTGAGCCCGACCACCCCGGCCTTGGAGGCCACGTAGTGCGCCCGCGTGCCGCCGCCCCCATCTAGCACGGTGCCCGAGGCGATGTTGATGATCTTGCCCTTGCCGCGCTGGCGCATGTACGGCACCACCGCCCGCGCGCATAGCCACGGCCCCTTGAGGTTCACCGCCATGAGGCGGTCCCACTCCTCGACGGAGATCTGCTCGAAGCCCACGCGCGACATGGGGATGGTGGCGAAGATGGAGGCGTTGTTTACCAGGATGTCGATGCCGCCGAACCGTTCGGCGGTGACCCGCGCCATGTTGCGGGTCGAGGCCTCGTCGGACACGTCGGTAGGGATAGCCAGCGCCTCCCCGCCCGCGGCGGCGACTTCGTTGGCGACCCGCTCGGCGGCGGCGGCGTCGAGCTCGGCGATAGCTACCCGCGCGCCCTCGCGCGCCAGACCGAGCACGTAGGCGCGGCCGATGCCGTGCCCGCCGCCCGTGACGATCGCCACTCGTCCTTGCAACCGCATGACTTACTCCCTTCCGGCCTTGGCGGTGGGTGCGCATGCCCGCGGGCCTGCAGCGTGGTAGCGGCCCGAGGCCACGACCTGATGCCGCGCTCGTGGCTGTTTCCGCGGCGGCCCGAGAGGTGCACGGGCCCCCAGTGTAGCCAGCCGCCGTCGCGCCGGTCAAGCGGGGGGCGGTGCTGGCGGCGACTGACTACTGGGCCAGCCAGGCGGCGAGCAGTAGCAGGGCGAGGCTCCGGGCTTGCTGGAGGGCAAGGACCAGCCATCGCCGGCGGCCCTGCCCGCCCAGGGCGGTGGGCATGGCTAGCGCGGTGAGTAGGTCCAAGCGGCCGACGCGAGCGATGAGGGCAGCCCCGCCGAACCAGCAGACTAGCAGCGCGCCGGTCGGCCACAGGGCATAGGGCAATAGCGCTGGGTTGGCCAGC
Organism: Chloroflexota bacterium; assembly: GCA_035294645.1. Taxonomy (GTDB): domain Bacteria; phylum Chloroflexota; class UBA6077; order UBA6077; family JAJPHF01; genus JADGHJ01. The sequence goes on from DATGKN010000038.1 coordinate 8,082, forward strand.
GCGGGCACTAGCGAGAGCCCAACGACGCAGCCGAAAGCCCCACGCGCGAGCAACCGCCTCCAGGAGCAGGTACCGAGCTGGGGACGCAAGACGAGTTCGGCGAGCAGCGCCGCGAGCAGCGCGCCCAGCAGCCCGCCCCATGGGATGGGTACCTGCACACCGAGCAGTGCGCCGAGGGCCGCGACCGCGAGTCGCCAGGCGAGACCCCGGGTGGCCGCCAGGGCGGGCGAGGGGCCGGGGCGCGCGGGCAGCGATAGTGGGCTCCCGGCGCGGCCGTCCTGCCCCGTGGGGGCCGCGCCAGGGCAGTCGGTGGCTGGAGCGGGATCGAGGATCGCTGGCATGCCAAGTTCCTCCGGTCGGCGCCGGGCGAGCCGGCCACCGCACGTTCCACTACTACCCTATCGAATCGCGGCGGTTTTGCCTTGGGTGGAGAGGCCAGGAATGCGGCGGGCCGGCTCGCGCGGCCGGTCTGAACCTTGGGCACGCCGCCCGGCGCAGGGTGGGCATGCTTCGCGCGCCGGGCCCGGGCTGGGGGCTACCAAGCGGCCGGCGCTTTGCCCGCCTTCAGGGCGGGAGTGTAGAATAGCTCCTAGACGCGGGGGCGGCCCGCAGGGCGGAGACTCGGCGCGGGGCTGCGACGGGCCGTCGGGGCGGGTCGGCTCATCGCACTGCCGTGGTGATGGGCGAAGGAGACTGGCGGTGATCGAGGTTTACGTCGAGAGCATCCGCGTCAACATGCAGAATTACAAGCGCGTGGTGATGCTCAAGGAGAAGACCGGACCGCGCTTTCTGCCCATCTGGATCGGGCACTTCGAGGCCGACGCCATCGCCATCCCGATGCAGAACGTGCCCGTCAGCCGCCCGCTGACACACGACCTGCTCGGGCGGGTCATGCAGACGCTCGGCGCGCGGCTCACCCAGATCGTGATCAACGATCTGGCCGACGAGACCTTCTACGCCCGGCTGATCCTCGACCACGGCGGGCAGCATCTGGAAATCGACTCGCGGCCCAGCGACGCGATCGCATTGGCCATCCGCGCCAAGGTGCCGATCTACGTCGAGGAGTCGGTGCTCGACCAGGCGGGCATTGTGTTCGAGAGCGAGGAGGCCGAGAGCGAGCCTGCGGTCACCAAGGAGGAGTCCGCCCCGGTCGACGAGGAGAAGCTCAGCGTCTTCAAGCAGTTCATCGAGAGCCTGGACATCGACGACCTTGGCAAGAGCGGCGAGTCGAAGGAGCCACGCGAGCCGAAGCGCTGACGCCTGGCCCGGCCCCAGGCACCGGTGCCCGTGGTCCCCTCCTGGACGCGGGCTTTTTCTACGCCCAATCCCCCGAGCCCGCCGCCCTATTGCCGGCCCCACCGAATTCGCCGGGGGGCGGGCTGCCGCCGTAACCGATAGGCTCCGGCTGGCGGGCGGCGGCGGATTCAGCTCATCGGCCAGCTGCCCTGGGGCGCCCCGGCCAAGCGATGACGGATGTCAGCCAGGGGCCCACGCGCGCCTGGCGGGCCTACGCCCGCACGCCCTTCAGCGCGGCGGCGAGTAGGTCGCGGTTGAGCTGGGCGATGGTATCGAGGCTGATCTCCTTGGGGCAGGCGGCCTCGCACTCGCCGTGGTTGGTGCAGTGGCCGAACCCCTCCTTCTCCATCTGCGCGACCATGCGCACCACGCGCTGGTACCGCTCGGGCTGCCCCTGCGGCAAGCTATTGAGGTGGGCGACCTTGGCGGCGGTGAACAGCATGGCCGAGGCGTTGGGGCAGGCCGCCACGCAGGCGCCGCACCCAATGCAGGCGGCGGCGTCGAACGCGCGGTCGGCGTCCGTCTTAGGTACCAGGATCGACGCTGCCTCGGGGGCGGCGCCGGTGTTCACCGAGATGTAGCCACCGGCGGCGATGATGCGGTCGAACGCGCTGCGGTCGACCACCAGGTCCTTGATCACCGGGAAAGCGCGTGCTCGCCAGGGCTCGATGGTGATCACGTCGCCATCCTTGAAGTGCCGCATGTGCAGCTGGCAGGTCGTAGTGGCGCGTTGGGGGCCATGGGGCACGCCGTTGATGACCATGCTGCACATGCCGCAGATGCCCTCGCGGCAGTCGTGGTCGAAGGCGATGGGGTCCTCGCCCTTCCGGATGAGCTGCTGGTTGAGCACGTCCAGCATCTCCAGGAAGGACATGTGCGGGTTGACGTCGTTGTGCTCGTAGGTGACGAACCGCCCGGGGGCGTCGGGCCCGGGCTGGCGCCAGATCTTCAGTATCAGACGCATGCCAGCACCCTACTTGTAGCTGCGCTGGGCCAGCGGGATGTACTCGAACACCAGCGGCTCCTTGGCCAGCCGCGGCGGGCCGGCCGCGTTCCAGAACCAGGCCGCCACGTAGGCGAAGCGCTCGTCGTCGCGTTTCGCCTCGCCGTCCTCGGTCTGGTGCTCTTCGCGGAAGTGGCAGCCGCACGACTCGTCGCGGTGCAGGGCGTCGAGCGCGAGGAGCTCGGCCAGCTCGAAGAAGTCGGCCACGCGTCCGGCCTTTTCCAGCTCCTGGTTCAGCTCGGCCCCGCTGCCCGGCACGCGCACGTCCTGCCAGAACTCCTCGCGCAGCTCCGGGATCTTGGCCAGGGCGTAGCGCAGGCCGGGCTCGTTGCGGGCCATGCCGCAGTAGTCCCACATCAGCCGGCCGAGCGCGCGGTGGAACTCGTCGACCGTGCGGCGCCCGTTGATCTCCAGCAGCCGCTTGATGCGTGCCTGCACCTCGCCCTCCACGGCGCGCACGACCGGGTGGTCGAGGTCCACCTTGGGCAGCTTGGCCTGGGCCAGGTAGTTGCCGACGGTCAGCGGCAGGATGAAGTAGCCATCGGCTAGGCCCTGCATCAGCGCGCTGGCGCCGAGGCGGTTGGCGCCGTGATCGGAGAAGTTGGCCTCGCCGCCCACGAACAGGCCCGGGATAGTGCTCATCAGGTAGTAGTCGACCCACAGGCCGCCCATGGTGTAGTGCACGGCGGGGTAGATGCGCATCGGCACCTTGTACGGGTCCTCGCCCGTGATGCGCTCGTACATGTCGAACAGGTTGCCGTAGCGCTCGCGGATGCGCTCGACGCCCAGGCGCTTGATGGCGTCGGAGAAGTCGAGGTACACGCCCAGCCCGCCGGGGCCCACGCCGCGGCCCTCGTCGCACACCTGCTTCGCGGCGCGTGAGGCGATGTCGCGCGGGGCCAGATTGCCGTAGGTGGGGTACTTGCGCTCCAGGTAGTAGTCGCGCTCTGCCTCGGGGATCTCGTTGGGCGGGCGCGGGTCGCCCGGCTGCTTGGGTACCCACACGCGGCCATCGTTGCGCAGGCTCTCGCTCATCAGCGTGAGCTTGGACTGGTAGTCGCCCGACAGCGGGATGCAGGTGGGGTGGATCTGGGTGAAGCAGGGGTTGGCGAACGCCGCGCCGCGCCGGTGCGCGCGCCAGATCGCTGTGGCATTGCAGCCCTTGGCGTTGGTGGACAGGTAGAAGATGTTGCCGTAGCCGCCAGTGCACAGCACCACGGCGTCGCCGAGGTGCGAGCGGACCTCGCCGGTGACCAAGTCGCGCGTGACGATGCCGCGCGCCGCGCCGTCGATGACGATGAGGTCCAGCATCTCGGTGCGCGGGAACATCTGCACGGTGCCGGCCTGGATCTGGCGGCACAGCGCCTGGTAGGCGCCCAGCAGCAGCTGCTGGCCGGTCTGGCCGCGGGCGTAGAAGGTGCGCGAGACGAGCGCGCCCCCGAACGAGCGCGTATCAAGCAGGCCGCCGTACTCGCGGGCGAACGGCACGCCCTGCGCCACGCACTGGTCGATGATGTTGACGCTCAGCTCGGCCAGCCGGTAGACATTGGCCTCACGCGAGCGGAAGTCGCCGCCCTTGATCGTGTCGTAGAACAGGCGGTAGACGCTGTCGCCGTCGTTGCGGTAGTTCTTGGCCGCATTGATGCCGCCCTGGGCGGCGATGCTGTGGGCGCGGCGCGGGCTGTCCTGGTAGCAGAAGCACTTGACATGGTAGCCCATCTCGCCCAGCGTGGCGGCGGCCGAGGCGCCCGCCAGGCCGGAGCCGACCACGAGGATCGTGAACCGCCGCCGGTTGGCGGGGCTCACCAGCTTCATCTCGAACTTGGCCTTCTCCCACTTCCGCTCGATCGGCCCGCTAGGGATCTTGGCGTCCAACACGACGTCGGCCAGCTCCCACTCGGCCGGCGGCACCCGCGCGGGCGGGGTGGGTGTCTCGATAGCCATCGTCCCAGTCCTTTCTCTACACCGGCGCCTAGCGCACGAGCCCGAGCAACACGGCGATCGGGATGCTGATATAGCCGAGCGTGATCCCCACTGCCATCAGCGAGGCGAAGCCCCGCCAGAGCCGGTCGCTGCGCCGCGAGCGCCAGCCCAGCGTTTGGGCCATGCTCCAGACGCCATGGTACAGGTGCAGCCCCAGGAAGATCATGGCCACGATGTACACGGCGGAGGCGAGGGGATTCTGGAACCCGATCACCATGTTGCCGTATACGTCGCCCGGGACGAAGCGCGGGTGCAGCGTGCCGGTGGTATAGTGCAGCAGGTGGTACACCACGAATAGCCCGATAATCACGCCGCTCCAGCGCATGGTGCGCGAGGCGTAGGTGGCGGCCAGGTACTTGCGCTGGGCGTAGCCGACCGGCCGGGCCGCGAGGTCCTGTCGGCTGACCTCGTAGGCGGCCCAGATGTGCAGCGCCACGCAGGCCAGCAGCACTAGCCGCGCGGCCCACAGCGCATACTCGTGTGGCACCAGCGGGTAGCCCACCACGCGCAAGAATTCACTGTAGGTGTTGATTTCTTCCCGCCCGAAATAGATCTTGAGATTGCCGACCATGTGCAGGAAAACGAACCCGAACAGTACCAGGCCGGTGACGGCCATGAGGATTTTCTTGCCGACCGAGGTGTGGTAGAGGGCGAGTGTTCCGACCATGCTGTCTACGCCTCATCCGTGCATGGTGGCCAGGGAGAGGGCGGACCGCGGCGCGTGTGGCTGGCGGCCCAGCTGGGATTATACCGCTCGCCAGGGGGCTATCCAGTCCGTCGCGCTCCGCCGGCTGGCGCTCCTCCCATCATCGCGCCCTATCCGGCCCACGTCAACCGCGGGGCGGGGCCCGGCCACCATTCCAGGATACGCCAGCCCGGCCGGGCGCGTGGGTAAGGAGGGCCCAGGGTCTTGCGGCTGACCCCTGAGCTGGTGCTGCGCGCCTACTGTCAGGGCCTGTTCCCCATGGCGTCCTCGCGCCATGGCCGCATCTTCTGGTTTCGGCCCGACCCGCGCGCCATCTTCGACCCCGGGCGCGTGCACCTCCCTCGTTCGCTGCGGCGCACCATCCGCCGTGGCCGCTTCGAGGTGCGGGTGAACACGGCGTTCGCGGCGGTGATCCGCGCCTGTGCCGAGCGCCCCGAGACGTGGATCTCCGAAGAGCTCGAGCGGGTGTACACCGAGCTGCACGCGCTTGGGTATGCCCATAGCGTCGAGGCCTACCTGGATGGCCAGCTCGCGGGCGGGCTGTACGGCGTGGCCCTCGGCGGTGCGTTCATGGGCGAGTCGATGTTCCACCGGGTGCCCGACGCTTCGAAGGTCTGCTTCGCCTTTCTGGTCGAGCGCCTGCGCGAGCGCGGCTACGTGCTGCTCGACGCGCAATACCTCACCGAGCACCTGGCGCGGTTCGGCGCGTTCACCGTCTCGGCGGCCGAGTACGAGCGCCTGCTGGCCGACGCTTTGCGCTTGCCCTGCCGCTTCGTCTAGCCGAAGGGACTCTCCCACCGCGGCTGGCCCGCGCGGCGCCCCGGGGTACGCGCTCTGCATCTAGCCGCTGGACCCGGGCGCGGCGGGGGGCTGAGCGGGCTGCTGGGAGGAGGTACGCGGTGATCGAGGCGGTGTTGTTCGACTTGGACGGTACGCTGATGGACACGAACGGAGGAGCTCGCGCGGTTGCTCCCGCGCCTGCGCGGCGCTGATGCGCTTGCTGGCGTGATCACCTCCCACGACGTGGCGACCGCCAAGCCCGCGGTGGATGTCTTCGCGGTGGCTCTGGAACGAGCGGGTGTGGCGCCGG
>DATGKN010000039.1:0-2672 GCA_035294645.1 Chloroflexota bacterium
CGGCGGGTTGGTGAGCGCGAACAGCGCCACCACCGGCGTCTGCACGGCGGCGGCGACGTGCATCGGGCCAGTGTTGTTGGTCACCACCACGTCGGCCGCCTCGACCAGCGCACAGAAGCGCGCGAAATCGCCCGCGCCCACAAAGTCGCGCGTGTGGGCGCGGGCCGCGGGCGTGAGCTGCGCGCGGATGCCCGCTACCAGCGCGCGCTCGGCCGCCGTGCCCGTGAGCACCACCGTGGCGCCCAGCCGGGCGACCAGCTGCTCGATGGCCGCGGCGTACAGCGGCGCGGGATAGGTGCGCGCGGGCATGCTGCACCCCGGGTGCACGACCACCAGCCAGCGGTCGTCGGGCACGGCGGCGGCTCGCAGCGCGGCGTGCGTCGCCGCACGGGCGTCGTCCGGCACGGCCAGCACCAGATGCCGCCGCTGGGTCGTCAGGCCCACGGCCCCCACCAGGTCCAGCCCGCGCTCCACCTCGTGCATCAGCCGCTCGGGAGGCCGGTGCCGCGTGGTCAGCAGCGAGCCCGGGCCGTCGATCGAGGCCGCCAGCCGCAGCGGCACGTCGGCCAGGTAGCAGAGGTAGGCCGCCGGCAGCGGGCTCTGGCGGAACGATGTGAAGATCACGGCCGCGTCGAAGCGGCCGGCGCGCACGGTCTCGATCATGCGCCGCTCGCGGGCGCTGTCCTGCGGCAGGCGGCACCAGGGGTCCATCCACGGCGCCTCGTACTCGATCACGGCATCGACGTCCGGGTTCAGCCGGCCGGCCTGCGCGCCCACCGGGCTGGCCAGCAGGGTGATGGTCGCCCGCGGGAGCGACTCACGGATGGCGTGGATGGCCGGGGTGGTCACCAGCACGTCGCCGAGGTTGTCGAGGCGCACGGCCAGCACGCGGCACGCTGCCGCCCAGCGCGGGTCGATCACGGCCTGCCTCCGTTGGCGCCCAGCGCGAGCGCCAGCACGCGCGCGATGACGCGGGTCGTGCTCTGGTCGCCCGCCAGCGGCAGGATCACCACCTGGCCGCCGACCGCGGCCACTGCCTCGGCCTCTGGCAGCGGGACGTCGCGGTAGTCGCCCCCCTTGACGTGCACGTCCGGCCGCAGTAGCCGGATCAGCTCGGCCGGCGTGGGCTCGTCGAACAGGACGGCGTGATCGACCGCGTCGAGCGCCGCCACTAGCGCTAGCCGCTCGCGCTCGGCCATGATTGGCCGGCCCGCGCCCTTCAGCCGCCGCGCGCTGCGGTCGGTGTTCACGCCGACCACCAGCACGTCGCCCAGCGCGCGCGCCCGGCGCAGGAACGCGACGTGGCCCGCGTGGAGCAGGTCGAACACCCCGTTGGTGAACACCACGCGGCGCCCGCGCTGGCGCTCGGCGGCGAGCTGCTCGGCCAGCCGCGCCACGGCCCGCACGGGGTCCTCGGGACCGCTCGCCAGCGCGCGGAGGCTCAGCCGCTGGAGCAGCTCCTGCTGCGACACCACCGCCGTGCGCGGCTTGCTCACGGCGATGCCCGCCGCCTCGACGGCGATCCGGGCGGCCTCCTCCATCGGCGCGCCGGCCGCCAGCGCCAGTGCCAGCGCCGCTAGGAACGAGTCGCCCGCGCCGATGTCGTGCGGCTGGGCCACGGGACAGGCGGGGATGTGCAGGGCCTCGCCCGCGCGCCCGACAGCCACGACGCCCTGGGCCGCACAGGTGATCGTCGCCCAGTCGGCGGCCAGCCGGGCCAGGAGCTGCCGCCCCACCGCGGCCACGGCGTCCGGATCGGTGGGCGCCGGCTCGCTCGGCGGCGCGCCAACGGCCAGCCGCGCCTCCAGGTGGTTGGGCGTGACCACCGTGGCCGGCACGCGGGCGTAGTGCGCCAGCCGTTTCGAATCCACGGCCAGCACCCGCGGCGCGCGGGCCAGCAGCGTGGTCAGGTGCTCCAGCAGCGCCGGACTGGCCGCCCCGTAGCCGTAGTCCGAGAGCACCACCAGGTCCGCACGCGGCAGCGCCGCCTCCAGCCGCGCCGCCAGCGCCACGCGGGCCGCGGGCGCGCAAGTCGCCGTGTCGCCCCGATCGAAGCGCACGACGTACTGGCCGTCGGCTAGGATGCGTAGCTTGTGCAGTGTAGCCGCCGCCCCGTCAGCGACGAGCGCGCCGTCGTCCACGCCGGCCGTTCGCAGGGCGCGGCGCAGCAGCGCGCCGGCGCTGTCCGTGCCCACCAGCCCCAGCAGCGTCACCTCGGCCCCGAGCGCGCGCAGGTTGGCGGCGGTGTTCGCGGCGCCACCTGGCAGGTGCGCCTCGGCCGTCTGGCGCACGACGGGCACCGGCCCCTCGGCGCACAGGCGGGCGGCCGTGCCCTCGTAGTAGCTGTCGAGCAGCACGTCGCCGAGGCACAGCGCGCGCAGGCCGCGGAACGCGCGCACACGGTCGACCGCGCTAGTCATCGGCTCCCCCCGGGTATCCCCCGCGCTGGCGCTACAGCCGGGCACCAGGCGGCGGGCCGGTAGCCGCGCTCGACCATCGGGTCGCCTGTCTCGACAGCGCGCACGAGCCGCAGCGCGTGCCGCGTGTCGCGCGCTACGTAGTCGGGCCAGCGCAAGGCAGTCGTCGGGCGCGGCTCGGTGCCGAGGTCCACCAGCACGGCGCGGCAGCCGGCGCGGTGGCCCGCCTCGATGTCATCCAGGATGTCGCCGATC
>DATGKN010000040.1:0-3842 GCA_035294645.1 Chloroflexota bacterium
TCGGCAGCTTCCAGCCGCTGCCGTTCGTGGTTGCGCTCGCCGCCGCGCTGCTGATCCAGATCGGCTGTAACCTGGCCAACGACTACTTCGACTACCACAAGGGAGCCGATACCAGCGCCCGGCTGGGGCCGCCGCGCGTGACCCAGAGCGGGTTGGTACCGCCCGCCACGGTCTGGCGCGCCGCGCTGCTGGTATTCGCTCTCGCGACGCTGTTGGGCCTGTACCTCGTGTGGGTCGGCGGGCTGCCCATCCTGCTGATCGGCGCGGCCGCCATCTTCGCCGCGGTGCTGTACGTCGGCGGTCCCTGGCCCTACGGCTACCACGGCCTGGGCGACCTCGTCTGCTTCGTGTTCTTCGGGCTGCTGGGCGTGGTAGGCATGGCGCTGCTGCTCACCGGCGGCGCGCCGCCCGAGGCCTGGTGGGCCGCGCTGCCCGTGGCCGCGCTAGTCACCGCGATCTTGGTGGTCAACAACCTGCGGGACATCGACACCGACCGCGCGGCGCGCAAGTACACGCTGGCGGTCCTCCTGGGGCAGTCGGGCACGCGCGCCGAGTACGTAGCGCTGCTGGCGCTGGCCTATCTCGTGCCGCCCCTCTGGGCGCTCGTCGGCGGCCCGCGCTGGTGGTGGCTGCCGTGGCTGAGCCTCGTGCTGGCGGCGCCCACGGCGCGCCTGGTGCTCACCGCCGAGGGCCGCCCGCTCAACCTGGCGCTCAAGCAGACCGCGCGGCTGCACCTCGTGTACGGTGCGCTGTGGGCCCTGGCGCTCCTACTGTGACAGAGCGAGGAGGCGCGATGGCCGGGGTGACCATCTCCACCCACGTGCTCGATATCGAGCGAGGCCGGCCCGCGAGCGGGGTGCCCGTGGCGCTCGCCCGCCGCGCTGGCGACGGCTGGACCTCGGTCGGCGAGGGCATCACCAATGCTGACGGGCGCATCGCGGCATTGGCGCCCGCGCCCCAGCCGGCCGGCACCTACCGCCTGGAGTTCGACGTGGCCGCGTACCTGCAGGCGCGCGACGGCGCGGCGCCGTACCTCCAGCGCGTCTGCCTCGAAGTGGTCCTTGACGCCGACCAGCACTACCACATCCCGCTGCTGCTGTCGCGCTACGCCAGCACCTCGTATCGCGGCAGCTAGCCACGCCACGCTGGCGGAGGAGGACGCCTATGGCCCGCTACACGTTGGCCGAGCTGAACGCGCTGGACCAGGCGGGGTTCGTCGCCGCACTGGGCTGGGTGTTCGAAGGGTCGCCGTGGGTCGCCGAGCGGGCGTGGGCGGCGCGCCCCTTCGCCTCGCGCGACGCCCTGCACGCGGCCCTGGTGGCGGTGGTGCAGGCCGCGCGCCCCGAGGAGCAGCTGGCGCTGATCCGCGCGCACCCCGATCTCGGCACGCGCCTGGGGCGCGCCACCCTGAGCGCCGCGTCGGTCGCCGAACAGGCCGGCGCGGGCCTCGACCGCCTGTCGGACGCCGAGTTCGCTCGCTTCCAGGACCTCAACGCCCGCTACCGCGAGCGGTTCGGGTTTCCCTTCATCATCGCCGTGCGGCACCACACGCGCGCGAGCATCTTGGCCGCGTTCGAGGCGCGCTTGCAGCACGATGCGGCGACCGAGCGTGCCACCGCGCTGGCCGAGATCGCCGAGATCGCCCGCCTGCGCCTGGCCGACGCGGTGGCGGAGTAGGCGCGCGGCGGGCTCAGATCACCCCTTCGGCGGCCAGCGCCGCGAGATCGGCCGAGCCCAGGCCGAGCAGCTGGCCGTACACCAGCGCGTTGTGCTCCCCCAGCTGCGGGCTTGGCCGCCACACCGCCCCGGGCGTCCCGCTCAGCTTCGGCACGATCCCCTGCATCCGGATCGGCTCCCCGATCAGCGGCTGGTACTGCTCGACGATCATCTCCCGCGCCGCGTAGTGCGGGTCGCGGGCGATGTCCCGCGCGCTGTAGATCCGCCCGGCCGGCACGCCGTGCGCGTCCATCGCCGCCAGCACCGCGTCGGTGGTGTGCGCGCTGGTCCACTGGGCGATCAGGTCGTCGAGCAGCGTCTGGTGCTCGCCGCGCGCCTGGTGCGTGGCGAAGCGCGGGTCGCTGGCCCACTCGGGATGCCCCACCGCCGCCGCCAGCCGGCGGAACACGGTGTCGGCGTTGGCCCCGATCACCACCCACTCGCCGCTCGCGGTGGGGTACACATTCGACGGCGCCGCCCCGGGCAGGATGCTGCCGGTGCGCTCGCGCAGGCGCCCGAGCTTCTCCCACTCGGGCAAGATGCCCTCCATCAGGGCCCAGACGGCCTCGTAGATAGCGATGTCCACCACCTGGCCGCGGCCGGTGCCCTGGCGGCCATCGCGCGCGTACAGCGCCATCAGCGCGCCCAGGCAGCCGAACAGGGCCGCCAGCGCGTCGCCGACGCTCACCCCGGGGCGCACCGGCGGCCGGCCCGGCTCGCCGGTGACGTAGCGCAGCCCGCCCATCGCCTCGCCGATCGCGCCGAAGCCCGCCTTGTCGCGGTACGGCCCGGTCTGCCCGTAGCCCGACACGCGCACCAGGATCAGGCCGGGGTTTTCGGCGCGGAGCACGTCGTAGCCCAGGCCCCAGCGCTCGAGCGTGCCGGGGCGGAAGTTCTCCACCACGATGTCCACGTGGCGCACGAGCTGGCGCAGCAGTGCCTGGCCGCGGGGCTGGCGCAGGTCGAGGGTGATGCCGAGCTTGTTGCGGCCGATCAGCGGCCAGTACATGCCGAGGCCCTTGTACACGCCGCCCCACTGGCGCATGACATCGCCCTGGCCGGGCGGCTCGACCTTGATCACCTCAGCGCCGTGGTCGGCCAGCAGATGGCCGCAGAACGGCCCCGCGATGAGCGTGCCCAACTCGAGCGCGCGCACCCCCCGCAGCGCGCCGTTCGGCGGGGGCGGCGACAGCGGTCGTTGGCCAGTCGAGGAGTCGCTCGGCACCTGTGCCTCCTGGCTACCACGCGCTCCACGGCGCGAGCGCGGTCTTGTTCGGGATTATGCGGCAGGCGCGGCATGGCCGCCGAGCCCACGGGGAGCCGAGAGACGGGCGTTCAGGGGACGGTGGGCAGCGTGGCGGACTGGGTGGCGGTGCTGCCGGCGCTGCCGCGCACCGTCAGCTCGACGCGCGGGGGCTGGCCCGGCGGCAGCGCGCCGGTACGCGTCCAGCGCCAGGTGGCGAAGCCGCTCAGGTCGGTGCGGTCGCTGTCCGGCTGGGTGCCCGTGGCGCCGACGCCGTCGGCGGGCGCGCCGTCCGCGTAGCGGTACTCCTTGGTGAGCCACTCGCGCGGCTGGAAGCCCACCACGGCGAAGTACACCGCCTTCTCGCCCGGCTCGTCGCTCTCGAACACGCTCAGCCCGCGCGGGTAGCGCGGCAGCAGTTCGGCCTCGAACGCCGCCCGGGCGCCTTGCTCGGCCTCGGCGACGCTGAGCCCGAACACCTCGTGGAACACCTCGTCGAAGCGCAGCGGCGCGCCCGTGCGGCGCACCACCTCGACGACCCGGTCGAGCCCGTACTGGCCCGCGAGCCAGTCGACGACCAGCGAGCTGTGGGCGTAGATCAGGCCGGCCCAGCCGCCGGCGGCCGCCTGCTGCCAGCGCGCGTTGCTGGTCAGGTCGCCAAGGCGCGGCAGGCGCTCGGTGTGCAGCGCGCTGGCCACCCGCGCCTCGCGCAGCCAGCGATCGCGGGCCGCGTAGGCCGGGTAGCGCTCGCGCACCACGAGCTGCTGGACGTGCTCGGCCAGGCCCTCGTTGAACCACTGTGCCAGATCGCGCCGCTGGGGGCTGTCGCCCTGCTCGACCTGGTGCGTCAGCTCGTGGGCCACGTAGTCCAGCGCCTGTGCCG
>DATGKN010000041.1:0-4992 GCA_035294645.1 Chloroflexota bacterium
GCTCTCGGCCTGGTCACTCTCGCCGAGCAGCGCCACCGGCACGGGATCGAGCGGGACGCGGCGCCAATGCGGCGCCTCGACCGCTGGCGCGGGCTCGGGCGGCAGCGCGACCTCGGCGACGCCTGGCCGCGCCACCCCTGCCAGCGTAGCTACCCCCCCGCCGGCGGCCAGCGCCCCGGCCAGCAGCAGGCCCTGCCAGCCCGGCAGCCGCAACCGCGGAGCTACCGAGATCCGAAGCATTCGAGGACACGCGCTGAACGACGACTGCATTCGCACCTCCGCGCCCCAGTATAGGAACGCCCGGCGGCCCGGGCGCCGCGCTAGCGCTCGCAACAGCATCACAGCCGCCAGCCGGCGGGTGTGTAACGTTCCGGGCCGGCGTACGTTCATCTAGAGTAGAGAGCAGGCGCCGGGAGCGCCCACGCGGCCAGGGCCGGGCGGCCCGGCGAGCAGGCAGCACGACGATGCGGCGGCACGGTCTCGCGCAGCTCCTGCGCCGGTTGTGGCTGGCGGTTATACTTGCGTGGCTGCTCGCAGCGCGCCCCACCGCTGCTCAGCCCGCCACGGTGATCGCCGAGCAGTGGCTCCAGGGCTACAACAGCAGCGGCTTCCTCAGCGCCTCACTCGACCCCGCGCGGCGCTACGGGCTGCAGGTCATCCCAGTCGGGGAGAGCGCCTCGTTCCGCGGCACGTATACCCAGAACTGGTTCCTGCGCGATGGCACTCACCGCGCGGGGAGCAACGACGGGACCCTCCACGGCCGCGCCCCGTGGGAACAGGAGCTGCCGCTGCCCGCGCCCGGCCTCGCGCAGTGGACGTTCGCCGCGGGCTTCTGGAACGAGGGCAACGGCACCCTGGTAGTCCGCCTCGTGGACCTCGGGCCGCGCTGATCCCCCCGGCCTGGGCTCCCACAGTCCGCCCCCCACGTGTTACAGTCGCCGCATACACTACTATCGAGTCCTAAACGAGAGGAGCGCGCGCATGACGTGCCAGGGCTGTGGAACCCTCATGGCCCCCCAGCCCCCCAAGGAGATGGCCACGGAGGAGGGGGTCAGCAAGTGGAAGTGCCCACGCTGCGGCAGCTGGTGCTTCGCCCAGGACGATGAGGTGATCATGGGCGCCTGGCTGCTGGAGGGGCCGGGCTGGCCCCAGTAAGCCCCGGTGCCGCTCCGGGCCCCCTGCGGTGTGGTATGATGTAACAAGAACGCAACGCCAGCCTAGCTGCGCTGTGGTTCTGGGGCCGCGCGGCATCGGACACCGGCCGTTGCGGCGCGGGCCACGCGCGGTTTTGTCTGTGCTGGTTGCGCCTCGAAACAGCTCGGCAGCCAGCCCGTGGGGAAGGATCGAGTATGGCTGACTCCCTGGCGCACCACCACGAGTCGGCCCAGGAGCTGGAGGAGCTAGTACAGCTCGCCCGTGAGCGCGAGCTGACCCGGCAGCAGGTGGCGCACTTCGCCGCAACCTATCACCTCGACTTCGACCAAGTCCTCAAGCTACTGGAAGATCGTGGCGTGAAGATGCCGGAAGACGAGCTGGACGACGCGGAGGACACCGAGGAGCTGGAGGACGACGGGCCCGACCCAGCCCCCCTACACTGGGAGTTCGACGAGGACCTACGCGAGCCGGCACTGCTCGCCGACGATGCGCTCGCCGATCCCGAGCACCTGCGCGATACCGAGGCCGACTACGCCCCCTCCGAGGCCCCCGCCGCTATCTACCTGCGCGACATCAGCCGCGTGCGGCTCCTCACCGCCGAAGAAGAGGTCATGCTCGCCAAGGACATCGAGCAGGGCAACCTCGCCGGCGAGCGCATGAAGCAGCTCGGCGAGGGGTGCGAGGAGGAACGCGAGCGCCTGTACGCGCTGTACCGCAAGGGCCAGGAGTCGCGCCGGCGCCTCACGGAAGCCAACCTACGGCTGGTCGTGTCCGTCGCGCGCAAGTACATGGGCCGCGGCCTGCCGCTGCTGGACCTGATCCAAGAGGGGAACATCGGCCTGCAGCGCGCCGTGGAGAAGTACGACTACCGCAAGGGCTATCGCTTCAGTACCTATGCCTACTGGTGGATCCGGCAGGCGGTCACCCGCGCCATCGCCGATCAGGCGCGCACCATCCGCGTGCCCGTACATATGATCGAGCTGATCGGCGATGTCTACCGGGTCAGCCGCGACCTGCAGCAGGAGCTGGGCCGCGAGCCCGAAGCCGAAGAGATCGCCCAGGAAATGGGCACCTCGGCCGACAAAGTGCGGCAGATCATCCGCGCCGCACGGCAACCGATCTCGCTGGAGACGCCCGTCGGCGAGGAGGAGGAGAGCACGCTCGCCGATTTCATCGCCGACCGGGCGGCGCGCGCGCCGGCCGAGGCCGCTGCCCAGGAGCTGCTCAAGGAGCACGTCGAGGACGCCCTCCAGCAGCTGACCGAGCGCGAGCGCGCCGTGCTCAAGATGCGCTTCGGGCTGATCGATGGCCGTGACCGCACACTGGGCGAGATCGGCGAGGAACTAGGGGTATCGCGCGAGCGCGTGCGGCAGATCGAGGCCGAGGCGCTCGCCAAGCTACGCCAGCCCAAGCTGCGCCAGAAGCTGCGCGAGTACCTGGAATAGGTCCCGCGCCGGGCGCCCCCCGCCACGAGCCGCTATAATCGCCTACAGGTAAGATCCGCGCGAGAGGCGAGCAGGGCGCCGTGCCCGCGTAGGCCGCGGCGCCTCGACCGGCCCAGCCAAAAAAGAGGAAGGGGATGTTGCGCATTCGTCTGCGCCGCATGGGCGCCAAGAAGAAGCCGAGCTATCGCGTGGTCGTGGCCGACTCGCGATGGCCGCGCGATGGGCGTTTTCTCGACATTCTCGGCCACTACAACCCGCGCACCGAGCCCTCCACAGTAGTCGTCGACCGCGAGAAGGCGGCGCAGTGGCTGGCTCGCGGTGCCCAGCCGACCGAGCGCGTCACGCGCCTGTTCGTCCGCGAGGGCATCTTGCCCGAGACCGCGCTGCCGCCGCGCGTGCGCGAGGCGATGGCCGCGGCGCGGGCCGGGCATGCCGCCCGCTCCGACTCGTCCGCGCCGGCCGCTCCCTAGCCGGGCCGGCGCAGCGGGGCCCGTGGCGCGCTACAATCTCCTCAGCACAGCGGCTCCGACACGGGCGCCGAGCTAGTCGAGCAGTGGGGGAGTGACGACGCGTGAAGGAACTCGTCGAGTACGTGGCGCGGGGCGTGGTCGAGCACCCCGAGAAGGTGACCGTCACGGAGATCCCACACCGCCCCGGGGTGCTCTACGAGATCGAGGTCGCCCCGGAGGACACGGGCAAAATCATCGGGCGCCAGGGACGCATGATCAACGCTCTGCGCCTGCTGACCAAGGCCGCGGCCACCCGCCAGGGCGTGCGGGTCAACGTGGAGGTCGTCTGAGTCACGCGGACCCCGTCGCGCCGCCGGCCGCGCCCGACGACTTCGTGGTCATCGCGCGCGTGCTCGCCCCACACGGCGTGCGCGGCGAGCTGAAGTGCGCGGTGATCACCGACATCCCGCAGCGCTTCGCCACCACGCGCACCGTCTATCTTGGGCCAGCGCGACAGCCGTTCCGCGTGCAGCGTGCTCGTGTGCAAGGCCGCACCGTGCTGCTTCAGCTCGAAGGCCTCACCACGCGCGACGCGGCCGAGCGCTGGCGCAACGCGCTGGTCGAGGTGCCGCGTGCCGAACGGGTGCGCCTGCCCAAGGATACCTACTACTGGCAGGATATCCTCGGCCTGCAGGTGGTGACCGACGAGGGCGAGGCGCTGGGAACGATCCGCGAGATCCTGCGCACCGGCGCCAATGACGTCTATGTCGTAGCCACCGTGCGCGGGGAGCTGCTCCTACCGGCGATCAAGGATGTAATCTTGCACATCGACCTCGAGCGCGGCGAGATGCGCGTGCGCCTGCTGGAAGGGATGCGGTAGCGGCATGCGGCGCGTGCGGCTGTACCAGACCGACGCCATCGTGCTGCGCCGCCACAACCTCGGCGAGGCGGACCGCATCCTCACGCTGTATAGCCGCGAGCACGGCAAGCTGCGCGCCATCGCCAAGGGCGTGCGCCGCCCCCAGAGCCGACTGGCGGGCCACGTCGAGCTATTCAGCCTCACCCACTTCCAGCTCGCCGTGGGGCGCGACCTCGATGTCGTAACGCAGGCCGAGGCGCGCGAGCCGTTCCGCCAGGTGCGGGCCGCGCTCGAGCGCACCTCCGAGGCCTACTACGCCCTGGAGCTGGTCGACCGGCTGACGCCCGAGCGCCTGGAGAACCGCGCCCTGTTCGAGCTGCTGTGCACCCTCCTACATGGGCTCAACGCGCCGCGGGCGCCGCAGCTCGCACGGAGCTGGTTCGCGCTGCACGCACTGGCCGCGCTCGGCTACCGCCCGCAACTCACGGCGTGCGTGGCGTGCGCGGCGCCCATCATGCCGGGGGCCAACTACTTCGCCCCACTGGCGGGCGGCGTGCTGTGCCCAACCTGCGGACCGAGCGAGCCGGCCGCGCGCGCGATCCCGGTCGATGTGCTAAAGGTGCTGCGCTACCTCCAGCGCACCCCCGAGCTCGGACAGGTGCGGCTGACCGTGGCGCCCGCCCTGCGCGGCGCCGTGGAGGGAGTGCTGCGCACGTACATCGAGCCGCTGGTCGAACGCCACCTCGCCACCGAGACGTTCCTCGACCGCCTGCGCCGCGATCCCCGCCTGCACCCCGCGGCGCCGGACGCGCCGGCCCTGGCCGGAGGGGCGCGATGAGCCCAGCGGTCGAACGGCGCGCCCTGTACTTGCGCTGGCGGCCCGGGCGCTTCGCGGAGGTGCTGGGGCAGGAGCACGTCACGCGCACGCTGCGCAACGCGGTGGCCACCGGCCAGGTCGCTCACGCCTACCTGCTGTGCGGGCCGCGCGGCACCGGCAAGACGAGCATCGCCCGCATCCTGTTCAAGGCGCTCAACTGCGCGCAGCCGCAGGACGGCGACGCCTGCGGACGCTGCACGGCGTGCC
>DATGKN010000042.1:0-2318 GCA_035294645.1 Chloroflexota bacterium
CACGCGCGTGCCGGCGGCGATGATCCAGCGCTTGCAGCGGCCGTACTGGGACCCCGAGGGGCGGGTGAACTGGGACTCGCTGCTGGACCAGCAGCGCTTCTATATGGCGCGGGGCTACCTGAACTACAGCGAGCCGCTCGACCTCGTGCGTGTGCTCGGCGAGGACGGCCCGCGCCAGGCAGCACTCGCCGCACTGTCCCGCTGAGCGGGGCTCAAGAGCGCACGCGGCCGAGCTGCGCGCGGGCGTAGTCCGACGGGTCGTTGTCGACCATCCGCTCCAGGGGCACCGGCTGCGCGAGGGTCAGGGTGCCGTTGCGCATGTGCGTGCGCTGGATGTCCATGATGGCGTCTCCCTGGATCACCAGGTCGGGGTCCCACGTGTACGGCACCTGGTCACGCAGCACCTGCTCGGGCACGTGCAGGTACTTGGTGAAGATGGCCAGGTGCTCGGGGCGGTAGAGCCGCTCGGGGTCCCACACGCCGAGCTGCGGCGGCTGGAGGTCGCGGATGCCGCGCAGGTAGGCGACCGCCCAGCCGCGCAGCAGGTCCGGCCGCTCGCGCAGCGTCTGGCCGGAGGCCGAGATCACCGTGGTCATCCGGCCGGGCGCGATGGCGGCCACGAGCTTCACGGCGCTACCCTGGCTCACCGCGCGCGTGGCGAACGGCTCGGCCGGCACCGCCGCGTCGATCGAGCCGTTCGCCAGCGCGGCTGGCATGTCGGGAAACGGCATCGCCACCCGCTCGACGTCGTGGATGGTCATGCCGAGCGGCTCGAACACCTTGGCCAGCAGGTACTCGGGCGTGGCGCCGGGCGCCAGAACCGCCACGCGGCGGCCCTTGAGGTCGGCGGGCCCCTGCACGGCGCCGCTGTGCACCAGTTCGGCGCGCACCACCAGTGGCAGCGGGCTGTCCTCCAGGGTCAGGATGCCGGCTGGGGCGATGATGCGCATGTCGGCGCCGCGCTCGATAGCGTTGAAGAAGCCGGCGGTGATCGCGTCGAGGGCGAGATCGAGCTGGCCGGTGGAGAGATAGGCGGCGGAGTCGGCCCCGGTGATGGGCTCGAACTGCAGGTCGATGCCTTGTTCCTGGAAGTAGCCCTTCTCTACCGCCACGTAGATCGGCACGCCGGTGAACACCCGCGCGTCGCCTATCTTCAGGGGCTGGAGCGGTGGGGGCGGGACAGACGCGGCCTGGGCTGCCGAGACGCCTGCCGCCTGGTCGGCCGGCGGCGGGCTAGCGGCGGGCGGGGCGGCTGGGGCTTGACAGGCGGCCAGGGTGCCGAGGACCAAGGCCCCGAGGGGCGCCAGGCCGCGACGTACGGCGTGCCACATGATGGTCTCCTCTGCGTGCGGACGCGCGTCAGCCGTGGGGGGCAGGCGTGGCGAGCTCCTGCGCTATCAGGGGCTGAACGAGCTCCCGCAGCAAGCGGCCGTAGCCCGTGAGGCGGTCGGGCAGCCCGAGCCGGCGCAGGCAGTACCACACGGCGGCCTGGTTGCTGGTCACCACCGGCCGGCCGAGGTCGGCCTCGAGCTGGTCGATGACCTCGAGCACGCGGATGTTGGTGCAGCTTACCAGCACCGCCTCGGTGTCGGGGGTAACTGTCTCGCGGACCAGACGGTACCAGGTGGCCGGCTCGACCGCCACGAAGGCGTCGCCGCGCGCCAGCTCGAGCCCCCGCAGCGCGACGACCTCGAAGCCGTGGCCTTCCAGAAAGGCGCGCTCGGCGGCGTTGGTGGCCGCGAGGTAGGGCGTGACGAGGGCCAGCCGGCGCGCCCCCCACGCGCGCAGCGCGGCCAGGACGCCGCTGGCCGTGGTGGTGGCGGGCCGGCCCGTCGCGCGCTCGATACGCGCGGCCAGCGCCTCGTCGTAGCCGGGTGCGCCAGCCATGCTGCCCGCCGTGCAGTGGAACAGGATCAAGTCGGGCTCCACGTCGGCCAGCAGGCGCGCGGCGTCCTCCAGATGTTCGGTCATCCGGTGCAGCGCTTCGACGCCTCCATCGCGCAGTGGCAGCCGGGTGACGTAGAAGCCTACCCCGGGCGGGGCCAGTTGGTGGAACTGGGGCTCGGTGCAGGTGTTCACCGATGGGATCAGCAGCCCGATGCGCGCGCGCCAGCCGTACATGCTCGCGTCCTCCCCTCCTCCGCCGCGCGGCCGTGCTAGGCTACCGCCGGCGGGGCTAGCCGTCGGTGGGGGCCGCGGCGGGCGCGCGGAAGTACACCGACTGCTGGGGCAACTGCTCGTCGCGCAGCCCGAACCACGCCCGCGCGTTCCGCCCCAGCACCCGCCGCCGCTGCTCCTCGCTCAGCCCTGGGATCGCC
>DATGKN010000043.1:0-4816 GCA_035294645.1 Chloroflexota bacterium
GAACGTGCTGGCGGGGGCGGACTGCGGGTTCTCGTCGCAGGCGACGTACCAGCCGGAGGTGCACCCGACGGTGGTGTGGGCGAAGCTGCGGGCGCTGGCGGAGGGGGCGCGGCTGGCGTCGGCGCACCTCTGGCGCTGAGCAGGAGAGCTGTGGCGTGCCGTCCTTCCTGGTGGGACACAAAGACGCCCCCTCTCCCTAAAGGGGGGAGAGGGGGCCGGGGATGAGGGGAACTGCGCTTAGCGGTAGCTGCGGCGCGTCTCGAAGCAGCTCGAGCAGTACACCGGCTTGTCCTCGCGCGGCTGGAACGGCACGCGCGCCGTCTGGCCGCACTCGGAGCAGGTGGCCTCGAACATCTCGCGCGGCGCGCGGCCATAGCCGCGATCGCCGTAGCTGCTGTAGCCGCGGTCGGTGTCGTAGCTGCGGCCCCGCTGCGCCTTGCGCGCCGCGCGGCACTCGGGGCAGCGGCTGGGGTCGTTGGTGAAGCCCTTCTGCGCGTAGAACTCCTGCTCGCCCTGGGTGAAGGCGAACTCCTGGCCGCAGTCGCGGCAGACGAGCGTCCGGTCGGTGTAGATCACGATGGCTCCCTTGCGGAGTAAGAGTTGGCTCTGGGCAACGATCGGGAGCTGGAACGCGGAGCGCTCGCCCTGGCGTGATGCGACGCTAGGAGAGGAACGCTGTCGCTACAGCGCGCGATGGTAGCCTGTGAACCACTGCCTGGACTATACACCATCGCGCTACCGGATGCTAGTGTGCCTCGTTCCGGGGACCGCCTGGTTTCCCAGCCGCCATGCGCGGCGGGCTCGCCCTGCAGAGCGCGACCGGCCCCTCGGATCGAGCGGCGCCGCGGCCTGGGACCGCGGCGGATCAGCCGCTCGCGGCCGCCTGGCGCACCAGCGCCACGAAGCTCTCCGCCTTCAGGCTGGCCCCGCCCACTAGGCCGCCGTCGATCTCTGGCATGGCGAGGAAGCCAGGGAAGTTCTCGGGGGTCACGCTGCCGCCGTACAGGATGCGCACCGCTGCGGCGGCTGCCTCGCCGTAGCGCGCCGCCAGCAGCCGCCGCAGCAGGCCCATCACGGCGTTGGCGCCCTCGGGCGTGGCGGGCCGCCCCGTGCCGATGGCCCACACCGGCTCGTAGGCGAGCACGACCCGCTCCAGGCTCTCCACGCCGGCGAGGCCGCTCTCGAGCTGGCGGCGGACCACCGCCTCGGTGGCGCCCGCCTCGTTCTCGGCCAGCGTCTCGCCCACGCACAGGATGGGGCGTAGGCCGTGGGCCAGCGCGGCGCGCACCTTGCGGCCGACCAGCTCGTCGCTCTCGCCGAACAGGTGGCGGCGCTCCGAGTGGCCGACGATCACGTAGTCCACCACCCCTGCCAGCATGCGCGGGCTGATCTCGCCCGTGAAGGCGCCCTGCTCCTCGCAGTAGAGGTTCTGCGCGCCCAGCCGGAGGGGGCTGCCGGCCAGCCGCTCGTGCAGCGGCCACAGCGCCACGAACGGCGGGCACACCACGCGCTCCACGGCGTCGAGCCGCTCCAGCTCGGGGCGCATGGCCTCCACGAGCGCCAGCGCCTCGGGCACCGTGGTGTGCATCTTCCAGTTGCCGGCGACGATCGGTTGGCGGGGCACGATCGGCCTCCCCTGCGTGCAGTCGGAGTGGGCTGGCGAACAGTAGTCAGCGGTCCTGGAGCGCGGCCACGCCCGGCAGCGTGCGCCCTTCCAGCAGTTCCAGGGTGGCGCCGCCGCCGGTCGAGATATGCGTCATGCGGTCGGCCACGCCCGCCTGCTCGACCGCCGCCACCGTGTCGCCGCCGCCGATGACCTTCACGGCGTCGGTCTGGGCCACGATGGCGGCCAGCTTGCGCGTGCCCTCGGCAAACGGCGGGACCTCGAACACGCCCATCGGGCCGTTCCAGAGGATAGTCCGCGCGTCGCGCAGGGCGGCGGCGAACTGCTCCAGCGTGGCAGGCCCGATATCGGCCACCATCAGGTCGGCCGGGATGGCGTCGACGGCCACCAGCCGCCGCGGCGCCTCGCCCTCCAGCCGGTCCACGACTACCACATCGACCGGCAGGTGTACCGCTACCTGCTTCTCACGGGCACGATCGAGCAGGCGGCGGGCGACGTCGACCTTGTCGGGCTCGACCAGCGACCGGCCGACCTGCTTGCCCTGGGCGAGCAAGAACGTGTTGGCCATGCCGCCGCCGATCAGCAGCCGGTCCACCCTGTCCAACAGGTGTTCCAGCACGCCGATCTTGGTGGACACCTTGGCGCCCCCGATGATCGCCGCGAAGGGCCGCTCGGGCCGCTCCAGCAGGCGCGCGAACGTCTCCAGCTCGCGCTCCATGAGCAGCCCAGCCACCGCCGGCAGGTAGTGCGTGATCCCCTCGGTGGAGGCGTGGGCGCGATGGGCGGTGCCGAACGCGTCGTTGACATACAGGTCGCCGAGCCGCGCCAGCTGCCGGGCGAACTCGGGGTCGTTGGCCTCTTCCTCGGGGTGGAAGCGCAGGTTCTCCAGCAGCAGGATCTGGCCCGGCTCCAGCGTAGCGACCGCCTGCTCGACGGCGGGGCCGACGCAGTCCCGCACGTAGGCCACCGGCATGCCGAGCAGGTGCGACAGCTCGATCCCCACCGGCGCCAGGCGCAGCCGCTCGTCCACGCGGCCCCGTGGCCGGCCGAGGTGCGACATCAGGATGACCTTGGCGCCGCGCTCCAGCAGGTAGCGGATGGTGGGCAGCGCCTCGCGCAGGCGGGTGTTGTCCGCCACGCGGCCCTCGGCGTCGAGCGGCACGTTGAAGTCGACGCGCACCAGCACCCGCTTGCCCGCGACGTCGACGTCGCGCACCGAGCGCTTGTTCATCGCCGCCTATCCCTCCAGCCGCTGGGCCATGTACGCCGCGAGGTCGGCCACGCGGCAGGAGTAGCCCCACTCGTTGTCGTACCAGGAGATCACCTTGACCATGTTGCCGCCTAGCACCATGGTGTCCAGCGCGCTGAAGATCGACGAGTGGGCGTTGCCCTTGAGGTCGCTGGACACCAGCGGCTCCTCGGTGTAGGCCAGGATGCCGCGCAGCTCGCCCTCCGCCGCGCGCCGCATCGCCGCGTTGACCTCGTCCACCGTCACGTCGCGCTGCAGGATGGCCACGAAGTCGATCACCGACACGGTGGACACCGGCACGCGGAAGGCCATGCCGGTGAACTTGCCTTGCAGCTCGGGGATCACCAGCCCCACCGCGCGCGCGGCGCCAGTGGCCGCGGGCACGATGTTCATCGCGGCGGCGCGCGCGTCGCGCAGGTCCGGGGTGGCCAGGTCGAGCAGGCGCTGGGAGTTGGTGTAGGCGTGGACGGTGGTCAGCAGGCCCTTCTCGATGCCGAACGCGTCGTGCAACACCTTGGCCACCGGGGCCAGCCCGTTGGTGGTGCACGACGCATTGGACACGATGTGGTGCCGGGCCGGGTCGTAGCGCTGCTCGTTGACGCCCAGCACGATCGTGATGTCCTCGTTCTTGGCCGGCGCCGAGATGATCACCTTCCGGGCGCCCGCGTCGAGGTGTGCGCGCGCCTTGGTGGCGTCGGTGAAGAAGCCGGTCGACTCGACCACGAGCTGCACCTCGGCCTGGCGCCAGGGGATCTTCGCCGGGTCGCGCTCGGCGGTGACGCGGATACGATGGCCGTCGATGACGAAGGCGTCCTCGTGGGCCTCGACGCGCCCTGGGAACACGCCGTAGTTCGTGTCGTACTTGAACAGGTGCGCGTTGGTCTGGGTATCGTACAGGTCGTTGATGGCGACCACCTCGAGTTCCCGGGGGTGCCGTTCGAGAATCGCCTTCAGCACCTGACGCCCGATGCGCCCGAATCCGTTGATCCCGACACGCACTGGCATGGCCGTTCTCCCGCTGGCGCCTGGCGGCGCGGTACTGTTCGGTTGCGTGGAACGGTGACGCGGACGGCGCGGGGACAGGGCCGTCCGCCGCGCGACGCCAGCTCAACTGTACCATACGCTGCGGCCGGGCCAGGGGCTCAGGCCGTGTGACGGGCTGGCAGAGCGGGATCGCCCAGCTTGCGCGGCGCCGGCTTCACCCGCAGGTGCAGCCCTTCGACGCCGACGACCTCCACCTCCTCGCCCGGGGGCACCACGCCGCTGGTCACCGTAGCGGTCCACAGCTCGCCGTCGATCCACACCAGCCCGGTCGGGTTGAGCGGCTCGCGCGCCACACCGCGGCGGCCGAGCAGCACCTGCCGCCCTACAGCCGGCCGGCGCCGGTGCGCGCGCCACACGCTGCCGACGATCAGGCCGAACAGCAGCGCGAACAGCAGGGTCATGGCGACGATGGCGGCGGGCGCGATGGCCAGGAACGGCGCGCCCTCGGGCGTGTTGATCAGGATCGCCGAGCCGAGCAGGAACGCCACGAGCGCCCCGGCGGTGAGGATACCGTGCGAGGGCGCCACCAGGTCGATGAGGAACAGCACCATGGCGAAGGCGATCAGCAGCAGCCCGGCGAGGTTGACCGGCAGCGTGCCCAGGGCATACAGCGCCAGCAGCAGCGCCACGCCGCCGACGACGCCGGGCAGGATGGCGCCGGGGTTCGACAGCTCGTAGATCAGCGCCAGCATGCCCAGGCTGAGCAGCAGGTAGGCGATGGTGGGGTCGGTGATGGCGTGCAGCAGGCTCTCCAGCGGCTGCATCTCCAGCGTGCGCACGGGAAGCCCGGCGGCGTGGATCGTTACCTCGCGGGTGGGGCTGACGGCCCCCTCCGGCGCCGCGACGGGCACCGTCACCCCGTCCAGCTGGCGGAGCAGGTCGCGCAGGTCGGCGGCCAC
>DATGKN010000044.1:0-11366 GCA_035294645.1 Chloroflexota bacterium
TGTTCGCCGCGACCATCCAGGAACGCGGGGCCGGTCGCCTCATCGGCACCACTACCGCCGGCAGCGTGTCGGCCAGCGTGGTCGTGCCGCTCAGCGACGGCTCGGCTCTCCAGATGACCGTCGAGCGCCTGCTAACGGGCAACGGGCGCGCGCTGGACAAGGTGGGAGTGACCCCCGACGACACGGTGCCGCTGTCGATCGCCGATATCCAGGCGGGCCGCGACCCTCAGCTCGATGCCGCGCTGGCCTACCTGCGCTTCGCGGCCAACCCCTACGTGCCCGACCCGAATGCCGAGGCTGCACGGCCTTGAGCGCGCCGTAGCCGATCTGTGACCGCACCGCGCTAGTCACGGTCGGCGCAGCGCGCTGTATCCTCTCCGCGCGGAGAGGGCGAGCGTGCTACGCGCGGATTCGGTCGAGCTGCTAGCGATCGGCCTGCTGGTCGTCGCGGTGTTCGTCGCCGCCCGGACCTGGGGGGGCGGCGCGCCCTTGCCACAGACAGCCTTGCTGGTGCTGGCCGCGGGCCAGGCGCTGTGGGTGCTGGGCGTGCTGCCGCCCGTGGGCCTGTTTCCCCCGCGCGTGTGGGCGGCGATCGCCTGCGGCATGCTGGTGGTGCTTGGCGTGTGGTTGGCGGGCTTCGGCCTGAAGCGCTCCACACCACTGGCGGCGCTGGTCACGCTGGCCGCCGGTGTCGAGCTGCTGGTCCTCGCTGGCGCGCTCACGCTCGGCTAGCCCCGCTAGCCGCCTTCTGGCCAGGCCCCTCGCTCGGCGCGCACGGCCGCCGGGCAGCTATCATGGGATGGCGAGAGGGGAGGCGCGCCTATTCGCAGCAAGCCCGACGCCCTGGCGGCCCGTCCGGTGCGTGGGCCGACCCCGGGAGCATCGCGGTGAGCGGTGGGCGGCTGGTCGAGCCAGCCGTGCTCCCGGCCGCCGCGGTATCCCTGGTGGTGGCCCTCGGCTTCGGGCTGCTGGGGCCCGTGCTGCCGGTGTACGCACGCTCGTTTGGGGTAGCGGCCTGGCAAGTGGGCCTGGTGGCTACAGCCTTCGCCGCCTTGCGGCTGGTCGCCGACCTGCCCGCGGGGTGGCTGGTCGAGCGCCTCGCCGCGGCGCGCGCCGTCGCGCTGGGCTGCCTGATCGTCGCGGTCTCGTCGGCGGCAGCCGGCCTGGCCCCCACCTACGAGTGGCTGGTCGCCTTGCGCGGTGCCGGAGGGATCGGCTCGGCGCTGTTTTCCACCGGACTCTCGGCCTACTTGCTAGCGGCGGTGCCCCGCGAGCGCATGGGACGTGCCATGAGCCTATTCAACGGCTCGTTCCTGGCCGGTAGCGCGTTTGGCCCCACCGTAGGCGGCCTGGCCGCCGGCGCGCTGGGATTGCGCGGCCCGTTCTTCCTATACGCCGGGTTCTGCACGGCCGCGGCCGCCGTGGCCCTGGCGCTGCTGCGCGCGCCCGCCGGGCCCATGGCGCCCGACACGCGCGCGCGGCACGACGCCGAGCCTCAGGCTAGGGCGACCGTCCAGGGCGTCCCGCTGCGCCTCACCCCCGCGCTGGCCGCAGCGCTGGCTAGTGGTTTCGCCCAGTGGTGGCTGCTGGGCGGCCTGCGCTTCACCCTGGTGCCCCTGTATGCCAGCGAGCGACTGGGACTCGACCCCAGCGAGGTGGGCCTAGGGCTCACCGCCTCGGCGCTGGCCACCCTCGCCCTGCTGGCCCCAGCGGGCTACGCCGCCGACCGCTACGGTCGACGCCGGGTGGGCGTGCCGGCCTTCGTGGGACTGGCCCTGGCGGCCGCCGCGCTGCTATGGGCTGGCGACCTAGCCGGCTACCTCGCCGCCTGCACGCTGTTCGGGGTGATGGCCGGCGCGGCTTCGGTGATCCCTGGTGCCCTGCTGGCCGACGCCGTGCCGCGCGAGCGCGCGGGCGTGGCCGCGGGCTGGCAGCAGACGGCGAGCGACCTGGGCAACTTCGTGGCCCCGGTCGCGGTGGGGCTAGTGGCCGACCTGGTGGACTACCCCGCAGCGATCGGGCTGGCTGCCCTTCCCGCACTGCTAGTTGCGGTTTTGCTGGCAGTGACCCGCGCGCCGCGTCTGCTGCCCGCCGCCGCGCGCTAGCTGCGAGCGGGGTACCAGGCCCAGAAATGGTGCACCGGCCCGTGACCATGGCCTAGGCCTGGCGCGTGGTGCAGCGCCTGCGTCAGGTACTCTTTGGCACGCCCCACCGCCTCGGGCACGGTCGCGCCCTTGGCCAGCTCGGCGGCGATCGCGGAGGCGAAGGTGCAGCCCGTGCCGTGGGTGTGGCGGGTCTCGATCCGCGGCGCCTCGTAGTCGTGGAAGCGCTCGCCGTCGTACAGCACGTCGACGGCTGGCCCCTCGCCATGGCCGCCCTTCACCACCGCGTGCCGCGCCCCCAACTCGACGAGCGCCCGGGCCGCGTCGCGCGCCTCGGCTAGCGAGCGCACGGGGCGGCCGGTGAGCTCCGCGGCCTCCGGCCAGTTGGGGGTGATCACCAGCGCGAGCGGCAGCAGGCGGTCGCGGAGCGCGGCCACGGCGTCGGGCTCTAGCAGCGGGTCGCCGCTTTTGGCCACCATCACGGGATCCACCACCAGCGTGCTCAGGCGGTGCGCGCGCAGGCGCTCGGCCACCACCGCGATGATCGCGGCGTTGGCCAGCATGCCCGTCTTCACGGCGTCGGCGCCGAGGTCCTCGATCACCGCGTCGATCTGGGCCGCGACCATTTCGGGCGGCAGCGCGATCCAGGAGCGCACCCCAAGCGTGTTCTGGGCCGTGATGGCCACGATCGCCGAGGTCCCGAACACGCCGAGCGCAGAGAAGGTCTTCAGGTCCGCCTGGATGCCGGCTCCTCCGCCACTGTCGGAGCCAGCGATAGTCAGCGCGGTCTTCATGGCCGTCACCTCGCCGCTCTACCCGACCGCCCCGGGCGACTGCGTCCCGGCCTGCTCGCCCAGGGTGGGGACCGCGAAGCGGGCCAGGCTGAACGGGTCCAGGGGGAGTGCCGTGGGCTGGCCGAGCACATGCTGCGCTAGCAACTCGCCCGTGATGGGCGCGAGGAGGATACCGTTGCGGAAGTGGCCCACCGCCAGACTGACCCCCTCCAGGCCCGGCACCGGCCCCAGGATCGGTCGCTGGTCGGGCGAGCCCGGCCGCAGCCCCGCCCACGCGCGCACGAAGGTGGCATCGGCCAGCGCGGGGGCCAGTCGCGTGGCTAGCTCCAGCAGCTGCGCGATCCCCGCTGCCGTCACCCGGCAGTCGAACCCCGCCTCCTCCACCGTGGCCCCCACGTACACCGTGCCGTCGCGCTTGGGCACGAGGTAGCCGTGCGGGCCGTACAGCGTCTGGGCGAACAGCGGCGCGGCTGGCCGCAGGGCGACCATCTGCCCGCGCACCGGCCGCACGGGCAGCGGCAGACCGAGCCAACCGCCAAGCTCGCCGGCCCAGGCCCCCGCGGCGAGCACCACGTGTCCGGCGGCCAGCGCGCGGTCGGCGAGCTGCACCCCCACCACCCGCGCCCCGACGCGCAGCAGCCCGCGCGCGGGGGTCTGCTCCAGGATCGTTACCCCGCGCCGTGTTGCCGCCGCGGCGAGCGCGGTGGTGAGCTGGGCCGCGTTGACGTGGTGCTCGGCTGTCGAGAGCACAGCCCCCACGGCCACCGGGGTAACGGCCGGCGCGAGCGCGCGCAGCGCATCCGCGGCGAGCCAGCGCACGGGCAGGCCACAGGCCTGCTGCCACGACAGCGCGGCCTGATAGGCGGCCGCCTGCTCCTCTGTCAGCGCCAGGCGCAGCAGCCCCTCGGTGCACAGCTCGATATCGATCCCTGTTTCCTCGCGCAAGGTGTCGGCGAGCGTTGGGTAGCGAGCGAGGCTGGCCAGCAGTAGGTCGAGGAACGGCCCGGGCGTGATGCCCTCGGCCAGCGGCGCGAGCATGCCCGCGGCGGCGCTCGACGCCTCGGCGCCTACCACGCCGCGCTCGACGACCGTTACCCGCGCGCCGGCCCGGGCGAGGTGCCAGGCGATGGCGCAGCCGATAACGCCGCCGCCCACGATGGCCACGTCGGGGCTGGAGGTCGACGCGCTCACGCCGCGCCCCCGCCGACCATGTGCACGATCTCGACGCGGTCGCCCTCGCGCAGGGTGATCTCGCTGAAGCGCTCGCGCCTCAAGATCTCGCCGTTGTACTCGACGGCGATGACGTGCGGGTTGATCCCATGGCGCTCCAGGAAGGTCAGCAGCGGGGTTGGCGCCTCCAGTTCACGCTGCTTGCCGTTGATGGTCAAGCGGATCATAGGCTCGTCACCTCGCTGGAGGCGGCCCCAGCGGCGAGCCGCCGCACGGCCGCCGGCAGCGGCTCCACGGTGCGTAGCGCCAGGCGCAAGCGTGCGGCGGCGGCCGCCGGGTCGGGCGCCAGGGTGATAGTCGTGATGACCGCCACGCCGCGTGCCCCTGCCGCCAACACCTCGCGCGCATTGCGCGGGGTGATCCCCCCGATGCCGAGCAGCGGGACATCTACCGCTCGACATAGCTCCTGGACTAACCCTAGCCCTGCGGGAGCCACCTCCGGGTGCGAGCGCGAGGGGTACAGCGTGCCCACCAGCAGGTAGTCGACTCCGCCGCAGGCGGCCGCCTCGGCCTCGGCGCGCGAGTGCACCGAGGCGCCCAGCAGGCGATGCGGCCCGAGCACGGCCCGGGCGGCCACGGGCGGCAGGCTGTGGCCGGCCAGGTGGGCGCCGTCGGCCTCGACGGCCAGGGCCACGTCGAGCCGGTCGTTGACCAGCAGCAGCGCCCGGCCAGCGGTGAGATCGCGCAGCCGGCGCGCCAGCCCGTACAGCTCGCGGGCGGGGAGGTCCTTCTCGCGGAGTTGGACCAGGTTCACCCCGCCGTCCAGCGCCGCGGCGACCACGGTTTCTAGGGGGCGCCCGCGGGTCTGGTGGCGGTCGGTGACCAGCATGAGGGCCGGCGCGGGAAGCTCGGCGGTCACCGCACCACGCCTTCCAGCGGGCTGCTCGCCGCGGCGTAGGGCTTCTTCGGGATGCGCCCGGCGAGAAACGCCAGGCGGCCGGCCTGCACGCCGAGGGCGATGGCGCGCGCCATGAGCGGCGGGTTGCCGGCCAGGGCCACGGCCGTGTTCACCAGGCAGGCATCGGCGCCGATCTCCATGGCCAGCGCCGCGTCGCTGGGCGCCCCCAGCCCCGCATCGACAACCACCGGCACGCGCGCCTGCTCGATGATGATGCGGATCTGGTCGAAGTTGACCATGCCCTGGCCGGAGCCGATGGGCGAGGCCAGCGGCATCACCGTGGCACAGCCGACATCTTCCAGTCGCTTGGCAAGCACCGGGTCGTCGTTGATGTACGGCAGGACCACGAACCCTTCGCGCACGAGCTGGCGGGCGGCATCGAGCGTGCCGATCGGGTCGGGCAGCAGGTACTTGGGGTCGGGGATCACCTCCAGCTTGATCCAGTCGCTCATCCCCATGGCGCGCGCCAGGTGGGCCACCCGGATCGCTTCCTCGGCGGTCTGGCAGCCGGCGGTGTTGGGCAGCAGGGCGTAGCGCTCGCGATCGATGTAGTCGAGAATCGTCTTCTTGGTCGGGTCGTCGAAGTCGATACGCCGCAGCGCGACCGTCACCATCTCGACCTCGGCGGCCTCGAAGGCAGCGACCATGTCCTCCATCGAGCGGTACTTGCCCGTGCCGAGGATCAAGCGCGAGCGAAAGGTGCGCCCCGCGATCACCAACGGGCGGTCGTCCATAGCAACTCCTCGCTTTCCGGGCGGGGCGAAGGCTGGTAACCTGGCGGCAGTCCAACGAAAAGAGCCGCTGCGCGCGAGGGCGACAGCGGCTCCCGGTGAAGGAGGTGCCCGCTTCGCTCCGCTGGCATTACCCAGATCAGCTACTAGGGGTCGGCGGCTCGGCCGCCTCTCAGCGCGGCCCGCGTGTGGCGGGCGGTGCTCCCCCAGCGGTTCTGGTTGACTATAGGCCTCCCGGCTGGCGCGTGTCAAACCGCCCCACGCCGATTCGATTGACCGGCGGCCCCGGCCAGGCTACGCTAGCCGGCTAGCAGCGGTGCGTCGGGATGCCGCGTCACTGCGCTCCCCCCAAGACGCGGTGCGCGGACGCAGGAGGTGAGAAGGCCATGCGGGCTGGTCGCTCGAGCTGGACGCGGTTCCTCGCGGTGGTCGTCCTGGGGCTGAGTGGCTGCGCGGGCACAGCTACTCCCGCCCCAGCCCCTGCGCCCGCAGGGGCCGCTCCCCCTGCCGCCCCGCCGACCGAGACGCCCGCCCCCGCACTCACGGTGGTGCGGGGCGGCCAGGTGGCGGCGGTCGCCTACCCGTTCTACATCGGCATCGACCGCGGCTACTATCGCGAGCAGGGAATCGACTTGCAGTTCGAGACCTTCCGCGCCGGCTCCGACATGGTGCCAATGCTCGCCAGTGGCCAGCTCGATGTCGGCCAACAGGCGGTCGTCCCCAGTACGTTCAACGCCGCGCTGCGCGGCCTGCCGATCAAGGCCATCTTAGACGGCAGCCGCGCCATCCCGGGCCAGCAGAGCCATGCGGTCCTGGTTCGGAAGGAGCTCTGGGACAGCGGCACCATCCGCACGCTGCCCGACCTGGTCGGCCGCCGGGTGGCCACCTCGTCCTTGCCCGGTGGGCTGATGATCGACGTGGACCGCGGGCTGCGGCAGTACGGCCACCGCATCGAGGACACCGACCAGGTGCAGCTGCCGTTTCCCGACATGCCCGCGGCGCTAGCCAATGGTTCCATCGACGTGGCGGTCGCCGTCGAGCCCGCGATCAGCACGGCGCTGAACCAGGGGGCCGCTGCGGTGCTGGGTTGGCTGTCCGAGTACTACCCCGACCACGAGATCGCGGTCCAGGTGATCGGACCTAGCCTGGTAGAGCATCCCGACCTCGCCCGGCGCTTCGTGCTGGCCTATCTGCGCGGCGCGCGCGACTGGAACGATGCAGCCGTCTACGGTGTGGGCGTGGAGGAGCTGGCGCAGCGGCTGAGCCCCTACAACCGGCTGCCGCCGGAGGTCAACGCCGCGTTGCTCCGCCGGCGTGGCCTCACCTCGATCGACCCCGATGGGCGGGTCAACAAGGAGAGCATGGCCTACGATATGAACTGGTACCTCGAGCGAGGCTACCTGGAGCGGCCGGTCGACCTCGACCAGTTCGTGGACCACCAGTATGTCGACTGGGCCGTTGCGCGGCTGGGCCCCTACGTGCCCCCTCAGGAGCGCGGCGCCGCGCGCTGACCGTCGCAAGCTGTGCCACGGCTTGCGACGCGCCGCGCCTTGCTGGGTAAAACCAACCTACCTATAATGGCGCGGCGAAGCGCTCGGCGCTTGGGGTGCGCCACGGGACGCGGCGCCACGGGGGCGTCAAGAGGAGGGGGACCGGTGAGTACCACGAGCACCTGGCTACGACGAGCCGGACGGCTGATGGTAGGGGCGGCGCTAGCCACGGCGCTCGCCTCCCCGCTAGCGACGCCCGTGGGGGCCCAAGACGTGAGCACCGTCATCCAGCTGGAGAATCCGGCCGACGAGCCGGTGAGCACGCGCACCATGATCTCGGGCTGGGCAGCCGACCCGAGCGGCGAGGGCACGGGCGTCGACATCGTGCAGCTGTATCTCGGCGACCCCCAGGATGGCGGCCAGCTCCTCGGCACCGCCACCTACGGCCAGCCGCGCCCTGCGGCCGCCGAGGCGCTGGGCGAGGACCGCTTCACCCCCAGCGGCTTCGAAATGGCGGTCGAGCTGCCGCCCGGCGAGTACACCCTGTACGTCTACGCGCACCGCAACACGGCCGGCCCCGACGAGGGCTGGGCGGTGCTGAGCCAAAAGTTCACCGCCTCGGGCAGCGTCCCCCCCGACCCGCGGGCGGTCGCCCTGCTCGGCGGCGACCAGCCGCAGGTGCGCTCCGCCGCTCCGCCGCGCGGACAAGCGAGCACCAACAACAGTAGCAACGCCTCTCCCAATGCCCCGGCGTCGCGCAGCGGCATCGTATCGGGCGGCGGCGTGCGCACCATGATCGACCCGAACGACCCCATGCCCCTCGATCCGCTCGGCTCAGCGGGCGGCTCGATCTTCGTCAGCCCCGGCCGCGACGGACCGGAGCTCGTCGACTCCATGGGGGTGGTCCCCGGCAGCAGCGGGCAAACGGGGACCAATGGCATCCGCCAGTCGGTGGCGAGCGATACGGCGCCCGGTACCTACCGCACCGGACCGGTGAACCTGGTCGGCGGCTCGGGCACCCAGTGCCCCGGCCCCAACTGCCCCGCGGCCCAGAACAATGCGGCTAACGCGCTCAACAACCTGCCGCCCGACCTGGTGCGCGACATCACCGGCTACAACATCCCCGGCGTGGGGAGTACGCAGGTCTGTACGCCCGCCAACGTGGCCGGCAGCGTCCAGGGCGCCTGCAACCCCGTCACCGGCACGGCGAGCGCCCCCGGCGCGCCGACCCAGGCCGACCTCATGCGCCAGCGAGCGCAACAGCAAATGAACAGCGCGAGCCCCAACGCCATCACGCAGACCCCCAACACCGCCTCGCCCGTCTGCGCGCAGTACGCGCCCAACGGCCAGTGCGTCCAGCCGATCAACCAGGTCAGCTTCAACGGCTCGGTATGCGTGGCTTGGGCAGGGACCAACTGCCTGCGCTACGAGGTGCCGAACCAGCAGGCGGCCGCCGCGGGCGCGCTGACAGCGCCCAGCGCACCGCTGGTGCCCCAGCAGTCCGCATCCCAACAGCTCACGCCCCAACAGCTCGCCGCCTTGCAGGGCGCGCTGGGCCAGAGCAATGCGATCGTGCCGGGCGTGCAGGGCGCGGCCCCGGGCACCTCGGGCTACCTCAATACCACCTCGCAGTATCTCAACACCTCGTCGGGCTACCTCAACAGCTCGTCCTACCTGAATACCGGCGCGACCAGCGGCTACACGAGCTCCAGCCCGACGACGGCCATCAACCCCTACGCGAGTAACCCCTATGCTAGCAACCCCTACGCTAGCACGCCGAGCACGGCGGCGAACTACACGGCGGGTAGCACAAGCGGTGGCATCTGCCTGCAGTTCAGTGCTAGCGGCCAATGCATGGCCACGCGCTAGCCGCGGGTATCGCCGGGGATCTCAGTACGGCACGCCCTCCGCTGGCGGAGGCGCCCGGCCGCACGCGTCCGGCCCTCTCGCCAGAGGCCCGGGGCAGCCTGCTACTGCCGTCCGCGGATGACCCCGCCGAATCGCTCGCGCAGCGCCCGCTCGATCGCCTCCCAGGCGACCGCCGCCTCGGCATCGGTGAGCGTCCGGTCGGGCGCGCGGAATACCAGCGCGTAGGCCAGGCTGCGCTGGCCCGGGGGCACCGGCGGGCCTTGGTACACGTCGAACAGCCGTAGCTCCGCCAGCAGCGGCGCGCCCGCCTCGCGGATCGCAGCGGCCACCTCGCGCTCGGGGATGCGCGCGTCGAGCACCACCGCCAGATCCATCGCCACGCCGGGGAAGCGGGGCAGCGGCACCACCGGCGGCTGCTCGCCCGCCAGCTGGACCAGCGCCTCGAAGTCCAGCTCCGCCGCGTACACCGCGCGCCCTTCGAGCTCGAACCGCTCGGCCACCACTGGATGCACCTGGCCGAGCACGCCGAGCCGCAGCGGCCCCTGCACCGTTGCGGCGTGTAGGGTAGCGCAGCGGCCCGGGTGCAGCGCGGGATGCGGCTCGGGCTCCCAGCGCACAGGCGGCACCCGCAGGGCGCGGAGCACGGCCTCCACCGCCCCCTTGAGATCGAAAAAGTCAAGCGCGGGCGGCTTCTCGCTCCAGGTTGCCGGCGTGCGCGGGCCGGTGGCTACCAGCGCGAGCCGGCGCACCTCGGTGGGCAGCGGGTCGAGGGGCGGCAGGTACACCGCCGCCAGCTCGAACAGCAGCGCGCGGTCGCGGTGGCGCAGGTTGGCGGCGACGGTCTCCAGCAGGCTGCCCAGCAGCGTGGTGCGCAGGTAGCTGTGCTCGGCGCTCATCGGGTTGTGGATGGGGATCATGCCCGCGCCGTGGCCTGCGGCCGGGTCCGCCGCAGCATCGAGCCGCGCCAGGTAGTCGGGGCCGACCAGCGAGTAGGTGATCACCTCTTGGTACCCGCAGCCGACGAGCACCTGCTTGACGAGCGCCGCGTGGCGCCGCCCGTGGTCGGGCAGCGGCGGCGGCAGCGGCCCGGCCGGCAGCGTGGTGGGCAGCGTATCGTAGCCGCGGATGCGCGCCACTTCCTCGGCCAGGTCGGGCATGCCCACGACGTCGCGCCGGAACGACGGCACGGTAACGACCAGCCCCTCATCGCCTTCGGGCACCACGGTGAACCCGAGACGGGTGAGCGTCCGCGCGATCTGCTCCGCCGGGAAGGCCTGGCCGAGTAGGCCACCGATCGCCCGGGGCGTGGTGCGGATCACCCGGGGCGGCTCGCGGCCGGGATAGACATCCACGCAGCCGGCGTAGCTCTGGCCGCCCGCCAGCTCGCGCAGCAGCGCCACGGCACGGGCGGCGGCGCGCGCGGTCCCCTCGGGGTCCACGCCCCGCTCGAAGCGCCGCGCCGCCTCGGTGGCCAGGCGCAGCGCCCGCGCCGTGCGCCGGGTGATGCGCGGCTGGAAGTGGGCCGACTCGACCACCACCCGCCGCGTGGTGGCACGCACCTCGGTGTCCTCGCCGCCCATGATGCCCGCCAGCGCCACCGGCCGTGCCGCGTCGGCGATGACCAGCATCTCGGGGGTGAGCACTCGCTCGACCCCGTCGAGGGTGACCAGCCGCTCGCCGGCGCGCGCCCGGCGCACCACGAGCGTGTCGCCCAGCAGGTCGGCGTCGAACATGTGCAGCGGCTGGCCCAGCTCCAGCATCACGTAGTTGGAGATGTCCACCACGTTGTTGATGGGGCGCTGGCCGCTGAGCGCGAGGCGGCGTTGCAGCCAGGCCGGCGAGGGCCCCACCCGCACCCCCTCAACGTAGGCGGCCGTGTAGCGCGGGCAGAGGTCCGGCGCCTCGATGACCACGCGCACCGCGGCGGCGGCCGGCCGCGGCCCCTCGGGCAGGGGCGGCGCGGGCACACGCAGCGCGGCGCCGGTGAGCGCGGCGACCTCGCGCGCCACGCCCACCACCGCCAGCAGGTCTGGGCGGTTGGGGGTCACCTCCAGCTCGAACACCACGTCGCCGAGGTAGGCCCGCAGCTCGGCGCCGAGCGGCGCGTCAGGCTCAAGCACGTAGATCCCGGCGCCGTCGTCGGACAGGCCCAGCTCGGCGCCGGAGCACAGCATGCCCTCCGATACCACACCGTCGAAGGCGCGCGCCGCGATCTCCTTGCCGCCCACGGCGCCCCCCGGCAGCACCACCGG
>DATGKN010000045.1:0-36503 GCA_035294645.1 Chloroflexota bacterium
TTGTTGGACATGTTCTGCGCCTTGAACGGGGCCACGCGCAGGCCCTCGCGGCGCAGCAGGCGGCACAGCGCCGCCACCAGCGTGCTCTTGCCCACGCCCGAGGCCGTGCCCTGGACCATCACCGTGGCGGCCGGCATGCTACCTCCACGGGTACGAGCTGCCCGGCGGCCGCGACCAGCGCGGCGCACTCGGCCAGCGGCCGCGCGCCCAGTCGGATGTGCCCTGGCAGTCCGAACGAGGTGCAGTCGCGCACCTGGATCCCCCGCTGCCGCAGGGCCGCCGTCGTCGCCGCGGCGTCGCCGACCTCCGCCAGCAGGAAGTTGGCGGCCGTCGGCAGCGGTGCCCAGCCCAGCCGGTGCAGCTGGTCGCGAAGATAGGCCACCGCCGCGCGGGCGAGACGCCGCCCAGCCGCTACATGGGCATCCGCCCCCAGCGCCGCCAGCCCGGCCGCGATGGCCACCGCGTTCACCGACCAGGGGGGCTGCACGGCCGCCAGGTGCGCGATCGTCGCGGGCGCCGCCAGCGCGTAGCCGAGCCGCAGCCCCGCCAGCGCGTGGCTCTTGGTCAGCGAGCGCAGGAGCACGAGGCGCGGGTCGGCCAGCAGCGGCCGCGCGTCCCAGGCGCCCTCCACGAAGTCCACGTACGCCTCGTCGAGCACTAGCAGGCCCGGCGCGGCGTCGAGCAGCGCAGCCACGGCCGCGCGCGGCAGATACACGCCCGTCGGGTTATTGGGGTTGCACAGGAAGATCAGCTTCGGGCGCAACGCGCGAGCCGCAGCCAGCAGCTGGTCGAGGTCGGGCCAGAAGCCGTCCGCGGCGCGCGCCCGCGGCTCGATCACCTCGGCGCCCAGTAGCCGCGCGGCACGGGCGTACTCGCCGAACGTCGGCCCCACCACCAGCACGCGGTCGCCGCGCTCCAGGTACGCCAGGGCCAGCAGCCACAGCAGCTCGCTGCTGCCGTTGCCCACCAGCACCCGCTCGGGGGCCAGGGCCAGGGCGTCGGCCAGCGCCGCGCGCAGCGGGGCGGCACACGGCGCCGGGTAGCGGTCGATGGCGGCCGTGCGGCACGCCGCGAGCACCGTGGGCGCCGGCCCCAGCGGGTTGCTGTTCACGCTGAAGTCGAGCACCGCCGCGGCCTCGGGCGCGCCGCCGTGTGCCACCAGCGAGGTAGCCAGCACCTCAGGCCGCGGGCGCATACCGCCTCCACGCCAGCGCCAGCAGGGCGAGCGCCCCAACGAACATCCCCGCCGCCACGCGGCAGCACAGCGCGGCGCGGGCGATCGCCTCGGGGCCAGGGGGCGGGCCGTCGCCCAGCACGTACTCGCCGCGCTTCTCCAGCCGCACGCGCAGCGCGCCCGCCATGGCGCTCATCGGCCAGCCGGCGTTCGGGCTGCGGGTGCGGCGGTGGTCGCGGCGCGCGGTCTGCCAGGCGTAACGCGCCGAGCCGCCGGCCACCGGCGCCGCGGCGGCGACGAGCAGCGCGGTGAGCCGCGCGGGCAGCCAGTTGGCCAGGTCGTCGAGCCGCGCCGCCGCCTTGCCCAGGTACTCGTGGCGCCCGCGGTAGCCGAGCATGGCGTCGCAGGTGTTCACGAAGCGGTAGGCCAGCGCGCCTGGCAAGCCGAGCAGGGCGTACCACAGCAGCGGCGCCACGAAGCTGTCGCTGAGGTTCTCGGCCAGCGACTCCACGGCCGCGGCAGCCACCAGCGGGGCGTCAAGGGCGCGCGGATCACGGCTCACCAGGGCGCGCAGGGCCGCGCGGGCCGTGGGGAGGTCGCCGGCGCGCAGCGCCAGCGCCACCTCGTCGGCCGCCCGCAGCAGCGCGCGCAGGGCGAAGGTGGACTTCAGCAGCAGGGCGCCGACTAGCAGACGGGGCAGCAGCGGCAGCGCGCGTAGCTCGCGCTCGGCCAGGCCCCCGGCGCCCGCGGCCGCCAGCGCGCCGCCCACGGCGAGCGCCGCCCCGCCGGCGAGCTGGGCGAGAGGCCCGCGCTCCAGGGCGCGCCGCTCGGCCGCCGCGATCAGCTTCCCCATGGCAACGACGGGGTGCAGCGGCGCCGGGGGCTCGCCGATGGCCAGGTCGAGCCCCAGGGCGAGCGCGCCGGTGGCGAGTGGCGACGTGCGCGCCATTCCTCCCCCTTAAGACAACTTCACCTCGGTTGCGAGTTGCAATCCGAGGTGAAACACCGGTACGGCGGCCTGACGGCACGTCGTGGGCGTTGTCCCAACCGCGAAGAGCAACGGGCCCTCAAAGCCTGCGTGGGCGTTCTGGCTCGCGGGGGCAAGCCCCGCTTACAGCGGCGCGACCGCGGCGGCTTCTCACCGCACTTTCCCCAGCGCAGGCCGCTATGCAGTTGTGGTGTGCGCGCGCTCCCCGCGCGACAGTCCGGGGCTAGTATACGCGGCGGCCCCTGCCGTGTCAAAGCCTCGTCCGGCCCGTGCTTCCCTGAGCGTCGTACGGGCTGGAGCGCCACGCGGCGCCGGGCTATCATCCCGGCGCGATATGTCGGCCGCCCCGCCGCGGCCCAACGCGGGAGAGGACCGACCATGGAGCCGCGCATCGCCGCCAAGCCCCAGCAGTTCGAAGAATCGGTAATCCGCCTGATGACGCGCCTGGTCAACGCCGTGGGCGGCATCAACCTGGCGCAAGGCTTCCCGGACTTTCCGGCGCCGCAGGCGCTCAAGGACGCCGCCTGTGCGGCGATCCAGGCGGACATCAACCAGTACGCGATCACCTGGGGCGCGCCGGCCCTGCGCGCGGCCATCGCCGCCAAGTACAGCCCGCTGCTGGGCCGCGCCCTGGACCCGGAGCAGGAGATCACGGTGGTCTGCGGGGCCACCGAGGCGATGCTGGCGGCCATCCTGGCGGTGGTCGACCCGGGCGACGAGGTGGTGGTGTTCGAGCCGTTCTACGAGAACTACGGGCCGGACACCATCCTGTCGGGCGCGCGCCCGCGCTACGTGCCGCTGGAGCCGCCCGACTGGCACTTCGACCCCGACGCGCTGGCGGCCGCGTTCGGCCCGCGCACGCGCGCCATCATCGTCAACACGCCGCACAACCCCACCGGCAAGGTGTTCACCCGCGCGGAGCTGGAGCAGATCGCCGCGCTGTGCCAGCGCTGGAACGCGGTGGCCATCACCGACGAGATCTACGAGCATCTCGTGTACGAGGGCGAGCACGTGCGCATCGCCACCCTGCCCGGCATGTGGGAGCGCACGATCACCATCAGCGGCCTGAGCAAGACCTACAGCGTCACGGGCTGGCGGCTGGGCTACCTGCTGGCGCCCGCGCGGCTAACGGTGCCCATCCGCCGCGTGCACGACTTCCTCACCGTCGGGGCGGCCGCGCCGCTACAGGAGGCCGCGGCGGTGGCGCTGCGGTTCGGGCCCGAGTACTACGCCGAGCTGCTGGCCGGCTACGCCGAGCGGCGTGCCGTGCTGCTGGCGGGCCTGCGGGCGGCCGGGTTCCACGTGTACCCGCCGGCGGGCGCCTACTACATCATGACCGACATCACGCCGTTGGCCGGCGACGCCGCGCTCGACGACGTGGCGTTCGTGCGCCGCATGATCGAACAGGTGGGCGTGGCCGCCGTGCCCGGCTCGTCGTTCTATGCCGACCGCGCGCGGGGGCGCACGCAGGTGCGCTTCGCGTTCCCGAAGCGGGTGGAGACGCTGCGCGCCGCCTGCGAGCGCCTGGCGCGGCTGCCCGCACGCCTGGCGGCGGTGTGAGCGCCGGGCGGCCGCGCTCAGGGCCAGGCGAGGACTGGCTCGGGCAAGGCAGCGAGCGGTTGGTCGAAGTCGATGCCCGTACAGGCGCGCGCCTCTGCTTTGAACCAGCGATCGAACGGCGCCTGCGACGCGGCCCAGGTGCGCAGGCTGCGCGCCGGGTCGTCCGCCTCGAAGTAGACGATCATCGCCGCGCCCGCCGGCCCTTCCTGCAAGAACCACTCCTCGTGCGTGATGCCGTGTTCCTGGTACGAGGCGGCGAGTTCAGCGCGCCGCGGGCCCATGCACGCTTGCGCGAACTGCCGGGCCGCCGCGATCTGGCCGGGTAGGATGGGGAAAGCCAAGGCTATGCTCGCCATGGGGAGGCTCCTTCCGGGCGGACGCGCGCGGCGCCCCACCCCCCTCAGCGTACGCCCGCGCGGGCGTTCCGGCTAGGGGCATGCTCCCGAAACGGTTAGGGGCTAACCCCCGGTACCACTAGGGGCCTGCCCTCTACAGGCGCGCCGCGGGCGCTGCCACGCTGGGGCCACCGAGGGAGGGGGCGCGCTTCAGGTAGGGGGGAGGAGCAGCGATGCCGCTACGTCTTCTTCTACTGATGCTCGCGCTAGCGCTCGGCGTGCGGGTAGCTGCGGCGCCCCCGGTGGCTCGCGCGGAGACCGACGGCGTAGACGCCGTACTGCTCGTGGCGCGGGAAGATCTGGCACGCCTGCTCGCATCGGGCTACTTCCGCGCCCACACGCTGCTGGCCCCGGCGGATGTGGGGCTGGAGATCACCCCGCAGGGCATAGCGCCCCGGGCCCCGGATGCGCTGCTGACGCCCACCGACCTCGGCCCGGAGACGGCGCGGCCGTGGGTGCCGTTCGTCGGCCTGGCGCCGCACTTGCGGGGCTTCGTGGTCCTTGGTGGCCGGCCGGTGCCCGTGTTCGTGTTCCCCCCACCGCTGGTGGCCGTGCCGCCGCCCGCGCCCGTATTCGCCCGCGTGGCGATCGTGCCGCTGCCGCCCGCGTTGTTGCCGCCGCCCCCGGCGCCGCTCGCGGCCCCACCACCGCCGCTGCCGCCCCCGGCCCGCGCGGCGGTGCCCATCATCCCCGAGGCCGACAGCCTGGCGCTGCTGACGCTGGGGCTGGGCGGGCTCGCGGGGCTGGTCGGGGTGCGTCGCTGGCGCCGGTAGAGCACCTGGCTGTCGGAAAGCGCCCGCTGCCGCGATCGGGTGCGCGGTGGGCGAGCAGGGGAGCCCCGTGCCCTAGCCCCGGTTGCCCCAAACATGGGGCTCTCGCTATCCTGCAAAGGTATGTCGGCGCCGAGCGCGCGGAGGGCGTGGGGCTGCGTGCTTAGGCCGCGAGATCGAGGGAGGGCCAGATGAGGCGAGTGCTAACAGGGGTGCTGGCCGCGGGCGCGATCGTCCTGGCCATGGTGACCCCAGCGGCAGCCCAGTACGGCTACCCGTATGGGTACGGCTACCCATACGGCTACGGCAGCTACGGCTATGGCTATCCCTACGGGTACGGCTACCCGTATGGGTATGGTGGCTACGGCTACCCATACGGGTATGGCTACGGGAGCTACGGGTACCCTTACGGGTATCCCGGCTACGGGTACCCGGGTTATGGGTACGGCTATCCGTATGGATATCCCGGTTACGGCTACCCCGGGTATGGGTATCCGTATGGCTATCCCTACGGCTACCCGTATGGGTACAACTACCAGTACTGCGGCGCGCCGGGTACCTACAACGCCCAGCTCGGTCGCTATTGCTAGCTGCAGGGGGCAAAGTGCGAGCACCCACGGGGAAGCTACCGTGGGTGCTTCGTGTTTTGGAACGCGCGTAGAGCCGCCGCGCGACAGCTGGGGTTCGGCATCTCCTCTTTTAGCTGTCAGCTAGCCGATGGCCGCGGCGGCAGCGTCTGGATCGCGTGCTCACTGGTACTCGCCGAGGAGCTGCACGGCCGCGTCGGCGAAGCGGTGGTCGACCACCTTCGCGACGTCCACCGGCTGGCGCACGGTGCCGGTCGCCACATAGGCGCGCATGTCCTCCTCGATGCTCGCCACGTTCACGCGGCCGTTGGGGTTGATGCCGGGCAGGGCCATCTCGTCGTATAGCGCGCGCTCGACCCCCGGGATGTGCTTCAGGAACACGGCGATGACCTCCTCGCGGCCGATGCCCTTCCCGAACGCGTCGTTGTAGTCGCGCGCGCCGCGGAGATACGCCACCATGAAGCGCGTGGCGGCGTCGGTGGCGGCGAACCGCGGCCCGTAGAAGATGGCAGCAGTCTGCTGGTTGGGGCTCAGCTCGTCGAGCCCGCGCCACTTCTGCGCGATGCCCTCGGCGGCGAAGCGCGTCTGGAGCGGCTCCAGGCTGATCCCCACGTCGATGGCCCGGTTGCTGAACGCTGGCCCCATGTCCGGCCAGGGCATGGTGGTGACGTCGACGTCGTGCTCGGTCAGGCCGCCGCGCGCGAGCGCCTTGAGCAGGGCGAGATGGTCCGACGTGCCCGTACCGTTGATCGCGATGCGGCGGCCGCGGAGGTCGGCCCAGTCGTGGAGTTGGTCGACCAGATCCTGGCGGACCATGAATGTCTGGAACGGCTGCGTCATGCTACCTTTGTCGGCCACGATCTTGATCGGCACGTCGTTGGCGACGGCGTTCCACAGCGCCGCGTTGAGGCCCCCTGTGGCCACCTCGAGCTGGCCCTGGGCGAGCGGCGCCATCATCGCCGGGGTGGTGTTGACCGGCACGTACTCGATCTGGAGCCCCAACTCCTGGAAGTAGCCGCGATCGTCGGCCAGCAGGATCGCGGCGTCCGACACGGCCGGGGTGCGCCAGCCGATGCGCACGCGCGCGGGGGCCGGGGGCGCCGCGGCCGCCGCCCCGGAACCGCCATCCGGCGCGGTCGGGTTGGTGGGCGGCGTGGGCGGGACCGGCGCTGCCGGCGAGGTGCAGCCGCCCAGCACCAGCCCGCCCCACAGTGCAAGGCTCGCGAGCCAACGCTTCATCAGGCCTCCTCTGGCCACAATCGACTAACACAATCCAGTCTATCAACTAATACCTGGCCGACGCGGCGGTGGGCGTGGCGGGGCTAGCAAGGCCGCCGAACCGGCGCGGGGCCGCGTGCACGGTCGTCGTGCCGGCGGGAGCGGCTAGCCTGGGGAGCAGGCCGCTGCCCCACGGGCCGCCGTACAATGGGCTGCACGCGGCGTGCCCACGCGTCGCGACGCGTGGCAGCAGGGAGGTGAGGATGGGGATAGATGCGGTGCGAGCGGCGGCCGAGGAGGCGCTGCACCAGCTGCTGCCCCGGTTCGGCGTGCCGCTGGAGCGCCGCGTCGTCGCCACCCCGCTGGGGCACCTCCACTACCTCGTGGCGGGCGCGGGGCCGTGCGTGGTGTTGCTGCACGCTGGCTTCGGCGGCGGCGGCAACTGGTACCGCACGCTCGGCCCGCTGAGCCGTCACTTCCGCGTGCTGGCTCCCGACCGGCCCGGCTACGGGCTCTCCGCGGGGGCGCCCGACGCCGACCCGATGCACTGGCTGCCGGCGCTGGCCGCGGCCGAGGGGCCGCTCGCGGCGCTGGTGGGCCACGTCGCCGGCGGCGCGGTGGCGTTGCAGTACGTGGCCGCGCGGCCGGGCGAGGTGCGGGCACTGGTGCTGGGCGATCTGGAGCTGGCGGCACCCGGCTTCACGCCCCCGCCCGACCTGCGGCCCACGGCGGTGCCGGCCTCGCTGGCGCGCTGGCACCGCGGCATGGCGACCCGCTTCGCTGACCGGCGGCTGCTGGCGCCGGAGTACCTCTACTACCTCTGGTGCCTGCAGCAGCTGCGGCCCGAGCAGGTCCAGTGGCCGCCGGGCGACGCCGCGCCGGGGCCGGTGCCGCTGCCGGGCGCGGGCGCGCGCACCTGGCCGCCCCTGCCGCTGCTGCTCATCTGGGGGCGTGGCAACCGCTGGACGCCGCCGGGGATCGCCCGCGACCTGCACGCCCGCATCCCCGATGCGCGCCTCGTGGTGATCGAGCACTCGAAAGGCATGCCGCAGCTGGAGCAGCCGGGCGAGTACAACTACGCGGTGATCAACTTCCTGCGCCGCGCGCTGGCCGAGGCTTTCTGAGCGCGGCGCCGAGGAGCGAACGATGCGCATCGCGGTCCTGGACGACTACCACCATGCCTACGAGGGCAGCGCGGGCATCGCGCAGCTGCGCGCGCAGCATGAGGTGACGATCTACACCGACCCGCCGGCCTCGCGCGAGGAGCTGTTGGCGCGGCTGCGCGGCGTGCCGATCGTCGTGGCCAATCGCGAGCGCACGCGCTTCACCGCCGACCTCATCGCCGCGCTGCCCGACCTCGAGCTGTTGTGCAACACGGGCAACCACCTGTACCACGTGGACGTGCCCGCGGCGACCGCCGCCGGGGTGGCGATCTGCCTCGCGCGCGAGACGACGGCCGAGACGGCCGGCTACTCGACCGGCGAGCTGACCCTCGCCCTGATGCTGGCGCTGTTACGGCGCGTGGCCGCCGCCGACCGGGCGCTGCGGCAGGGCGCGTGGCCCCTGCTGCAGGGCCAGGTGCTGCACGGCAAGACGCTGGGCATCGTGGGGCTGGGTCGCGTGGGGCGCCAGGTGGCGCGGCTGGCGAGCGCCTTCGGCATGCACCTGCTCGCCTGGGGGCCGACACTGACGCCCGAGCGCGCGGTGGCGGCCGGGGCGACCTACCGCCCGCTCGACGACCTGCTGGCCGAGGCCGACGTGGTGTCGATCCACCTGGCGCTGTCGGAGCAGAGCCGCGGGCTGATCGACGCCGCGCGGCTGCGGCGCATGCGGCCCACGGCGTATCTGGTGAACACGGCGCGCGGGGCGATCGTGGACGAGGCGGCGCTGGTGCGGGCGCTGCGCGAGGGCTGGATCGCCGGTGCCGCGCTCGATGTGTTCGCCGAGGAGCCGCTGCCGGCCGAGCACCCGCTGC
Source organism: Chloroflexota bacterium (assembly GCA_035294645.1). Lineage (GTDB taxonomy): Bacteria > Chloroflexota > UBA6077 > UBA6077 > JAJPHF01 > JADGHJ01. The sequence continues at coordinate 8,668 of DATGKN010000045.1, forward strand.
GGCAGCTGGACAACGTGGTGCTCACGCCGCACCTCGGCTGGCCGACCGACCAGACGTACGGCATCTTCGCCGCCGCGGCGGCGCGGCAGATCACCGCGTATCTGGCGGGCGACTACGCGGGCATCATCAACCCCGAGGCGCTGGCGGCGCGCCCGCGACGGGCTTGAGACGCCACACGCTAGGCGCTGCCGCGCGGGGTGCCCTATGGTAGAGGCGCACGACACTCGCCGCCGAGAGGAGCGTCTGCCGTGAGCGAGCTGCTCCGCACGCTGGCCGACGAGGTGCGCGTCTGCCAGCGCTGCCCGCTGGCCCGGACCCGCACGCGCGCCGTGCCCGGCGAGGGCCCGCCCGACGCGCGGATCATGTTCGTGGGCGAGGCGCCCGGCTACCACGAGGACCAGCAGGGGCGGCCGTTCGTCGGCGCCGCGGGCATGCTGCTGGAGGAGGCGCTGCGGCTGATCGGCCTCACGCGGCGCGACGTGTACATCACCAATGTGCTCAAGTGCCGCCCGCCGAACAACCGCGATCCGCAGCCCGAGGAGATCACCGCCTGCGCCGACTACCTCGACCGGCAGCTGGTGCTGGTGCGCCCGCGGCTGGTGGTGACCCTCGGGCGCTACTCGATGGCGCGCTTCTTCCCACCGCGCAGCATGCGCGAGCTGCATGGGCGCACGACGCGGCACGGCGCGCTGACGGCCTACGCTCTGTATCACCCGGCCGCGGCGCTGCGCGACCCACGGCTGAAGCAGGTGTTCCTCGACGACTTCCGCCGCATTCCCCAGGTATTGGCGGAGGCCGAGGCCGCTGCCGCGCGCTTGGCCGAGGCGGAGGCCGCCGGGGCCGCGCCCGCGGCTGCCGAACAACTCAGCCTGTTCTGAAGCGGGTACGCGGGCGGCGCCGGCCGATGCCGTACAATATAAAGCAGTGAGCATTCCTACGCGAATCCCCCGCGCGCGGGCGCGCAATGCCCGGCGCGGGGCTGAGTGTGTGTATCTGAGGAGACGGTGACAGACACGGTTCGCATCATTCCCCTAGGAGGCGTGGGCAGCGTCGGCAAGAACATGACGGCGATCGAGTACGCCGCGACGATCGTCGTCATCGACTGTGGGCTAATGTTCCCCGAGGACGAGATGGTCGGCGTCGATCTCGTCCTGCCGGATATCCGCTACCTGCTCGACCGCAAGGACCAGGTGGCCGCGATTATCCTGACCCACGGCCATGAAGACCATATCGGCGCGTTGCCCTACCTCTGGCCCATGCTCCAGGTCCCCCTGTACGGCACGCCGCTGACTATGGGGCTGGTGCGCGCCAAGCTCCGCGAGCACCGGCTGCACAAGGTCCCGCTACACACGGTGACCCCCGGCGACGTGACCCGCCTGGGGCCGTTCAGCTTCGAGTACATCCGGGTGACGCACAGCATCCCGGACAGCGTGGCGCTCGCTATCCACACGCCGCTAGGCACTATCTTGCATAGCGGCGACTACAAGTTCGACCCGACCCCGGTCGATGGGCGTCCCACCGACGAGGCCAAGCTGGCCGAGCTGGGCCGCGACGGGGTGCTGGCACTGCTGAGCGACTGCGTGCGCGTCGAATCACCCGGCTGGACCCCCTCCGAGCGCGCGGTGGGCGAGGCGTTCGATCGCGTGTTCGCGCAGGCGCCGGGGCGCGTGATCGTCACCACCTTCGCCTCGAACATCTCGCGCGTGCAGCAAGCGATCACCGTGGGCCACCGCCACGGCCGGGTGGCCGCCGTCGTCGGCCGCAGCATGGAGAACAACACGGCGGTGGCCGGCGAGCTCGGCTACTTCACGGTGCCCGACGGCGCCCTGCGGTCGGTGGAGGAGGTCAACAACCTGCCGTTCCACCGCGCGCTGTTCGTGACGACGGGCTCGCAGGGCGAGCCGAACTCGGTGCTCTCGCGGATCGCCAGCGGCGACCACCGCCAGCTCCAGCTGGAACCGGGCGACACCGTGATCTTCTCCGCCTCGCCGGTGCCGGGCAACGAGGAGGCGGTGTCGCGCACCATCAATCGCCTGTTCAAGCAGGGTGCGACGGTGATCTACGGGCGGCAGGAGCTGGTGCACGTCAGCGGCCACGCCAGCGTGGACGAGCTGAAGCGGATGATCGCGCTCACGCGCCCGCGCTACGTGGTGCCGCTGCACGGCGACTACCGCCACATGGCGCTATACGCGCGCGTGGCGCAGGAGGCGGGCATCCCGCGCGAGCGCATCCTGGTCCCCGACCTGGGCACGGTGATCGAGTTCGACGACCGCGGCCACGGCGCCGTCGTCGGGCAGGTGCCGGCGGGGTCGCTGTTCGTGGACGGCATCTCGGTCGGCGAGGTGGATCACGTCATCCTGCGCGACCGGCGCATGCTATCGCGCGACGGCATCTTCGTGGTGGTCGCCGCCCTCGAGCTGGAGACCGGCCGGGTGGTCGCTGGGCCGGATATCCTCACCCGTGGGTTCATCGATCCCCGCGACGCCCGCGAGTTGCTCGACGGTGCGCGCGAGCGGGTGCGGGCGGTGTGCGAGGCGCACGCGCACGGGCTGAGCGACTGGAGCTTCCTGCACCAGAAGATCCGCGACGCGCTGGGGCCGTACCTGTACGAGATGACCGGCCGGCGCCCGATGATCATGCCGCTGATCCTGGAGGTCTAGCGTGGCGGGCCGCCGAGCCGGCCGCAAGCGCGCGCGCCCCCGGCCGCTCAGTGCCGCGCTGCAGCACTGGGCCGCCGCCAATTGGCCGCTCGGGCTCGCGGTGCTGCTGGTGGGCAGCGGTGGGGTGTTGGGGCTGGCGGTGCTGTTCCCGGGCGGCTCGCTCGCCACGCTGCTGCACGAGTGGCAGCGCCGCGCGCTGGGCTGGGCGGCCCCGCTGTTGGCCCTCTGGCTGACGGCCGCGGGCGCCGCGGTGCTGTGGTGGCACCTGCGCCCCGACGCGCGGTTGCCGCTGAGCCGCGTGGTCGGCGCGGTGGGGGCGACGGTCGCCCTGCTCGGCCTGACGGGCCTCTACACCCACGCGCAGCCCGAGCCGGCGGCCGCGGCGCAGCAGGGCCACGGCGGCGGGGTGGTCGGGCTCCTGCTAGCGCGGCTGCTGGCCGGCGCCCTCGGCCCTATGGCCACGGGGGTGCTGCTCGCGGCGCTGCTCGCCGGGGGCCTGCTGCTGGCGCTGCGGGTGACGCCCGCCGAGCTGGCGCGCGGGTTGCGGGCGATGGCCGCTGCGGCCTGGCGGCTGGGTATGGGGGGCGCGCGGCTGGCGCGCGCGATCCGCCGGGCGCCGGCTGCCCCCGCCACGGCAGAGGCGCTGCCCGCCCCGGCGCCCGCCGAGGCTCCAGCGGCGCGGGCGCCCGCGCGCCGGGCCCCGGCGCGTCCGGCCGCGGCCCACTCTCCCACGGCGGCGCTGCCCGAGGGGCCGCTGGCGCCGCCGTCGCCGCGCTCGCCCTGGCGTCTGCCCCCGTTGTCGCTGCTGGCGCCGCCGGCCAGCCCGCAGGTGAGTGCCATCGACCTCCAGGCGCGGGCGCGCATCATCGAGGAGACGCTGGAGAGCTTCAATATCAGCGCACGCGTGGTGGAGATCAACGAGGGGCCGACGGTCACCCAGTTCGGCGTCGAGCCGGCGATGGGCGTGACGGTGAGCCGCATCCTGGCGCGGCAGAACGACTTGGCGCTGCGGCTCGGCGCCACCAGCTTGCGCATGGAGGCGCCGGTGCCCGGCAAGCGCGTGGTGGGCATCGAAGTGCCCAACGCGGCCAAGACGGTGGTGACGCTGCGCGAGATCCTCGCCGCGCCGGAGTTCGAGCGACTCGGCTCGCCGTTGAGTCTGGCGCTGGGCCGCGACGTGGCCGGCCGCCCGGTGGTGGCCGACCTGGCCAAGATGCCGCACCTGCTCATCGCCGGCAGCACGGGCTCGGGCAAGAGCGTGTGCCTCAACGGCCTCATCGCCTGCCTGCTGATGCAGTGCACGCCCGCCGACCTGCACCTGCTGCTGATCGACCCGAAGACCATCGAGCTGACGCCTTATGAGGGCATCCCGCACCTCCGGTTGCCGGTGGTGACCGACATGGACAAGGTGGTGGGCGTGCTGAAGTGGGCGCTGGGCGAGATGGAGCGGCGCTACGGGCTGTTCGCCAAGCACCACGTGCGCCACCTGGCCGGCTACAACGAGCTGGTCGCCCGCGGCGAGCTGCCCGAGGCGCGCCGGCTCCCGTACCTGGTGCTGGTGATCGACGAGCTGGCCGACCTGATGATGACTGCGCCCGACGAGGTGGAAACGAGCATCGCGCGGCTGGCACAGAAGGCGCGCGCCGCGGGCATCCACCTGATCTTGGCCACCCAGCGCCCCTCGGTGGATGTGGTCACGGGGCTGATCAAGGCCAACTTCCCCACCCGCATCGCCTTCGCCGTGAGCGCGCAGGTGGACTCGCGCGTGATCCTCGACATGCCCGGGGCGGAGCGGCTGCTGGGCCGCGGCGACATGCTGTACCTCTCGGCCGAGGCGGCGAAGCCCCAGCGCGTGCAGGGTACCTTCGTGTCTGACGCTGAGATCACAGCGCTGGTGAGCTTCTGGCGCGAGCAGGGCCCGGCGCAGTACGACCCCGAGGCGATCGCGGCGGTCGAGTCGCTGGGCAGCGGGCGCGATGAGGGCGGCGACGACTTGGTGGAGCGCGCGGCGGCGCTGGCCCAGGAGCACACCCGCATCTCCGTGTCGTTGCTCCAGCGCCGGCTGGGCATCGGCTACCCGCGCGCTGCGCGCCTGATGGACACCCTGGCGGCGCGGGGGATCGTGCGGCCGAGCGAGGACGGCAAGAGCTGGGTCGCCGCGCGCCCGGCGGAGCCTCCGCCGCCGGCGGAGTGCGCCGAGGTGTCATGAGCGGCGCCCATGCTGGGCGGTGGCCCCCCCTTGCATGCCTCGCCGCCTATGTGCCCCACGGTGGTTGTTGCCAGCCCCGGCGACGTGCCCTATCCTTTCGCCCGGTGCGCGCCTTTTCCGGGTGGGCGTTCGGAGGATGCACGGAGCGAGCGAGGGCCTGGTGACCGAGCAGACATCCGCGCCGGTGCTAGAGCAGGCAGCGCCCGCGCGCCCCCTGCCGGCACGCGCCGCCGCGCGCTGGCGGATGCTCCGCCGCTGCTGGCCCGATCTGGCGGCCCTGGGGGGGCTGCTGGCCCTGGCGCTGGGCTACTACTGGCCGCTGAGCAGCGGCCAGCGGATCCTCTACGACTTCGACACCTGGGTGTACTTCTACCCGCTGCGGCAGTACGCCGCCGATGCCCTGCGCGCGGGGCGCTTCCCACTATGGGCGCCGGACATCTACCTCGGCGTCCCGTTCTTCGCCAACCCCCAGGTCGCTCTCCTGTACCCGCTGAACGCGCTCTACCTGCTACTGCCGGTGCCTCAGGCGCTGAGTGCCTCGGCGATCTTGCACACTTGGCTGGCGGGCGCGTTCCTGTACCTGCTGGCGCGCGCTACCCTGGGGTGGAGCGTGGGCGCGGCGTTGCTGGCGGCGCTGGCGTTCGCCTTCGGCGGCTACCTCACCGGGCTGATCACGCACATCAACCAGCTGCAGGCCGCGACCTGGCTCCCGCTGCTGGTGTACCTGCTGCTGGGCGCCGTGGTGCGGCGCAGTGTGCGCTGGGTGGTGGGCGGTGCAGGCGCGCTGGCGCTCGCCGTGCTGGCCGGCCACAGCCAGGTAGTGTACCTGTCCCTGGTGGTGCTCGGCGTGGTAGCGCTGCTGGCGCCGTGGTTGGTGTCGCAGCCACGCCGCGAGCAGGGCACGCTGACCATGCTCGGCGGGCCGGGGGCGAGCATCGGGCCGGTGCCGGCGGCGGTGCGCGTCGTGCGAGCGATCCCATGGTGGCGGCGCCTACCGTGGCGCGCGTGGGCCTGGTCGCTCGGGCTGTACGCGCTGCTAGTCGGGCTCGGGTTGCTGCTACCGGCGGTGCAATTGGTGCCCACCGCCGAGGTGCAGCGCGAGGGCATTCGAGGCGGTGGGCTGAGCTACGCCGAGGCCAGCTCGTTCTCGCTGCCGCCGCCGCTGCTGTTGCAAGCGCTGCTGCCGGGCTTCTGGCGCAACCCGTTCGGCGAGTACGTGGCCTACATCGGCGTGCTGCCGCTGGGGCTGGCAGGGCTGGCGCTGGCGGTGGCGCCGCGCCGCTGGGTGCTGCTGGGGGGCGTGCTCGCGGGGCTGGGGCTCCTGCTCGCCCTCGGCGGCTACAACCCGCTGTACCCCTTGTTGTACCAGGTGGTGCCGGGGTTGGCGCTGTTCCGCGTGCCGGCGCGCTGGCTGTACGTCTACTCGTTCGGCGCCGCGCTGCTCGCCGGCGGGGGCGCCGAATGGCTCTGGCAGGCGGCGCGCACCCGCGCCGGGGGGCGCTGGGTCGATCGGCGCCGCGCGCTGGCCGTGGTGGTTTTGGTCATAGTGGCGGTGGCCGTGCTCGTGCTGCTGGGCGGCGATCTGGGCGCGCGGCGGTTCTACCTGGCCTGGGGCGGGCTGGCGGCGCTGACCGCTCTGCTGGCGGCCCTGGCGCGGTGGCGGCCGCGGCTGGGATGGATGCTGCTGGTAGGGGCGGTCGCCGCCGAGTTGGTGGCGGCCAGCCAGCCCGCCGCGTTCCATGACGCGATCCCCGCCGAGGTGTACCGCTCCGAGCGCCCCGTGCTGGCGCCCGTGCGGGCCGATGGGACGACGTATCGGACCCTGAGCCTGGCCCGCGACGACTACGCGCTGGGCGAGATCGTGGCCGGCCGCTTCCCCTACCCCGACGCGCCGGAGCGGGTGATCTACAACTACGCCGTGGCCAGCAAGCACAATGAGGTGCTGACGCCGAACCTCCCGCTGGAGTACGGGCTGGCGTCGCCCGACGGCTACGACGGCGGCGTGCTGCCCTTGCGCCGCTGGCTGGAGTTCATGCGCCTGGTCGTCAGCGAGGACGAGCCGCGGCCCGATGGCGTGCTGCGCCACCGCCTGTACTACCTGCCCGACGAGCGGCTGCTGGACCTGATGGGCGTGCGGTGGGTACTGACCAGCGCCCTGCGCGAGGCCAACTGGGACGGCGTGCCGTTCGACCGCCTGGTGACGCGGCGCCTGGGGCCAGGCCTCCGCTACGAGCTGCCGGTGCCCGACGTGCCCGCTAGTGCCATCGCGCTGCTGTCGTCGGTGGCGCAGCCCGAGCTCCCTAGCGGCGCGCCTATCGGGCGGCTGACAGTGGTCGGGGCCGACGGCGCGGTGCAGGAGCGGATGATCCGGCTCGACCAGCAGACGGCCGCGGTCGGGACCGCGCCCGCCGCCGGTGGCGAGCTGGCGGTGCTCCCGCCACCCGACCCGCGGCTACGCCACGGCGACTACGCGGTACGCCTGCCTCTGGACAGCCCGACGACCGTGACGCGGCTGGTGTTCGAGAACGTGGCGCCCTCGGGCACCTGGCTGGTGCGCGCGGTGACGCTGCTGGGCGAGGACGGGGGGGCGCGGCCGCTGCCCCTGACCACCAGCGTCGTCCCGGTCGCCCACGAGGATCCCTCGGCCGTGCGGCTGTACCGCAACGAGGCGCCGCTGCCGCCCGCGTTTCTGGTCCCGGAGGTTACGGTGCGCGACGATGCCCAGGCGCTGGAGTACCTGCGGGGGCCGCGCTGGCAACCCGCCCGCACCGCGGTGGTCGCCCCCGGGCCCGAGGCGCGGGCGCTGGGCGACCCGGCGGCGAGCACCACTAACGATGCCGTCCGGATCCTCGAGCGGGCGCCCGAGCGCTGGCGGCTACAGACGGAGGCGGCCGGCGAGCGGCTGCTGGTGCTCACCCAGGCGTTCTTTCCCGGCTGGCGCGCCACGCTCGACGGCCAGCCAGTGCCGCTGGTGCGCGCGGATTACCTGTTCCAGGGCGTCTACGTGCCCCCGGGCGCGCACACCGTGGAGCTGGTGTTCCAGCCGCGTAGTCTGGCAGTGGGCCTGCTGGTTAGCCTGCTAGCCTTGGCCGCGGCGGTCACGCTGTACGCTAGCGATCGCCTGCCGGCGCTCCCGCGGGGGCTCTGGCCACGTCGCCCCTCGGGGCCCGGGGCCGCGGCGCGTGGTGGCAGGGGCCTACGAGCACGCCCCGTAGAGTTCACCCGCCGGGGCGGAGGGGCACGGTGAGCGACCGGCCGCTCGACAGGGTGGCCCCTCCGGCCGCTGCGGCGGCACCCGCTAGCGCGCCCAGCCCGGCTGAGCGCGACGAGCCCGCGCTGCGCGGACACCTCGTCGCCCTGCTGTTCGCGGCGGAGGAGCCGCTGTCGCTGGGGCAGGCGGCGCGCATCCTGGAAGTGCCGCTGCCCGTGTTGGAGGCGGTCGCGGCGGCCCTGGAGGCCGAACCGCCCCCGGGGCTGATGGTCCAGCGGTTGGGCGACGCGCTGCGGCTAGTGACCGCGCCGGCGTCGGCCCGCTACGTCGAGCGGCTGCTGGGTGGGCCGCCGGTGGCGCGGCTGTCGCGGGCGGCGCAAGAGGTGCTGGCCATCGTCGCCTACCGGCAGCCGATCACGCGCGCGGAGATCGAGGCGCTGCGCGGGGTGAACAGCGAGCGCGCGCTGGAGGCACTGCTGGCGCGCGGCTTGGTAGCCGCGGTGGGGCGCAAGGAGACGGTGGGACGGCCGGCGCTGTTCGGCACCACCGCGGCGTTTCTCGACTACCTGGGCCTGCGCTCGCTGGCCGAGCTGCCGCCGCTGCCCCCGGCGCCGGAGCCGGCGTAGGAGCCGGCCTCACGGGCGATACGGGCCCAGCTGCTGGATGGCGTAGTCGAGCCAGGTGTAGTCGACGAAGCGCTGGAGGTCGAGCGGCTCGCGGTAGTTGAGATAGCCGCGTTCCAGATAGAACTGCTGCTGCAACATCAGGTGGTCGACATTCACCCGGCCGTTGACGTCCACCTGCGCGGCGACGGCGCGCAGGATCACATCGGCGGGCACCTTCGTGTACTGCTCGACGATCGCCGCCTCGACCGGATCCTGGTAGCGGCTGCGGGCGAGGTCGCGCAGGGCGCGTAGGTAGCCGACCATGAAACGCCGCGCGCCCTCGGGGTTGTTGCGGATGAACTGCTCGCCGTAGAGCACCACCTGGGCGGTGCTGTTGGGGTCGAGTCCCTCGCGCACGATGACCGCGCCGATGCCCCGCTCCTGCGCGTACAGTACCCACGGCTCGGTGAGCGAGGCGGCGTCGATGGCGCCACTGGCCAGGCCGGGCAGCATATCCGGGAACCCCATGATCACCAGCTCGACATCGTTGAGCGTCAGCCCGGCCTTGCGCATCGCCCGGTCGGCCACGAACTCGCCGTAGGAGCCCTTGCCGGTCACCGCCAGGCGCCGGCCCTGGAGCTGGGCCGGGCTGGTGAAGCGGCCGGCGTCGTAATTCTCCTTGGAGACGACCAACGCAGAGGGCAGGAAGCCATCTGGGCCGGCCCCCGAGATCATGGCCACGATGCGGCCACTCACCCCCTGGTGCAGCGCGTTGAGAAAGCCGGCGGCCACTGCCCCGCCCACCACGTCGAGCTGGCCGTTGGCCAGAAACGGCATCGCCACGTCGGTGCCGCGGAACTCGGTCGCCTCGACCTCCAGGCCCAGCTCGTGGAAGTAGCCTTTCTCGATAGCGAGGAAGAACGGCGCGTGGGACATCGCCGCCAGATAGCCCAGCCGGACGGGCGCGACGGGCGTCGCGGCGGCGGTGGTGCTCGGGCCGGCCGCCGCCGTAGCGGCTGGCGGTGGGGGCGACGCGGCCGGGCCGCGGCTAGCGGTCGACGCCGCGCCGCAGCCGGCGAGTACACCGAGCCACGCGGTTAGGCTGAGCGCGGCAAGCCACCCTCGGAGCATCGCCGTTCCCTCCCCATCGTTCCTACGCCTGGGGGACCCCAAGCGGATTCGGCCGTACTTCCGTGCCGAGCCGGTAGAGAGTGCGGGCGTTGTCGCAGGTAAGCCGGCGCACCGTCGCCGCCGGCAGGTGGCCCATCTGCCGGGCGATGACCGCGCGCGAGTGCGGCCAGGTGCTGTCGGGGTGAGGGTAGTCGGATGCCCACATCACGCGGTCCGCGCCAATCGTGTCGAGTAGGGCCAGCCCCACCGCGTCGTCCTGGAACGTGGCCCATACCTGGCGACGGAAGTACTCGGACGGGCGCAACTGCAAGGGGAACCCGCCGCGTGCCTCCCAGTGTGCGCGCACCTCGGCCAGCTTGCGGTACTCGTTGTCCATGCGCTGCAGGGCGTACGGCAGCCAGCCGATGCCGGACTCGGCCAGCACCAGGCGCACGCCCGGGTGGCGATCGAGCACGCCGCTGAAGATCAGCCCTACCAGCGGGTCGAGCAGCTGCAAGGGAACCTGTACGCCGTTGATCGCCGCGGCCGCCAACGACATGACGCCTGGATGAACGGCGGGGGGAGCCACGAGCAGATGCATGCCGATAGGAACCTCGGTTTCCGCGGCGGCGGCCCAGAACGGTTCCCAGGCGGGGTGGTATAGGGGCGGGCGCGCGGCAGCGGCCAGCAGCACGGCGTGGCGCAAGCCGTTGGCGGCGATGCGGGTCAGTTCGGCCGTGGCCAGCGCGGGATCGTCGGCAGGCAGGATGGCCACGCCAAGAAGCCGCTGCGGGGCCACCTGGCAGAACTCGGCGAGCCAGTCGTTGTAGGCCGCATAGCATGCCTGGCGCAGGGCGGCGTCCTCGACGCGCAGCGGCGCTACCGGGCCGTACATAACGCTGGCGTCGATACCATCGCGGTCCATGTCTGCCAGGCGCAGATGCGGGGTAGTAGGGCGTGGGGCGTCGGCGAGGGACGGATCGCCCTCGCGATCGAGCGCCCACTTCAGGCCCCCGCCACGCCCCCAGGGCCCCCAGACGGTGTCGCCGCATACCCACACGGGCCCCTCGTCGGCATCGAGGACACGCGGCGCGCGATCGCGCAGGGCCGCCGGCACGCGCTCGGTCCACAACGTGCGCGGCAGGTAGCGTAGGTCGATATGATCGTCCGCGGAGATGAGCCGGTACTCCATCGCTGCTGCCCTCCCTCCGACGGTCCGCGGCACCCAGCCTGGAGCCCGATTATACTGACCGGGTTCCACCTACATGCGCACGGCTTTCCGGGATGCGGAAACGCCGCCTCGTGGCACGGTGCGAGTTCGCGGGAACGCCGCGGGCGGCGCCTCCCGGGCGCGAGCGGCGGTAGCCGCTAGGGCTGGTAGCGGCCGAGCTGCTGGAGCGCGTAGTCGACGAACTGGCGATCGATTGCGCGCGTCACGTCCACCCGCTGGGGCGAGAAGCCGTACGCCACGTACCAGTCCACATCGTTCTGCAACAGCTCCACATCGAACTCGCCGTTGGGGTCCACGCCCAGGCGCATCGTGGCGTACAGGGCGCGGTCGCGGACCGATAGGTACTTGGTCAGGATATCGAGAATCGAGTCGCGGCCGATGTCTTTGTTGAACGCATCGTATAGATCGCGGATGCCCTGGAGCAGGGCCACCATGAAGCGCCGGCCGGCGTCGGGGCGCTCGCGGGCGAACTGGGGACTGTACACCCACGCGGTGGCCTGCTGGCCCGGATAGATCTCGGAGAAGTCTTTCCACACCGCGGCGAAGCCCTGGGCCAACACGCCGGTACGGATCGGCTCGCTGAGCGTGGCCACGTCGATCGACCCGTTGGCCAGCGCCACGGCTGCATCGGGCTGCCCCATGTCCACTAGATCGACATCGGCCTGAGTCAGCCCCCCCTGCTCTAGCGCCTTGACCAGTACGATGTGCGTGAAGTTGCCGCGCCCGTTGATGGACACGCGCTTGCCGCGCAGCGACGCGAAGTCGGTGAACACACCGCTATCGAGGTCCTGCTTGCGCACGATGTAGGCGGAGCCCGGCAGGCCCGGCCGCACGCTAGACTGCAGGGCGACTAGTCGCACGTCGGCGCCGCGGGCGATAGCGTTCCACAGCCCGGCGCTCAGCGCCCCGTTCCCCACGTCGATCTGGCCCGTGGCGAGGCTAGGCACCATATTGGTCGGATCGCTGATGTTCTCCGTGGTCACGTCGAGGCCCTGCTCCTGGAAGTAGCCGCGCTCCAGGGCCACATACAGCCCCGACACGGTGAGCAGTGGGGTTACCCCGACTTTCACGGCCGCGCGGGCGGGCGCCGCTGCGGACGCGGCGAGAGGCGACGTCGAGGGGGTCGGTGGCGCGGAGGCGGGCGCGCCGGTCGCCGGCGAGGACACGGGCGCCGCGGTGCCCGTGCAGGCTGCCGCGACCAGGCACCAGTACAACCAGGCGACTCTCACCAGCAGACGAACCATACCAACCTCCTCGATTCGCCTGGTCGCCGGCAGGGTATCCGCTGCCGAGAGCGGGGCTACCACCCTGCGGCGATAGGCCGGCGAGATCCCGGGGGCTTAGCCGAGCCGGTAGAGGGTGCGGGCGTTGTCGCAGGTGAGCCGGCGCACCGTCGCCGCCGGCAGGTGGCCCATCTGCCGGGCGATGGTCTCGCGCGAGTGCGGCCAGGTGCTGTCGGGGTGGGGGTAGTCGGATGCCCACATCACGCGGTCCTCGCCGATGGCGTCGAGCAGGGCCAGGCCGGCGGCATCTTTCTGGAACGTGGCCCACACCTGGCGACGGAAATACTCGGACGGGCGCAGCTGGAGCGGGATCCCGCCACGGCCATCCCACACCTCGCGCGCCTCGGCGAACTGCTCGAACTTGTCGTCCATCTCCTCGAGGACATACGGCAGCCAGCCGATGCCGGACTCGGCCAGCACCAGGCGCACGCCCGGGTGGCGGTCGAGCACGCCGCTGAAGATCAGCCCCACCAGCGGGTCGAGCAGTTGCAGCGCGGCCGAGACGGAGCTGATGGCGCTGGTGGCGATCGGGGCGACCCCCGTCACGGCCTTCGGCGCGCCGACGTACAAGTGCAGGCCGACGGGAATGCCCGTTTCGGCCGCGGCGGCCCAGAACGGCTCCCAGGCGGGGTGGTACATGGGGGGCGTGGCCGCGGCGGCCAGCAGCATCACGTGGCGCAGCCCGCGCTCGGCCAGGCGCAGCAGCTCGCGGCGCGCGGCCGCGGGATCGTCGACCGGCAGCATGCCTGCCCCGATCAGGCGGCGTGGCTCGGCCTGACAGAACTCGATGAGCCAGTCGTTATAGGCCGCGTAGCAATACTGACGCGCCACGGGGTCCTCGACGAGCAGCGGCGCGATGGGGCCGTACATCACCGTCGCGTCCACCCCGTCGCGGTCCATGTCCGCCAGGCGTAGGTGTGGGGTGGTGGGGCGCAGCACGCCCTCTTCGAACACGCCGCCGCGCTCGAGGGCCGAGCGGCGGCCTACTTCCCGGCCCGTCGCGGTGCCCCACGGCCCCCAGACGCGGTCGCCGCAGATCCAGGCCGGGCCCTGCTCGGTCGGCTCCACGCGCGGCATGCAGTGGCGCACGGCGGCGGGGACGCGGGTTTCCCACAGGTCGCGCGGCAGGTAGCGCAAATCGATGTGGTCATCGGCGGAGATGAGCCGGTACTCCATAGCGCTCTCGCCTCCCCCTGGGCGGGCGCACCGTGGGGCCCATTGCGCCCGCGCTCGACGCCGATTATAGTGACCGCGACCACGACTAACGTAACTACCGTTCCATATGCCGGAAACGCCTGTGCCGCGCGCCGGCCCCCCGGGCGCTGCGATCCAGTCGGTGGCTCGTGCTTGCGCGTTGCTGGAGCAACTCGCCCTGCTGCGCGCGGCCGGGGTGGTGCAGCTGGCCGCCGCTACCGACCTGCGGCCGGCGACGGTCCACCGGCTGCTGCGCGCCCTGTGCGCTGCGGGCCTGGTGACGCAGGATGCCACCACGCGCCTGTACCACCCCACTCTGCGGCTGTTCGAGTGGGGCCAGGCGGCGGTCCTGCGGCTCCAGGTGCGCGAGGTGGCGAAACCGTTCCTGCAGAGCCTGGCGGCGGAGGTGAAAGAGACGGCCACGCTGGGCCTGCGCGAGGGCGCCGACGTGATCTACATCGAGTGGATTCCCGGCCACCACCTCATCCAGCCGCGGGTGCATATCGGCGCGCGGGTGCCCGCCTACCGCTCGTCGCTGGGCCAGTGCTTGTTGGCCTGGCTCCCCGACGACGAGCGCCGGCGGCTCCTGCACAGCCGCCCGCTCGTGCGCGGCGGCCCGAACACGCTGCTGTCGGTGGCGGCCATCGAGCAGCGCCTAACCGAGGTGCGCGCCCGGGGCTACGCCATCGACGACGAGGAGCACGCGGCAGGGGTGCGCGCGGTGGGCGCGCCGCTGCGCGACGCCGCCGGTCGGGTGGTGGCGGCGATCGGCCTGGGCGCCCCTACCAGCCGTATGCCCCCGCGGCGTATCGCGGCGCTCGGCCAGCGCCTGATCGAAGTGGCGCACACGATCAGCAGCCATCTGGGCTACAGCGCGGGCGCCACGCCGCTGTCCACGGCGCGCTAGCGGCGCGCCGCGTGTGGAGAGGAGGGCACGATGCGTGGTGTTCTGGTTCGGGTAATCGGCGGCCTGCTGGGCGCGCTGGTGGTGGGCTGTGCGGGTGCGCCGGGCAGCGGCCCCGCGGCCCCCACGCTCGCCCCCACCGGCTCGCCAACGGTACGCCCAACGGCGGCCGCGGCCGCCCCGGCGCCCGCCGCGGCCGCGCCAGAGGTGGCGCACCTCCGGCTGGGCAGCCAGCGGCTGGCCACCGAGGCGGCCGTGTACATCGCCGAGGAGCTCGGGTACTTCCAACAAGAGGGCATCGAGATCGAGTACGTGCTGTTCTCGTCGGCCTCGGAGATGATCCCCGCGGCTGCCACGGGCCAGCTCGAAGCGGTGCCCATGCCCGCGAATCCCGCGATGTGGAACGCGGTCGCCCGCGGCGTGCCGATCAAGGTAGTGCTCGACCTGGGCACCTACCGGCCCGAGCAGAGCGAGCAAGCGCTGGCGGTGCGCAAGGCGCTGTACGACAGCGGGCAGGTACGCCAGCTCGAGGACCTGCGCGGCCGCCCGGTGGCGCTCACGCCGCCGGGCAAAGCGACTACTAGTGGCTGCGCCCTGTCGGTGGCTCTCCAGCGGGTGGGCCTGACGCTCGACGACCTCGATATTCAGGCTGTCCCGTTCCCGGACATGGTAGCGGCCTTCGCCAATGGCGCGGTCGACGCGGGCATGAGCGTGGAGCCGTTCCTGACCCGCGCCATCCAGCAAGGCACCGTGGTGCGCCTGCTCCCCGTGGGCGAGATGTACCCCAACTTCACCATCGCCACGCTCGGCTTCGCCGATACCCTGTACAACAACCGGCCGCTGGCGAAGGGGTTCGTGCGAGCCTATATCCGGGCCATCCGGACCTACCAGGCGGCGCTGCGCGGCACGCCGACCGACGCGCCGCTCGACCGGCTGCAGGAGATTCTCAGCCGGGGCACGGGGCTCGACGTGGCGACCATCGCGGCCAGCACCCCGCCGTACTTCAACCCGAACGGGCTGCCTAACCAGGAGTCGATGCGGTACTGCTACCAGTTCTTCCGCGATCAGGGCCTGATCCCTCAGCCCGTGTCCGACGCGGCCATGCAGGCGCTGTGGGGCACCGACTTGGTCAACGAGGTACTGGCCGAGATCGGTCGCGCCCCCGAGAGCTAAGTGCGCCTCAGGCACGCACGCCGCTTGCTGCGAGGAGGGCCCCGCTCAGCTGAGTGCTAGGGACCGCTGTGCGAGCGACCGCCCCGCGCTGGGGGGCTGGGGTGGGGCAGCGACGCCCGGCGGTAGGGAGTAACGCGAGATGACGACCGCGACACGCGCTATCGTGGTGGGAGCCGCGGTGGCCGGCAGCGCCGTGGCCAACGCCCTCGGTGCGCACGGCATCCCTACGCTGGTGATCGAGAAGGGCTTCGAGCGCGACAACAGCACGCGCGGCGACTTCCTCCATCCGCCCACGCTCCGCTTCCTCGACGCCTGGGGCGTGCTCGACGCGCTGTTCGCCGATGGCGCGCTGCCCATCTACCACCTTGCTGTCAGCCACCGCACGCTGGGCCGACTGGCGACCTACGAGATCCGCGCGCGCGGCGAGGGACGCGCCGGCCGCACGATCGCGGTGCCGCACGACCGTATCGAGGCGGTGATGAAGGCGTGCGCCCAGCGCTGGCCCAGTGTGACCCTCGTGGAGGGCACCGTCACGGGGCTGCTGCGCGCGGGCGGCCGGGTGGTCGGGGTACGGGCGCGCGTGGGCGGCGCGGAGCGCGAGTTCCGCGCGCCGCTGGTGGTGGGCTGCGACGGTGCTATGTCGCTGGTGCGCCGCGAGCTGGGCATTGCTGTCGACCGCTACCTGTACGACCACTACTTCGTGTACATCCAGGCCGAGGGGCCGACCGATCCGCCCGCGGCGATCCATTTCTGCCTGGACGAGAGCGGCGTGATCATGGTTGCCTCGCGGCCGCGCAATCGCATGCGTATCGCCATCTACTGCGAGCGCGGGGCGCAGAACGACCTGCTGCGCCGCTCCGACGCGGAGCTGCGGGCCTACGTTACCTACCGCGTGCCCTGGCTGCGCGACATCCACTTCACGCGCGACGACATCCACGTGTACGCCGTGGCGCGGGCGCTGGCCGCGGCGTTCTGGGCGCCGGGCGCCGCGCTGGTGGGCGACGCCGCCCACACCACACACCCCGCCGGCGCGACCGGCATGAACCTGGCGATCAGCGGCGCCGCCCGGCTGGCCGAGCTGGTGGCGCCGGTGCTGGCCGCGGCGTCCGTGGACCTCGCCGCGCTAGATGCCGCGCTGCGCGCCTACCAGGCCGAGCGCCGCCCGGCCGCCGCGCTGGCCCTGGAGCACAATCACCAGCAGGCGGGGCGCATCTGGATGAACGGCTGCCACCGCGACCCGTACACTTACGCGCGCCACGCCGACCCCAATGCCGGCTGGGGGGTGGAGGGCGCGGGCTGGGGCGAGAACCCCGCCGCGCTGCTGCGCTCGGCCGGGTACTGAGCGCGGCGCCCCTATCTCATGAGGGGCGCTGCCCGGGCGGGCCCCGTGGGATGCAGGGGGCGGCGCCGCGCTAGAATGCGTGAGATAGGGCAGGGAGAGACCGCGATGATCCACCTTGGCTCGCATCGGCTCTGGGCGAGCCTGCCGCTGCTCGCCGCGCTGCTCAGCGGCGCCTGCGCGCCCGCGGCCACCCCGGCCAACCCGCCTGCGCCATCTAGCGGAGCGGCCTCTCCCACGGCGGCCGCCACCGCCCCGGCGACGGTCAGCGCGCCGGCGGGCCCGCTGCAGAAGGTGCGCTACGGCACGCTGAACATCTTCGGCGACGCCGGCGTCTTCATCGGTATCGACGAGGGGTACTTCGCCCAGCAAGGCATCGAGGTGGAGCTCACGAGCTTCGACTCGGCGGCCAACATGGTGGCGCCGCTGGCCACCAACCAGCTCGACGCGGGGGGCGGCGCACCCAGCGCCGGGCTGTACAACGCGCTGCGCAGCGGCGTGAACGTGCGCATCGTAGCCGACAAGGGCCACAGCGACCCCACCCCGCCCGGCTTCCCCGTGAGCATCTACCCGGTGCGCAAGGAGTTGGTGGACAGCGGGCGGGTGCGTGGCGTGGCCGATCTCAAGGGCCTGCGCTTCGGGCAGCCAGCGGTGGGGATCAGTCCCGAGCTCGACCTCGTGGAGTTCTTGCGCCAGGGCGGCCTCACCCCGCGCGACCTGGAGATCGTGATCCTGAGCTTCCCGGACATGGTCACCGCGTTCGCCAACGGCAACCTCGACGTGGCCTGGATCGTCGAGCCGTTCGCCACCGTGGCGCTCAACCAGGGCACGGTGAGCATCCTCGGCTACGACTACACGGTGAACCCCTACCACCAGGTGGCCGTGTTGCTGTACTCGCCGGAGTTCAGCCGCTCGGAGCTGGCCACGAAGTTCATGATTGGCTACTTGCAGGGCGTGCGGTTGTACAACGATGGGTTCGTCAAGCGCGACCCCGTGGCGCGCGAGAAGGTGATCAGTGCCCTGATCCGGCACACGCCGGTGAAAGACCGCGCGCTGTACGATCAGATGACCATGTCGGCGCTGGATCCCGACGGCAAGATGAACCTGGAGAGCTTCGAGCGGCAGCAGGACTATTTCCTGAGCACGGGCACCCAGCAGGGACGCGTCGATCTGTCGCAGTTCATCGACCTGCAGCACATCGAGGCGGCCGTACGCTACCTGGGCCCGTATCGCTAGCCGGCGCCGGGCGCGCCGGGGGGAGGCGCAGATGGGGTTCACCATCAGCGGCGTCACGCACTGGTCGATCCCGGTAAATGACCTGGCCGAGAGCGAGCGCTTCTACCGCGACGTGCTGGGGCTGGAGTACCGCGGGCGGCTGGGTGACTCGCGTATGGCCTGCTTCACCGTGGGCGGCCACTACATCCTGCTGTGCGAGCGCAACGAGCCGCTGCGCCGCACGCCCGCCCAGGACAACCGCCTCCACCACGCCTTCCACCTCGCGCCCGCCGATTGGGTGGAGGCGCTGCGCACGCTTCACCGCCACGGTATCCGCCCGGCCGAGCCGATCGTGTACCGCGAGCACGGCGTCTTCCCGGGCGCCGAGGTGTACTTCCTCGACCCGTCGGGCAACTTACTGGAGCTGCGCAATCCGGAGTGGCGGCCTGGCATGCCGCGGCCGAGCTTCGAGGAGATCGTCGGCGCCGTCTAGCGGCGCTGCCTGTCGCCCCGGGCGGGCGCGGGCGGCTACAATGCCACGGTGCGGTCGCCGCTGGGGCCGCGCCGCCGCGTGGGGGGCAGCCGCCACGCGGCCCGAGGAGTTGAGGATGCAGCGAGCTATCGGCGCGGTGCTGGTCATCGCGGCCCTACTGGGGCCGGTGGGCTCGGCGCGCGCCGCCCAGGGAGAGCAGAGCCCCATGCAGTGGCCGAATCCCCCCGCGCTGACCATCGACCCCGCGCGCGGCTACACCGCCACCCTCAGCACGACGGCGGGCGACATCGTGATCGAGCTGCTGCCTCAAGACGCGCCCGTCACCGTGAACAACTTCGTGTTCCTCGCCCGCGAGGGGTTCTACGCAGGCGCCCCGTTCCACCGGGTGATCCCGGGCTTCATGGTCCAGACCGGCGACCCCACGGGCACTGGCCGCGGCGGGCCGGGCTACCGCTTCGACGACGAGCCGGTGCGCCGGCCGTACGAGCGCGGCATCGTAGCCATGGCCAACGCCGGGCCCAACACCAACGGCAGCCAGTTCTTCATCGTCCACGGCGACCGAGCGCGCGGCCTGCCGCCCAACTACACCATCTTCGGGCGGGTGGTCAGCGGCCTGGAGGTGGTGGACGCCATCGCCACCGCGCCCACGATCCCGGATGGCCGCGAGAACTCGCGCCCTGTCGACCCGGTGCGGATCGAGCGCGTCACCATCGAGGAGCGCTGAGCGCCGCGGCGCCCGGGGGGTCAGGCGGCGGCCAGCACGTCCTCCGCGCCGGGCGGCAGCAACAGCCCGCCGGCGACGGTGTGGTGGGTGACCTCGTCGATCAGGATGAACGCGCCCGTCGCCCGGCTCTGGGCGTAGGGGTCGTAGGCCAGCGGCGCGGTGGCTCGCAGCGTCACGCGGCCGATGTCGTTCAGCTCCAGCACGGTGGCGGCGTGGTCGGGCTGGAAGCTGGCGATGTCGATGCGGTAGTGCACCTCGCGCACTAGCGCTCGCACGGTGCGCGTGGTGTGCTTGAGCAGGTAGCGGCCGCGCGGCTGCAGCACAGCCGGCGTCAGCCAGCAGAGCACCGCGTCGAGGTCCTGGCCCACGCGCGGCGGGCTCGCGGGGTGGCACAGCAGATCGCCGCGCGAGACGTCCAGCTCGTCTGCCAGGCGGAGGGTCACGTTGCGCGGCGCCGCGGCGGCGGCCAGCGGGCCGTCGAAGGTGTCGATGGCCGCCACGCGTGTGGTAAGCCCTCCCGGCAGCACCAGCACCTGGTCGCCCACGCGCACGGCGCCGCTGGCGAGCTGGCCGGCGTAGCCGCGGTAGTCGGGCTGGTCGGCCGTGCGCGGCCGGATGACGAGCTGCACGGGGAAGCGCAGCGGCCCCTGCTCCGCGCCAGCGCCGAGTGGCACGTGTTCCAGGTGCTCGAGCAGGGTCGGGCCCCCGTACCAGGGCATGCGCGGCGAGCGCGCGGTCACGTTGTCGCCGTGCAGCGCGGCGATGGGGATCACCGTCACGCTGCGGAAGGCCAGCCGGGCGACCAGCGCTCCCAGCTCGGCGCGCAGGCACGCGAACCGCTCCTCGGCGTAGCCGACCAGGTCCATCTTGTTGAGGCACAGCACCAGGTGCGGCACTCGCAGCAGCGCAGCGAGAAAGACGTGCCGCCGCGTCTGCTCGACGATGCCTTTGCGGGCGTCGACCAGCACCAGGGCCAGGTCGGCGGTGGAGGCGCCGGTGACCATGTTGCGCGTGTACTGCACGTGGCCGGGCGTGTCGGCCAGGATGAAGCGCCGGCGCGGGGTGGCGAAGTGGCGATAGGCCACGTCGATGGTGATGCCCTGCTCGCGCTCGGCGCGCAGGCCGTCGGTGAGCAGGGCGAGATCGACGTAGTCGGCGCCGCGCTCGCGGCTCGCCCGCTCCACGGCACGGTACTGGTCCTCGCAGATCTGCCGCGTCTCGTACAGCAGCCGGCCGATGAGCGTGCTCTTGCCGTCGTCGACCGAGCCGGCGGTGGCCAGCCGCAGCAGATCCGGGGCGCCGGCCATCAGAAGTACCCCTCCCGCTTGCGGTCCTCCATCGCCGCCTCGGAGAAGCGATCGTCGGCTCGCGTTGCCCCCCGCTCGGAAACCGTGCTCGCTGCCAGCTCGGCCAGGATCTCCTCCGCCGTGCGGGCGGTGGAGCGCACCGCACCCGTACAGGTCATGTCTCCCACCGTGCGGTAGCGCACCGTCGCCCGGAACGGGCGCTCGCCCGCCAGCGGCGGCGTGTACGGCCCGACCGCCAACAGCAGCCCGTCGCGCTCGACCACCTCGCGCTCGTGGGCGAAATAGATCTCTGGTAGCTCGATGCCCTCGCGCGCGATGTAGCGCCAGACGTCCCGCTCGGTCCAGTTGGCGATGGGGAACACCCGCACGTGCTCGCCCGGGCGCACCCGCGCGTTGTACAGCTGCCACAGCTCCGGCCGCTGCTGCTTGGGGTCCCACTGGCCAAACTCGTCGCGGAACGAGAAGATGCGCTCCTTGGCGCGCGCCTTCTCCTCGTCGCGCCGCGCCCCGCCGATGGCCGCGTCGAAGCCGTATGCGGCGATGGTGTCCAGCAGGGTGATGGTCTGTAGGCGGTTGCGGGAGGCGCGCGGCCCGCGCTCCTCGACGGCCCGCCCGCGATCGATCGACTCCTGCACCGAGCCGATCAGCAGCCGCTCGCCAAGCCGCGCCACGGTGCGGTCGCGGAAGGCGAGCACCTCGGGGAAGTTGTGGCCGGTGTCGATATGCAGGATGGGAAACGGGAACCGCGCGGGGCGGAACGCCTTCTCGGCCAGGCGCAACAGGACGGCGGAGTCCTTCCCGCCCGAGAACAGCAGCACCGGCCGCGCGCACTCGGCCGCGGTCTCGCGGAGGATGAAGATGGCCTCGGCCTCCAGCGCGTCTAGGTCGCTAAGCGGGCCGAGCGCGACCGCGGGCTCCACGAGCGCGGTGCCACGAGAATCAGGGCTCATCGGCATCCACCTCCCGGCCGGGGCGCGCCGGCCGTCCCGGCCGGATTTTGATAATCTACATCGACTTTGTACAATATCCCGCGACGACACTATAGCCCCGGCGGGGCGGTGCGTCAACCGTGTGCGGCGGGTGCTGACGCGGCCGGCGGCTCGTGCAGGAGGGGACGACATGGCTGGGATCGGCTGGGACGACGTACTCCGCAAGAACCCCCGCGAGCGGATGAAGCGCGAGGAGCACCCGCTAGACGTGCGCCAGCGCCTCCCCGCGCTCGCCGCGGCCGGCTACGAGGCGGTCAGCGAGGAGGACTTGGTCCGCCTGCAGTGGTTCGGCGCCTATCACGACAAGCCGCGCGTCGGGTACTTCATGCTGCGGGTCAAGATTCCGGGCGGGCTGCTCACGCCGCAGCAGTGCCGCGCCATCGGCGAGCTGGCCGAGCAGTTCCGCGACTACGCCGAGCTGACCACGCGCCAGAACGTGCAGCTCCACTGGGTGCGCCTCGACGAGCTGGGCGCGGTGCTCGACCGCCTGGAGGCGCTGGGCCTGCTGCCGTACGGCGGCTGCGGCGATGCGGTGCGCAACCTCACGGGGTGCCCGCTGGCGGGGTATCACCCCGACGAGCCGTTCGACGCCACCGCCGATCTCCTGGCGCTGGCGCGTTTCTTCTACGACCCCACGCAGCGCGACTACCTGAACCTGCCGCGCAAGCACAAGATCACGGTGGCCGCCTGCCCCGACCACTGCAACTACCCGGAGATCCACGACATCGCCTTCGTGGGCACCGTGCAGGCCGGCGAGCCGGGCTACGCGGTGTGGATCGGCGGCGGGCTATCGACCAACCCGCGGCTGGGCCGCGACCTGGGCGTGTTCATCCGCCGCGACGAGGCGTTGGCGGTGGCGCGCGCCATCCTCGACGTGTGGCGCGAGCCGCCGGAGAACCGGCTGTCGTTCACCAAGGCGCGGATCAAGTTCTTCGTGGACAAGATCGGGCCCGAGGAGTACCGCCGCCGGCTGGAGGAGCGGCTGGGCCGGCCGCTGCGCGACCTGCCGGAGCGCCCCGTGCCGCGGCGGCGCGACTTCCACGACGGCAGCGGGCCCACGCGCGACGGGCGCTGCTACCAGAGCTTCGCGCTGCTCGGCGGGGTGACCAGCGGGCGGGCGCTCCAGCAGGTGGCCGCGCTGGCCGAGGCGGAGGGCGCGGCGATCCGGCTGTCGCAGCGGCAGAACCTCATCCTGGCGGGGATCGCGCCCGCGCGGCTCGACGCGGTACGGCGGCGGATGGCCGAGCTCGGGTTTCTCACCGCGGGCAGCCGGCTGCGCCGCGCGTCGATCGCCTGCACCTCCGACCCGTACTGCAACTACGCGCTCAACTCGAGCAAGCGGCTGCTGCGTGAGCTGGTGGAGACGCTGGAGGCGCGGCTGGGGCCGCTGGAGGACGTGGTGCTGGCGGTCGACGGCTGCCCGCACGCCTGCGCGCACCACTGGGTGGGCGACATCGGGCTGCAGGCGTCGTACCTGCGGCGGGCCGATGGGAGCGTCGAGGAGGCGGTGATGGTGATCCTGGGCGGCGGCTACGGCCGCGAGGCGGGGATCGGCCGGGTGGTCGCGCGGCGCGTGCCGGTGGCCGAGGTGGCCGACCAGCTGGTGCGGCTGATCGCGGCCTACCGGCGCAGCGGGGCGCCCAGCTTCGCCGCGTTCGCGCGCCAGCACAGCGACGAGGCCCTGGTGGCCATGATGGAGGGAAGCTATGCCGCGGCTGGATGAGCTGGAGGTCTACGAGCTGGCGATGGAGTACGAGGACCAGCCGGCGGAGGCGGTGCTCGGCTGGGCGCTGGCGACCTTCGGCGACCGCATCGCGCTGGCCTGGAGCGGGCAAGCCGAGGACATGGTGCTGCTCGACCAGGCCTGGCGCCTCGACCCGCGGGTGCGCGTGTGGACGGCGGACACGGGCCGGCTGCCGCCCGAGACGTACGCGCTGATGGAGCGCGTGTACGAGCGGTACGGCCTGCGCATCGAGGTGGGGGTACCGGAGCGCGCCGAGGTCGAGGCCATGGTGGCGCGCTACGGGCCCAACCTGATGTACCGTGAGGTGCCGCTGCGCATCCTGTGCTGCGAGCTGCGCAAGGTGCGGCCGCTGGTGCGCGCGCTGTCGCAGCTCGACGCCTGGATCACCGGGCTGCGGCGCGAGCAGTGGGCCAGCCGTCACAACATCAAGAAGATCGAGGTGGACCACGACCACGGCCAGATCGTGAAGCTCAACCCGCTGGCCGACTGGAGCGAGGAGGAGGTCTGGGCGTACATCCGCGCGCACGACGTGCCGTACAACGCGCTGTACGACCAGGGCTACACGTCGATCGGCTGCCAGCCGTGCACCCGCGCGGTGGCCCCGGGCGAGGACCCGCGCGCGGGCCGCTGGTGGTGGGAGAAGGACGCGCCGAAAGAGTGCGGCATGCACTGCGCCATCGAGACGGGCGGGTTCGAGAAGATCATGGAGGCGGTGCTGGCGCAGGCCGCGGTGCGGCGGGGGCGGGAATGATCCGGCTGTTCGATCCCCCGCCGCGGGAGCTGCTGGAGGCGCGGCTGCGGGCGCAGGGCTGGCGCGAGGGCCGCTACGCGGGCGAGCGGGCCTATCTCAAAGAGGAGGATGGATTCCTGTTCGTGGCGCGGCTGGTGCCCGAGGTGGGCTTCCTGAGCTTCAGCGAGGCGCCGGAGCAGCACCGGCGCGGCTACCGGCGGCTGGAGGCGGCGGTCGCGGCGCTGCTGGAGGGCTTGCCCGGCCGCCTCGCCGCCGGCCTCGACCTGGCGCTGTGACGCCGGTGGCCGGCCGGTCGAGCCGCCGGCCTGCAGGGTGGGGGCCAGCGTGCTCGGTGGCGATCGGCGCCCGCCGTGCTCCCCGCTGCTCTAGGGGCCTGGCTGGGAGGTGGGCGGCTCGCGGTCGGCGACGATGTGCACGTCCACGTCGCGCGCCAGGCGCAGCAGCTTGTGCACGGTGGAGCCGCGCAACAGCTCGTGCAGGCGGCCGTGGCGCGAGTGCCCGATGACGATGCTGTCCACGTTGCGCTCGCGGGCCACGCGGGCGAGCGTCTCCGCCACGTCGGCGCCTGGCACGCGCAGCACTTCGGCGCCGAGGTCCTCGGCGAAGCGCAGGTTCTCCTCCAGCCGGCGCTTCTCCTCGGGCGTGGCGTGCGCCCAGGCGGGCGTCTCGACGAACACGGCCAGCAGGTCGGAGCCTTGCCGCTGCGCGCGCCGCCAGGCGCGGCGGATGAGGTGCTGCGAGCGCGGCTGCGCGTCCACGCACACCATGACCCGCTCGGCCGCCGGCCACACGGTGTCGATGGCGTGCCGGCGCATGTACTCCTCGAGGTCTTGCTCGACCGCGGTGGCCACCTTGCGCAGGGCCAGCTCGCGCAGGGCCATCAGGTTGCCCTCGCGGAAGAAGTGCTGCAGCGCCCGCTCGGCCTGCTCGCGCGGGTACACGTTGCCGTGGCGGATGCGCTGGCGCAGCGCGTGCGGCGACATATCGACCAGCTCGATCTCGTCGGCCTCGTCCACCACCCAGTCGGGCAAGCGCTCGCGCACCTGGACCCCGGTGATGCTCTCCACGATGTCGGCCAGGCTCTCCAAGTGCTGGATGTTCACCGTGCTGATGACGGTGATGCCGTGCTCCAGCAGCTCCAGCACGTCCTGCCAGCGCTTCTCGTGGCGCGAGCAGCCGGGCACGTTGGTGTGGGCCAGCTCGTCCACCAGCACCACGGCGGGGTGGCGGCGCAAGATGGCGTCGGTATCCATCTCCTCGACGACCACGCCCTTGTACTCGCAGCGCTTGCGGGGAATGACCTCCAGGTCGCCGATCGCCTCGATCGTCTTGGGCCGGCCGTAGGTCTCCACGAAGCCGATGGCCACGTCGGTGCCGCGGGCCTTGCGGCGGTGCAGCTCCATCAGCGCGGCATAGGTCTTGCCCACCCCGGGCGCCATGCCCAGGTAGATGCGGTGCCGCCCGCGCGCCCCCGCCCCGGCCTGACGGCGCACGCGGTCGAGCATCTCCTCGGCGGAGGGGCGGGTGTCGTCGGGCGGGCGCGGCGGCGCGGTCACGGCGGCCTCGTCACGGGGCGAGGGCGTCGAGCGCCAGGTTGAGTTGCAGCACGTTGACGCGCGGCTCGCCCAGCACGCCCAGCGGGCGCGGCTCGATGTGCTGCTCGACCAGCGCCCGCACGGTGTCTACCGGTAGCCCGCGCGCCGCGGCCACGCGCGGGGCCTGGAGCAGGGCGTTGGCCGGGCTGATGTGCGGGTCCAGCCCGCTGCCGGAGGCGGTCACCGCATCGACCGGCACCGGCGCGTCGGGCGGCAGCCCGTTGGTCTGGCGGTAGGCGGCCGCGCGCTCGGCCACCGTCTCCACCAGCTGGCGGTTGGTGGGGCCGAGGTTGGAGCCCCCGCTGCTGGTGGCGTCGTAGCCGTCGTCGCCGGCCGCCGACGGGCGCGGGTGGAAGTAGCGGGGGCTGGCGAACGGCTGCCCGATCAGCGCCGAGCCACGCACGGTACCGTCGGCGGCGCGCAGCAGGCTGCCGTGGGCCTGCTGCGGGAACAGCACCTGGGCCACGGCGGTCAGGGCCAGCGGGTAGGCCAGGCCGGTGAGGACGGTCAGGGCGAGCAGCAGCACCACGGCGCTGCGCGCCGGCAACCACGAGCGCATGCGTTCCTCCCTACGCTAGTCGCAGCAAGGTGATCAGCAGGTCGATCAGCTTGATCCCCACGAACGGGGCGACAAGGCCACCCAGGCCGTAGACCAGGAGGTTGCGGCGCAGCAGCTCGGCGGCCGGGGCGGGCCGGTAGCCGACGCCGCGCAGGGCCAGTGGCACCAGCGCCACGATGACCAGCGCGTTGAAGATCACCGCCGACAGGATGGCGCTCTGCGGCGTGGCCAGCCGCATGAGGTTCAGCGCGTCCAGTTCCGGGTAGGCGGGGGCGAAGATGGCCGGCACGATGGCGAAGTACTTGGCCACGTCGTTGGCGATGGAGAACGTGGTGACTGCGCCGCGGGTGATGAGCAGCTGCTTGCCCAGGGCGATCACCTCGATCAACTTGGTGGGGTTGGAGTCGAGATCCACCAGGTTGGCGGCCTCTTTGGCCGCGGCGGTACCCGAGTGCATCGCCAGCGCCACGTCGGCCTGGGCGAGCGCGGGGGCATCGTTGGTGCCGTCGCCGGTCATGGCCACCAGGTGGCCCTGCGCCTGCTGCTCGCGGATGACGCGGATCTTGTCCTCGGGCTTGGCCTCGGCCACGAAGTCGTCCACCCCCGCCTCGCGGGCGATGGTGGCGGCGGTGAGGGGGTTGTCGCCCGTGATCATGATAGTGCGCACGCCCATGCGGCGGAACTCGGCGAAGCGCTGGCGCAGGCCGGGCTTGACCGTGTCCTTGAGGTACACCACGCCCACCACGCGGCCGTCGAGGCCCAGCGCCAGCGGGGTGCCGCCCTCGCGGGCGATGCGCTCGACCTGGGCGGCCAGGTCGGGCGGGGGCGCGGCGCCCGTGCGGGCCACGACCGCGTCGGGCGCGCCCTTGAGGTACTCGTGGCCGTTCCGGCGCAGGCCGCTCAGGCGCGTCTGGGCGGTGAACGGGATCGGCTCGGCGTCGGGCCCGAGGCCGTCGTCGGCGGGCGCGCCGAGCTGCTCGGCCAGGGCCAGCAGGCTGCGCCCCTCGGGCGTGGGGTCGCCCAGGCTCGCCTGGCGGGCGGCGAGCAGCGCCTCCTGGCGTGTTGCCCCATTGACCGGGAGGATCTCCGCGGCCAGCCGGTTGCCGTAGGTGATGGTGCCCGTCTTGTCCAGCAGCAGGACGTCCACGTCGCCCGCCGCCTCGACCGCGCGGCCCGAGAGGGCCAGGACGTTGAAGCGGGCTACGCGGTCCATGCCGGCGATGCCGATCGCCGACAGCAGCCCGCCGATAGTGGTGGGGATCAGACAGACGAACAGGGCCACCAGCACCACGGTGGGCGCCTCGCGACCGGCGTACAGCGAGAACGGCTGCAGGGTGGCCACCACCAGCAGGAAGATCAGCGTGAGCCCCACCAGCAGGATGGTCAGCGCGATCTCGTTCGGGGTCTTCTGCCGGCGCGCGCCCTCCACCAGCGCGATCATGCGGTCCAAGAAGCTCTCCCCCGGGTCGGCGGTGATACGGATCTTGAGCCAGTCGCTCACCACCTGCGTCCCCGCCGTGACCCCCGAGCGGATGTCGGT
>DATGKN010000046.1:0-12206 GCA_035294645.1 Chloroflexota bacterium
CCAGGAAGATCGCCTCGTCGATCTGGTGCGTGATGAACAGCACCGTCTTGTTCGTCTGGCTCCAGACCTTGAGCAGCTCCTGCTGCATGAACTCGCGTGTCTGCGCGTCGAGCGCGGCGAACGGCTCGTCCATGAGCAAGATCTCGGGGTCGGCGGCCAGCGCACGGGCGAGGTTGGCGCGCTGCTGCATACCGCCCGACAACTCGTGGGGGTACGCCTCCTCGAACCCCTCCAGCCCGACCAGCGAGATGAACCGCTGCACCCGCTCGCGCGCCTCTTTGTTGCGCTGGCCGCGCAGCTCCAGCGGGTAGGCGACGTTGCGACGCACGGTGCGCCAGGGGAGCAGCGAGGCCTGCTGGAACACCATGGCCCGGTCGGGCCCCGGCTTGGTGATCAGCTTGCCGTCGAGGCGGATCTCGCCCCCGTTGATCGGCAGCAAGCCATCGACGGCGTTCAGGAACGTGGTCTTGCCGCAGCCCGACGGCCCGCAGATGGCGAGAAACTCACCCTCGTAGATCTGCAGGTCGAGGTTATCCACCGCGAGGACGCGACGCCCGGTCCGCGGCGTATAGTACTCGATGACGACGCCCTTGGCGTCGAGCTTGACCTTGCCTCCTTTGGCCACGTTAGCGCTCCTCCTGCGGCTGCCCCAGCTGACGCAGCCGGAAGCGCTGCGTCTTGCCAGTGGCGGTCTTGGGTAGCTCGCTCACGAACTCGATCCAACGCGGGTACTTGAACGGGGCGATACGCGTCTTGACGAACTCTTTGAGCGCGTCGGCCAGCGCGGGCGACGGTTCATGCCCGGGCCGCAGGACCACGAACGCGCGCGGCTTGGTCAACCCGTCGGCATCGGTGGCCCCCACCACCGCGGCTTCCAGTACTGCCGGATGCTCGACCAGCGTGTTCTCGATCTCGACGGGCGAGACCCACTGGCCGCCGACCTTGAGCATATCGTCGCTGCGCCCGGCGTACCAGTAATAGCCGTCTTCATCGAGCCAGTACTTGTCGCCCGTGCGGATCCACTCGCCGAGGATCGTCTGGCGCGTGCGGTCGGCCTTGTTCCAATAGAACGCGCAGGTGCTCTGCCCCTTGATCAGCAGGTTGCCCACCTCGCGCACCGGCACCGGCCGCCCGTCCTCGTCCAGCAGCTGCGCCTGGTAGCCAGGCACGAGCTGCCCGCTGGAGCCGGGCCGCACCGCACCGGGCCGGTTGGAGATGAAGATGTGCAGGATCTCCGTGCTACCGATGCCGTCGAGGATCTCCACCCCGAACCGCTCGCGCCAGCGCTCGTAGATCGAGGGCGGCAGCGCCTCGCCCGCGGACACGGCGTGGCGCACCGAGCTGAAGTCGGGCGGCGGATCGACACTCTCGGCCGCCGCCAGGCACTGCGCGTAGCTGGTGGGTACCGAGAAGAACAGCGTCGGCCGGTAGCGCCGCACCACCTCGAAGATCGCCGCCGGCTCCGGCCGGCCTGGATACAGGATCGTCGTGGCGCCGACGGCGAACGGGAAGTACAGCGCGTTGCCCAGCCCGTAGGCGAAGAACAGCTTCGCCACCGAGAACGTGCGGTCGGCCTCCTCGATGCCCAGGATCCCGCGCGCGTAGTACTCGACGCAGTACACCATGTCGCGGTGCAGGTGCACGGCGCCCTTGGGAAACCCCGTGGTGCCCGATGAGTACAGCCAAAACGCCATATCGTCCTTGCTGGTCGGCTCGGCCTCGAGCTCGGGCGACGAGGTGGCCAGCAGGGTCCAGAACGAGCTGATGCCCTCGCGCGGCGCCCCCTGGCTGGCCGCGGGCGCGCTCTCTACCACGATGATGTGGCGCAGGTAGCGCAGCTGCTCGCGCGGCAGCTGGGCCACGACCGGCAGCAGCGGCTCGCTGACCACCAACACCACCGCCCGCGAGTCTTTCAGCAAGTAGAGGTAGTCGTCGGGCCGCAAGTTCGTGTTCGTGGGGATCGGCACCGCGCCGATCTTCATCGCGCCCAGGAACGTGTACACGAACTCCGGGCTGTCCAGCAGCAGCATGAGCACGCGTTGCTCGATCTGCACGCCCAGCCGCCGCAGCGCGTTGCCCACGCGGTTGACGTTCTCGGCCACCTGCGCATAGCTGATCGGCTGCCCCTCGTACAGGATGGCCGGCCGCGCCCCCCGGCCCTCCGCCAGGTGGCGGTCGACCAGCCAGGCCGCGGCGTTGAACTGGTCTGGAACCTCGATCGCGGTGTGCTCCATCATAGACCCGCCAGCCCCCGCTGTCCGGGGCTCCGCGCGGCAGGCGCGCCCCTCGGTCGGTAGTGTGGCTCAGTTTACCATTTGCCGCGCTACGCTGCCGCCCCGCCGCCCGCCAGCCCGCAGCAGACAACACGCCGCGGCGTGTGCTACCCTTGGGCCATCAACCACCAGTTCTCGAGCGCGGAGGCCGCATGGCGGCAAAGCTCGCTGTCGAGCACGTCAGCAAGTCCTACCTGGTCAATCGCGAGACGGGCGAGCGCGTCCACGCCCTCGACGATTGCAGCTTCACCGTGGCCGACAGCGAGATCGTGGCGCTCATCGGCAGCAGCGGCTGCGGCAAGACCACCCTGCTGAAGATCATCCATGGGTTGATCCCGGCCGACAGTGGCACCATCCGCGTCGACGACCACGTGGTCCGTGGCCCGGGCCACGATCGCGGCATGGTGTTCCAGCACGTCGGGCTGCTTCCCTGGCGCACCGCCCTCGAGAATGTCGAGTTTGGGCTGGAGATCCAGCGGGTGCCCAAAGCCGAGCGGCGTGCCATCGCCGCGCGCTTCCTGGCGCTGGTCGGGCTGCAGGGGTTCGAGCACCGCCACCCGCACCAGCTCTCCGGGGGCATGCGCCAGCGCGTGGGACTGGCGCGGGCGCTGGCCATCGACCCCGCGGTGCTGCTGATGGACGAGCCGTTCGGCGCCCTCGACGCGCAGACCAAGGAGCTGCTGCAGGCCGAGCTGCTGCGCATCCACGCCGCCACGGGCAAGACCATCGTGTTCGTGACCCACGACCTCGATGAGGCCGTATACCTGGCCGACCGCGTGATCGTGATGTCGCCGCGGCCGGGGCGCATCCGCGAGATCGTGCCGATCGAGATCCCACGCCCCCGGCCCGATGTCGCCACGGTCAAGCAGATGGCCGAGTTCGTGGCCAAACGCACGCATATCTGGCAGAGCCTCAGCGCGGTACGTGTCGACGACGCCGCGTGAGAACGGGCGCGAGTGGGGGGAGCGCATGAGCACCACGATCCCAGAAGAGAGCGCCACACTCGAGGCGGTCAAGGCCGCGCCCCGCGGTTACGTCGGGCCAGGAGGCCTGCGTCGCTACCAGGACGTCAACCCCTGGCTCGTGCGTGGGGTGGTGGTGGTAGCCTTCTTGGCGTTCTGGGAGTGGGGCGCACGGCAGATGAACCCCATCTTCATGGCCGCGCCCACCGCCATCGCCGCCGCGTTCGTGGACATGCTCCGCTCGGGCGAGCTGCCACGCGCGCTGGCCCAGAGCATCCAGGCGCTAATCGCGGGCTACGCCCTGGCGGCGCTGGCCGGCATCCCGCTCGGGCTGCTCATGGGGCGCTACCGGATCATCGAGTACGCGCTGGATGTGTTCGTCAACGCGTTCTACGCCATCCCCCTGGTGGCCTTCATCCCGCTGATCATGCTCTGGGTCGGCCTGGGGCTCACCGCCAAGATCGTGGTGGTGTTCCTGCTCGCCGTGTTCCCCATCCTGATCAACACCTACATCGGCGTGCGCAACGTCAGTCGCGAGCTGGTGGAGGTAGGCGAGGCGTTCTGCGCCAACGAACGCGAGATCTTCACCAAGATCGTGATCCCCGACACCGTGCCGTTCATCATGGCCGGGCTGCGGCTGGCGGTCGGCCGCGCGCTGATCGGCATGGTGGTGGCCGAGTTCTTCACCGCTCTGAGCGGCCTGGGCGCCATCATCGTCACCTCGGCCAACTTCTTCCGCACCGACAAGCTGTTCGTGCCGATCATCGTGCTCGCCGTGATGGGTATCGGCCTCACCGAGCTGGTGGGCTGGCTGGAGCGGCGGGTAGCCCCGTGGAAAGAGGCCCAACGAACCTAGCGCGGCCGACGCCGGGCGCCGCCGGGGCGCAGCCGCCCACCACGCGAGCGAGGAGCGATCGATGGCCACGTTCCGCATCCGCAAGCTGCTGACGCTCGTCGACGAGACGCTGATCGAGGAGGAGCGCGAGGCGCCGCGCCCCCTGCGCCGGGTGGCCGCGCTGGCCGTGGTGAGCAACCCCTACGCGGGCCAGGGCTATGTCGCCGACCTGGGCGAGGCGGTGCGCTGGAGCGCCGAGCTGGGCACGCTGCTCGGCCAGCGCGCGGTGGCCGCCCTCGGCGCGCCGGTCGAGGGCTACGGCAAGGGCGCCATCGCGGGCCTGGCCGGCGCGCAGGAGCACGCGGTGGCCTTCCTCACCAGCAGCTTCGGCGACGCCTTCCGCGCCACCGTCGGCGGCGGCAAAGCCTGGATCCCCTCCACCACCAAGGTCGGCCCCGCCGGGGCGGCCCTCGATATCCCCACCGCCTACAAGGACGCCCTGTGGGTGCGCTCGCACTACGACACCCTCACTGTGCAGGTACCCGACGCCCCGCGCCCGGATGAAGTGGTCGTGGCGGTGGTGGTCACCAGCGGCGGGCGGCTGAACGCGCGCCTGGGCGGCCTGCGCAAGGACGAGGTGCGCGGCGAGGACGGCTTGCGCTGAGGAGGCACGCGCCCATGGCCACGCTCGGCGTCATCCACATCGGCACGCTCGTCTCGGGCCAGCTCGACCGGCCGCTGCTCGACGCCGACAGCCTGCTGGCCGTCGATGGTCGCATCGCCGCCATCGGCAGCGCGGCGGACACCGGCGCTGCCGACGCCGACGTGGTGCTCGACGCCCAGGGCAGCACCGTGATGCCCGGGTTGATCGACAGCCACTGCCACGTGGTGCTCGGCGACTACACCCCGCGCCAGAAGACGGTCGATTTTCTCGACAGCTACGTGCACGGTGGCCTCACCGCCGTCATCTCGCCCGGCGAGATCCACGCGCCAGGCCGCCCGCGCGACGCCAACGGCGTCAAGGCGCTGGCGGTGGCGGCCAAGGCCTGCTTCGACAACTTCCGCCCCACCGGCATGAAAGTGTACGCCGGGGCCCTGATCCTCGAGCCGACGCTGCAGGAGGCCGACTTCCGCGAGGTGGCCGAGCGCGGCGTGTGGCTGGCCAAGTTCGGCTTCGGCGCCTTCGCCGATCCCCTGGACGGCATCCCGCAAGTGCGCTGGGCGCAACAGTACGGCCTCAAGGTGATGTGCCACTCCGGTGGCGCCTCGATCCCAGGCTCGCAGCCGATCACCGCCGAGCACCTGCTCGCCCTGCGGCCCGACGTGTGCGGCCATATCAACGGCGGCCCCACGGCCCTGCGCGACGAGGGCGTGTTGCGCATCGTGCGCGAGTCGGACATGATCTTGCAGCTGGTGCAAGCCGGCAACCTGCGCTCCAGCCTGCTGGTCCTGCGCGCGGCGCGCGAGGCGGGCCAGCTGCATCGGGTGGTGCTGGCCAGCGACACGCCCACCGGCACGGGCGTCATGCCGCTGGCGGTGCTGAAGACGGCCTGCGAGCTGGCGTCGCTCGGTGGGCTGCCGCCGGCCGAGACGCTGGCGCTGGCGACGGGCAACAACGCCCGCGCGTGGGCGCTCGACGGCGGCCGCATCGCGGTGGGGGCGGCGGCCGATCTGGTCGTGCTCGACGCGCCCTGGGGCGGGGTGGCTGACGATGCGCTAGGAGCTATCGCCAACGGCGACATCCCGGGCATCTCGGCGGTGATCATCGACGGCCAGGTGCGGGTGCTGCGCAGCCGCAACACGCCCGCCGCGCGGCGGCTGGCCACGGTGCGCCCGCCGCTGCCGCATCTCGCCGGCGGCCACTAGCGCTGAGCACCATCGTTCGCCCCCGGCCCCCGCCCAGAGGCAGGAACGGGGATTCGCCAAGCGGCCCGCCCTTCCTCGTCCCCTAGGAGAAGGTCGGGGCGAGAGGCACGGGCCTGTAACACCCGTCGATAGCTCTGCACGGTCTCAACTCGCGCCATGGAGAGTACCATGCGTGTCGCGCTGCCCGACCTGGTGTCCAACTCGTACTTTCCGGCGATCGCCGCCGCCGATCTGGGGTTCTTTCAGCGCGAGGGGCTCGACGCCGAGATCGAGCTGCTGTTCCCGGTGCCCAAGACGATGGAGGGGCTGCGCGACGGGCGCTTCGCGTTCGTCGCAGGCGCGGCGCACGCGGTGCTCACGGCGTTTCCTGAGTGGCGGGGTGCGCGGCTGCTGGCGGCACTGGCCCAGCACACCTACTGGCTCCTGGTGGTGCGCGCCGATCGCGGCGTGCGCCGCGGCGACCTCCAGGCGCTGCGCGGCCTACGGCTCGGTGCCGCGCCGGGGGTGGACCTCAGCCTGCGGCGGCTGCTGCGCGAGGCGGGGCTCGACCCCGACCGCGACGTGCAGATCGGCCCGGTGCCTGGCACCAGCGCGTCGGCCTCGTTCGGCGTGCTGGCCGCCCAGGCGCTGGCCGCCGGCGCGATCGACGGCTTCTGGGCCAATGCCATGGGCGCCGAGGTGGCCGTGCGGCGTGGCGTGGGCACCGTCGTGCTCGACGTGCGCCGCGGCGACGGTCCCCCGGCCGCGCGCCACTACACCTTCCCCGCGCTAGTGACCACCGAGCGCCTGCTGGCCGAGCAGCCGCGCGCCGCCGAGGCCGCCGTACGCGCCCTGGTGGCGGCCCAGCGGGCGTTGCGCGCCGATCCCGCGCGGGCAACCGAGGTGGGGCGCAAGCGGTTCCCCCCCGAGGAGGCCGAGCTGATCGCCGAGCTGATCCGCCGCGACGCGCCGTACTACGACCCGGCAATTTCGCCGGAGACCGTGGCGCGGCTGAACCAGTTCGCCCAGGACGTGGGGCTGCTGGCGCGTCCCGTCCCCTATGAGCAGGTAGTCGCCGCCCAGGTGGCGCCGCTGTGGACGGCATGCGACGGCTGAGGCGGCCTACCCCCTCGCCCTCGCCACGGGGCGAGAATAAGCCGCCCGCCCGCTCCAATTCCACCCTCACAAGAGCGCCGGGGTGCGGGAAAATAGCGTAGCCACGCGAGGAGAGCGAGGATGCTGCACGACCTCAGCCACCCGATCTACAGCGGCATGCCCAGGCTGCCGTTCCTGCCCGAGGTGCAGGTCAGCTGCCTGACGCGCATCACCGAGGGCAAACCGCTGAACATCGCCGAGCTCCGCATCGCCACCCACGCCGGCACCCACATCGATGCGCCGTACCACGCCTTCGAGGACGGCAAGACGATCGACCAGCTGCCACTGGAGACGTTCATCGGCCCGGCGGCGGTGGTCCCCGTCGAGGCGCGGGGCGGCGAGGCGATCAGCGCCGCGCAGCTGGAGAACAGCGGCGTGCGCGTCGAGCGCGGCGACATCCTGCTGGTGCACACCGGCTGGGACGCCCACTTCGGCACGGAGGCGTACTTCCTGCATCCGCACCTGAGCCAGGAGGCGTGCGACTGGATCGTCGAGCGAGGGATCAAGCTGGTGGCGTTCGACCAGGTGTCGCCCGAGCTGCCGCTGTCGCTGCGCCCGCCCGACTTCGCCTACCCCGTGCACCGCACGCTGCTGCGCCACGACATCCCGATCATCGAGAACGTGTGCAACCTGCGCCCGCTAGCCGGGCTGCGCTGCCGCGTGATCGCGCTGCCGCTGCGGGTGCGCGGCGGCGACGGCGGCCACACGCGCCTCGTCGCCGAGCCGCTATGAGCCGGCGTCCAGGCGCTCGCTAGCGGCGCGGCGCAGCCGGTCCTGGATCGCGCGGCCCAGCCCCCCCTCGGCGAAGCCGGGCGCCAGCAGCACGTCGGCCCGCGCCTCCAGCGTCCGCAGCGCCGCGTAGAGGTTCGCCGCCACGCGCTCGGGCGCCCCGCGCGGGCCGAGCCGCACCACCTCGATGCCCGCGCCGCCCCAGCCGGGCAGGTCGTCGTCGGCCAGCAGCACGCCCACGCGGTGGCCGGCCGCGGCGAGCTGCTCGGCCCGCGCCGCCAGCACCGGCAGCGCGCGCTCGGGCGGCCCCTCCACGAGGAGCAGCGGCACGCGCGGCGCGTAGTGCTTGGGCAGCAGGCCGGGCGCCCGGGTGGGGTCCGGCGTCTCGCGGCCCAGCACGGCCACCTCGCCGAGCACCGCGCGCAGCTGCTCCACGCTCACCCCGCCCGGCCGCAGCACGGTGGGCACGGGGCCGGTGAGGTCCAGTACCGTCGACTCGACCCCCACCGGCGTGGGCCCGCCGTCGAGGATCAGGTCGATGCGTCCGGCCAGGTCGGCCCACACGTGCTCGGCGCGCGTGGGGCTGGTGTGCGCGAACAGGTTCGCGCTCGGCGCCGCCACCGGTACCCCTGCCGCCCGCAGCAGCGCCAGCGCCACGGGGTGCGCCGGCACGCGCACGGCCACCGTGGGCCGGCCGGCGGTGATCACGTCGGGCACGGTGGGCTGCTTGGGCAGCACCAGCGACAGCGGGCCGGGCCAGAACGCGGCGGCCAGCCGCTCGATGGCCGGCGCCCGTGCGGGGCTCACCCGCGGCAGGTCGGCGGCGCTCGCCAGATGCACGATGCACGGGTCGTCGGGCGCGCGGCGTTTGGCGATGTAGATACGCTGGCAGGCGGCCGGAGCGAGCGCGTTGGCCCCCAGTCCGTACACCGTCTCGGTGGGGAACGCCACCAGCCCGCCGGCGCGGAGGGTGGCCGCCCCGGCGGCGATCGCCTCGGGGTGCGCCTCCGGCGGCGCCGCGGGCAGCACACGCGTGCTGATCCAGCGGCCGGCCTCGCCGGTGGTGCCCCCCCCTGCGTCCGCCCGGCCCCGTCCGTGCGCGGCGGGATAGGGAGGAGGCGCGCCCGCCCTCTCAGGCATCGCCGCCCCGAGCGCGCGCCCCGCTCGCCGCGGCTGGCGCCAGCCCGATGCGCGTCAGCTCGGCGGCCACCGCCGCCCGGTCGGCCGGGCTGAGCCCCTGGTAGGGTGGCGCTGGCTCGCCCACGTCCACGCCCACGTGCCGCATGGCGAACTTCATCAGCGGCGTGAGGCCGTAGTGGATCCACCGCGCCGGGAACAGGGCGAAGCGCCGCTGCAGCTCCGCCGCGCGGGCGTAGTCGCCGGCCGCGAACGCGGCGCACAGCTCCTCGCCCAGCCGCACCGCTGGCGGCGGCATGGTGGCGCCGGGCCCGCCCAGCAGCAGGGTGATCAGCAGCATCTCCATCGTCGTGTAGTAGCGCGCGTGGCCCGCGCGGTCGATCTCCTCCAGCAGCCGCCCCACGCGCCGCAGGTCGCGCGAGCTTTCCTTGAAGTAGGCCACGCCGTCCAGTTTGGCCAGCTCGACGCAGGTGGCGATCGGGAGCTCGGCGCCCGGGCCGGGGTTGAGGTACACCACCAGCGGCAGCCGCGTATGGCGCAGCAGCTCCTCGAAGTAGCCCACCACCTCGGCCGTCGCCGGCGCCCCGCCCCAGGGCCGCTGCGGCGCCAGCGCCTGCACCGCGTCGGCCCCGCACGCCTCGGCCAGCTCGATCAGCCCGAGCGCGGTGGGTAGGTGCGGGTGCGACACCCCGACGATGCACGGCACGCGGCGCCGGACCGCCGCCACCCCGCGCCGGATCAGCTCGCGGCGGTC
Organism: Chloroflexota bacterium; assembly: GCA_035294645.1. Lineage (GTDB taxonomy): Bacteria > Chloroflexota > UBA6077 > UBA6077 > JAJPHF01 > JADGHJ01. The sequence continues at coordinate 9,691 of DATGKN010000046.1, forward strand.
GGCCGGGTCGAGCACCGTGTACTCGGCGGTCTCCACCGCGCCGATGGACACCGCCGCGGCGCGGCACTCCTCGACGATGTAGTCGATCTGGCGCTCCAGCGCCGCCACGTCGAGCCGCCGCTCGGGCGTGAACGGCGTCAGCGCGGCGGCGATGATGCCCGGGGTACGAATCAGCTCGGCGCCCATGCGACCCTCCCTCGCGAACAGCTGCGCGCCCGACTATTATGCCCTGCCCGCGCCACGAGCCTCACTCGGCCGCGCCCGCAGCTCCCCCAGCACGGGCATCGCCGCCAGCCGCTCCGGGGGCAGGTACTCCCACAACACGCCCGCCGGCCGCGGGTAGGGCGTGCGCGTGTACAGCACGCGCGTCGGCGTGGCGATGAGGTCCACGGGCACATCGAACGGCTCGACCGGAATGGCCGACACCACCTGCACATCGTGCACGGTGGTGCACAGCGGCGTGGCAGCCGTCAGGCGGCCGAGCGTGCGCAGCACGGCGTACTCCAGCTCGGCGTACCCCTCGCCCTTGCCCACCCGCGCGCCGTCGGGCGCCACGGCGACCGCGCCCAGCACCATCAGGTCGATCGGCGGCAGGTCGTCGAGCGCGAGCGGCACGCCGTGGCGCGCGAAGCCACTGATACTTGCCGCCGCGCGCCAGTGTGCCGGCGGGATGCGCGCCGGGTCGAGCAGGAAGAAGCCCCCGCGCAGCCGCGGCGTGGGCACCAGCACGCGCTTGCCAGCCTGCAGGGCGCGCAGGCGCAGGGGGTGCTGCGGGGCGTCGGGATTGATCTTCACCGTGCGGGCGGCGACGAACGCCGGCTCGGCGGCCAGGCGCGCGGCGGCCGCGGCGGCCCCGCGAAAGTTGGGGATGCGGCCCGCCACCGGGCGGGGGAACGCGGCCAGCCCCTCGCGTTCCAGCCGCTCCCAGACGGCGGCACGCACGCGGGCCTTCTCGGCCGCGGCACTCACGGCTCCCCCCAGAGCCGGCGCAGCGGCGGGGTCGCCACAGGGCTGGGAGTCGGCGACGGGGTCGGCTCGGGCGGCAGCACGTACCCCGGCGGGGCGCCCGGCTGGATCGTGGAGCTGGGCGCCGCGGGGGGACCAGTCGTGGCGGTCGGGGGCGGCGTGGCGATAGGCGAGCGCGGGAGGACCGTGGGCGTGGGCGGCACGCTCGGCGTGCGGACGGGGCTCGCTCCCGGTGTCGCCGTCGGATTCGGCGTAAGCGTGGCCAACGGCGCCGCCAGCGTGGGAGGAGGTAGCGGCGGCAGGAGGGATGCGGCGGTAACCTGTTCGGCGCCGAAGGCCTCGACCGCCACCGCGCCGTCCAACGCGCGCGGCCCACGCTCCCCGCTGACCGTGAGAGTCAGCACGTGTGGCCCATCGCCCAGGTCGGTGAACGTGTACGCCGCTGCGGGTAGTGGCGCCGGATAGTACAGGTCCAGCTCGGCCAGGGGCTGATCGTCCAGCACCAGCCGCGCGATCCCGGCCCAGGGGCCGCGGCTGGTATACCAGGTAAGCGTGGGGCCACGGAAAGCCAGGCGGACGCTGGCGCCCGGTTCGGCGCTGACCGCGGCCGGGCCATCGAGCGACGCGGGTGCGAAGCGGCGCCAGGCCCCGCGCCAGCCCAGCCGGGGATCGTCCACGGCCACCCGCCAGCCGGCCGGCGCGCGCTCCTCGACCAGCAGATACGGCGCGCCGCCCAGCAGATAGTCGTCGGGCGCGAGGCCGGTAGTCGCCGTGGCGGGCGGCAGCGTCAGCCGATAGACGCCCCGTTGCGGCAGGAGCGTGGTGGTCGTGCCATCGAGGGCGATGCGCTGTGCCCGGGGCGCGCTGGCACCGATCTCCACCTCCAGCGGCTGCGGGGTACGGTTCCACACCACGGTCACGCGGCGCGACGGCTGCTCGAAGACGATCTGCTCGGCCTCGGCCGACGGGGCGCGAGTCACCTGCGTGCTGTTCGCGAAATAGCGGGCGGCGAGCTGATAGGCGACGTAGGCGGGGCGCAGGCTGCCATCCGAGCGCGCCAGGCCCCAGGCCTCGGGCTCGTCGGAGTCGTGCATACGGTACATCAGCACATGGTCGGCGCCCGCGGCCAGCGCGTAGGCGTACCACTGGATCACCCACGCGGCCTGCTCCTCCAGCGTGCCGCTGAGCGGGAAACGCTGGTAGTTGTTCAGCCGCGACTCGGGCCACACCGGCAGGTTGCCCTCGTTGATCCAGATGGCCTTGGGGCCGACCGTCTCGTACAGCAACTGGCGCGACTGCAGCACGCGCGTGTAGGCGTCGATGGGGCGGCTGTAGACGTGCCAGGCGATAGCGTCGAAGAAGTACTGGTGCGCGGGTGCCTCCGGGTCGGCCTGCGCCAGCGCGATGAGCTGCTCGAGGTAGTGGGGATCGCCCCAGTACATCAGCCCGGCCACCAGCACCGTGGCCTGAGGGTCTGCGGCCTTGATGTTGCGATAGGCGACCTTGAGCAACTGGTAATAGTCGGCTTTGCTACCGAACCAGAAGCCGAA
>DATGKN010000047.1:0-26886 GCA_035294645.1 Chloroflexota bacterium
GGCGTGCACCACGGCGCGAGGGTCGGCGTGGGCAGCGGCGTCATCGTCGGCGCGCCCGCCGTGGTGACCGGCGCGGAGGGCGCCGAGGGCCGCCCCGCCGCGTCGATCGCCACTACCGACAGACTGTAGCCCACCCGCGGATCTAGCCCGCGCACTATCGCCGTCGTGAGGTTGCCCGGCACCTCTAGCAGCGTGAGCTGCCGGCCGTCCGGCTCGTTGGTCACGATGCGGTAGGCGATCACCACCTGGGCTGTCGGCGGGGTCCAGCTGAGGCTCACGGCGTCGCGGAGGGGGCTCACGGCAATCGTCACGTTGCTGGGGGGCGGCAAGCTACTAGTCGGGGTGGGCGTCGGGGTGATCGTCGGGGCGGGTGTACCTGCCGCGGGCGTACCTGGCGCGGGCGCGGCCGCCGCGGGCGGGGTCGGCGTGGCCAGGGCGGCGGTGAGCGTGGCCGCGTTCGGCGTCGGGGAGGGCGGTAGAGCCGGGCTCGGCGTCGCCGTCGGTACAGGCGTGATGGTCGGTGGCGCGCTCGCCACCGTGGGCGACGGCGGGGGCGCTGCCCCACCGGCCTGCGCCGCCACACTCGATGCCAGCGTGCTGTCAGGCGGGTTGGCGACCACCACGTTGCGGGTGATTACCTGCGGCCCACACGCCGTCTGCAGGACGATGAACAACGGGTGTGGCCCTGAGGGCGCCGTGCGAGTATCCCACTCGATCTGGAAGCCCGAGGGGGTGAACCGCTCATCGCCGAGCTGCTCGGCCACTTCCGGCCGATCCAGGCCGTAGTTGATGGGCACCGTGACCCCCCCTTGGTCCGGCGCGACATCCAGCCCCACGGCGACGCCCTGGATACCCGTCCCCTCACTGGCTGCCCGGTCCACGGCCCAGCCACTGATCGGGTACAGGCTCCCGGAGACTGCCGCACCCTCCGCAGGGCTGTCGATTCCGTACTGCACATCGCAGCTCGCGTCCTGCGCCGCGACGCGCGCGCCATCCCCCTGCGGCCCGACCGCCAGCGAGCCTACGGGGCCCGCCGACGCGGCGAGCAGCGGCGGGTAGCCCAGGACCCCGCTGCCGATGCTCCCTGCCAGCAGCAGGATCGCCCAGAAGCGCAAACTGTTGCCCCAACGTCCCACGGTCGTCCTCGCCGCTACGGCGCCTCGCTGCCCCGCTCGGCGGGGCCGAGGCGCGGTCGATTCGTGCACCGCCGCGCCCGCGCGGGGGCCGCGGGCCGCGCGGAGAGGGCCGCCTCAGCGACCAACAGCCCCAGCATAGCCATCTGCGCGGCGCGGATCAAATACCCCCATGGGTTGACAGCCGGCGACGCGGCGGCTACGCTGAGAGACATCAAATCGATTGCTGCAACCGATTGCAGTGGAAAGGGGGCGGGGCAATGGGGTTGCCCGAGCGGCCAGCGATGCCGCGCTTCCAGGCGCCGGAGCTGGACGCGCTGAAAGCGCTGCTCGTCACGGCCTGCCATATCCTCGATCGCGAGGGCATCACCGACGGCTACGGGCACGTCAGCGTGCGAGTGCCCGGCGCCGATGCCTTCCTCACCCTCGCCTCTGTGAGCCCGGGTCTGGCCAGGCCCGAGCGGCTCGTGTTGCTCGACTTCGACGGCCGCTATCTCGGGGGGCACGATGCGCCGCCCAACGAGTGGCCGATCCACGCCGCGGTGTACCGGGCGCGCCCCGATGTGATGAGCGTGTGCCACACCCATTCCGTGTGGAGCACGCTGTTCTCGGTGCTGCCGGTCAAGCTGCGGCCGCTGCACCATTACGGCAAGTTTCTGCCGCCCGAGGGGGTGCCCGTCTATCAGCAAGCCGGCCTGGTGCGCACCCTGGAGCGCGGTGCGGCGCTGGCCGCGGCGCTCGGTGCGGGGCCCGCCGTCCTCATGCGCGGTCATGGCGACACGGTGGTCGGCAACTGCGTCGAGCAAGCGGTCCAGCGGACCATCAACCTGGCCAAGATCGCCTATCTGGCACATCTGGCGTTGCTCCATGGCGAGCCGCGGTATCTCGCGCCCGAGGAGCTGGATAGCTATAGCAGCGACGAGCGCGATCCCCGTCGCGGCTGGGAATACTACGTGGCACGCGCCGCGGCGGCGCGGCAGCGCTGGGCACCCGGTTGGTAGGAGCGGGCATGAGCGCCGAACCGCGCGCCTGGCGCCGGACCGTGACCCTGCGAGAGCTTGCGCGCCGCCTGGGCGTGAACCCGTCCACCGTGTCGCGAGTGCTGAACCGCCGGCCCACCCCGCACGTCTCCGAGGCCACACGCGCGCGTATCTTCGAGGTGGCTGCCGCGGCGGGCTACCGGCCCAACCGCCTGGCGCGCTCCCTGAAGCTGCAGCGCACGCACATGATCGGCATGCTCATCCCAGATGTGACCAACCCGCACTTCTCGGCCCTATTCCGCGCGGTCGACGACGCGGCGAGCGCGGCCGGCTACCACGTCATCCTATGCAACACCGACGATCGGTCCGACCGACTCCAGCAGCACCTCGCGGCGCTCGGCGAGGGGCACGTCGACGGCCTGATCGTGGCCTGTGCCCGCCGCCACGAGCCCGCCCTCGACGTGCTGCGCGCGTGGCGGCTGCCGTACGTACTGCTCAACCGGCGGCGCGACGTGGCGGACGAGGTGGGCGTGGTCCCCGACGACGAGCAGGCGGCGCGGCTGGCGGTCGCGCACCTGCGCGCGCTCGGCCACCAACGCATCGCCCATGTCGCCGGCTCGAGCGAGGTCAGCCGCAGCGTGGCGCGCCTGCGGGGCTTCCGCCAGGCCATGGCCGCGGCTGGCGTCTCCGCTCCCCCGTGTGTGACTGTGTCCCGCGATCTGGACGAGGAGGCGGGCGCTGCCGCGTTCGCCGAGCTGTGGGCGCTGCCGCCGGCCCAGCGGCCCACGGCCGTGTTCGCAGCCAACGACCTGGTGGCGCTCGGCGTGCTGAGCGCCGCCCGCCGGTGGGGGCTGCGGGTGCCTGACGACCTGTCGATAGTGGGGTCCGACGACCTGCCCGTGGGGCGCTACGCTACCCCGGCGCTGACCACCGTGCGCCTGCCCGTGACCGCGATGGGGCGGTTGGCCACGGAGCTGCTGATCCGCCAGCTCGAAGCCGGGGCGTCGGCCGCGGACTCGCCCCGTGCCATCGTGGTGCCCGTGGAGTTGGTCGTCCGTGAATCGAGCGCACCCCTGCTCGCGGGCGAGAGCAGCAGGGATCGGCCCGGTGCGGCGCCGTACCCCGAGCCCCGCCACGGGAACGGGGAACGGGGTGATGAGCCATCCGAATAGTGCTGTCGAAAGGAGGCCAATCCTAATGGCTACGCATAGCCCCACGCTCACGGCCGAGGAGTTCGTGCGGCGTTTGAAGGAGGAGATCCAGCGGTTTCCGAAGCAGCGGGTGAACCACCCATTCGTACGCGCGGTCTGCGCGGGCAAAGCGACGCTGGAGGAGATCCGGCGCTGGGCCGTGCAGGACTACAAGTTCCGCGCCGCGGTGCCACGCATCGCCATGCTGCGCTACCTCGCCTGCAGTGACCCGGAGTTCTCGGCGAAGCTCTTCGAGGTGGTCGAGGAGGAGACGCGTGGCTTGCTGCCCGGCAGCGCGGGCCACGCCGATTTGTTCCTGGAGTTCGCCGACGCCATCGGCCTCAGCCGCGCCGAGCTGGAGGCGGCGCCGCTGCGGCCGGCCACGGCGGCGCACCTGTACTACGCCGAGCTGATCATCCACACCCTGCCGTGGTTCGTCATGATGGCCGCGCAGCTGGGGGCGGAGGGCACCTTCCCGCCGGCGATGGCCGCACTAGGCAAGGGGCTTATGGAGCACTACGACCTGCCGCCCGAGAAGGTGCGGTTCTTTACTGTCCACGTGGAGGCCGACGAGCACCACGGCGCGCTGGCCGAGGAGATCGCCCTGCGCTACCTGCACTCCCCGGCGCTCCAGGAGCAGACCCGCGCCGTGACCTTCCGGCGCATGGAGCTGCTGTACGACGTGTGGAGCATCGACTACTAGGGCCTCCTGACGCGTAACCGCGGGGCATGGCCGCCGTTCTCGGCGACCGCGGAACGCACCGCTCCAGAGGGCACGAGGTACTAAGGAGGCCCCGCCACCAGGCGCGCTCGTGCAGCGCCTCGCCGGCGGGCCTTGGGGAGGGAGGAGCCATGGGGGTAGACGCTGTTCGAGCCGCGCGCGTCAGGGGCTGCGAGCCGTGGCCCGCCGCGGCCCGGGTACTCGGACTCAGTGCCCTGCTACTCGGAATGGCCTGCACGGCTGCAGGGGCGCCAGAGGGAGGGCGCTCGGGCGGGGGAGCAGCGAGCCCGCCGGGCGCCAGTAGCGCGACGGTCGCCCAAGCGGCGGTGCCCGAGCGGATCTCCGTGCGGGTGATGCACAATGCGGTGGCCGGCAGCCAGGCACTGCTGCAGGTGATCCAGGACGCGGGCCTGTTCACCCAGCATGGACTGGCCGTAGAGATCGCCAACGCCACGCCGCGCGCCACTACCGCGGCCCTGCTGGCTGGCGAGACCCCGCTGATGATCAGCTCCGGCATCCACGCGGTGAGCGCGGGCCTAGCTGGCGGCGACACGGTCATCATCTCGGGGGGGATCAACACTCTCGACTCCAGCCTCTGGACGCGCGAGCCACTCTCGCCGGAGGGGCTGCGGGGCAAGCGCCTCGGCGTGAGCACCTTCGGCGACGCCGCTGACTTCGCCGCCCGCTTCGCCGCGCGGCGCTGGGGCCTCGACCCCACGCGCGATCTAGAGATCGTCCAGGTTGGCCAGCCCGGCGAGCGGCTGGCCGCGCTGCAGTCCGGTGCCGTCGACGCCACGATCATCCAGCCGCCGCTCACCGTCGTGGCCCGCAAGGCGGGCCTGCACCAGTTGGCCGAGATGGCCGAGTTGGGCCTGGAGTACCAGCATACGGGCGTGGTCACCACCCGCGGGCGACTAACCCCGGACGCGCCGGTGCTGGAGCGGTTCGTCAGCGCCTGGGCCGAGGGCGTCTACTACTATCGCGCGCGGCCAGAGGAGGCTCGCGCGGCTGTAGGGCGCTTCATGAAGCTCGACGACCCAGCGGCATTGACTGAGACCTACGAGCGCTACATCAACTGGTACACCCGCCCGCCCTACCCTACGCTGCCGGGCATCGCAGCCATTCTGGAGCAGATCGCCGAGAGTGGCGACGAGCGCGCCCGCACGGCGCGGCCGGAAGACTTTGTAGACACGCGCTTCCTGGACCAGCTCCAGGCCGCCGGGCGGTTCGCGCAGTGGGACCGGCAGTACCCGCCGGCGCAGTAGGCAGCCGAAGAACGGTCGATGGTGCGACGAGAGAGCCCGGCGCCACGTGGCGCCGGGCTCTCCGCCAGGGCGGGAACGCGAGTAGCTAGCGGAGCAGGGTCAAGACGCCCTGCGGCACCTGGTTGGCCTGCGCCAGGATCGCCGTGCCGGCCTGCTGCAGGATCTGATCGCGCGTGAAGTTCGCCATCTCCTCCGCGATGTCGGCGTCGCGGATGCGGCTCTCCGACGCGGTCAGGTTCTCGTGCGACACGCCCAGGTTGGCGATCGTGTGCTCGAGACGGTTCTGGTAAGCGCCCAGGGTCGAGCGCACGCTGTTGACGAAGGTGATCGCGCCATCCACCGCCGTGATCAACGCCTGCGCGTTGCTCACCGATTGGGTGGTGTTGAAGTTGCCCAGCGCGGTGTTCAGCGCGCTCATGGCGGCGTTCACGCCACTGCCGCTCGTCCCGACGTTGACGAACGCCACGTTGATGAAGTCGGAGGCGTTGGCGCCGATCTGGTAGTTGGCGTTCGAGCTGCCGCCGGTGGTGACGATCGTATCGTTGGCGGCGGCGGTGAGATCGGTGATGATATCCGCCGCAGTCTTGCCCGCCGCGTCCGTCTGCAGCGTCACCGACACGCCGAGCTGGCTGAAGTTCAGCGTCTGCGACGCGTTCGCGGCCATGTTCGAGACGTTGATCGTCTGCGACACATTGTCGCTTGCGCGCGTCAGCGTGATGGTGCCGGCCGCCGACGACGAGAAGGTGTAGGTGTCGCCCGCCTTGGCCCCGCTCACGTCGATCTTGGTCACCATCGCGTTGCCGCCGGTGGCCAGGAGGTCGCCGACGACGAGGTCGCTGCCGGCGGTGCCGCCGAGCTGGGTGACCAGCGAGCCGTTGAGCAGGTACTTGCCGTTGAACTGCGTGGTGTTGGCGATGTTGTTGATCTCAGCGAGCAGCTGCTGCAACTCGCTGTTGATGTTGGCCCGGTCGGCGTCCGACAGCGTGTCGTTCGACGCCTCGACAGCCAGCTCGCGCATGCGCTGCAGCATGCTGTGGACTTCGTTCAGCCCACCCTCGCCCGTCTGGATCATCGAGATGGCGTCCTGCGCGTTGCGGCTGGCCTGGTCCAGGCCGTTGATCTGCGCCCGCAGCTTCTCGCTGATGCTCAGCCCGGCCGCGTCGTCGGCCGCCCGGTTGATGCGCAGGCCGCTCGACAGCCGCTCGACGCTCTTGGACAGCGACATCTGCGTCAGCGATAGGTTGCGCTGAGCGTCGAGGGCGAAGAGGTTGTGGTTGATCCGCATAGGTGTTTACCTCCCTGTCGTGTGGGCTCCGCCGAGCCCTGGGGTGTTGGCGTCCTTGCCGTGGGATGCACTGCGCGATCAGGGCTGTTGCTGCTTCGCTGCGCTTTCCTCCCGTGTGGCTAAGGTCGGCCGCACGTGCCCACTGGCGATGGGGCGGGAGCGGGCCGCCATCACCACTATCGGCGGGCGCCCGCCGATGTTTAGCCACCGCCTCGCCTCCGAGTTGCGACCGAGTTAATGCCTTGCCAAGGGCGCGGCCGGCGCTGGAGCGGCGCGGCGACCGGCCGATTATCCTCGCGGGCAGTCCGCCGCGCCGGCGTGCTGCGACGCTCGCGTGGCGAGGCGCCAGGGAAGGCGGGAGCGACAGCGCATGGAGCGATGGCTGACCGAACCGGTCGGACGGCTCGCGCCGGTCGTGGCGCCGCGGCTCTCTCCGCCGCCGGCTCCCGCGGATCGCGAGGAAGCGACCGCAGCGGAGCGCCGGCCCGCCCACGACCCACAGCCGGCCGCCGCTGCGGCGGTAGCGCACGAGACCTACGCGCGCTACCTCGTCCATCCGAGCGGGCTGGTGCGCGTACAGATCATCGATGCTCGCACCAACCAAGTGATCCGCGAGATCCCGCCCGAGCAGGTGGTGCGTATCGCGGAGGAGCTGCAGGCGTACCTACGAGCGCGGCAGGCGGCGCGCCAGGACACGGGAGGGAACCATGTCTAGTACTTTTACCGTGGGGGGGCTGATCTCGGGCCTCAACACGCAGGACATCATCAACCAGCTCATGGCCATCGAGCGCCGGCCCTTGCAGCTGCTCCAGAACCAACAGAGCGCCGAGCAGGACCGCCTCAAGAGCGTCAATGCCTTGCAGACGGCGGTCTCGCAGCTACGCGACGCGCTGACTACCCTGCTGCAGCCCAACACGGTCAACGCCAAGCAGGCCACCACCGACCTCAGCAGCGTGCTGACGGCCACCGCTAGCGCCGATGCCATCGACGGCAGCTACCGCATCACTGTCAGCCAGCTCGCCACCGCCACCCGGGTGGCCAGCGGCGGTCCCATGGGCCAGGTGATCGATCGCACCGCGCCGCTGGCCAGCGCGGGCTTCCGCCGCGTGGCGATCGTCACCGACAGCAGCGGTAACCCGGCCACCTTCACGATCAACGGCCAGACGATCACCGTCGACAACACGACCACCCTGGACGACGGGACAGCCAACAGCCTGATCTCTAAGATCAACAACGCCGGCGCGGGGGTCACCGCCAGCCTGATCGCCGATGCCGACGGCCGCGCCAACAACTTGATCCAGCTCGTCTCGGCCCCCGGCCAGACTATCCAGCTCGGCTCGGGGGCTGACACCAGCAATGTGCTGCGGCTGCTCAACCTAGCCGACGCCACTGTGCAGGGCTACACGGCGGCCACGGTCACCGGCGGGCCGGCGAGCGCGGGGGCACTGAACACCAGCATCACGATCAACGGCGTCACCACGGTGATCAACCAGACCGACGCCAACTTCACGGCGGTCGACAACGCCGCGTTCATCGCCGCAGCGATCAATGGCAACGCGGCCAACTCCGTCACCGCCGTGGCCAACGGCGACGGGACCATCACCCTCACCCAGAAGACGCTCGGGGCTGCCCAGGCGATCACCATTACGGATCCCGGCGCGGGCACCGGGCTCGTCGCCGGCACGACCCGGAACGGGACCGACCGCGTCGTGGGCACCGCCAGTCTGGGGGTGACTGACATCGGCAAGCCGCTGGCTAGCAGCCGGCTGGTGACGCCGATCAGCGGGCTGGATAGCCAGGGCAACGGCGAGTTCAAGATCAACGGCGTATCGATCCGCTACAACGCCAACGACAGTATCAGCACGATCGTCAACCGGATCAACGCAGCCAACGCCGGGGTAGTCGCTCTCTACGACCCGCTCGCCGACCGGCTGCGCCTGACCGCCACCAACACGGGTGGCGCGGCGATCGCGCTGCAGGACGTGACCGGCAACTTCCTGGTGGCCACGGGGCTGGCGGGCGCCACGCAGCAGCTCGGCCAGAACGCCGTGTTTACCATCGATGGCGTGAACGGCGGCGCGCCGCTCACCAGCAGCAGCAACACGATCACCGGCTACATCCCGGGCGTCACCTTGCAGCTGAAGGCCACCAGCGCCGCCCCGGTCACGGTGACCGTCGCGCAGGACACGCAGACGACCGTGAACCAGGTCCAGGCGTTCGTCAACGCCTTCAACGCCGCCCTGGACGCCATCGACACCCAGACCGCCTACGACCCGAACACCAAAACCTCCGCCCCGCTGGCGGGCGACGCCAGCGTGCTGGACCTCCAGCGCCAGCTGCGCTCGCTGGTCAGCGCGGCCGCCGTGGGCATGGGCGGCAGCTACCGCAGCCTGGCCGACCTGGGGATCTCTACCGGCGCGGTGGGCAGCAAGGCAGGCACCACCAACCGCTTGGTATTCGACCAGGAGAAGTTCACCGCCGCGCTGATGGCCAATCCTCAGGCGGTGCAGGCAGTGCTGGCGGGCTTCCAGACCACGCTCGGCTCGCCCAGCGGCGTCGGCAACATCGTGAGCGTGACCGGCCAGCCCCGTGACCAGCACGTGGACGGCACCTACTACGTCAAGGTGCTGGACAGCAACAACACCGTCGACGTGCGCTTCGTAAGCAGCGATGGCCGCGAGCTGTATCACACCACGGGCACGCTGACCCCCGGGGTGGACAACACCAGCCTGATCCCCGGGGTGACCCTGCGCACCAACAGCACGCTTGCGGTCGGCGAGGACAGCTTCACGGTTAGCGTGGCGGGCCGCGGGGTGGGGATCACCCTGCAAGACTACCTGAACGAGCTGCTCGGCGATAACGGGTTCTTCAAGGCGCGCACCGACGCGTCGACAAGTATTAGCAAGGACCTCGCCGACCGCATCGCGGACATGCAGCAGCGCCTGCAGCAGCGGCAGGACCAGCTCACGCAGCGCTTCACCGAGCTGGAGACGACGCTGGCCCGCCTGCAGACGCAGAGCGGCGCGCTCGCCGGCCTGTTCGCCGGTGCCGGCGCGTCGAGCGGCTAAGGTTGGTCTTTAGGGAGGCAGGCATGCAGGCCAATCCATACCAGCAGTACCGCGCCACCGTGGTGGAGACGGCGACGCCCGCGCAGCTCGTCGCCTTGCTGTACCAGGGGGTGGTGCGCTTCACCCAGCGCGGCCTGCTGGCGCTGGAGCGGCGCGACCTCGCCGCGGCCCACGAGGCGTTCGTGCGCGCGCAGGCGATCGTGCTCGAGCTGACCAGCAACCTCGACTTCGAGCAGGGCGGCGAGATCGCCCGCAACCTCGCCAGCCTCTACGCGTTCGCCTACCAGCGGTTACTGGCGGCGAACTGCCGCAAGGAGGCCGCCCCAGCCGAGCAGGTGGTCGCGCTGTTCCGCACGCTGCTCCCGGCCTGGCAGGCGCTGGCTGGCGAGCAGGTGGCCTCGGCCGCCCGGCCCGCGGCGCCGGTGCGGCCATGAGCGTTGAGCGCCCGACCGACTCCGCCCGAGTCGCGGCCGCCGTGCTCGCCCTGGCGCGCCAGCAGACGCGCGCCCTGTACGCCGAGGACTTCGCGGCCTTCCGCGCCCTGGCCGATGAGCGCGATGCCCTGGTAGCGCGCCTCGCGGTGCCGCTAGCCGCGGGGGTGCGCGCGACACTGGAGCGTGTCGCCGCGATCGACCGCGAGAACGAGGCGCTCGTGCGCGCGCTGCTGGCCGAGACCGCACGCGCGCTGCAGCGGCTGCGCGAGGGGCGTGTGGCCCTGCGCGGCTATGCTACCCCGGCGCAGGTCGCCGCGGCGCCGCGCTCGGCCCTCGACCGCCGCGGGTAGGCCGCGCCGCCGGGGGCTGGGCGCGGCCGCCCCACCAGGCGGCCCACACCAGTCAGGTCAGTATGGAATCCGAGGGGAACGGACGATGCGTCGCCCGCGGCTCGCCTTATGGCTGCTGAGCATCGGCCTGGCCGTTGCCGGTTGTAGCCTGCCGGTGGCGCTGACGGTGCCGGCTCCCCTCGCCGCGCGGCCCGCGCCGGCCGCCCCCGCGGCCAAAGACCCGCCCATCGCGGTGCCCAAACGGCCCCCCAGCACGCCGACGCCCGTCCCGTTGGTCTTGCCGACACCGGCCGTGCCGTTCGCCACTAAGAGTTTGCCTCCGGTGCGGCTGATCATCCCCAGCATCGGCCTGGACAGTCGCGTGGTGCCCATCAGCACGCGGATCGATAACCGGGGCTCGCTGGCCTGGGAAACGGCGGCGTTCGCCGTGGGCCACCACGCCGGTTCAGCCAACCCTGGGCAGGTGGGCAACGTGGTGCTCAGCGGGCACATCAGTAGCCCCCACGAGGGCGATGTGTTCCGCAACCTCCCGCGCGTACAGCTCGGCGACGGCGTGATCGTGGTCACCGCCGAGCAGCAGTTCCTGTATCGCGTGTACGACATCCAGGTCGTTCCCCCTCAGGCGGTAGAGGTGCTCGACCCCACGGATACCTCGATCGTGACGCTGATCACCTGCGTCCCCGACGGCGTGTACTCGCACCGGCTAGTGGTACGCGCGGTGCGCGTCTGAGTGGCCGCCGGTACGGCCCGGCAGACTTCTGTCCAGCCCCGGCGCGTACCATCGGCCAGCCGCAGCGGGAGGAGCCGCCCTAACCGCGAATTTCGGTCGCGCTCTATCGTGAGACCGAACTCATCAGTCCCGTCGCTGGAGGTCCCCGATGGGGGTGCTCAACGTGCTGCGTATCGCCGGCTCGGCGCTGACCGCGCAGCGGCTGCGGATGGATGTCACGGCCAGCAACATCGCCAACGCGGAGGCGACAGCCACGCCCGAGGGCGGCCCCTACCGCGCCGAGCGGGTCGTGTTCGCCCCTCGGCGCGAGGGCAACTTTGCCAGCACCTTCCGCCTGCTGCGCAGCGCGGCCGAGTCCGCCCCGCAGGGCGGCGGCGTCGAGGTGCGGGCCATCGTGGCCAGCCCGCAGCCCCCGCGGCAGGTGTACGACCCGACCCATCCCGACGCCGACGCCGACGGCTATGTGACCTATCCGAACGTCGACCTGGTCACGGAGATGACCGACCTGCTCTCGGCCAGCCGTGCGTACGAGGCCAATCTGACGGTGATCACCGTCGCCAAGAATATGGCCCAGCGCGCTCTCGACATCGGGCGCGCATAGCCCCACCTTGAGCGTATGGGAGAGCAGCCATGGACATTCGCTCGATCGGCGGACTGACTCCCGTCCCCACGTCTTCCCTCGCCCGGGTGAGCGAAGGCCGCGGGGTGGGAGCCACGCCCGGCGCACCGGCACCCGGCCAGGTGGTGGAGGGGTTCGGCCAGGCGTTGGCCGAGGCGATCGACGGCCTCAACCGCCTGCAGCAGGAGGCCGACGCCCGGGCGCTCCAACTCGCCGCCGGGGAGCCGGTGGAGCTGCACGAGGTGATGCTGGCGCAGGAGCGCGCCAGCCTCGGGCTGCAGCTCGCCGTGCAGGTGCGCGACAAGCTGGTCGAGGCCTACCAGGAAATCATGCGCCTGCAGGTGTAGCCGCGATGGCCGCGGCTGAGCCCGCGCGCGTCCAAGGTGGAGCAGCATGCTAGTCGGGCCGGTGGACATCTCGCCCCGCCAGGCGCGAGGGATGTGGGGGCGCCTGACACGGCCCCAGCGCCTCACGCTGCTGGGCGTATCGGTGCTAGCCGTGGCGCTGGTGGGGGCGTTCCTCGTGTTTGGCCGCCAGCCGGAGTACGCGGTGGCCTTCAGCAACCTCCGCGAGGAGGACGCCGCGGCGATCGTGGCCAAGCTCAAGGAGGCCAAGGTGCCTTACGAGCTAGCCGACCGCGGCACCACCATTCGGGTGCCCGCCGCGCAGGTGAGCGAGGTGCGCCTGCTGGTTGCCGACGCCGGCTTGCCCCAGCGCGGTAGTGGCACTGGCATGGAGCTGTTCAACCAGCCGCACCTCGGCATGACCGAGTTCGCGGAGAAAGTCAACTACCAGCGCGCGCTGGAGGCCGAGCTGGCCCGCTCGATCATGCGCTTGGACGCCGTGGAGAGCGCACGGGTGCACCTGGTGCTGCCGCAGCCATCGCTGTTCCTGGCCCAGCAGCGCGAGCCGACCGCCTCGGTGGTGCTCACCCTCCGGCCGGGCCGCCGGCTGGATCCCGCCCAGGTCATGGGTATCACCCAGCTGGTGGCCAGCAGCGTCGAGGGCCTGAAGCCCGAGAACATCAATGTAATCGACTCCAACGGCACGCTGCTCTCCGAGCGCGGCACGCCCTCCGACCCCGCTCGCCAGACGGGCACCCGCCAGGACGTGCAGCGCGCCCTCGAGCAGCGCCTGGAGAACGAGGTGACTCGGCTTCTCGCGCGCGTGGTCGGCCCGGATAAGGCAATCGTGCGCGTCAGCGCCGACCTCAACTGGGACCAGTACGAGGCGAACTCGGAGACCTTCTCGCCCGACGGCAAGCCGCCGCAGGTGCGCAGCCAGCGCGAGCAGCGCGAGACGCAGACCCAGCAGGGCGGCGCTCCCGGCGGGGTGCCCGGCGCCGACGCCAACATCCCCACCTACGCCGCGGTGCAAGCCGCGGGCGGCGAGAGCCGCGCCGAGCGCCAGGACACCCAGACCAACTACGAGCTGTCCAAGACCGTCGAGAAGTTGGTACGCGCCCCTGGTGGCATCCGCCGGCTGTCGGTTGCTGTGGCGATCGATAGCGCGGTGATCACCGACCCCCAGCAGGCCGACGCCCTCAGCCGGCTGGTGGCGACCGCCGCCGGGCTGGACACCGCTCGCGGCGACGTGGTGACTTTTACCAGCCTGCCGTTCTCGCCGCCGGCGCCCGTCAGCCCCGAGCTAGAGGCGCTGCGCCAGCGCGAGCAGCTGCTCCAGACCCTGCGGCTGGCGGCGCTGGTCCTCGGCCCGCTGGTGGTAGTGGTGGTGGTGTGGCTCATCCTGCGGCGGGGGCGCCGCCGCGAGGCCACCACGCCCGCCATCCGCGTCGAGCCCGCCGCGCCCCCGCTGCTCGCGCCGGCCGCGGCCGTGGCGCAGGCCACCGAGGCCGTCGCCGCGGCGGCGGAGGCCGCGGGCGCGCTCACCCCCTCGAAAGACGATGTCCAGTACGCCAACGCCCAGCGCGAGCTGAGCCACATGGCCCGCAACGATCCAGAGGCCATGGCCGGCCTGATCCGCGCCTGGCTGGCGGAGGAGCGAGCGCGCGCATGACCACCGACAAGCTCACCGGCCGGCAGAAAGCGGCCGTCCTGCTCATCGCCCTGGGGCCCGAGAACTCGGCCAACGTGCTCAAGCGCCTGCGCGAGCCGGAGATCGAGGAGATCACCCTGGAGATTCTCTCCATGGAGCAGGTGTCCGACGAGCTCCGCCGCGCGGTGATCCAGGAAGGCTACAACATGGCCCTGGCTAGCCGGTACTTGAGTACCGGCGGCCTGCACTACGCCGAGGACATGCTCAACCGTGCGCTGGGGCCGGAAAAGGCGGGCGAGTTCATCAGCCGCATCGCTGCCACCCTGCGCCCACAGCACTTCGCCTTCCTGCGCGAGACCGACCCGCAGCAGCTCGCCAGCTTCTTGCAGGAGGAGCAGCCGCAGGCGATCGCGCTGATCCTTGCCCACCTGCCGCCGCTGCACGCCGCGCGGGTGCTCTCGGCTCTGCCGGCCGATATCCAGCCCGAGATCGCCATGCGCGTGGCCACGATGGAGCGCACGCTGCCCGAGGTGATCGAGGGGGTGGAGGCCGTACTGCGCCAGCGCCTGTCGCGCTTGCTGACCAGCGACTACAGCGTCGCGGGCGGCGTGGACTCGCTGGTCAAGATCCTGGGCAACGTCGACCGCCACACCGAGCGCGGCATCCTGGAGTACCTCGACGCGCACGACCCCGAGCTGGCCGAGGAGGTCCGCAAGCAGATGTTCTCGTTCGAGAACCTGGTCGAGCTGGACGACCAGGGGCTCCAGCGCGTGCTGCGCGAGGTGGATGCCCGCGATCTGGCGCTGGCGCTGCGTGGGGCCAACGAGCAGCTCAAGGAGCGGATCTTCCGCAACATCTCCGCCCGGGCGGCCGAGATGCTGCAAGAGGACATGGCCGTGTCGGGCCCGGTACGCCGCATCCAGGTGGAGGAGGCGCAGCAGCGCATCGTCAACGTGGCGCGCCGGCTGGAGCAGACGGGCGAGATCGTGATCCAGCGGGGGGCCGACGATGTCCTCCTCTAACGCGCGGGTGCGCCCCTACGTGTTCGCGCCGCTGGCCCCCCTCCCCCCACCCCCCGGCCCTCCGCCCCCCGCCGGTGGGGACGGGGCTGGGGGGGGACATGGGGCGGGCGGCGGCTCGAGCACACCGCCCGCTGTGCCCAGCGCTGAGGAGCTGGCGGCCCTTCGCGCGGCGGCCGAGGCGGAAGGGCGCGCCGCCGGCTACGAGGCGGGTTATGCCGAGGGGTTGCAGCGTGCGGCCGCCGAGCAGGCAGCGCTCACCGAGCAGCTCGCCAGCGTGGTGGCCTCGGCACGGGTAGTGGCCCGCGGCTTCACCGCCGGGCTGGAGGCGCGCGTGGTCGACCTGGTGCTGGCGGTGGCGCGCAAGGTGATCGAGCGCGAGGTGCGCCTCGATCGCGCCATCGTGCTGAACGTGATCCGCGCCGCCCTGGAGGAGATCCAGGAGCACACCACCGTCGAGGTGCGCGTGCACCCCGACGACTATGAGCTCGTGGTGGCCCAGTGGGAGCGCCTGGCGCGCACGCCGCTGGCCCAGCGCAGCCAGTTCGTCGTCGACGAGCGCGTGGGCCGCGGCGGCTGCGTCATCGACATGCCGTTCGGCCAGCTCGACGCCCAGCTCGACACCAAGCTGGCGCAGATCGTCGAGACGTTCCACGCCCTGCTAGAGGGAGACCTGTAGGTGAAGCCGAACTGCGCGCTCGATCGGTACTTCGCGGCGCTGCGCGAGCGCTCGGCGCTGCGCTACCAGGGCCGCGTGGCCCAGCTCGTGGGGCTGTCGGTCGAGGTCGAGGGCCTGCGCCTGGCCATCGGCGACCTGTGCACGATCTACCCGGAGCCGGGTAGCCCTGGCTTCGCTGCCGAGGTGATCGGCTTCCGCGACAACCGCCTGCTGGTGATGCCCTTCCAGGAGACCCATGGCATCCGCGCCGGCAGCCGGGTCGTGCCCCGCGCGCATGGCTTCTACGTGCCGGTGGGCCACGCCCTGCTGGGGCGCGTGGTCAACGGCCTCGCCCAGCCCATCGACGGGCGCGGGCCGCTGGGCACCACCGAGCGCTACTCGGTGGTAGGCCGCCCGCCCGAGCCCCTGGCGCGGCAGCCGATCCGCGAGCCGCTGGGCACCGGCATCCGCGCCATCGACGCGCTGCTCACCTGCGGCAAGGGGCAGCGCATCGGCATCTTCGCCGGCAGCGGCGTGGGCAAGAGCACCAGCCTGGGCATGATCGCCCGCCACGCCCGCACCGATGTCAACGTGGTGGCGCTGATCGGCGAGCGCGGCCGCGAGGTGCAGGAGTTCATCGCCCGCGACCTGGGCGAGGAGGGGCTGCGCCGCTCGGTGGTGGTGGTCAGCACTTCCGACCAGCCCGCCCTACAGCGGATCAAGGCCGCCTGGGTGGCTACCACCATCGCCGAGTACTTCCGCGACCAGGGCCTCGACGTGCTGCTGATGATGGATTCCATCACGCGCTGGGCGATGGCGCAGCGCGAGATCGGCCTCACCGTCGGCGAGCCCCCCGTGGTCAAGGGCTATCCGCCGTCGGTTTTCGCCCTGCTGCCCAAGCTGCTGGAACGCGCTGGCACCGCCGAGCGCGGCACCATCACGGGCATCTACACCGTGCTCGTCGATGGCGACGACGTGACCGAGCCGATCGCCGACGCCGCCCGCAGCGTGCTCGACGGGCATATCTGGCTCAGCCGCAAGCTAGCCCACGAGAACCACTACCCGGCTATCGACGTGCTTGGCAGCGTCAGCCGCCTGATGACGGCGCTGGCCACGCCCGAGCACCAGCGCGCCGCCAACCGCCTGCGCGACCTATTGGCCACCTACCGCCAGCACGAGGACCTGGTGACCATCGGCGCTTACACGCCCGGCACCAACCCCGCGCTCGACGAGGCGCTGGCCCTGCTGCCGCGCATCAAGGCGTTCCTCTGCCAACGCGCCGACGAGATGGCTACCTACGAGGACAGCATCGCGGCGCTGCTGGCCCTAACTGGATGTGAGGCGACTGTATGAGCAGCGCTCCGTTCCGCTTGCAGACTGTGCTCGACTACCGCGCGCATCTCGTCGATCGGTTGCGGCTGGAGCTGGCCGCGCTGCAGCACCGCCAGCAGGAGGAAGCGGCGCGGCTGGCGGCCCTCGAGGCGGCCGAGCGTGCGGCCCTCGCCCAGCTCCGCGCCCAGCAGGCGCCCTCCCCCTACCCTGTTCCCCCTTCCCCCACTGGGGAGGGAGGGGCAGGGGAGGGGGGGCCGCCTGGGGCCAGCGGCGGCACGCTGCTCGACCTGCCACGGCTGATGCAGCTCACCGAGCACCTGAACGTGCTAGCCGCGCGCATCGCGGCCCAGCGCGAGCTGCTCGCGCAGTTGGCCGCCGAGGAGGCCGCGCTGCTGGAGCGCATCGTGGCCCACCAAAAAGACGTCAAAGCGCTGGAGAAACTGCGCGAGCGCCACCTCGCCGAGTGCGCGCTCAGCGAGGCGCGCCGCGAGCGCGTGGAGAGCAGCGAGCTGGCCTTGCGGCAGTACCAGCGTCTGCGGGCGGCCCTATGAGCGAGCCCATCGCCTCCTACAGCGGGCGCTTGCCCCCTCTGGTGGCGCCACGGCTCACCAACGGCCCGCGGCCTCAGCGCACCGCGCCGGGCGCGTTCGCCGCGTTGCTGGTGCGCGCCGCCGAGGCGGGCGACCCGGCGCTCCTCGGTTCGGCTCTGGCGATGGGCAGCGGCTCCCCTGCCCCACCAGTGGGAGGAGGGGAGCCGGGGGGGAAGGCAGTAGTGCCTGCCGCCGTCCCGCCCGCCTACCGCGGGCTGATCGCCGAGGCGGCGAGCCGCTACCACGTCGACCCGGCGCTCATCGCCGCCGTGATCGAGGCCGAGTCGGGGTTCAACCCCCGCGCGGGCTCGCCGGCCGGCGCCAAGGGCCTGATGCAGCTGATGGACGACACGGCACGGGGCCTGGGCGTCCGCGACCCGTTCGACCCGCGCCAGAACGTGCTGGGCGGCACGAAGTTCCTGCGCCAGCTGCTCGACCGCTACGGCGGCGACCTACAGCGTGCCCTAGCCGCCTACAACGCGGGCCCGGGGGCGGTGGACCGCTACGGCGGCGTCCCGCCGTACGCCGAGACGCAGCGCTATGTTCCCAGGGTGCTGGCGGCGCTGCAGCGCTACCGCCAGCAGCCGGCCGCCCAGCTCGCGAAGGAGTGAGCCGATGGATCTCCAGACTCGCACCTCCCAGCTGCTGGCAGGCGCGCTCAGCGGCCTGGCCGCGCGCCAGCGGGTGATCGCCGACAACGTGGCCAATGCGGACACCCCTAACTTCAAGGCGGCCACTGTCACCTTCGAGGACCAGTTGCGCCAGGTCATCGGGGCGAGTGACCGCCTCCCCCTGACGCCGGTCGTGCATGGACTGCCCGATGAGGCCGCGCCAGCGCGCATCACCCCGCGGGTGGTGCCTCTCCAGCACACCACCCGGCGGCTCGACGGCAACAACGTGGACCTCGACGAGCAGATGGTGCGACTCGCCGAGACCAACCTCACCTACAACGCGCTCGCGCAGCTGCTGGCGGGCCGCTTGCAGCTCTTGCGGTCCGTGATCCAGGACGGCCGCCGTTAAACCCGCGGGCGAGAGGGGCGACTATCTATGCAAGATGTGCTGCGCTTGGACCTGTTGGGCCGCGGCTACAGTGGCTGGCCCCTCGCCACGACCGCGCGTGGCGCAGAGGGCGGCTGGTCCCTGCCGACCGCGGCGATGGTTCAGGGGCCGCCGGAGCCGGTGCCCGGGCTGGCGACCCAGCGGCTGGCGGCCGCGCTGCTGGTGGGGCGCGCATACCGCCCGTCTCGTACGGAGCGCCCGCGGTTCGCCGATGCCCTCGCCAGCGCCGCGGGGCGCCCGGCGCATGGGGTGGCGGGCCCCTTGCGCCGCATCGACCAGACCGATCCGAACGAGTACGACAGCCTGGCGCAGGCGCGGTTGTGGGGCGGCTCCACCTGCTCGGCCGCCGCGCTCACCATGGTCTTGCGGGCGCAGGGCCAACGCGTGCGCATCGCGGATGTGTTGCGGGAGCTGCAAGGCGGCATCACCGTGGAACGCGGGCTCGTGTCGCGGCCGGCGCTGGTGCGTGCCGCAGCCCGGTTCGGCCTGGAGGCGCGGGACGAACCCCTGAGCTACGACGCGCTCCGCCGCGCTGTCGCCAGCGGGCAGCCCGTGCTCGTGGACGTCACCGACGCCCGGTTTCCCGAGGGGCACTGGCTGGTCGTTACCGGGGCCGACGCCCAGGGAGTGCAGGTCGCCGATAGCTCCGGCTACCGCCTGACGCGGCTGAACCACGACGAGTTCCAACGTGCCTGGAGCGGGCGCGGCATCCGCATCCTGAACGCCAATCTGTCTAGGAGCGCCCGCCTGGGCGAGAGAGGAGGGTAGCCCCATGCAGCCGCTACCGGGGCCTGGCGCCCCCGGCGCGCTCGCGCCGCCCGAGGCCAGCGGCCTGGAGGGGGGGCGCGCCAGCGAGGCCAGCCGCCGCGCGTTCGCCGATACCCTGGCCGCCGTGGTCGAGGCGACCAGCGCTGACGAGGCGCCGTCCGCGTCCGACCGCGAGCTGCCACCTGCCGAGCGCGATCAGGCCCGGCAGCCCGCGCCCGCCAGCGTGGAGGCCCTCGCGGCCCTCGCCGTACCGCCCCCGCGGGCGGCAGCGGAGCCGCCGGCGCCGTCCGCGGAGAGTTCCACCGGGGGCGCGCCCAGGGTCCCCGCGCGGCTTGGCGCCGTGCGCCTGGCGACGTGGGAGCCGCTGTCGCCGCCCGGCGCTGACGCGCTCGCGGCGCCGCGCGAGCCAGCGGGCTCGCTCCCACCACTAGCCGATGAGCCCACTGCCGGGCAAGGCGGGCAGGGCGGTGCGCCGGCCAATAGGCTCCCGGGAGGCGGGGCGAGCACCGCGCCCTCTGGCCCGCTACCAGCGACCTCTCACCGCGAGCCACCCGCAGGGCCCACTTCTGCCACCGGCGCGCCCGCGCCGCCGGCCGAGCGCACGACCGCCGGCCGCGGGCGCGCCGCCGCCGCGACCGCGGCACCAGGGGCTATCGGCTCTTCCAGCGCCCCGGCGCGTGCCGCACCTGTTGGCAGCCAGTCGGCAGCCGCCCGCGCGCCCGCGCGCCCGGATGGGGTGACTGGTACGCCTACCGTTACGCCGCCCGCCAGGGCCTGGAGCCCCATGGGGTCGCCCCTCGCAGCCTCCAGCGGGCCGCAGGCCACCGGTCAGCCGGCGCGACTGGGCGCTGGCCTGGCGGGCGCTGGGGCTGCCGCGCCGCCGGCCCCCCCCAGTGGTCGGCCGTTCCCGATGCCGTGGGTGGGGCAGCCCGCGGGGCCGGCAGGCGGCGCAGCAGCCGCACCGCCGCTAGGCCCGTGGCCCGAGGCCCGGGCGAACCCTGTGGCGCGCGGAGGGCTGGGGCCAGCTAATAGTGCGACGGTGGGGCGCGTGCCTTGGGCGACAGTGCCCCCGGCGAACTGGTGGCCTAGCGACACGGCGGCTGCGTATGGCAGCGTCGCGCCACTGCCGCCGGGGCCCGGCCCCGCGGCGCTCGGCGGGCCGGCCGGGCCGTGGCCGACGCCCGCCGGGGCCTCGACTCTCGGAGAGCCGTCCTCCCCAGCAACGCCGGCTCTACTCGGCCAGGAACCGCCAGCCGTGGCCCCTGCCGCGCCGGCCGCAGCCGGCGCGGCAGGGGCCGAGCCATGGTCCCTGTTGGCGCTCGCCGGGGGCGGCGAGTCCGGCGGGGCGCCCGCCGGGGATGCTCCCCCGCGCGGCCCGCAGCCCCCGGCGGCGCTCGAGGGAGCGGTGCCAGAGGGCGTGTCGGCCGCGCCGCGGGCGCCGACCCAGCCGGACCGTGCGGCCGGTAGCGCGGGGGAGCGAGTAAGGGAGCCCGAGGCCGATAGCAGCGTCCGCCTGCTCAGCCGGCGTGACTCGCGGGACGGCCCGTCCGGCGACGATCCCGCCGCTGTCGCCGGCGGCCGCGGGCTGGGCGCGGCGCCGGCTGCACAGGGCATGCCCGCCGACGCTGCGCCGCGCGAGGTGGAGGTGCGACTGTCGCCCGCGTCCTCGCTGCCCGAGCAAGTGGCGCTGGGGCTCGAGGTAGCTGCGCGCGATGCCCAGGCGGTACGGCTGCATCTGCAGCCGGAGGGGCTGGGCAACGTGCTGCTGCACGTGGCGCGCGGCGAGCAGGGCCTCAGCGTGCAGCTAGTGGCCGACAGCGCGGCTACCCGCGACCTGCTCCAGGCGACTGTGGCACAGCTGACCCAAACCCTCGACCAGCGCGGGCTGTCGGTAGCCCAGGTGCTCGTGAGCCTCGCGGGCGGCGGGGCGGGTGCCAGCGGGGACAGCCCAGGCCGCGCGACTGCCGCGCCCGTGCCGCGCCGCAGCGGCCCCCGGGCCACGAGCGCGGCACCAGCGAGCGCGGTGGCGGCGCTCGCCCGCCCGCTACACCGGATCGACTATCGCGTCTAGCGTTAGAGGAGAGGCGAACGACGTGCCAACTAGTGTCAACGCTACCACGGGGACAACCGGGGCCAGTACGGATGTGACGACCGCCAGCACCACGCTCACCCAGGCGATGAACGGGCTGGGCAAACAAGAGTTCTTGCAGCTGCTCGTCGCCCAGCTCCGCAACCAGGACCCGCTCAGCCCGATGGAAGACAAGGAGTTCATCAGCGAGCTGGCCCAGTTCACCACGCTGGAGACGATGCAGAGCCTCGACAAGCGCTTGGAGACGCTGACCCAGGCCCAGCTGCTCGCCCAGGGTGCGACCCTGCTGGGCCGCGAGATCGAGGCGGCGGCCGCCGACGGCAGCACCGTGAGCGGCAAGGTGACCGAGGTGCAGCTCGCCAGCGGCACGGTGCAGCTCGTCGTGGGCGGCCAGACCGTGCCCGTCACCCAGGTCACCCGCGTGAAAGGGGACCCCAGCTCATGACGAAAGGAGGCTTGCACGCCCCACGCCGCTGCCCGTGCTACCCGCGCGTCCCGTAGTTCCGGCGCCACGCCCAGCACACACGGAGGAGGATCGCAACCATGATGCGCTCCCTGTTCTCGGCCGTCTCCGGCATGCGCAGCCACCAGACCCTCATGGATGTGGTCGGCAACAACATCGCCAACGTCAACACGGTGGCGTTCAAGTCGGCGCGCGTCAACTTCCAGGACCTGATCAGCCAGACGGTACGGCAGGCGGCGCCGCCCAACCCGCCCGTGGGCGGCGCCAACCCCGTACAGGTGGGCCTCGGGGTGCAGCTCGGCAGCATCGACCTGCTGATGGCCCAGGGCAACCTGCAGGCGACCGGCCGCACCACCGACCTGGCCATCCAGGGCGACGGCTGGTTCGTGCTCAGCAACGGCGCGTCGACCCCCACCATCAGCTTCACCCGCGACGGCAACTTCGACCTCGCGGTGCCCGACAGCAGCGGGAACCGGGCGCTGGTGCATACCAGCAGCGGTCTGCTGGTGCTCGGCTATACCTCGGGCGTGCCCGTGACGGCCGACTCGACGACGGCGCCGCAGCCGATCACGATTCCCCAGACCCAGGGCGGTGTAGCCGTGACGGGCTTCAGCATCGCGCCCAACGGGGTGATCAGCCTGGTGCTGGCCGATGGCACGTCAGTGCCGAACTACGCGCAGATCGCTCTGGCCAAGTTCGCGAACGACGGCGGCCTGCAGCGCGCGGGCAGCAACTTGTTCCTGCCCACCGTCAACTCGGGGCAGCCCGTGTACAACGGTGCGGCCGCCAACGGGCGTGGCGAGGTGAAGTCGGGCTTTCTGGAGATGTCCAACGTCGACCTGGCCACGCAGTTCACCAACATGATCCTCGCCCAGCGCGGCTTCCAGTCGAACTCGCGCGTGATCACGGCTACCGACGAGATCCTGCAGGACCTGGTGAACATCAAGCGCTAAGGCGCCCCGGGCGGTGACTGGCGCGACCAGGGGCCCGGCTCCTGGTCGCGCCCTGCTGCGCCGGCCCTGCCCGGGCGTGCCCGTGGCGCCAGCGGACGGAACTCGCTAGTATGTGAATACCGTTGCGTGCGTATCGACTATGCGGCGAAGGGGTATCGCACGGAGTCACCAGGCCAGCCGGTGCATGGGGCGCGTCACGACCGGGCCGCGCAATCTCGTAACGTCCGTCGCGGGGGCAGGGTGGGTGCCGGTAAGATGACGCGCGGGGGCGTGGCAACTGGGGTGAGGGGGCTGCGATGATCCGAGTAATGCTGGCCGATGACCATCTCCTGTTCCGTCAGGGCTTGCGCCGCCTGTTGGAGCCCGAGCCGGACATCGAGGTCGTGGGCGAGGCCAACGATGGCCTCGAGGTCCAGCGGATGGTAGCGCAGCTCAAGCCCGACGTGGTCCTCATGGACCTGAGCATGAGCCTGGTGGACGGAATCTCCGCCACGCGCGAAATCGTCCGCCAGTGGCCCGATACGAAGGTCGTGGTGCTCAGCATGCACGCCGAGGAGGGGTATCTGTTCCAGGCGCTGCAGGCCGGTGCCGTGGGCTACGTGCTCAAAAGCGCGCCGGCCGACCAGGTCATCGCGGCCGTGCGCGCCGCCGCCGCCGGGGGCGGTGTGATCGCCCTGGAGCTGACTCCCAAGATCCTCACCGAGTTTCGCCGCATGGCCTCCAAGCTCGGCGTGGAGGAGGGCCTCGGGCAGCTCAGCGAGGTAGAGATCAAGCTGCTGCAGTTGCTCGCCGCCGGCTTGACCAACAAGGAGATCGCCGCGCGCCTGTGCATCGCCGAGAGTACCGTCAAGAATCGGCTATCGGTCGTGTTCCAGAAGATCCAAGTGGCCGACCGTACCCAGGCCGCCATCTACGCCATCACGCATGGGCTAGCACCGGTGGGGGAGCCCGCCCCATAATGAAGCCGTCAACTCGCCGCGATGCCCGATAAGCCGCGAAGCGCGCTAGGGGGCCGAATGTCGACTTCGCCTGCTCGCGCGGAATTCCGCTCCGATGGGACTGCCGCGCCGCTCGCGGGGCAAGCCGCTCACGTGGCCTTGCGCTGCCGCGAGCTGGCCACCGCTATCCATGACGGCGCGCTGCAGTCGATCGCTCTGTGCCTGCTCCAGACCGAGCTGGCCAAGCGGCTGTGGGAGCGCGGCGAGCCCACACGCGCGCTCGGCGAGCTACAGGCGATCACCCCCGAACTCGAAGCGGCCGCCGAGATGCTGCGGCACGTGATCACCGAGCTGCTCGCGCTGGCTGATGCGCCAGAGCACCGCTGCTGAGCCCGGCGCCCTGCGGCCCGGTCGCTTTACTCCGCTCGTCGTCGGACATTTGCCCTCCTCGCGGGCTCTTCCGTGCCCCGCCGCGCGTGCCCGCCCACCCGAGGGGTGGCAGCGTCCCGCTCGGCGGCTCGCGCGTGGCACGAGCTGCCGGGGGCCCGCGTCAGGCGGTTGGCTCCCTCCCGTCGGTACTTCCGGGCGCTGCGCCCGGGACGAGCGGCCGTTGTGGCCCACCGCTACCCCCCGCTAGCATCGGCCTAGACCATCGCAAAGCGGGTAGGAAGTGCCGCCATGAACTGGGTCCACCACCTGCCGCGCCTCTGGCTGGCCGTGGGCGCCGTGGGACTGCTGACGGCGATGCAAGTGTCCATCGGGGTCGTGCTGAACGGGCAGCGCGATGTCGCCGCGGCGGGCCCGCCGACTGCCACCCCCACGGCGCGGCCGCCGGGGCTGCTGCTCATCCGTGAGATCGGCGGTCCGAAAGCCACCCCAACGCCCCCGGCGTCCCCGGTGCCCCTGGCCGAGCCGCCTGCCACGAAAGACGAAGCGGCCCCTGCCGGACCAGAGCCGAGCGCCGAGGTGTCCCCTGCGCCCGCCGCGGCCGAGCCGGCTCCGCCCCTCGTGCCCGCGCCGGCACGCGCTGCCGTGGCCAGCAGCGCACCCGCACCCGCGCGGGCGCGGCCCGAGGTGGGCCGTGCCCCGGCGGCTGAACCGCCCGCACCCGTGGCGGCCGCGCCCGCCCCAGCGCCGCCGACCGAGGAGCCGTCTGTCTCTCCCGCCGCTTCGGCCCCGGTGGCCCCCGCACGGCCAGCGCTGTCGGTGCGTGATCTATACGCCCCGCTCAGCTCCTACGCGGAGGAGGCGCGCGTGGTGGGCGAACCGGCGCCCGCTCGCGCCGCCGCACCGCCAGCCGCGCCCGGCGCGTCAGTCGCCCTGCGAGGTGCCCCGGCGCCCGCTCCCGGCACGCCCGCGCTGTCCAGCGCGAGCGCGGCGGCTCCCTCCACCGCACTCTCCCTGCCGCGGGGCAGCGAGAGTGTCTCGGCGGGTGGCCCCGCGACCGCACGCTCGGCCGTGCCGCCCGCGCGCTGAGCGCCGCCACGCCTTTCACCTCAACTCTCTTGGCTGCCGGCTGGAGCCGCCGTGCATGGCGGCCGACCCATCCCTTCCGCTAACCGCTCTAGCCCGCTGTCAGGGACGCGATCCGTAGTGAGCGCGGGGGGGCCGCCGGATGCCTTCGGACCGCTGGCGGGCTGGGGCTGTTTCTCCGCTCGCCCCGCGCTCCTGTCCGAGTCGCCGGCCGGCTGTCCTGTAACGCCTGGGGCAGCGGCCGACTATCGAGTGCAAGGGCGTGGGAGGCCACGGCTGCTCTACAGGACTGGAGGTCGAGACTGAGGGGCAGAGAGCTGTGGGGTAGTACTTCGCCGGCTGGTGGGGGTACCCACCCCATGTGTTCGGGCTGGAGGGACGCGATGCGGGACTCGACGACGGGGACGATGCGAGAGCGTGTTTGGCGGATCGGCGACTGGCCCCTGGCCGCCCGCGTGCTGGCGTTGTGTCTCGCCGCTTGCACCGCGGTGGCGGTAGCGGTTACCGGGCTCGGGTATCGCCAGGCCGTGGAGGGGTTGGAGGCGCAGGCGCGCGCCGCTCTGGAAGCCGACGGGCTGGTCGTCACCAGCGCGGTAGACCGCTGGAACCGCGCGCGCCTAGAAGACTTGCAGTTCCTCGCCGCGCTGCCCGAGGCGGCCGGCGCGCTCACCGCCGACGAAGCGACGCGTCCAACCCTGCTCGCGGCGATCACCACCGCGCTGCGCCTGCGGGACGAGCAGCTCGACGAGGTGGACTCCATCGCGCTGCTCGATCTGGAGGGCACGATCGTCGCCAGCAGCAATCCCGGCGATGTTGGCCAGAGCGTGCGCCAGCGCGACTACTTCCAGCGCGCGGCCCAGGGGGAGTTGTTCATCTCGGGGGTGTCGATCTCCACGATCACCAACGCCCCGTCGATCTTTCACTCGGCGCCGGTCCGCGCCCCGGGTGGCCAGATCGTGGGCGTCCTGCGCTCGCGCTCCGGCCTGGGACCGGTGGAGCAGGCGGTGCGAGAGGCGGCCGGCCGCGTGGGCGCGGGGGCGCAGGGCCTACTGCTCGACGAGAGCGGGCTGCTGATCGCCAACAGCCGCGATCCCAGCTGGCTGCTGCGCCCGGTCGTGCCGCTCTCCGAGGAGACCGCGGCCCACCTCGCTGCCGACCGCCGCTGGGGCAACAACCCGGCGCCCGAGCCGCTCGCCTTCGACGACCTGCGGCCGGCGATCGGGGCGGGCGAGCGCGGCCGGCTAGACTGGCGGCTGGACGGCGAGACCTACCGCACGGTCGTGCTGCCGCTGGGGGCCACGCGCTGGACGTACATCGCGGGGCTCCCCCAGGCCGTGATTCAGGCTAGCGCACGGGCGTTTCTGGGGCAGGCGGCCCTCGGCGCCGCGCTCGTCGTGCTTCTCGCCGCCGCTGCGGCGCTGCTGTTCGCCCGGGCGCTGGCTCGCCAGCTAGCCGAGATCACCCGGGCCGCGCGCGGGCTGGCAGCGGGCGATCTGGACCAGCGTGTAACCACGCGCGCACACGACGAGATCGGACAGATGGCGGCGGCGTTCCGCGACATGATGGCGTACCAGCGCGCGATGGCCGACGTGGCGGAGGCGGTGGCGCACGGCGACCTGACGGTGCAGCTGATGCCGAAGGGCGAGCGCGACGTGCTGGGCCACGCCTTCGCGCGCATGCTGGCCGACCTGCGCCGGCTGATCGGGCAGGTGCGCACCGCGGCCACCGCGCTGGCGGGCGCCGCCGACCAGCTTGGGCAGGCGGCCGGCCAGGG
>DATGKN010000048.1:0-29164 GCA_035294645.1 Chloroflexota bacterium
TGGGCCAGCATGGCCGTCGTCGCAGCGTCGAGATGGCAGAGGTCGACGATCGCCTCCGGTGCCCCCTTCGCCGCGACCACATAGTCGTCCCCCGCAGGAGACCGCCAGACGTGCGACAGCGCCAGGAGCACCGGCGACAGCGGGTATTCGCGCACCAAGCTCCAGTCGTGGTGGAGATGCTCGGTGTGCGCCAGGGCCCGCTCGGCTAGCGCCTTGAGCGCCCGCTCCATGGGGTCGAACGGGTCCCGCTGGCTGGCCAGGACCGCGAACTCCAGCACCTCGTGGAACGCCTCGGGCAGCGGCGCCGCGGCGTCTACGACCTCGTAGACCGCCCCGCGGGCGAACAGGCGGCGCACGGTCATCTGGTTGAGTGTGAGAGTGCCCGTCTTGTCCACGCACAGCACGGTCGCCGCCCCCAGCGTCTCGATCGCGGGCGCCTCGCGCGTCAACACCTGGTGCCGCGCCAGACGCCAGGCACCGAGAGCGAGGAACACGGCGAGGACCACCGGGAACTCTTCGGGGATGATAGCCATGCCGAGCGTGATCCCCGCGAGCAGCCCGCCCACCCAGTCGGCATGGGTCAGGCCGTAGCCGCCGGCCACCAGGGCGCAGAGCAGCAGCGCCATGAGGGCCAGGATCTGCACCAGCCGGCGAGTCTCTCGTTGCAGCCGCGTCGGCTCGGGCGAGAGCGCCTGTAGCGCCTTGCCGATCCGCCCGACCGCCGTCTGGGCGCCCACGGCCTGCACTTCCGCCACGCCGAGGCCGCTCACCACCAGCGTGCTGGAGTAGACGAACGGCTGGTCGTCCCCGCCAGGCCGCGCGGACGCCCCCCCCGGGGCCCCTGGGACCTTGCGCACCGGTACGGACTCCCCGGTGAGGAGCGACTCATCCACAGAGAGGTTGATACAGGCCAGGACAACGGCGTCCGCCGGCACGCGATCGCCCTCGGCTAGGACGATGATGTCGCCGCGGACCACCTCACGGCCGGGGATGCGCAGTGGCTCGCCGTCCCGGATGACGAGCGCACGCGGGCTCGACAGGTCGCGCAGGGCCTCCAGCGCGCGCTCGGTGCGCCACTCCTGATAGAGATTGATTCCCATGATGAGGCCGATCGAGGCCAGCAGCAGAAGCGCCTCGGCTAGGTCGCCTAACAGCACGTATAGGGTCCCAGCCGCGAGGAGCAATAGGATCATCGGCTCGCGCAGCACGGCGAGCGCGAGCGCCCACAGGCTGCGTGGGCGCGCCGCGGGCAGCTCGTTGTACCCTTCGGTCGCCAAGCGCCGCGCGGCCTCCTCGCGGGAGAGGCCGCGGTACGTGCGCAGGTCGATCTCCGGGAGCGTGACGCCGGGTGCGGTGGCCACCAGCAGCCCCCTCCGCGCGAATGACGAGTCCAGGAAACCGGGCCTGCCCGACACGAGCAGCTCCCAGGAACACCAGCGCACGAGAGGCTGCTGGTGGTTCCACTGGCTCGGTCCGTACCCGGTGTAGCAGGTGACAGGCCAGCCGTGCGCATCTCTAGTGGAGCGCTGGCCGGCAGGCGCAGCTAATACAGCCCCTGCACGAAGATCCGGCCGGTGATGTGCGCGGTGGCGTCGCGCGTGAACCACACCGCCAGCTCGGCGCCCTCCTCGGGCGTGGGCAGGCGGCCGAACGGGGCGCGGCGCAGCGTCTCCGCCATCCGTTCGGGCGGCACGCCGCCGCGCAAGAGGGGCGTGTCAGTAGGCCCCGGCCCGAAGGCGTTGACCGTGATGCCGTACGGCTCCGCCTCGCGCGCCAGCACCAGGGTGAAGCTAACGATGGCGCCCTTGGCCGCCGCGTAGGCGGCCGTGCCCACCGCGCCGGCCTTGGCCAGCCCGGAGACGGTGGTCACGATGCGACCGTAGCGCTGGGCCATCATCGCCGGCAGCACCGCCTGGCAGCACAGGAACGTCCCCTTGGCGTGCACGTCGAGGTGCCAGTCCCAGTCCTCCTCGCTCAGCTCGACGACCGGCGTCGATTTGAGGACCCCGGCGCAAGCCACCAGGATGTCGACGCGGCCCCAGGCGGCGCGCACGTGCTCGGCCATGGCGCGCACGGCGGGCGCGTCGCGCACGTCGAGCGCCAGAGCCAGGCTGCGGCGGCCCAGCGCCGCCACGTCGGCCGCCGTTCGCTCGGCGGTAGCGGCGTGCAGGTCGACGCAGGCCACGTCGCGGCCCTCGCGCGCCAGTTGCAGGGCGATAGCCCGGCCCAGGCCGCTGCCCGCCCCCGTCACGATCGCCGTGCGCTGCACTGCCGCCATGGCGCCCACCTCCCGTGCGCGCGTCGCGCGTGGTGGGCCCAGTGTAGCGCCGGCCGCGCCACGCGGCCAAGGGGCTACGCCGCCAGCACGAAGTCGAACCGCGCGCGCAGCGGCTCGCCGTCGCTCGGCTCTAGCGCCAGCAGCAACGCGGGGCGGAACAGCGGGTCGGTGCGGTTGCGCGGCTCATCGGGGAAGTAGAGCTGGGTGGTCAGCGCTGGCCCGCCCGGGGCCTGCACCCGCACGTGGATGTGCCGTGTGCGACCTGTGTAGAGCCCCGGCACGATCGTCTCCAAAGTGTAGCGCCCCGCCGCGTCGGTGTACTGATGACCGCGCAGCCGATAGCCCTGCAGGTCGTAGCGACCGGCGGCGTCGGCCTGCCAGAAGTCGAGCAGCGCCCCGGCCACCGGCTGGCAGCTGCGCGTGAGTACGGTGCCCGTGACGAGCAGGCGCGTGCCGGGCAGGTCAGGCTCCAGCAGCGAGGCGCGCTCGGGCGAGGCGGGCTTGAAATAGGGGCCCTCGGTCTGCGGTGGGGTCGGCTCATCGCCGCCACACGGGGGCGTGGGGGGCAGCTCTTGCGCGCGGGCGGCGCTGGCCAGCAGCCCCCGCCAGTGGTCCAGCCCCAGGCCGCTGGCCGCCAGGGCGGCCACGGGCAGCGCCAGCGCGGCGCCGAACTGGAGCAGCTGTCGCCGACTCGCGCGCCGCATGCCAGATCGGTGCATGGTGTTCACCTCCTAGAGCAGCCTGGGCAGGCTGCTCGCCGCCGTACTGGTCCCGCTCCCAGGATAGGCGGCTGGCTGTGGAGAACCGATGGAGGGCTGGCGGAAGTATCGCGCGGCGATCGACTACACTGCCCCAGGGCCCCCCAACGCGGCGGGGCTCAAGCCGCGCCGAGGAGGCGACCGATGACCGAGCAGGAGGCGCGCGAGTTCGTCGCCCGCCACCACCGCGGCGTGCTGGCCACGCTCAAGCGCGACGGCATGCCCCAGCTCTCCAACGTGGTCTACGCGCTGGACGACGACGGCCGCATCAAGATCTCCACCACGGCAACGCGGGCGAAGACTTACAACATCCGCCGCACGGGACGCGCGGCGCTGGCCGTGCAGGGGGACACCTGGGGCCAATACCTGGTCGTCGAAGGGCGGGCCGAGGTGCTCGACGGCGACGTGCTGGCCGACCTGCGGCGCATCTACGTCAAGATCCGCGGCGAGGCGCATCCGGACTGGGCGGAGTTCGACGCCGCCATGCGCCGCGAGCGGCGCGTGCTGCTGGCACTGCACCTGGACAAGCTGTATCCGCTGGAGCGCGGCGGCGGTGGGGCGATCCGCTTCGGGCGCTGAGCCCGCTTGCTATACTTCCAACTACCAAAGCATGCTGCGCTCAGGGCGTGCCACGGAGGGGCTATGCCTCGTGCTACCGATCTCGTGCGCTGCCGGCTGTGCGGTGCCCTCTGGCTGCCCGGCGAGATGGAGGGCCGCTACTGCCTCATCTGCATGGGGCGCGTGCGCAGCAAGCCTTCGGAGCGGGCGCGCAAGCGCCAGCGCCAGCGCGCGCGGCAGCGCGCCGCCGGGGCGACCAGCGCGGGTGCTACCGCGTCTTCGGCCTGACCCGCGCCGCAGCGCGCTGCCCCACCATGCAGACCGTTGACGCGGGCGCGCGCGCTTGCTACACTGCGCCCACTATCCGCGGGAGCGTGCTCACGCCCCGCGTCGTGCCCGCCGTGGCGCCGGGGCCACCCCCCCGCACCTAGAGCAGAGGGAGCGCACGACGATGAAGAGCTTCGCTTCGCGCCGGCTGGGTCGCCGTCAGTTCCTCCGCGCGGCCGGCGCGGTCGCCGGCAGCGCTTGGCTGGCCGGCTGTGCGCCGACCCAGCCCTCCTCTCCCCCCGCCAAGCCCGCCGCCGCGCCCACCACCGCCCCGGCGGCTAGCGCGCCGCCGCAGCCGGCCGCCAGCGGAGGCGGGCCGCCGCTGAAGATCGGCCTGGTGCTGCCGTTCAGCGGCGTGTACGCCGTGCTGGGCGAGAGCATCGTCAACGGCATGCAGCTCTATTTCGACAGCGTCAACAACACCGCCGGCGGCCGGCGGATCGAGCTGATCAAGGAGGACGAGGGCACACCGGACGAGGCGCTGCGCAAGACTCGCAAGCTGGTCGAGCAGGACCAGATCGACCTCTACTCGGGGCTCGTGAGCACCGCCAGCGCTTACGCCGTGCGCGACTACGTCCACGAGAACAAGGTGATCTTCATCTGCTCCAACGCCGGGGGCAACGACCTCACCCGCGCCCGCAAGAGCCCGTATATCTTCCGCACCAGCTTCTTCAACGCCCAGCCGAGCATCCCCATGGGCGAGTACCTGGTGCGTCGTGGGCTGCGCCGCGTGTTCATCTGCGCCGCCGACTACGCCGCCGGCCGCGAGTCGATGGCCGGGTTCCGCGACGGGTTCCTAGCCGCCGGCGGCGAGGTGGTCGGCGAGGCGTGGCCGCCGTTCCCCAACAACGACTACGCCCCGTTCTTGACCCAGATCGCCCAGGCACGGCCCGACGCCAGCTACAGCTTCTTCGCCGGCTCCGACGCGGTGAACTTCGTCAAGCAGTTCGCCGAGTTCGGGCTCAACCGCGATATCAAGCTCACCGGCTCCGGCTTCATGATCGAAGAGGATACCCTGCCCGCCCAGGGGAGCGCCGCGCTGGGCGCGATCACCGGCCTGCACTGGGCGCTCACGCTCGACACGCCCGAGAACCGCCAGTTCGTGCAGGCCTATCGGCAGCGGTACAACCGCGATCCGGACGTCTACGCCGTGCAAGGCTACGACACCGCGCGGGTGATCGTCGAGGCGGTCAACAAGACCCAGGGCGACACGACCAACAAGGACCGGCTGATCGAGGCGATCGCCAGCGTGAAGTTCACCAGCCCGCGCGGGCCGTTCGAGTTCGACCCCGACTCGCACGAGGCGGTGCAGAACATCTACGCCCGCGAGGTGCGCGAGGTGCAGGGCAAGCTGACCAACGTGGTGGTCGAGACCTTCCCGATGGTCAAGGCCTGAAGGGCAGCGCGTGATCCAAGAACCGTTCGATGGGCACTGGCCCGTCGTCGCCGCTGACGCCCAGGTCGCCGCGACGGCGGTGCTGGTCGGCCAGGTGCACGTCGGCCCCCGCGCCCGCATCGGCCACGGCGTGGTGCTGCGCGCCGACATCCAGCGCATCCTGATCGGCGAAGACGCCTGGGTGCAGGAGAACGTGGTGATGCACACCGCCGACGACGCCGACACGGTGGTCGGCCCGGCGGCAGTGATCGAGGCCGGCGCGGTGCTCGAGGGGTGCACGATCGGGCGCGGGGCGCGGATCGGGGCGCGGGCGGCGGTGCTCAACTACGCGGCGGTGGGCGACGGCGCGCGCGTGGTGGCCGGCGCGGTGGTCGCCGAGCGGCAGCAGGTGCCCCCGGGCGCCACGGCCGCCGGCGCGCCCGCCCGCCTGCTCGACGCCACGCCAGCGGGGCCCGATGGCTGAGCGGCCGGCCGTTCCCGCGGGGGTCCAGGTGGATCCCAGCGCCTACCTCGCCGTCAACGCCGTGCTGGCCGGCGCAGTCGTCGTCGGGCCGCGGGCCAGCGTGTGGTACGGCGCCATCCTGGAGGGGAGCGATGCCCCCGTCGTGGTCGGCGCGGGCAGCAGCGTGCAGGACCGCGCCGTCGCCCGCGGGCTGCCGGGCTACCCCGTGTGGATCGCCGAGGAGGTGACCGTCGGCCACTGTGCGCAGCTGCTCGGCTGCCGCGTCGAGCGCGGGGCAGTGGTGGGGCTGAACGCCACCGTGCTGCCCGGGGCGGTGATCGGGACGGGCAGCCTGGTGGCCGCGGGCGCGGTGGTGCCCGCGGGGCTGGTCGTGCCGCCGGGCATGCTGGTGGCCGGCAACCCCGCGACGCTCAAGAAGCCGCTCAGCGGCCGCGCGCTCCAGTGGCAGGCGAAGGCGGCCGAGGACTACCAACAGCTCGCGCGCCGCTATCTGGCCCGCCAGTTCGCTCCGCGCCGCTAGCCCCTGGGGCGCTAGGAGGCGCCGCCGTGAACGGCGCTCCGTGCGGCCAGCCGGCCGGGCCCGCTCCAGCCGCGCTAGCGCCGCGCGTGCAGCGTCCAGTAGCCGAACCGCGCCACCGGCTGGAAGCGCGCGTCGAGCGCGGCGGCCAGCAGCGGCGCGTAGGCCGCGAACGGGACGCCGTCCACGTTCTCGGTCGGCGCCGCCACGCCCCAGCGCACCCCGGCCGCGTCGATCGCCGCGAGCAGCTCGCGCTGCACCGCGCCGTCGCGCTCGCGCAGTAGCTCGGCCTCGGTGGGCACGAGCTGGCCGAAGCGCGTGGGGTTCGGGCGGTCGGCCAGGAAGTAGAGGCCCGTCTCGGCCGGCCAGACGAAGATCGGCTCGCCCGGGGCGGTGCGCGCCCGCAGCGCCGCCAGCAGGGCGCCGAGATCGCGCGCCTGCTCGGCGGTCACCCACACGCGGCCGCGCGGTGTCTCCAGCAGCGCGCTCTGGTCCGCGCGCCACTGCCGCGCCTCGCCGACGCTGAGCGCCAGCATAGGTGCCAGCGGCAGCAGCGCCAGGAGCCTGACGCGTGGGTGTCCCGCTCGACGCTCTAGCCCGCGGGCGCCCTCGGCCAGCAGCCAGGCGACGACCACCAGCGTGGCGGGCAGCAGCTGGCGCAGGTGGTAGTAGTCCGCGCGGTCGGCGATGGTGGCCAGCGCCAAGACGGCGAAGCCGAGCGCGGGCGCCGCGCGCTGCAGCGGCGGGCTCAGCCCCTCGCGCCCCAGCCGCCACAGAAACCACGCGCTGCCCCCCAACGCGGCGACCAGCGGCAGGTACAGCAAGCACTTGACGTAGAGCAGATAGGGCGGCGGGCCGTACACCACGTTGGTGTCGAGCTGGTCGGGCACCAGCGGCAGCAGCGGCGGCAGCGGCACGTGCATGTACCGCGGCTGGTGCAGGAAGGCGACCCGCAGGGTGGCGTCGAGCATAGGGCCTAGCGCGCCCTGCAGCGTCAGGACCAGCACCCACGGGCCGAGCACCACCCCGGCGCCCGCCAGCAGGTACCCCGCGCGCGCGAGCAGCGCTCCCGGCCGCCGCGGCCGGCCGCACAGCCAGGCGAGGCCGAGGTACCCGAGCGCGGTGCCCAGGGCGTACAGCCCCACCTCCTGGGCGAACAGGTAGGTGACACCGACCAACGCCCCCACCGCGAGCAGGCGCCGGGGTGTGGGGCGCCGGGCGTAGGCCCCCAGCGCGGCCACCACGAGTAGGCCCAGCCAGAAGCGATACGAGTTCAGCCCGGCGAAGACGGCCACCAGCGCCACCGCCGCCGCGGCCGGCCGCCAGCCCGCGACGGTCCGCGCCAGCGCGTACACCGTGGTGCCCATGGCCACGGCGAGCGCGGCCAGCAGCGCGTGCTCGACCGCCAGCCCGGGGCCGACCAGGCGAAACAGCAGGGCGAGCGTGTACTGGAGCCCCGGGGTGTAGATGAAGTAGATGTCGCGGTAGGGTACCTGCCCCTGGGCGAGGCGCTCGGCAGCGTGGAGCAGCAGGCCCTCGTCGGGCACGTCGAGGCCGCGGCCGAAGTAGAACACGCCGTACCAGACGGCGGCGCCCGCGGCCACCAGCGCGATCTCGCCCCACCACCGGGCGGACTCCCGCCCTGGGTGCCCGGTGGTGGGCGCAGCATGGGGCACGACCTGGGCCGGGGGCGCGGCGGGCGCGCCCATCGTGGCGTCTCGCGGCGCGGGGCTAGGCAGCGGCGCCCTCCTCCGCTGGCGCGCGGCCCATGAGCTTGTCGAACAGCGCCAGCGCCTGGCCGACCACCTGGTCCATGTTGTAGTAGCGGTAGGTCGCCAGGCGGCCGACGAAATGCACGTTGGGGGTCTGGTCGGCCAGCGCCTTGTACCGCTTGTACAGCTCGGCGTTCTCCGGCCGCGGCACGGGGTAGTACGGGTCGCCCTCGGCCCGCGGGTACTCGTACATGATCGTGGTCTGGCGGTGCTCCTGGCCCGACAGGTGCTTGAACTCGGTCACCCGCGTGTAGGCATGCTCGTTCGGGTAGTTGATCACGGCCACGGGCTGCACCCAGGGCGTGTCGACCGTCTCCAGGCGGAACTCCAGCGAGCGATACGGCAGCTTACCGTAGCAGTAGTCGAAGAACTCGTCGATCGGCCCCGTGTAGATCATCTCGCGGAAGGGAACCAGGCCGAGGATCTCGCGGTAGTCCGTGTTCAGCAGCAGCTTGATGTTCGGATGCGCCAGCATGTTCTCGAACAGCCGCGTGTACCCATGCAGCGGCATGTACTGGTAGGTGTCGGTGAAGTAGCGGTCGTCGCGGTTGGTGCGCACGGGGATGCGGGCGATCACGCTGGCGTCCAGCTCCGAGGGGTCGAGGCCCCACTGCTTGCGCGTGTAGTGGCGGAAGAACTTCTCGTACAGGTCGCGGCCTACCTTGCTGACCACCACGTCCTCGGAGGTGCGGATCTCGGCACGCGGCTCGGCGCGCTGCGCGAACCACGCCTCCAGCTCCTCCGAGCGCAGGTTCAGCCCATACAGGCGGTTGACGGTGTCCAGGTTGATCGGGATGGGCAGCAACTTGCCGTCGACGCTGGCCAGCACGCGGTGCTCGTAGGGGCGCCAGCGCGTGAACTGCGAGAGATATTCGAACACGCGGCGCGAGTTGGTGTGGAAGATGTGCGGGCCGTACTTGTGGATGAGGATGCCCGCGTCGTCGTAGCAGTCGTAGGCGTTGCCGCCGATGTGCGGCCGGCGGTCACAGAGCAGCACGCGCTTGCCGGCCTGGCTGGCCAGGCGCTCGGCGATGACGCTGCCCGCGAAGCCCGCGCCGACCACGAGGTAGTCGAACGCCTGCATGCGGCCCGCGCTCCTCCCTCGGCGCCCCGGGCGCCCTTCGTCATAGTACCAGAGCCCGGCGCGCGGCCGCCGCACGGGGCGCTAACAGCTGGGGCCGCCCCGCAGCGCGGGCCCACCGTTCGCGGTGTTCAGGGAAACGCGGCCCTGCAGCGGGCAGGACCTACCGGCGACGCGACACGGCGGGACAGGCGGCCAGGGCCAGCGCGGCCAGCACCAGCGGCGGCGCGGCCAGGGCGAAGAAGCGCGACGGGGTGTAGTCGGCCGGGCGTACCAGCAGCACCAGCGCGATCCCCAGCGCCGCGAGCAGCAGCGTGGCCGTCCACGGGCGCCAGCCGCGCAGGCGGGCCACCAGCGCCAGCAGCGGCAGCCCGAGCAGCACCGCGTCGTAGGGGTAGGCGTAGGGGGTGAGCAGCAGCGTGGCGCCGGCCGTGTACGCGGCGAGGGCGGGCAGCGACGCGCGCAGCCGCCACCAGCCGGCGAGCACCCCGGCGCTGCCGCCCAGCGCCACCAGGGCGTATAGCCCCCAGGCCCATACGCCTTGGCCAACCAGCGCGGCCAGCGCCGCCGGCAGCGCGATGTTGGAGCCCCAATAGTTCCATGGCCGCGGCCGCAGAGCCATGAGGTCGACGTAGCTCGCCGGCGCCGCCAGGGCGATCGCCCCCGCCAACAGCAGCAGGGTGAGCACGCCGGCGCCGACTAGCCGCGCGGCCCGGCCCTGGCGCGCGGCCCAGGCCACCAGCCCCAGGGCGACCAGCCAGCCGAGCTGGGGCTTGATGGCGGCGAGCGCCAGCAGCGCACCGCTCGCGGCGAAGCGCCCGCGCTGGGCGGCGGCGAGCGCCAGCAGCCCGAGCCCCCAGGCCAGCAGCGAGTTCTGCCCCAGCCGCAGGCCGAACTCCACCGGCGGCCAGTGTGCCAGCAGCAGGGCGGCCAGCAGCACCCGCCGCGGCGGCCAGCACAGGCCGACCAGGCCGGCGGCCAGCGCGGTGCCCGTGCCGAGCAGCAGCAGGTTGAGCGCCAGCCAGACGCCACGGGCCAGGGCGTCGGGCAGCGGGGTCAGCGGCAGCAGGAACAGGGCGAACCACGGCGGGCTCACGAAGTCGCCCACGTACGGCGAGGCGCCCTGGGCGAGCGCGCGCGCGCCCGCCAGAAACACCCCGAAGTCGTCGTCGCCGATGCGTGGGTCGGGCGCCGCTAGCCGCGCGGCGAGGAGCAGCGCCAGGGCGCCGGCTGCGAGCCACTCGCCCGCCGGCCCCCAGCGGGCGACGAGTACCGCGAACGGGGGCAGCCAGCGGCGGGTGGACAGCACAGACGCCCGGACGAGCGGACGCGACACGGTAGGTCCTCGCTGCGGCGCCCCGAGGGGGGCGCGCCGCAGGCGCACGCGACTTGCACACCAGCTGGGTGCCATGGTAGTATGCCGCACAGAGCGCGACCAATTGCACACGACAACCCAGGGAACGAGAGTAGTAGGGACGCCGCGGTCCCAGCGAGCCGGCGGCGGGTGTGAGGCCGGTGACCCGGGGCGTCCCGAACTCGCTCGGGAGGGGCCAGCGCGAACAGCCACGGCTCAGTAGCGCTGGACGGGGTGGCGGGCGTTATCCCCGCCAAAGTGGATGCGCCGGCCGGCGCACTCAAGTGGGGTGGTACCGCGAGCAGCTCTCGTCCCGACAGGACGAGGGCTTTTTCGTCAGGCGGCCCGCCAGGCCGGCGTGTCAAGCGGGGTGGTACCGCGAGCGGCCCTCGTCCCTGTCGTGACGAGGGTTATTTTTTTGGCGCGCGTGGCGCAGCGAGCGAGAACGGGAGGGAGACCGCATGCGGATGACTGGCGCGCAGATGGTCTGCGAGGCACTGGTGGCCGAGGGCGTGCGAGACGTCTTCGGCTTGCCCGGCGGGGCGATCATGCCGCTATACGACGTACTGCCGCAGTATCCCATCCGCCACATCCTCGTGCGCCACGAGCAGGGCGCGGCGCACATGGCGGACGGCTACGGGCGAGCGACGAACAACGTCGGTGTGTGCATGGCCACCAGCGGCCCGGGCGCTATCAACCTGGTGGTCGGCCTGGCCACCGCCCAGATGGACTCGGCCCCGGTGGTGGCGATCACCGCCAACGTGGCCACCAGCGTGATCGGCAGCGACGCCTTCCAGGAGGCTGACATCACCGGCATCACTATCCCGGTGACCAAGCAGAACTTCCTGGTGCGCAGCCCCAAGGACCTGCCGCGCGTGCTGCGCGAGGCGTTCCACCTCGCCCGCAGCGGGCGGCCGGGCGCCGTGCTGGTGGATATCCCCAAGGACGTGCTGACCGGCGAGGCCGACTTCCACTACCCTGAGAAGGTCGACCTACCCGGCTACAACCCGACCCTGCGCGGCAACATGGTGCAGATCCGCAAGGCCGCGCGGCTGATCGAGCATGCCCAGCGGCCCGTGATCATCGCCGGCCACGGGGTGCTCATCGCCCAGGCCTGGGACGAGCTGGTGGCGCTGGCCGAGCGAATGACCATCCCGGTGGCCAACACGCTGCTGGGGATCAGCAACTTCCCCACCGCACACCCGCTGTTCCTGGGCATGCTCGGCATGCACGGCACGGCCACCGCCTGCTACGCCGTGGACCAGTCGGACCTGGTCATCGGCATCGGCATCCGCTTCGACGACCGTGCGATGGGCAAGTTCTCGGCCTTCGCCCCGCGCGCCAAGATCATCCACATCGACATCGACCCCGCCGAGATCGGCAAGAACGTGCGCACCGACGTGCCGATCGTGGGCGACGCCAAGCTGGTGTTGCAGGCGCTGCTGCAAGAGCTCAAGGAACCGGTCGATCGCACGCCGTGGCTGAACCAGATCCGCGAGTGGCAGCGCCTGTATCCGCTGCCGTCGTCGGAGAAGGTGCCGGGCGAGCTGACCACCCCGGACGTGATCCGCGCGGTGTACGAGGCGACCGACGGCGACTGCTCGGTGGTCACCGACGTGGGCCAGCACCAGATGTTCGTCGCCCAGCGGTTCCCGTTCCGCCGCGCCAACACGCACTTCTCCTCGGGCGGGCTGGGCACGATGGGCTATGCGCTGCCGGCCGCCATCGGCGTGCAGATCGCGCGACCGCACGAGACGGTGTGGTGCTTCGCCGGCGACGGCGGCTTCCAGATGGTGATGCAGGAACTGGCGGTGGTGGTGGCCGAGCGGCTGCCGCTGAAGATCGCGCTGGTCAACAACTGCTACCTGGGCATGGTGCGGCAGTGGCAGGAGCTGTTCTACCGCGGCAACTACGTGGCGGTGGACCTCTCGCCCGGCACCCCTGACTTCCAGAAGATCGCCGAGGCGTACGGGATCGCCGCCTGGCGGGTGACCGAGCGCGCCGACGCCCTGCCGGCGGTGCGCGCCGCCATGGCCCACCCGGGCCCGGCCCTGATCGAGTTCCTGGTGCGCCCGGACGAGAACGTGTTCCCGATGGTCGTGCCGGGCACCTCGCTGGCGGAGGTAATCGTCAATGAAGCACACGCTGGTCGCCACGATGGAAAACCAGCCGGCGGTGTTCAACCGCGTCCTGAGCCTGTTCCGGTGCCGGGGCTTCGCGGTTGAGAGCCTGGCCATCGGGCACACCGAGACCCCGAACATCATGCGCCTGACCATCGTCGTCGACGGCTCCAAGACCGCCGTCGAGCAGGTGGTCAAGCAGCTGTACAAGATCATCGAGGTGCGCAAGGTCTCCGACGTCACCGAGGACGAGACGGTGCGCCGCGAGCTGGCCCTCATCAAGGTGGCCAGCAAGCCGTCCACCCGCAGCGAGATCATCCAGCTCGTGGACATCTACCGCGCGCGGATCGTGGACGTGGCCGTCAACTCGCTGATCGTCGAGGTGACTGGGACGCCCGATAAGGTGGACTCGATGATCAACGTGCTGCGCGGGTTCGGGATCAAGGAGCTGGTGCGCACCGGCGTGGTCGCCATGGTGCGCGGCCCGCAGGTCGCCTACGAGGAGAAGGTCCGCGAGCTGAGCGCGTAGGTGCGATCGCGAGGGATGAGTGATGGGGCATGAGTCATGGTGAGGCGACGGCCCGTCACTCATCGCGCTGCACCCATCACTCATCACGCGTTACAGGGGGACGCCATGGCGAAGGTCTACTACGACGCTGATGCCGACCTGGCGCTGCTCGAGGGCAAGACGATCGCCATCCTCGGCTACGGCAGCCAGGGGCATGCCCACGCCCTGAACCTACGCGA
Organism: Chloroflexota bacterium; assembly: GCA_035294645.1. Taxonomy (GTDB): domain Bacteria; phylum Chloroflexota; class UBA6077; order UBA6077; family JAJPHF01; genus JADGHJ01. The sequence goes on from DATGKN010000048.1 coordinate 13,372, forward strand.
CAGCGGCTGCAACGTCGTCGTCGGGCTGTACCAGGGCAGCAAGTCGTGGCCGCTGGCCGAGCGCGAGGGGCTGCGGGTCACCACGCCCGACCAGGCGTCGGCGCTGGCCGACATCATCACCATGCTGGTGCCCGACCAGACCGCCCCCGGGCTGTACGAGCGCGAGGTGAAGCCCCACCTGCGGCCCGGCAAGATGCTGCTGTTCGCCCACGGCTTCAACATCCACTACCACCAGATCGTCCCACCGCCCGACATCGACGTGGCCATGGTGGCCCCCAAGGCGCCCGGGCACCGCGAGCGCGAGGTGTTCCTCGAGGGCCAGGGCGTGCCGATGCTGCTCGCGGTGCACCAGGATTACACCGGCCGCGCGCGCGACATCGCGCTGGCCTACGCCAAGGGCCTGGGCGGCACCCGCGCCGGGGTGCTGGAGACCACCTTCAAAGAGGAGACGGAGACCGACCTGTTCGGCGAGCAGACGGTGCTCTGCGGCGGCGTCAGCGCGCTGATCAAGGCGGGCTTCGAGGTGCTGGTCGAGGCCGGCTACCAGCCCGAGTCGGCCTATTTCGAGTGCCTGCACGAGCTGAAGCTGATCGTCGACTTGATCTACGAGGGCGGGCTGGCACGCATGCGCTACTCGGTCAGCGACACCGCCGAGTTCGGCGACTACTACGCCGGCCCGCAGATCATCGACGAGCACGTCAAGCAGACGATGCGCCGGCTGCTGCGCGACATCCAGGACGGCACGTTTGCCCGCACCTGGATCCTGGAGAATCAGGCCGGCCGGCCCAACTTCTACGCCCAGCGGCGGCGCGAGGCCGAGCACCCGATCGAGAAGGTCGGCGCCGAGCTGCGGGCGATGATGCCGTTCATCAAGAAGAAGTAGACCGCTGGCGTCTCGCGCGTTGCGGGGCGAGAAGCACGGCGAGCGGCAGGGGGCGAGGGGAGTCGGCAGTGCCGCGGCGCGAGGCCGTGTAGCGCCGCGGGGTACGGGAAGGTGGATGGGGCGTTAACTGGAGGAGCTATGGACCGTGTAATCATCTTCGACACGACGCTGCGCGACGGCGAGCAGTCGCCGGGCGCCTCGCTCAACTCCGACGAGAAGCTGGAGATCGCCCACCAGCTCGCCCGGCTGGGCGTCGACGTCATCGAGGCGGGCTTCCCCATCGCCTCGCCCGACGACTTCGAGGCCGTGCGCCGCATTGCCCGCGAGGTCAAGGGGCCGATCATCGCCGGGCTGGCGCGCGCCAAGCCGGAGGACATCGACCGCTGCTGGGAGGCGGTACGCGAGGCCGAGCGCCCGCGCATCCACACCTTCCTGTCTACCTCAGATATCCATCTCAGCCACCAGTTCCGTATGAGCCGCGAGCGCGCGCTCGAGGAGGCGGTGGCCATGGTGCGCCGCGCCAAGAGCTACTGCGAGGACGTCGAGTTCTCGCCCATGGACGCGACGCGCTCGGACCGCGACTACCTGTACCGCGTCATCGAGGCGGTGATCGAGGCCGGCGCCACCACGATCAACATCGCCGACACGGTCGGCTACATCACCCCCGACGAGATGTACAGCCTGATCCGCGGGTTGTTCGAGCGCGTGCGCGGCATCGAGAAGGTGGTGGTGTCGGTGCACTGCCACAACGACCTCGGCATGGCCGTGGCCAACTCGCTGGCCGGGGTCCGGGCGGGCGCCCGCCAGGTGGAGTGCACCATCAACGGTATCGGCGAGCGCGCCGGCAACACCTCGCTGGAAGAGGTGGTTATGGCGCTGAACACCCGCGCCGACGTCTACGGGCTCACCACCAACATCGACACCACCCAGATCTTGAAGACCAGCCGGCTGGTGAGCAGCCTCACGGGCATCCCCGTGCAGCCGAACAAGGCGGTGGTCGGCTCGAACGCCTTCGCGCACGAGTCGGGCATCCACCAGGACGGCGTGCTCAAGGAGCGCTCGACCTACGAGATCATGCGCGCCGAGCAGGTCGGCTACGCTAGCAACAACCTGGTGCTGGGCAAGCACTCCGGCCGCCACGCCCTGCGCGTGCGCCTGCAGGAGCTGGGCTACCAGCTCACCCCGGAGGAGCTGAACCGCGCGTTCGCGCGCTTCAAGGAGCTGGCCGACAAGAAGAAGGAGGTCTCGGACCGCGACCTCGAGGCGATCATGGCCGACGAGCTGCGCCAAACCACCGAGACCTACCACCTGGAGCTGGTGCAGGTGGTCTGCGGCGAGCCAGCGATCCCCACCGCCACGGTGCAGATCCGCGGGCTCGATGGCCAGGTCCACACCGCCACCGCCACCGGCACCGGGCCGGTCGACGCGGCCTACCGCGCCATCGACCAGATCGTGCAGCTGCCCAACCGCCTCGAGGTGTACAACGTCCACTCCGTCACCAGCGGCATGGACGCACTCGCCGAGGTGTCGCTGCGCATCGAGGTCGACGGCCGCACCTACCACGGCCGCGGCGCCAATACCGACATCGTGGTCGCCTCGGCCGGCGCCTACATGAGTGCCCTCAACCGCGCCGCCGCGGCCCGCGCCGCCGGCACCGGCCGGCCGGCGCTCGCCGAGGCGACCGTCTAACCAGCCCTTCGCGCCGCCACGCTCCGGGCTGGCGCCCCGCGGGGGCGTCAGCCTTTGCGTGTGCGGCAGCACGCGCAGAGAGGTGGCGGCATGTATCGCATCGTGGTCCTGCCGGGCGATGGGATCGGCCCCGAGGTCACCGCCGAGGCGCTCAAGGTGCTGCGCGCCGTGGGCGAGCGCTGCGGCCACCGCTTCGCTTTCGAGGAACACCCCTTCGGCGGCACCTGCATCGATCAGTACGGCGTGGCGCTGCGGCCCGAGACACTGCGCCGCTGCCGGCGCGCCCACGCCGTGCTCCTCGGCGCTGTCGGCGGGCCGAAATGGGACGATCCGCGCGCGCCGGTGCGCCCCGAGCAGGGGCTGCTCGCCCTGCGCCAGGCGCTGCGCGTGTACGCCAACCTGCGCCCCGTGCGCGTGTACCCCGAGCTGGCGAGTGCCTCGCCGCTGCGGCCCGAGCTGCTGGCGGGCGTCGACTTCATCGTGGTGCGCGAGCTGACCGGCGGGCTGTACTTCGGCAAGCCCAAGCGTCAGTGGGAGGCCCCCGACGGCCCCCGCGCCGTGGACACCTGCCTGTACCGCGCCCACGAGATCGCGCGCGTGCTGCGCGTCGGCTACCAGCTCGCCCGCCAGCGCCGCCGCAAGCTCACCTCCGTGGACAAGGCGAACGTGCTGGCCACCTCCCAGCTCTGGCGCCGCATCGCCCAGGACCTGGCGCGCGAGTACCCCGACGTGCAGACCGAGCACGCCCTGGTCGACTCCACGGCCATGGCGCTGCTCACCCGCCCGCGCAGCTTCGACGTGCTGGTGATGGACAACATGTTCGGCGACATCCTCACCGACGAGGCCGCGGCCCTAGCCGGCTCGCTCGGCGTGATGCCCTCGGCCAGCCTGGGCGACGGCAAGCTGGGCGTGTACGAGCCGATCCACGGCACTGCGCCGGACATCGCCGGCCAAGGCATCGCCAACCCGCTGGGCAGCATCCTCAGCGCCGCGATGCTGCTGCGCCACTCGCTCGACCTGCCGGCCGAGGCCGCGGCGGTGGAGGCGGCGGTGGCGCGCGTACTGGCCGCGGGCTACCGCACCGCCGACCTGGCAGCGCCGGGGCAGCCGGCGGTCGGCACCGCGGCGATGGGCGATGCGGTGGTCGCGGCGCTCGCCGAGCAGCCGGTGCCCGCGCGCTGAGCCGCCCGGGCGCCGGTGGCCGTAGCGCCTACTCGCTCTCGTCAGCACACACGGCGCAGGGCTGCTCCACCTCCAGCACATGGGCGCGGATCGCCTCCAGGGCAGGCGCCAGCCCCGGCAGGTGGGCGAGGATTCGCTGCCAGGTAGCCAGCTCCTGCTCGACACCGAGCGCCACGGCGCGGTCGTCGATGGCGCGCCACAGCTCTAGCAGCGTCTCGACCTGCTCGTCGGAGAGCGTGGCCGCCAGGGCGACCACGCGGGCGGTGAGATCGGGCGAGCAGGTAGCGGCCACGTAGCGCAACAGGGTGCGCCGACTGGCGGCGCGGGACCGCAACGCGGCGATGCGGGCACTGGCGTGGGGCGAAGCGGGCTCGCTGTCGGCCCGCAGGGCGGCGGCGTCCATCGAATCCTCCCGGATCTCCTCCTGGCACCGTCACACGATAGAACGTGGCTGGCCTCAGTCTGGCCGGTCCGCGCGCGGGGCGCCTAGAGGCCGGCGCGCACCGTGAGCCCGTTGTGAGATCGCCACGCCCCCCCGGCAGCAGCCCCACTCGGGGCTCAGCCGCTCACGCCGCCGGGAGGAGATGAATGGCCTCGGGCGGAATCACCAGAGCGCAGGCGCGGGTGTGGGCCAGATCTAGAGCGACGTAATGCGGCGCGGGCACCAACACCTCGAGGTCGGGTGGCGCCGCCGGCTGGGCGGGCTCCACCTGGCAGTACAGCGTGTAGTACGCGCCGGTGGCGATCTCGTCCACGATCCGCGCGGGCAAGCGGTTGGATGGCGCCCCCGGGGCCTCGGCGCGCTCCACCCGGATCGCCTCGGGCCGGACCACCACCTCGACGCGCGGCGGCAGGGGCCCAGCTGGCGCGCGGGCGTGCAGCGCGAAGCGCGGCGTGCGCAGGGTAACGAGGCCGTCGGGGCCCTCGGGCGCGACGTCAGCCGGCAACACGTTGGTAGCCCCGACCAACCGCGCCACGCGCGCCGACGCCGGCCGGTACCACACCTCCTCGCGGCTGCCTACCTGGAGCACCTGCCCACGGTCGAACACCACGATCCGCTCGCCCAGCATGTACGCCTCGGCCAGATCATGGCTGACGAGCACGGTGGGGATGCGGATCTGCCGGTGCACCTGCAAGAGGTCGCGGCGCAGGCGCGCGCGCAGGCCGGCGTCGAGCGCGGACAGGGGTTCATCGAGCAGCAGCACCTGCGGCCGCGTGACCAGCGCGCGCGCCAGCGCCACTCGCTGCTGCTGGCCCCCCGACAGCTCGCGCGGCCGGCGCCGCTCCAGGCCCGTCAGCTCCAGCCGCGCCAACATGGCCGCCACCCGCGCCCGCGCCTCGGCCCGCGGTACCCCCCTCAGCCCATAGGCCACGTTCTCGGCCACCGTCAGGTGAGGAAACAGCCCGTAGTGCTGCGGCACGTAGCCCACGCGCCGCCGCTGCACCGGCACGTCGATGCCGTGCGCCGCGTCGAACACGGCCTGGCCGGCGAGCGCGATGTACCCGGCGTCGGGCCGCAGCAGCCCAGCGATGCAGCGCAGCGTCACCGTCTTGCCCGCGCCCGAGGGCCCGAAGAACACGACCAGCTCGTTGCCCGCACTGAAGGCGGCCGCCAGCTGGAACTCGCGCAGCCGCTTGCGGATCGCCACCTCGAGCATGAGGCCTACTGCGGTCAGGCCACGGGAGCGAGGCGCGCGCGGGCCAGCAGCTTGAAACCGAGCAGCACCAGGAACGACGCCACCACCAGGATGCTAGCCAGTACCAGTGCCGCGCCCAGGTCGCGCTCCATGGCCACGTAGATCGCCAGCGGCATCGTCTGCGTGCGCCCCTGGAAGTTGCCAGCGAACAGGATCGTGGCCCCGAACTCGCCCAGCGCGCGCGCCCAGGTCATCACCGCTCCGCCGAGCAGCGCCGGCAGCGCCAGCGGCAGCGTGACCCGCCAGAAGGTGCCCAGGGCCGAGACACCCAGGCTAGCCGACACGTGCTCGAGCTCGCGGTCGACCGCGGCGAACCCGGCCTGCGCCGCCTTGACGTAGAACGGCGCCGCCACGAACAGCTGCGCCAGTACCACCGCCGCCGTGGTGAAGCTGATCTCGATCCCGAACGCCGAGAGGGTCGGCCCCAGCAGCCCGCGGCGACCGAACGTGAGCAGCAGCGCCACGCCGGCCACCGCGGGCGGTAGCACCATCGGCAGGTCGAGCGCCGTATCGATCAGCGCGCGGCCCGGGAACTGGTAGCGTGCGAGCAGGTAGGCGATCGGTGTGCCCAGCACCACCGCGACGACTAGCGTGAGCAGGGTCGTCAGCAAGCTCAGCCGCAGCGCGTCGACCACGATGGGGCTGGTCAGGTAGCGGCCCAGGTCACCCGCGCTCAGCGCCCGCCAGAGCACGGCGCCGAGCGGCACGAGCAGGAACAGCAGCAGCACCGCGCTGTACGCCAGCAGCAGCGTGAGCCCCGGCCGCGGCCACCCAGGGCGCGTCCACTCGGCGGCGCCCTCGCGCGGGACAGCTACGACGCGCATCCCTTCCGGCCCGACCATCGCCAACGCTCCCTCCGGCTAGTTCACGGGGCGGAAGCCCCAGCGGGCGAGCGCCTGCTGCCCCGTGTCCGAGAGCACCAGCGCGATCCAGCGCTCGGCCAGCTCCGGCTGGCGCGCCCCGCGCACCACGGCGATCGGATAGGTGGCGATGATGTTCACCTCCGGCGGGATGGCAATCTGGCGCACCTCGGACGCCACGCGCGGGGTGACGTCGGAGGAGTACACAATCCCCCCGTCGGCCTCGCCCAGCGCTACCTTGGCCACCACCGCCCGCACGTCGTTCTCCTCCGAGCGCACGTTGGCCAGCACCCGCTCGGCGAAGTCCGCCCCATAGGCGGGGTCGGCGCTCAGCGTCTGGAGCAGCTGGCGCGTGTAAGCCCCGATCGGCACCTGCGGGCCGGTAGTCACCAGCCGCAGGCCCGGCCGCGCCAGGTCGGCCAGCGTGGCGATCCCCCCGGGGTTGTCGTGCGGCGTGATCAGCACCAGCTCGTTGCGCGCGAACACCCGCGGCTCACCGGCGATGACGCCGTTCTGCTGCGCCAGCCGCATCTGCGCCTCATCGGCCGAGGCGAACACGTCGGCCGGGGCGCCCTGCTCGATCTGCGTGCGCAGGCCCGACGACGGCCCATAGTTGAACACCACCCGCACGCCCGGCTGCTGGCTCTCGAAGACGCCGCCCAACTCGTTGAAGGCGTCGGTCAGCGACGCGGCGGCGAACACGTTCAGCTCCACGCCCTGCGCCGCCAGCGGCTCGGCCACCGCCGGCCGCGGCGCCCCACGAGCCAGCGCCAGCACCAGCAGCGCCACCAGCAGCCCCAGCAGCGCCGCGCGCCGCCGCCCGCCTGCCCACAGCATGTCCCGCTCTCCTCCTTACCGAGTCGATCTGGTCGATCTGGATCGCATGCAGCCGCGCGGCCCTACCGACCGCCAGCAGCGTGTACAGTCAGCCCCACGACCAGCCCGGCCCGAGCACCAGGCGCTTGCAGCGGACCGACCGCCTCGCCGGTAGCGCCCGGGCCGTGTGGCACGCCTAGAACAGCCGCCCCCTCCCAGCGGCTCGTAGACCGCCCAGCAGGGCCCCACGCACCGCCTCACGGCCGCGCGATCATCACCTCGGTGGCCTTGATGACCACGAGCACCGCGTCGCCCGCCTGCAACTGCAAGCGCTCCGCCGCCGAGCGGGTGATCGCGGCGACGACCTCTTGCCCGCCGACCTCAACCACTACCTCGGCCATGATGTCGCCCAGCCGGACACCGCGGACGGTGCCCCGTAGCTGGTTGCGCGCGCTCAGCTCCATCGCTCCTCCTCGGCTGCCGCGGCAGCGCGCGATATCATCGTCTCAGCGGGCGCGCCCGATCGAGCGCGTCCCCATGCTACGCGGGCCACCGCAGTCTTGTCAAGCACACTTGGCGTATAGTCAACTATACGCCACACGGAGAGCCGGCGGGGCACCGACGATGAGCACGAGTGGGCGGCTGCGCACTATGCTGCGGGCCGCGCGGACGGCGGCGGGGCTGTCGCAGGAGGCGCTGGCGACGGCCGCCGGCATCTCGCGGCAGGCCTATGCCGCTATCGAGAGCGGTGCCGCGGTGCCTTCTACCGAGGTGGCGCTGCGTCTGGCCCGCGCGCTGGGCACCAGCGTCGAGCGGTTGTTCGCGCTACCCGACGAGCCACCGGAAATCGAAGCCACGCTGGTCGCCGGCCGCGGGCTGCCGCCAGCGGGTGGGCGGGTGCGCCTGCTGCCGGTGGGCGGGCGGTTGCTGGCCGAGCCGCTGGCGGGCGTCGTGCGCGCGCTGCCGGGGGCGGACGGGTGGGCGCGGCCGGCGGAGGCCGCCGGCCGCCGGGTGCGGGTGGCCCTGCTGGGCGAGATGCCGCGTGCCGAGCAGGTGCTGGTGATGCGCGGCTGTGATCCGGCGACGGGGCTGCTGGCGGCTGCCCTGCGCGCGCGGGGGGTGGAGCTGATCTGGAGCGAGGAGGGCAGTCGCGCGGCGCTGGCCGCCCTCGGGCGCGGCGAGGCGCACGTGGCGGGCTGCCACCTGCGCGACGAGGCCAGCGGCCACTTCAACGCGCCCTGGGTACGCCGGCTAGTGCCGTTCCCCTGCACGCTGGTCAGTTTCGCCATCTGGCAGCAGGGGTTGATCGTGGCGCCCGGCAACCCGCTGGGGCTGCGCGAGGCCGCCGACCTGGCGCGGCCCGGGGTGCGCATCGTCAACCGCGCCCCGGGCACCGGCGCGCGGGCCCTGCTCGACCGCGTCCTAGCGGCGGCAGGGGTGCCGCCCACGGCCGTGCGGGGCTACGAGCACGAGGTGGACGGCCATCTGGCCGTGGCCGAGGCGATCCGGGCCGGGCTCGCCGACGCCGGGGTGGGCGTGCGGGCAGCGGCCGAGGCAGCAGGACTCGACTTCGTGCTGCTGGCCGAGGAGCGCTACGACCTGGTGGTGCCCAACCACTTCCTGGACCTGCCCGCGGTAGGCGCCCTGCTCGACGTGCTGCAGCGGCCCGGGCTGCGCCGCCAGGTGGAGGCCCTGGGCGGCTACGACATCGCCCCCATGGGCCACCCGGCGCCGAGCGACATCACGCCGTCGCCCCCTTGACTGCCCGCGCGCCAGGCTGGTAGCATCTCACACCACACGTGACCTCACTAACGCACGCTCGTACTGTTAGATAGGACACCATGGTGCGGGGGCCGCAGCGGCGCTCCGCGGGAGGGGGGCTACCATGACGCGGAGCGGGGCCGACTATCTCGCCAGCCTGCGCGACCGGCGCAACGTGTACCTCGACGGCGAGCGCGTGGAGGACGTCACCACCCACCCGGCCTTTGCCGCGGCCGTGCAGGCGATCGCCGCGCTGTACGACTTCGCCCACGCCCCGGCCAACCGGGAGCTGATGACCTACCCCTCCGAGCGCGACGGCCGGCCGGTGAACAAAGCGTGGCTGGTGCCGCGCACGCGCGAAGACCTTGCCGCGCGCCGGCGCGCGATCAAGGCGTGGGCCGACCTCTCCTACGGCCTGCTCGGCCGCTCCCCCGACCATGTCGCCTCGTTCTTCGCCGGCTTCGCGGGGTCGCTGCCGTTCTTCGCCCGTGGCGGCCAGCAGTTCGCCGACAACCTGGCGCGCTTCTACGCCAAGGCCGCCGACGAGGACCTGTACCTCAGCTACGCCATCGTGCAGCCCGTTATCGACCGCAGCAAGCCGGCGCACCAGCAGGCCGAGCCGTACCTCTACGCCGGCGTGGTGGAGGAGCGCGACGGCGGCATCATCGTGCGCGGCGCCCAGATGCTGGCCACCGGCGGCGTGATGTCCGACTGGTGCTACATCTCGGTCATCCTGCCGCTGCCGCCGGGCGACGAGGACTACGCCCTCTCGCTGGTGGTGCCGCTCGACGCCCCGGGCCTGAAGCTGTACGTGCGGCGTCCCTATGCCCGCACCGCCAGCAGCGTGTTCGACTACCCGCTCAGCAGCCGCTTCGACGAGACCGACGCGCTGGTCGTGCTGGACGACGTGTTCGTCCCCTGGGAGCACGTGTTCGTGTACCGGAACCGCGAGCTGTGCGCCGGGCAGTTCAGCGTGACCGCCGCCCACGTGATTGGCAACACGCAGGCGCACATCCGCTCGTGGGCCAAGCTCCAGTTCCTGGTGGGCCTGGTGCGGCGCATCTGCGAGGCCAACGGCCAGCTCGCCAAGCCCGAGGTGGTGGCCCAGCTCGGCGACCTAGCCACGCGGGTGAGCCTGGTAGAGGGCCTGGTGCTGGCTGCCGAGGCGGCCGCCGAGCCCGACGAGTTCGGCGTGATGCGCCCCAAGGACGCGCTGGTGTACGCCAGCCAGGTGTACCAGCAGCAGATGTACCCGGAGCTGCTCACCGCTATCCGCGCGATGCTGGGCGGCAGTGTGATCCAGCTTCCCTCCTCGGCTGCCGACCTGCTCAGCCCTGCCACGCGACCGGACCTCGAGCGCTACGTGCGCTGGCCGCGCGCCACCGCCGTCGAGCGCGTGAAGCTGCTCAAGCTGCTGTGGGACCTGCTCGGCTCGGAGTTCGCCGCGCGGCACCTCCAATACGAGATGTTCTACGCGGGCGAGCCGAACGCGATCCGCGGGCGCGAGTACCGCACCTTCGATTGGGCGGCCGCCGAGGCCCTGGTCGAGCGCTGCCTGCGCAGCTACGACCTGGACACCGTCGCGGCGTCGACACGGCCGCCGACCCCGCTGCCCGCCTGACCGACCGGCTCAGCGCCACCCCGCCCGCGCGCGGGAGAGCCCGACTCGCTCACGCAGCAGGCGCTCGGCGGCTGGCCGCGCCTCGGGCGGCACCGCGACCCGCGCCCGCCGCGGCGTGGCGGCCAGCGTGGTGTAGTGCAGCTCGAGCAGGGCGGGGGCGTCCCGGGTCCAAGCGTACCCGGTCACCTGGGCCCAGCGGACGAGCTGCCCGCGCACGACGACGCCCGCCGCGCGCAGCTCGACCGGGCGCAGCGCGTTGCCGGCGCTGGCCAGGCCCACGACCGCCAGCCCCACGCCGACCCGCACGCCCCAGAGGGTGACCGAGGTAGCCAGCAGGGCCGCCGCCACCTCGATCAGCGCGCCGATCGCCACTGCCGCTGCGGCCAGGTCGACGAGCCGCTCGGTGCCCGCCAGCCGGCCGAGCCGCAGCAGCAGGGCGCCCTGAGTGCGCACGGCCCGCAGCCAGAACACCCCGAGGAGAGCGACCAGCGCCAGGCCGAAGCCGACATTGACGAACGCCAGCGGGCCGAGGGCCCAGGCGGCGAGGAGAATCGGCTGATATACCCGCACACGCCTGCCCTCTCCGCCCCGGCCGCGAATCCGCGGAGCACCGCGGCGGCTACTGCGCGAACCGGCGCACCTCGGCCAGCGCCGCGCCGAGCACCCCGAAGTGGTCCTGGCCGGCCAGCGGCTCGACCTGCACCGGCACGCCGCTGCGCTGCAGGGCCGCGGCCAGCGCCTGCGTGCTCAGCGGCAGCGCCTGGGTGTCGGCCGTACCATAGATCAACAGGAAGCCCGGCGCGTAGGGTTGGACGTACCGCACCGGCGCTGCCTGCGCCCAGCGTGTCGGGTCGGGCCCGAACGCGGCGTACAGCAGCGGCGCGATCGGCGTCTGCGCGTAGCTGGCGTCCAGGTCGTAGGTCGGCCCGGCGATGCCCACCACCCCGCGCACGATGGCGGGCGTGAGCCCCTCGGCCACGAGGTAGCTGCGGTCGAGGGCCACCAGCGCGGCCAGGTGGGCCCCGGCCGAGTGCCCGACCAGGTACAAGCGCGTCGGCTCACCGCCGTAGCTGGCCGCGTGCCGGTACAGCCAGGCGGCCGCGCGGGCCACATCCTTGGTGTGCTCGGGGTGCTGCACCGCGGGCGAGAGGCGGTAGTTGGCCAGCGCCGCCACCACGCCCTGCGCGGCCAGTTGCTCGCCTACCCAGCCAAACTGCGCCTTGTCGCCGATGCTCCAGCCGCCCCCGTGCACGAACAGCACTACCGGCGCCCCGCCACGGGTCGCCGGCAGGTAGAGGTCGAGTCGCTGGCGCGGATCGGCCCCGTAGGCAACGTCGCTCTGGGCGGGACGACTCGTCATAAGGCCGCCCGGCGGAGTGAGCGGCAGCCCCAGCGCGCCGGCCGGCGGGCCGATCAGCCCGGTGCCCGGCAGGGGGCCGCTCACCACGCCCACGGGGGGGACCTGCGCGGGCCCCATGGGCTCGGCCGGGGTCACCCGCGCCGCCCCGCCTGCCAGCCCCACCGCCACCACACCTGCCAGTGCCAACCACGCCCCGCCCATGCATCCCTCCTGCACCCGCGCGGCCCGCGCCACCTCCCTGTCGCACCGGGGCCATCGGCTGTTCGGCGGCGCATCCCCCTCCTGGCACGCCGCGCGGGCGGCCGCCACCGCCCATCAAGCGGCCAACATAACGCGACGCGGCGACCCGACGCAAGTCGCGGCGGCATAATCCACCGGCGGCGAGCCCTCGTAGGAGTACAATGGAACACCAGACCGGCGGCGGGCGGAGGCCAGGGTGGACCACCGGCACGGGGCGGTGGCTGTACAGCGGCGCGGACTGTTGCCGTCACCCTTGGCGGGTGCGCTGGCGGGCGCGCTGGCCGCCGTGGGCCTGCTCGTCGTGACCGCCGCCCTGCGCAGCGTGCTAGGTGTGCGCACCTTGCCGGAGACGCTGGCGGAGGGGGCGCTCTTCTACCTGCCGCGGGAGTTCTTCACGTACATGATCACCACGTTCCGCGGGCAGGCGAAGGTGCTGCTGCTGTACGGCGTGCTCGGCTTCGTGCTGCTGGCCGGGGCGCTGGTGGGCTTGCTGTACGCGCGCTGGCCCCGCCCGCGTGTGGCGGTCGGGCTGGGCTTCGCGCTGTGGTGGTTCACCATGCTGGTGGCACTACCAGCCAGCGGCGAGGGGTTGTTCGGCGTGGAGTTCAACGAGCCGCTGCCGGTGATGGCCAGCTACGCCGCGGGCTGGGCCGTGTTCAGCCTGAGCCTGACGCTGTTCTACGGCGCCTTCGCCCGCGACAGGCCCACGAACAGGGGGAGCGCATGAGACTAGATCGCCGCACGCTGCTGCGCCGCGCCGGGCTCGCCGCCACGGGCCTGCTGCTGGGGGGCGGGCTGGCAGCCCAGGCCCTTGACTGGCGCCGCGGGGGGCCCACCGCGCCCGTGCTGGCGCGTGGGGCCGCGCAGAGCATCGACTTGCCAGGCCTGCCCCCCTACATCACTCCCAGCGGCCAGTTCTACACCGTGTCCAAGAACCTCTTCGGCGATCCCCAGCTCGACGCGGCGCGCTGGCGCCTGCGCGTGACCGGCGCGGTGGAGCGCGCGCTGGAGCTGGACCTCGACGCCGTCCGCGCGCTGCCTAGCGTGACCCAGCTGCAAACGCTGGAGTGTATCGACAACCAGGTCGGGGGGGACCTCATCTCTAACGCCGAGTGGCGCGGCGCGCGGCTGGCCGACGTGCTCCAGCAGGCCGGGCTGCGCGCTGGGGTGCGCCGCATCGTGTTCGTGGGGGCTGATGACTACAGCGACAGCATCCCGTTGGACAAGGCGTTGGAGCCCACCACCTTGCTGGCTTACGAGATGAACGGCCAACCGCTGCCGCCGCAGCACGGCTTCCCGCTGCGCGTGCTGGCCCCGAACCTGTACGGCATCAAGAACCCCAAGTGGGTGGTGGAGATCCGCGCGGTGACCGAGGACTACCGCGGCTTCTGGCAGCGCCGGGGCTGGACTAACGATGGCACCATCCAGACCATGTCGCGGATCGATGTGCCGGCCAACCGGGCCACGGTGCCAGCAGGGCCGCAGCGCGTGGGTGGCATCGCCTTCGCGGGCGCCCGCGGCATCCAGGCCGTGGAGATCAGCGGCGACGAGGGGCGCACCTGGCAACCCGCCAGCCTGATCACCGATCCGGCTAGCCTGGCCTGGGTGTTCTGGGTCGCCGACTGGACCCCGCAGGGCAGCACCCCCTCGCTGATCGTGCGCGCCACAGACGGCACGGGCACGTTGCAGAGCGCCGAGGTGCGCCCGACGCTGCCCGATGGTGCCACGGGGTACCATCGCATCAGCGTGCGGCTCAGCTAGGCGCCCCCACGCGGTCGGCCTCCAGAGCCGACGAGCTGGCCGCAGCCACCGCCTGCCCCCGGCGGGAAGAGGCCCGCAGCCGCGCAGCACGCTCGCGTACCCCGCGTGCTCGGCGCCGAGCACGCGGCTCCGCCCCACCCGCGCCCCACGGCCGACAGCCAGTTGTTGCCGTAGGCGCTTCCAGTGTCCATAATCAGGCATGGGCTGTCTCCCGCGCCGCGGAGGCCACATGCGCGTGCTGATCGCCGAGGACAGCGCGCTGGAGCGCACGCTCCTGCGCCATACGATCGAGGGCCTAGGCCACGAGTGCGTGCTCGCCGCCGACGGCACCGAGGCGTGGGCGCGCTACCAGGAGCACCGGGCCGACGTAGTCATCACCGACTGGCTGATGCCCGGCCTGGACGGCCACACGCTGTGCCAGCGCGTGCGCGCCCTGGACTCGCACCAGCATTACACGTACCTCATCTTCCTCACCATGCTGGAGGACCGCGAGCACGCCCTGGCGGCGATGCGCGCGGGCGCCGATGATTACCTGACCAAACCGCTCGACCGGCACGAGCTGGAGCGCCGGCTGATCGCCGCCCAGCGCATCACCGAGCTGCACCGCGCGCTGGCCGAGGCACGGCTCACCGAGGGCCGGCTGCAAGGGATCGCCCTGGCAGGACGGGAGGTAGCGCACCGCGTCAACAACGAGCTCGCGGTGGTGAACACCACGCTGGCCCTGCTGGCCATGCAGCCCGAGTGCGCGCCCACCAGTCGCAAGCTGATCGCCGACGCGCAGGTCCACTTGCGCCGCGCGGCCGAGTACCTGCGGCGATTGCAACGCGTCACGCGCGTGGAGACGTGGGACACCCCGGTCGGCCCCGCCCTGGACCTGGGCCGCTCCAGCGAGTGCTGACCACCGCCAATATATTGACGCTGATCGATACGTATGCTAGGCTAACCCTCGGCGGCCGGTGCATTGCCCGGTTACCCTGTCGCCGTACGGACGGGAGCCGGCCGTCAGGGCAGCAAACCGAGCACTGAGCCATGAGCAGTCGAGCGCGTCCCGCCGATTGTCCGCCCCCGTCGCGGCCCGTGGCGCCGCTGGCGTCGGCCGAGCGCGACGCGGTAGTCGCGCTATGCCGCGCGCTGGCCGACCCCACGCGCCTGGAGATCTTCCGGCTGATCGCTGCCCAGCCGGCGCCGCTGTGCGTGTGCGACATCGTGGCTCACTTCGATCGCCAGCAACCCACCGTATCGCACCACCTGCGCGTGCTGCGCGAGGCGGGCCTGGTCCGCGCGACGCGGCGAGGCGTGTGGATGTACTACGCGGCCGACCCGGAGGGGCTGGGGCGCTTGGCACGACTCCCCGCCCTGGTGCAGGAGGACGCCGTGGCGGTCGGTTGACCGCCTTTTCTTATGCACCGATTCATCGATAAGCATCGATATGGAGGTCCTATGGCGGAGGCTTCCGCCCGTGCGCTCCGTGATGCTGTGCGCGCGTACTACGCCGCCCGCGCCGCGGCCGCCTCTACCGACTGCGGCTGCGGCGCGGCCGAGGTGCCACCACCCGCCGGCTACACCGCCGCCGACGCGGCCGTCGCGCCGGGCGCGGCCCGCGCCTCGTTCGGCTGCGGCAACCCCACCGCGCTGGCCGACCTGCGCCCGGGCGAGGTCGTGCTCGACCTCGGCGCTGGCGCGGGGCTCGACGTGCTGCTCAGCGCCCGCCGCGTGGGGCCCACGGGGTTCGTGTACGGCCTGGACATGACCCCCGAGCTGCTCGCCCTCGCCGAGCGGCACCGTCGCGAGCAGGGGATCACGAACGTGCGGTTCCTTCAGGGACACATCGAGGCGATCCCACTGCCCGACGCGGCGGTCGATGTGGTGATCTCGAACTGCGTGCTCAACCTGGCAGCCGACAAGGCCCGGGTGCTGCGCGAG
>DATGKN010000049.1:0-40430 GCA_035294645.1 Chloroflexota bacterium
GAGCACCTGCCGCCGACGCACGAGGCGATGCTGCGCGAGTTTCACGCCGTGTTCGAGCGGCTGGAGGGGCTGGCGCTGCCCACCGTGGCCGTAGTTCACGGCGCGGCACTCGGCGGGGCATGCGAGTTGGTGGGCTGCTGCGACTTCGTAGTCGCCGCCGAGTCGGCCCGCTTCGGGTTCCCCGAGATCACCCTCGGAGTGTTCCCGCCGGTGGCGGCGGCGGTGCTGCCCGCGCGGCTGGGAGCGCGGGCGGTGGCGCGGCTGGTGCTCAGTGGCGAGGTGGTCGACGCGCGCGAGGCACGGCGCCTCGGGCTGGTGGACACGGTCGTGGCCGACAGCGAGCTGGAGGCGGCGGTGGCGCGGCTGCTCGGTCGGCTGCGGGGGCTGAGCGCCGCGGCCCTGCGCGCCGCGCGCCGGGCGCTGTGGGCGGGCGAGGGCGGCTGGCGCGGCCGGCTGGCGGCCGCAGAGCGGATCTATCGGGAGGAGCTGATGGCGACGCGCGATGCGACCGAGGGCCTGCGGGCCTTCCTGGAGAAGCGCGCGCCGGTGTGGCACCATGCGTGACAAGCGCTGCACGATGGCTGAGGCGATCGGTCGCTGGGTGCCCGACGGCACCTCGGTGGTGATGGGCACGGCGCTGGAGTCGCTGATCCCCTTCGCCGCCGGCCACGAGATCATCCGGCAGCGCCGCCGCGACCTGACGCTGATCGCGCCGATCTCCGACATGCTGTTCGACCAGATCATCGGCGCGGGGCTGGTGCGGCGGGTCATCGCCTCGTGGGTGGGCAACGTCAGCGAGGGGCTCGGGCACAACTACCGGCGGGCGATGGAGCGCGGCGAGCCGGCGCCGCTGGAAGTGGAGGACCACAGCAACTACACGTTGGGCCTGGCGCTCTGGGCGGCGGCGCACGGCACGCCCTACGTGCCCACGCGCACCATGCTCGGGTCGGATCTGCCTCGCAGCAACCCGCGCCTGCGCGTCGCCCCGGCCCCGGCGGGCCTACCCACGGTAGGCGAGGGCACGCCGCTGCTGCTAGTGCCGGCGCTGCGCCCCGATGTAGCGATCCTGCACGTGCAGCGCGCGGATCCCGAGGGGAACGCGCACGCTTGGGGCAATCTGGGCCTGAGCCAGGAAGCGGGCCTGGCCGCCGAGGCGGTGATCATCGTGGCCGAGGAGATCGTGGCGCCCGAGGTGATCCGCAGCGATCCCAACCGGGTGTTGGTGCCGGGCTTCAAGGTCGTGGCCGTCGTCCACGAGCCGGGTGGTGCGCACCCATCGCCAGTGCAGGGCTACTACGGGCGCGACCACGCCATGTACGCCGAGTATCACGAGCAGACGCGCACGCCGGAGGGCTACGCGCGCTGGCTCGCTGACTGGGTCGATGGCGTGCCTGGTCGTGCCGCTTATCTGGAGCGCCTGGGCGCCGCGCGCTGGCAGGCGCTGCGGCCCCGCGAGCACGCGCTGGCCGCGCCGGTGGACTACGGGTACTAGGGGAGCAAGCGCCGTGTTCGAGCAGGAGAAGGCGCGCTTGGTGCTAGTCTGCCAGAACGTGGATTGCCTGGCACGCGGCGCGGACAAGATCATCCGGGCGCTGGAAGAGCGCCTCTCCGGCGAGGAGGGCGTCGAGGTCAAGCCGTACATGTGCTTCGGCGCCTGCCAGGACGGGCCCAACGTGGTGGTGTACCCGGACCGCGCGTTCTACTCGCACGTACAGCTCGCGGACGTCGACGACATCGCGAACCACGCCAAGGGGGGACCGGCCGTCCAGCGGCTCGAAGAGGGCGTCGACCCGTCGCTGAAGGCGCTGATCTTCGAGCTGCTGGATGCCGGGCTGGTGTGAGCATGGAGCGCATTCTACTGACCAGCGAGGCGGGGCCCGAGCGCTTCGCCGACTACGAGCGGCAGGGCGGCTACACCGCCTGGCGCCGCGCCGTCACCGAGGGCCGCCCGGAGCAGGTGCTCGCCGAAATCGTGGCCAGCGGCCTCCGTGGCCGCGGTGGCGCCGCCTTCCCCGTGGGCAAGAAGTGGCAGATCGCCGCCGAGACGCCGGCCGAGCACAAGTACGTCGTCTGCAACGGCGGCGAGGATGAGCCAGGCAGCCGCAAGGACCGCTTCTTGCTGGAGAACTACCCGCACAAAGTCCTGGAGGGGCTGCTGCTCGCCGCCTACGCGGTCGGCGCCCACGAGGCGATCCTGTACGTCAACCACCAGTACCAGCAAGCGCAGGCGGCGCTCGAACAGGCACTGGCCGAGGCGCGCGCCGCCGGCTACATCGGCCCCCGGGCGTGCGGCTCGGACTTCGCCATCGCCGTGCGACTCCACGCCGCGCCGTCGACCTACGTGGCGGGCGAGGACAGCGCAGCAGTGAACAGCATCGAGGGCCAGCCCGCCAAGCCACGCCAGAAGCCCCCCTACCCGGCGACGGCGGGCATCCATGGGCGGCCGACGGTCGTGAACAACGTGGAGACGCTGGCCAACGTGCCGGCCATCGTGCGGCGCGGCGCGGCCTGGTTCCGCTCCATCGGCACCACCAATAGCCCGGGTACCATGCTGTTCACGGTCCTGGAGGGCGTCAAGCGGCCGGGGATCTACGAGCTGCCGTTCGGCACGCCGCTGCGCTACCTGTACGAGGCGTGCGCCGGCGGGCTCGCCGACGACCGCCCGCTCAAGGCGATCCTGCCGGGCGGCCCATCCAGCGGGTTCCTGACGCCCGACGCGCTCGACCTGCCGCTCGACTACCAGGCGTTTCGCGAGGCCGGCTCGGCGCTGGGCTGCGGGGTGATGACGTTCTACCCCGAGGGCACCGATATGGTCGACGTAGTGCTCCAAATCGCCGAGTTCTTCGCCCGCGAGTCGTGCGGCCAGTGCCCGAAGTGCCAGTTCGAGACGCAGCAGCTCCTGCGCATCTTGCAGCTGGTCAAGGCGGGTAAGGCCACGCGCGCCGCCCTCGCCATGGTCGACAAGGTGATCGAGCAGTCGCGGGGCCAAGGGTGGTGCAGCCTGATCAATATGCCGGGCCCTCCGCTCACCAGCGCCCTGCGGCTGTTCCCGGAGGATTTCGCGCGCTATCTCACCAATGGAGGGAGTCCAGCCGCGCGCTGAGGCGGTCGCCGCTCGGCTGCCATTATGTCGTGTCCTACCGCGCCCGCAGACGACGGGCGTGGTCAGAGGAGGAAAGAGCCATGGCGTTCACCGACAAGGTCACCGCGAAGGACTTCCCGAAGATGGACAAGGAATACCAGGACCTCCTTGTCCGCGTGCTGACGATCCAGGCCGACTGCGAGATCGGCGGGCCGAACATCTACGTGCCCGAGGGCTGGACCGGCACCAAGGCGCCCTCCCGCGAGGATCTGTGGAAGATGGGCAAGACCGCCACGGAGGAGGTCGACCACTTCCGCAAGTTCAACCGGCTGCTCAACGACCTCGGCTACGACGCCAGCTGGGTGATCTGGCGGCCGCGCACCGAGCGCTACGTGGAGGCGTTCCGCGCGTCGATGCCCACCTGGGCCGACGTCGCCGTGTTCGGCTTCCTCATGGATCGCGTCGGGCGCTACCAGCTCGAGGAGTTCATCGATTGCAGCTACCTGCCGGTGACCGAGATCCTGCCCGACATCCTCAAGGAGGAGGAGGGCCACGTCAACTACGGCACGATGAAGCTGATCGAGCTGTGCCGCACGCCCGAGGGCCGCGAGGAGGCACAGGCGGCGCTCAACCGCTGGTACCCGCTGGCGCTCGACTCGTTCGGGAAGAGCGAGTCGCGCCGCAGCGAGCGGTACATCTACTGGGGGCTGAAGCGCCGCACCAACGCCCAGCAGCGCCAGGAGTTCATGGCCGAGGTCGAGCCGTTGATCCGCAAGCTCGGCCTGCAGGTACCTGACCCGCTGGTCGGCCGCAAGTACCTCTAACGCCGCCCAGCGCACGTGCCCCCACGGCCCGGAACACGCCACGCCGTGGGGGCACGGCCGTCGTTCGCTCTCGGCATGCCGGCTCGCCCCGCCCGCGCCGGTTTGCCGCGGCCGCCGCGGTGCTCTATCCTCCGGCGGAGTGCGGCGGCACCTCCACGAGCCGGCACCTAGCCGGCGACCCCACCGCCGAGGAGGGTTGGCGTGCAGTTCGCCGATCGCGTGGTAGTTCGTGCCCCGGCCGCCACGGTGTGGGACTTCCTGCTCGACCCGCGCGCCCTCGCCGCCTGCATTCCCGGCGCGGAGGCGGTCGCGCAGCTCGACGACCACACCTTTACCGCCGCCATCGCGGCCAGCGTGGGGCCGATCAGCGGCAAGTTCGCGTTCCGCGCGCAGATCGTCGATCGGCGGCCGCCTCGCCAGCTGACCGCGCGCGTGGAGGGCGTCGACTCGGTGACGCGCAGCACGGTGCACAGCGATACGGTGCTGACGCTGGAGCCGCTGGGCCCGGCCGAGACCGCCGTGAACTACCAGGCGACCGTGCAAATCCAGGGGCGGCTGGCGATCCTCGGGGAGATGGTGCTGCGCACCACCGCTGCGCTGTTGCTCGCCGAGTGCGCGCGGCGGCTGCAAGAGCAGGTGGCGGCGCGGGCCAACCGCGCGGACCAACCGGGGAGCTAGCGGTACATCACAGCCAGTGGGGGGGCGAGCGATGCACGAGCGCTACGACGTCATCATCGTGGGGGGAGGCTCGGCCGGCTGCGCCGCGGCCATGCGCCTATCCGAAGACCCACATCGCCGGGTGCTGCTGCTGGAGGCCGGCCCCGACCCCCAGCCGCTGCCGGAGCTCGTCGCGGACGCGGCCCAGCAGACGCGCCTGCTGCTGGAGTCGCCGTACCTGGAGATGTACCCCACCCCGCGTACCCTCGACGGCAGCATCTTCTACTCGCTGGCCGGGCGCATCATGGGCGGCGGCTCGTCGGTCAACGTGATGGCCGCGCCGCGCCCTCTCCGCCACGACCTCGACACCTGGGCCGCGTTGGGCAACCCCGCCTGGGCCTACGAGCGCACGCTGCCGGTGCTCAAGCGCATGGAGACCGACCGCGACTTCCCCGACAGCCCGCTGCACGGGCGCGATGGCCCGCTGCATATCGAGCGGCCGCTGCGGCTGGACGGGCCGCTATCGGAGGCTGGGCGCGCATTCGTCGAGCGTGCGGTGAGCATGGGGCTGCCGCTGTGCCCGGACCTCAACGTGCCCGATCCCCTGGGCGTCTGCGCCTCGCCGTACACCATGAAGGATGGCCGTCGGCAATCCACCACCGTGGCCTACCTGGACCGCGCGCGCGGCCGCCCGAACCTGACCATCCGCGCCGAGGCGCCCGCACTCGGCCTACGCGTGGAGGGCCGGCGCGTGGAGGCGGTGTACTACGAGCAGGACGGCGTACGCCACACCGTAGCCGGCGACCAGGTGGTGCTCAGCGCCGGCGTGTACCGCACGCCCCAGCTCCTGCTGCTGTCGGGCATCGGGCCGCCGCGCGAGCTGCACCGGCTGGGGATTCCCGTCGTGCATCCCTTGGAGGGCGTGGGGGAGAACTATCAGGACCACGCGACCGTGTACCTCACCTTCGAGGGGCCCACGCACTTCGTCGAGGAGCTGATCGTGCCGCGGCTGCGGCTGATGATCAAGAGCGATCCATCGCGGCCCTGCGGCGACATCCACATCATCCCGCGCCCGCCGACGGAGGTCGCCGGCCTGCGGCGCATGGTCCCTGTCTCGGTCCA
The DNA here is from genome assembly GCA_035294645.1 of Chloroflexota bacterium. Taxonomy (GTDB): domain Bacteria; phylum Chloroflexota; class UBA6077; order UBA6077; family JAJPHF01; genus JADGHJ01. Next base: position 5,686 of record DATGKN010000049.1, read on the forward strand.
CCTGCTGGAGCAGCGCAACCGCGGCCGGGTGTACCTGGCGAGCGCCGACCCCCACGCGCAGCCGTGCGTCGACGCCCGCTTGCTGGACGACCCGGGCGATGTCGAGGCGCTGGTGGCCGCGATGCGGTTCGTGTACGAGCTGGCAAGCCACCCCACGATGCAGCGGTACTACGGCGCACTGCTCCAGCCGAGCCCCCGGGAGGACTGGGCGCGATGGGCGCGCGCCACCCACGACAGCTACCACCACGGCGTGGGCACCTGCCGGATGGGCCCGGCGAGCGACCCGCTGGCCGTGGTCGACCCGCAGCTGCGGGTGCACGGCCTCGACAACCTGTGGGTCGCCGACGCCTCGGTCGTGCCCGTGGTGCCGCACGCCAACACCAACCTAACGGCCATCCTGATCGGCGAGCAGCTGTCGGATTTCCTCGCCGGGCGCGCCTGAGGCGACGCGCCCGGCCGGCTTGACACCCCGGTACGGCGGGGCTATAGTCAGTTTACGGGAGCAGCTGCGAGGCTGCTCCCGGCCGAGCGGTCGTGGTGTAGTGGCAGCACGCAATCCTCCCAAGATTGAGGCCGCGGGTTCGAATCCCGTCGACCGCTCCGGGGGAACTACCCGTTACCGACGGTAGTTCCCCCCTTTTTCGTGTTACCCTTGCTGGTGTACGGGAGCGCCCGCTGGCCGTCGGCCGGCAAGCGCCCGGGCGCTGGAGTGTCCACTTTGCCCACAGCTATGCGTTCCGTGCCGCGCCGACGTGCCCGCCGCGCCGCGCCGCTGGTGCTGCCCGTTCTGCCCGTCCGCAACACCGTCGTGTTCCCTCATCTCGTCACCCCGCTGTTCATCGACCGCGAGCGCTCGGTGCGCGCGGTCGAGCAAGCCCTGAGCACGGAGCAGCAGCACATCCTCCTGGTGGCCCAGCGCGATCCGGAGACCGAGCTGCCCGAGGCGGGCGATATCTACTCCGTGGGGACCGAGGCGGTGATCGGGCGGGTGCTGAAGATGCCCGACGGCACCACCTCGATCCTGGTGCAGGGCCAGCGCCGCGCGCGCCTGCTGGAAGTAGTGCGCAGCGCGCCGTATTTGGCCGCGCGCGCCGAGCCGCTGCGGGAGACGACCAGCGACGCCCACAACCTCGAAGCGCTGATGCGCGCGGTGCGCCAGCTCTACGAGCGCTGCGCCAAGCTCAGCCCCACGATCCCCGAGGACCACCAGGTCGCCGTGCTGAACATCGACGAGCCCGGCTGGTTGGCGGACTTCGTGGCCGCCGACCTCGACCTCAGCGTGGCCCAGCGGCAAGCCCTGCTGGAAACGCTCGACGTGGCCGAGCGGCTGCACAAGGTCAGCGTGCTGCTGGCCAAAGAACTCGACCTGCTCGAACTCCAGAACCGCATCCACAGCGCCGTGCAGGAGGAAGTCGACAAGAGCCAGCGCGAATACTTCCTGCGCGAGCAGATCAAGGCGATCCAGAAAGAGCTGGGCGACACCGACACGCACACCCGTGAGCTCGCCCAGCTCCGCGAGAAGATCCACACGGCGGGCATGCCTGAGACCGTCCGGCTGAAGGCGGAAGAGGAACTCGAACACCTGGCGGCCATCCCCCCCGGCTCGCCCGAGCTGGGCGTGGTGCGCACTTACCTCGACTGGCTCGTCACGCTGCCCTGGCAGCAGGCCACCGAGGACCGGCTCGACATCGCCGAGGCGGCCCGCGTGCTCGACGCCGCGCACTACGGCCTGGAGAAGGTAAAGGAGCGCATCCTGGAGTACCTGGCGGTGCGCAAGCTGGCGGGCAGCCGGATGCGGAGCCCCGTGCTGTGCTTCGTCGGCCCCCCCGGGGTGGGTAAGACCTCGCTCGGGCGCTCGATCGCCGCCGCCATGGGCCGGCGGTTCGTGCGGGTATCGCTGGGCGGGATCCGCGACGAGGCCGAGATCCGGGGCCACCGCCGCACCTACATCGGAGCGCTGCCGGGGCGGATCATCCAAACGATGCGCACCGCTGGCACGGTCAACCCCGTGTTCATGCTGGACGAGCTGGACAAGGTAGGGATCGACTTCCGCGGCGACCCCGCGGCGGCACTGCTGGAGGTGCTCGACCCCGAGCAGAATATGGCGTTCTCGGACCACTACCTCGACGTGCCCTACGACCTCTCACGGGTGCTATTCATCGCTACCGCGAATCTGCTCGACCCCGTGCCCGCCGCGCTGCGCGACCGCCTCGAGGTGATCGAGCTGCCCGGGTACATCGAAGAGGAGAAGGTGCAGATCGCGCGCCGCTTCCTGATCCCCAAGCAGCTCGCCGAGCACGGCCTGGCCCCCGGACGCCTGCGCTTCTCCACCGCCGCCCTGCGCGAGTTGATCCGCAGCTACACCCACGAGGCCGGCGTGCGCGGCCTGGAGCGCGAGATCGGGACCATCTGCCGCAAGACGGCCCACGCCGTGGCCACGGATAAGCCCGCGCCCCACACCATCGGCGCCCAGAGCCTGGAGAAGTACCTGGGACCACCGCGGTTCTTCGCCAATGCGGCCGAGGAGGCCGACCAGGTGGGCGTGGCCACCGGTGTCTCCTGGACTCCCGCGGGCGGCGATACGCTAGCCATCGAGGTGGCGGTGCTAGAGGGCAAAGGCCAGGTCACGCTCACCGGCCAGCTCGGCGAGGTGATGCGCGAGTCGGCCCAGGCGGCAGTGTCCTACGCGCGGGCGCGCGCCGAGGCCCTGGGCATCCGCGAGCGCTTCTGGGAGACGAAAGACGTACACCTGCACGTGCCGGCCGGCGCGGTGCCCAAGGACGGGCCGTCGGCGGGGATCGCCATGGCCACGGCGCTGCTGTCGGCGCTGACCCGCCGGCCCGTGCGGCGCGACGTGGCACTCACCGGCGAGATCACGCTGCGCGGCCGCGTGCTGCCCGTCGGCGGCATCCGCGAGAAGGTACTGGCGGCGCATCGCGCGGGCATCACGACGTTCGTGCTGCCGCGCCGCAACCTGAAAGACTTGCAAGATGTCCCCGGCGACGTGAAGCGGCAGGTGCAATTCGTGCCCGTGGACCATATGGACGAGGTGCTGCCCGTGGCCTTGCGCGAGCCGATCGCCCTGCGCATCGTGGAGCGATGACCCCGCTCGATACCCGCGTGCCGCCGCGCGCCCCGCGCGGGGCGCCACACTCGTACCTGACCCCGAAAGCGCGCCTGGGGCCCAGCCGCCTGGGCGGGCAGGGGCTGATCGCCATCGCCCCCATCCCGCGCCACGAGCTGGTGGCCATCTGGGGCAACCGCGTGATGACTACCGCCCAGCTGTGGGCGCTGCCGCCTCACCTGCGCGAGTATCCGGTGCAGATCTGGTACGACATGTTCATCGGCCCGATGCACGAGGACGAGATCGAGCCGGTCGACTACATGAACCACAGCTGCGAGCCGAACTGCGGCGTGCGCGGCTCGGTGGTGATCGTGGCGCGGCGAGATATCGCCCCGGGCGAGGAGCTAACCTTCGACTACGGCACCACCGACACCGACCGCTGGGTGCTGGAGTGTGCCTGCGGTGCCCCCTCTTGCCGCCGCCGTCTTACCGGCCAGGACTGGCGCGACCCTGCCTTCCAGGAGCGCCACGCGGGCTACCTCTCGCTGTACATCGAGGAGCTGATCGCCCACGAGCGGCAAGGCCGCTCGCCGGTCGGCCTGCCGCCCCACTGGTCCGCTCCCGAGCGCGTGCGTGGCCCGCGGCCGTGAGCCGCTACGGCTCCCCGGGCTGCAGCGTCCGGTCGCCGCCGACGACTTCCTGGTCGACCTCGACGATGCGCCAGGTCGCGTCGTCGCGCTGCACCACGTAGCGGTTGTCCACGAGCTGCCGCTGGTGGCCGAGCAACTGCCCGTCGCGCTGGTACACGCGCACGAGCCACTGCTCGCGCGTGATCACCCGCACCCGCTGGGCACCGAGTGGCATCGCGCGCAGGACGGTCAGATCTTCGAGCTGGAGGTCCAGGTACTGGCCCGCCGCGCGCAGCCGCGCCAGATCCTCCTGCATGTCCAGCAGCGCCTCGCCGCCCCAGGCCTCGGCCAGCGATGTGGGATCCAAGGTAAGGTAGGCTTGGCGGTAGATGTGCTCGGCGTGCGCCTGCAGCACAGCCGCAGTGGCAGCGGCGACCCGCTCGTCGGCCTCGGCCTGCGCGGCGGCCGGCGCCGGTCCCCGGAGCAGGAGGCCCAAGCCCGTGAGCAGGAGCAGCAGAGTGCGCATGGCGTGCTAGCCTCCGTCGTGGGCGTCGGGGCATTATAGGCCAGGCTGCCCGCTACGGCATTGTGGTCGCCACGGGCCCCGAGCGCTACCATAGGACGGGAGGTGGCACCCGATGCCGAGCCGACGTGGGGGCCGCGAGTGAGGCGCGACCGCCGGACGCCGTGGCGGCCCGCCCCACCCGCGCGTCGCGCCCGCGGGTGGACCGCGGTGCTGCTGCGCCTCGGCCTCGCCGTCGGGCTACTAGCGCTGCTGGTGGGCCTGGGCGCGGTCGTCGGCGGCACCTTCGTCGCGGTGGCCGCCTACCAGGTCGTCGCCCGCGAGATGCCCGCCGAGGCCGTGCTCCCCGAGCGGCCAGCGTTCCAGACCACCCAGATCCTCGACCGCCAGGGCAATGTCCTGTACGAGATCTTCGACCAGCAGGGGGGGCGCCGCACCGTCGTTCCCCTGAGCGAGATGCCGCGCCACCTCATCGACGCGACCATCGCCACCGAGGACGCCAACTTCTTCCGCGACTGGAACCTGGGCGTCGATCCCGTGGGGGTGCTGCGCGCGCTGAAGGCTAATGTCGAGGCGGGCACGATCGTGGCGGGCGGCAGCACGATCACCCAGCAGCTCGTCAAGAACGTGCTGATCCCGCCCGAGGAACGCTACGACGTCAGCTTCGAGCGCAAGCTACGCGAGGCGCTGTACGCGTTCCAGATCACACGCTCGTACCCGAAAGAGCGCATCCTGGAGATGTACCTCAACGAGATCAACTACGGGAACCTGGCCTACGGGGTGGAAGCCGCGGCGCAGACGTACTTCGGCAAGCATGTCAGTGAGCTGACGCTGGCCGAGGCGGCGATGCTAGCCGGCCTGCCCCAGGCACCTGCCTATTACGACCCGTTCAAGAACCCGGCGGCCGCCAAAGAGCGCCAGGGCCAGGTGCTCGACCTAATGGTCCGCCACGGGTTTCTCGACCTGGCCACCGCGGAAGCGGCCAAGGCCGAGCCCCTGCAGTACGCCAACCCCAACCTCGGCCACCTCGAGGCGCCCCACTTCGTGTGGTACGTGCGCGACTGGCTGATCGAGCACTACGGCCAGCGTGCGCTGACCGAGGCGGGCCTGCGCGTGTACACCACGCTCGACCGCGAGACCCAGCGGCTAGCCGAGGACGTGGTCAGCCAGCACGTGGCGACGCTGGCGCGGCAGGACGCGCGCAACGCCGCCCTGGTAGCACTGGACCCCCGGACCGGGGAGATCCTGGCGATGGTCGGCAGCCCCGACTATTACAACGCTAGCATCGACGGCCAGGTGAACGCGGCGCTAGCCGAGCGCCAGCCCGGCTCGGCGATCAAGCCGCTGGTGTATCTGGCCGCGTTCCAGCGGGGCTTCGGGCCCGCCACCGTGGTGCTCGACCAACGCACGCGCTTCCCCGACACGCTGGGGCGTACCTACACTCCCGAGAACTACGACCACCGCTACCGCGGGCCCGTGACCCTGCGCCGCGCGCTGGGTAACTCGCTGAACATCCCGGCCGTGAAGGTGCTCCAGTTCGTCGGCGTCAAGGAGGTCGTGCGGCTGGCGCGCGCGTTGGGCATCAGCAGCCTGCGCGAGGACTACCCCTATGGGCTGAGCTTCACGCTAGGCGGCACCGAGGTCAAGCTGCTCGAGCTGGCCGGGGCCTACGCCGCGCTGGCCAACGGCGGCAAGCCGGTACCGCCCGACCCGATCCTGCGCATCGAGAACAGCGCAGGGGCCGTTCTGTACACGCGCCCGGCCCCGCCCGCCACGCCGCTAATCGACCCGCGGCTGACCTTCCTGATCACCGACATCCTCGCGGACAACGAGGCGCGGCGCGAGACGTTCGGCCCGAACAGCCCTCTGCGGCTGAGCCGCCCGGCAGCGGTCAAAACGGGCTCGACCGATGACTATCGCGACAGCTGGACCATCGGCTACACGCCCAGCCTGCTGGCCGGGGTGTGGGTGGGCAACAGCGACGGGCGCCCCATGCGCCAGGTGCTCGGCTCCTCGGGGGCCGGGGTGATCTGGCACGACTTCATGGAGCGCGCGCTAGAGGGCACCCCGGTGGAAGCGTTCCCGGTCCCCGAGGGCCTGGTGCGCGGCACAGTGTGTGCCGATACGGGCTTCGTGGCCGGCCCCGAGTGTAGCCGCCCGGTGCAGGACTGGTTCCTGGCCGAGCGGCCACCGCAACGAGCGGGGACAGGACAACCGCGCGTGGCGATCAACGTGCGCTCGAACAAGCTGGCTACCCCGTACTGCCCGCTCTCCGAGATCGCGTTCCGCACCTTCGGCGGCAGCGTCAGTGGGGAAGGGCCCTACCCACCGACCGAGTACTGCGATCTGCATGGGCCGCAGACCGGACGATCGCAGCTGCCGTGGGAGACGGCCGTGTCCCCCACCCCCACGGCGACGCCGACGCCGCTCACCCCCACGCCCGTGAGCTCACGCGTGGCGCTCGGCGGCCCGCTGGCCCCGCTGCCGACCTGGACGCCTGCTCCCACCCGCACCCCCGTGCCCACTGTGAGCCCGCTGGCGCCCGGCGGCACGGCCAGTCGGCTGCTGGCCGTGCTCCCACTGTTGCCCACGGCCACCCCGGCCCCCGAGGCCAGCACGCCGTACCATCCCTGGGCCCACCTGCCGTTCGACGTCCGCCTCATCTACCCCACCGGTGAGGTCCCGGCCGCCGATACGCTGCCCGTGCTCGGCAGCGCGAGCCTGCCGTACTTCGAGCGCTATACGCTACAATACGGGGAAGGTGACGTGCCCACGACGTGGCATCCCATCGGCCCGCCCCGCCGCCAACCGGTGAGCGCGGGGGTCCTCGACACGTGGGAGGTCGCTCGCCTCCCGAGCGGCGTGTACACTCTGCTCCTGTCTGTGACCGACGCGCGCGAGCGACAGGTAGAGGTGCGCCAAGTGGTCCGGCTGGTACGCCCGGCCGCAGCGCCGGCGAGCGACAGGAGGTAATCGATGCCCAAGACGGTGAAGGCGCCCGCACGCGCCAGCGAGAGCGCCGGCGGGCGGCGCATCCTCGTGGCCGACGATGACAAGCCGATTCGCGACCTGCTCAAGGAGGTGCTCAGCAGCGAAGGGTACGTGGTGGTCGAGGCGAGCTCCGGCCGCGAGGTGCTCCAGCTCGTCAGCCAGGCCCCGCCGGACCTGATGCTGCTCGACCTGCGCCTGCCCGACAGCGACGGCATGGAGGTCATGCGGCGGCTGAAGGAGCGCGACCTGGCCGTGCCCACCATCGTGATCACCGCCTTCGGCACCTCCAGCGCGGCCATCCAGGCGATCCAGCTCGGCGCCTACGACTACATCACCAAGCCATTCGAGCTGGACGACGTCCTGCTCACCATCCAGCGCTTCTTCGAGCACGAGCGGCTGGCCTCCGAAGTACGCAAGCTGCGCGGCCAACTCGAGGGCCGCGCCGTGACCGAGCGCATCATCGGCAACGCCCCGGCCATGCAGGCCGTGTACAAGATGATCGGCCGCGTGGCCCAGACCAACGCCACCGTGTTGGTCACCGGGGAGACGGGCACGGGCAAGGAGCTGGTGGCCGAGGTCATCCACCTCTACTCGCCCTACCGCGACGGCCCACTGGTGAAGGTCAACTGCGCCGCGCTGCCCGAGACGTTGCTGGAGAGCGAGCTGTTCGGACACGAGAAGGGCTCGTTCACCGGCGCGGTGGCGCAGCACAAGGGCCGCTTCGAGCTAGCGCACAAGGGCACGATCTTTCTCGACGAGATCGGAGAGATGACGCTCGGCACACAGAAGAAGCTGCTGCGTGTCCTGCAGGAAAAGGAGTTCGAGCGCGTCGGGGGCACCACACCGGTCAAAGTCGACGTGCGCGTGATCGCCGCGACCAACCGCAACCTGCGCCATGAGGTCGAGCAGGGGCGGTTCCGCGAGGACCTGTTCTACCGCTTGAACGTGATCACGATTCACATGCCGCCGCTGCGCGAACGCAAGGAAGACATCCCGCTGCTAGTCGAGCATTTCTTGAATAAATACCGCTACACGGCGAGCGCGCCGCCCGCCCGGATCTCCGAGGCCGCCATGGCCCTGCTGCTGGAGCACGACTGGCCGGGCAACGTGCGCGAGCTGGAGCACGCCGTGCAGCGCGCGGTCGTGCTATCGCAGGGCGGGGTGATCACGCGCGAGCACCTCAACCTCGACCCGGCCAAGGAGCTGGGCACGATCAACCTGGACCAGAAACTGCTAGAAGGCCAGAGCCTCGCCCAGATCATGGCGGGCATCGAGGCGTATCTGCTCAGCCGCGCGCTGGACCGCCATCGCGGCAACCGCCACCAGGCCGCGCACCTGCTCGGCCTGGACTTGGCGGCCTTCGAGCGCAAGCTCGCCGAGCACGGCCTGGCCGTGCACGAAGCGGCCGGCTCGGCCTGAGCGCCACGCCAGCAACCGCCCCGCGCATGCGCCGGCAGCGGGAAAGGAGGACGGAAATATGGTCGAGAACTTGGAGAGCTTGGACGATCTGGAGCAGGAGGGCGACAAGCGCAACCTGGCGCTCGCCGCGATCGCTGGCAGCGCGCTGGCCGCCGGCCTGCTCGCCTTTCTGATCCGGCGGGCCCGCCAAGAGCAGGCGCCAGAGCCCGTGGGGGGCGCCTGGGACCGCGCCCGCGAACTGGCGTTCAGCGAGGAGCGTGCGGCCGCCACGCGCGAGTTCCTGGTCGAGAAGGTGCTGCCAGAGCTGAAGCCGGCGCTGCTGGGCATCCTCGAGGAGATCGAGGACTTGGTCGAACAGGGCTTCCGCCGCGCCGAGAAGGCGATCAAGAGCCTGTAGCGGGGCGTCGCCCCGCCCGGGCGGTGCATGGGGAGGCGGCCGGCCGGTCTAGCCGCTAGCGGCGGCCGCCTCCGGCAGCTTCAGCTCGTCGACCACCCGCTCGACCCCGGGCGTCGCTTGCACCACTCCCACGATCGCTGCGCGCTCATCCGCGCTGCCCACGCGGCCGCGTAGGTACACCACGCCCTCGACGGTCGTCACATCCACGCGCGGGTTGTCAAGGCCGCGGGCCGCCAGGCGCTCGCGGACCGCGCGCGTGAGCCGCTCGTCGGGCAGCAGGCCGCTCAGCGGGTCGCGGCGCGCCGAACGGCGCAGCCCCAGCAGACGCAGCAGTGCGCACGGCTCGCTCGCCCGCCGCGCAAGCAGGAGCGAGCCAAGCGCGAACCCGCCGAGCCCGCCGAGTACGAACCCGTAAAGCCACCGCACTGCCGTCCTCCTGACGCGCCACCGCGCGCCGTACGGCGCAGTGGCACGTGTCTTGCATAATGGGGGCGACATCGCGAACACCGCCGCTGGAGAGCGCCACGTGGAACTGGAGCTGACTCCAGAACTCGAGCCCGTACAGACGGTCAAGGTGTCGCCCCGTCTGGTCGCCGCGAACTACATCTTAGAGTTGTCCTCCCAAGAGCTGCAACAGGCGATCAGCGCCGAGCTGGCCGAGAACCCCGCCCTCGAACTCGTCGAGGTGGCCACTTGCCCTGTGTGCGGCTCGGAGCTGCAGGGCAGCCTCTGTCCGCGCTGCCTCCAGCGCCAGCAGGGCGACCTGCCGCCCGAGCGCCCGGCCAGCGTGGACCCAGAGCCGCTGTACGCGGAGTACGGTGCTCAGGCCGCCGCGACCGGCGACGAAGAGTTCGACCCGCTTACCCAGGTCGCCTCGGAGGAAACACTCGCCGAGAAGCTACTCGCCGAACTCGCCATGGTCCTCGACGAGGCAGACATGCGCATCGCCGAGTTCCTCGTCGGCAGCCTCGACGATAAGGGCTACCTCACGGTCTCCGTCGAGGACGCCGCCTATGAGCTCGAGGTCGACGTGCGCCGGGTGCGCGAGGTGCTGAAAGCGCTGCAGAGCCTGGAACCCGTCGGGGTGGGCGCGCGCAACCTGCGCGAGTGTCTGCTGATCCAGTTGGACTACCTGGAGCGGCTGGGCGTGTGCCAGCCCTACGCCCGCGAGATCATCTCCGAGTACCTGACCGACCTCGGCGAGCACAAGTTCAGCCGAATCGCCCACGAGCTACGCATCCCTACGGAGACGGTGGCCGCGGTGTGGAACTTCGTCAAGGCCAAGTTGAACCCGCATCCGGCCCACGGCTTCGCGCCCACGAACGACCGCGACCGCGATACCCGCGCGATGTACATCCTGCCCGACGTCGTGATCACCCGGCGCGGCCACGACTTCGAGATCGACGTCGTGGAGTCCAAGCGCTTCTTCCTGCGCCTGAACCCGCTGTACGCGCAGCTCGGGCAGAGCGCCCGTGGCGGAAGCCCCGAGGCCGCGCTGAGCCCCGACGACCGCAAGCACGTGCAGCAGTTCGTCAACCGCGCCAAGCTGTTCATCAGCAACATCAACCAGCGTCGCCAGACGCTGTACAACATCACCCGTGCCCTGGTGGAGCGCCAGCGCGACTTCCTCTGCGAGGGCGTGCGGCACCTGAAGCCGCTCAGCCGTGCGGCGATCGCCGAGGAGCTGGGCGTGCACGAGTCCACGGTCAGCCGCGCCACGGCCGGCAAGTACGTCATGATCCCCACCGGGGAGGTGATTCCCTACAGCCACTTCTTCACCCCCTCGCTGAGCGTCAAGGACGTAATCAAGGAGCTGATCGAGAAGGAGAGCCGGCCCCTGACCGACGCGGAGATCGCCGAGCGGCTGCGCGAGCGCGGGATCCACATCGCGCGGCGCACGGTAGCCAAGTACCGCATGCAGCTCAACATCCTCCCCTCCTCGCTGCGCTAGCTGTCTCCCGCCCGCGGCTGCTGGCGCCCGGCCCCGCGGATGGCGTATCGTACTGGCGCGGGCGTACTTCTTGCTGGCGTGAGGAACACTCGTGGAGAAAGTCGTCCTCGCCTACTCCGGCGGGCTCGATACGTCGGTGGCCATCCCGTGGTTGCATGAGCACTACGGCTACGAGGTGATCGCCGTGACCGTAGACGTGGGCAACGCCCGCGACTTCACGGCGATCCGCGAGAAGGCGCTGCGCACCGGCGCCTCCACCGCCTACATCGTGGAGGCCAAGGACCTGTTCGTGAAGCACTTCGTCTGGCCGGCGCTGCAGGCCGATGCAGTGTACGAGGGCACGTATCCGCTGGCCACGGCGCTCGCCCGCCCGCTGATCGCCAAGATCCTCGTGGACTACGCCCGCCAGGAGGGCGCCACGGCGATCGCCCACGGCTGCACCGGCAAGGGCAACGACCAGGTCCGCTTCGACGTCTCGATCGGCGCGCTGGCACCCGACCTGAAGATCATCGCCCCCGTGCGCGAGTGGCGCTGGGGCCGCGACGAAGAGATCGCCTACGCCCAGCAGCACGGCATCCCCGTGCCGATCACCGCCAGCAGCCCCTACAGCATCGACGAGAACCTCTGGGGCCGCAGCATCGAGGCCGGGGCGCTGGAAGACCCCTGGACAGAGCCGCCCCCCGACGTGTGGGCCTGGACCACCGACCCGGAGCGCGCGCCGGACGAGCCCGCTTATGTCGAGATCGACTTCGAGCGCGGGGTCCCCGTCGCGCTCAACGGCGAGCGCCTCGACGGGGTGACGCTCATCGAGCGGCTCAACGCCCTTGCCGGCCAGCACGGGGTGGGCCGGCTGGACCATATCGAGAACCGGCGCATCGGTATCAAGTCGCGCGAGGTGTACGAGGCCCCCGCGGCCGTGGTGCTACTCGCCGCGCATACCGAGCTCGAGAAGCTCACCCTCAGCAAGGACCAGTGGGACTTCAAGCAGCTGGTGGCCCAGCAGGTAGCGCGGCTGATCTACGACGGGCTGTGGTTCTCGGCGCACCACCAGGATCTGGCCGCCTACGTCGCCAGCTCGCAGCGCTTCGTCACCGGCACGGTGCGCGTGCGCCTGTACAAGGGCGCCTGCCGGGTCGTGGGGCGCGCGTCGCAGTTCTCCCTGTACAGCCACAGCCTGGCCACCTACGACCGCGGCGACACCTTCTCGCACGAGGCGGCGGTCGGCTTCATCGAGCTGTGGGGCCTGCCGCTGCGCACGCAGGCCACGGTGCAGCCGCTCGGCGCGGGCAGCGAGCCGCCACCGAGCCTGCTGCCCGCCAGTGAGCGCCCGGCCGAGGGGAGCGCGCTCACGCCGCCATGAAGCAGTGGGGGGGCCGCTTCCAGAAGGCGGCCAGCGCCAGCGCCGAGGCGTTCAACGCCTCCTTGCCGGTCGATATCCGGCTGTACCACGAGGACATCCTCGGCAGCATCGCCCACGCGCGCATGCTGGCGCGGCAAGGGATTCTCCCCGAGGAGAGCGCGCGGCGCATCGTGGCCGCGCTGGCCACGATCCACGCCGAGCTGGCCGCCGCGCCCGGGCCGCTGGACCTCGCCCTAGAGGACATCCACACGCTGGTCGAGAGCCGGCTGCGCGCGCGGCTGGGTGACGACGCTGGCCGGCTGCACACCGCCCGCAGCCGCAACGACCAGGTGGCGCTCGACCTGCGCCTGTTCGCCCGCGCGGCGCAGGTCGAGCAGGTCGCCGCGCTCGCCGCCCTCCAGCGCGCCCTGCTCCAGCAGGCGGCCGTCCACACCGACGCACTGATGCCCGGCTACACGCACCTCCAGCGCGCGCAGCCGGTGCTGCTCGCCCATCACCTGCTAGCCTACGTGGCGATGCTCCAGCGCGATGTGGAGCGGCTGCGCGACGCCTACCGCCGCACCAACCTGCTGCCGCTGGGCGCGGGCGCGCTGGCCGGGGTGCCGTACCCGATCGACCGACAGTACGTGGCCGAGCTGCTGGCGTTCGATGGCCTGTGCCCCAACAGCCTCGACGCCGTGGCCGACCGCGACTTCGCCGTGGAGACCGCCGCGGCGCTGGCGCTGGTGCAGACGCACCTCTCGCGCCTGGCCGAGGAGTGGGTACTGTGGTCGAGCAGCGAATTCGGGTTCATCGAGATCGATGAGGCCTACGCCACCGGCAGCTCGATCATGCCCCAGAAACGCAACCCCGATATCGCCGAGCTGCTCCGCGGCAAGGCCGGCCGCGTGTACGGCCACCTGCTCGCGCTGCTCACCCTGCTCAAGGGGCTGCCGCTGGCCTACAACAAAGACTTGCAGGAGGACAAGCCCGCGCTGTTCGACGCGGTGGACACCGTGCTGGCCTCGACGCGCATCGCCGCCGAGCTGGTGGCCGCGACGACGTTTCACCGCGCGCGCCTGGCCGCCGCCGCTGCGGCCGACTTCAGCACCGCGACGGACTTGGCCGACCACCTGGCGCGGCGCGGCGTACCGTTCCGCGAGGCACACCGGGTGGTGGGGGAGCTGGTGCGCTACTGTCTCGCCGCGGGGCGCACGCTGCCCGACCTTTCGCTGGACGAGCTGCGGCGCTTTTCGCCCCACTTCACGGCCGAGGCGGTGGGGGTGGGCGCGGCGCAGGCAGTGGCGGCCCGCGACGTACCGGGCGGCACGGCACCCCGCCAGGTCGCCGCCGCGCTGGCCGACGCGGAGCGCACCGTGCAGGCGACCGAAGCCTGGGTCGCCGCGCGCCGGGCCGCGCACCCCACTGTCGAGGCGCTGGTCGCGCGCCCCTGGGACTAGTCGCCGGGATCGGTCCTCCCGGCTAGGTCCGCTGCAGTTGCGCCAGATCGACCTGGCGATCGATCGTGGTCTTCACCGCCTCCACGCCGCCCCGCAGTAGCGCGCCATACAAGGCGATGTCGGATACTTGCCCGAAGACGAGATTGCGGAACAGGTTGAAGCGCGCTCGGTCGCTGCGCGCCTCGATCCCGTAGGCAGGCGCGAGACGCTCGAGCACCTCGACCATCACGGGGAGTGAGTCGTTCGTGTAGATGAAGTCGTGGTCCGACAGGTGGTTGATATAGCCTTCCAGGCGCGGGGGCTCCTGGGCCAGTGCGTAGCTACCATCCGGCAGCTGCCGCAATAATCCGGCCTCCACGGGGTCCACGCGCGCGATGATCGCGGCAGCGCGCAAGTAGTTTACCAGCCGCTGGCGCCCGGTCTCGTTGGGGTTCGAGCGAGTGGTGGTGGGCGCGTCGTGCGCGCTGAGCAGAGCCACCACGAAGGTGGGGGGCAGCCCCCGTACGATCGCCTCGGCGCCGCTGAGCGGATGGTGAGCGCCCGTGTCCGCAATGATCTGTTCGACCAACTCGCTCCCATCGGCACGCCACTGCATCACGGTCACCTTGTGGATATCGTGCCACAGCGGCGCCGCCCAGGCGATGCTGACATCGATCGCCTCATCCGGCGAGTCTAGGCCGTACACCTGGTTGTAGACTTCCACAAAGCTGCGGGCGAGCGTTGCATTTACCCATTCGTGCACGGCCAGGCCCCCCGGATAGGCATGGTGGGCCGAGTACACGCTGCCGGGAGCGGACCAAAACGCCTGGGGCGCCTGCGTTGCATCGGCCACCGGTGGAAAGATCCCCTCGACCGTGGTCTGCGGGGGGATTAGCCCGGCGTCGAGCAACTGCTGGCGTACGGCCGCGCGCTCCGCCAGAGTCGGACTGCGCACCTGATAGGTGGGAGCGGGGTTGGTCAAGAGTGCGAGCGTTGCCTCGCGCAACACGGGATCGGGCACACTGCGCGCGAGCTCCTCGGTAGCCGCTCGCGCGCGCCTCACCAGCGCTGACGCGGCCGCGATCTGCATCGCCCGCTGGTTCCCTTCTCGCAGGTCGGCGAGGCTCGGCACGGGGGCGACTTGCGGCGGTGGGATCCGGCGCGGACAACACGTATCTAATACCCCTGGCGCGGCTGCCAGCGCGCGGTCCGAGCCCCACAGGCGAGCGACCAGGCCTGAGACCAGCATACCGCGCAGCAACTGCCGACGGCTGGCACGACACGCGGGCACCGCACGGAACTGTACCCTCTCCGACATCTCCTACGGCCCTTCACCACATTAAACATGTCTTTTTGCCTAAAGCCGATAGCCGTTCACATTGTACTGCAGAGATCGGCATGCGAGCCCCCATGGCGACCACACGCCTACAAGTATTTACACGTTGATGACCATCTGTTAACACAGTACTGCGAACACACCTAGAGGCCCCTTGGAAGTGAACACATCGCGGAACACCAACAGTCGGAGCGAGCCGTGCACACGATCGAGGTACATCCCGTCACCACGATAGAGGCCTTGCTCGCCGCAGTGGGCATCCGCTACACGGTGTTCGTGCGCGAACAAGGCGTGCCGCTGCACGAGGAAGTCGACGCGCGCGACGCCGAGGCGTACCATGTGGTGGCCTGGCGCGGGGGCAACGCGGTAGGCACTGGGCGGCTGGTCGTCGAGGGCGAGGAGGGCATCATCGGCCGCATGGCCGTCTTGCCCGAGGCGCGCGGGCAGGGGGTGGGCGCGGCGCTGTTGCAAGAGCTGCTGGCCGAGGCCCGGCGCCGCGGTCTACGCCGGGTGCGCCTCGCGGCCCAGCTCCACGCCCGCGGCTTCTACGCCCGCTTCGGGTTCGTGGCCAGTGGGCCCCACTTCCTCGACGCGGGCATCGCGCACCAGCGCATGGACCTCGATCTCACGGGCTAAACGCGGCGCTCAGTCGGCAAGCACCGCCGCTGCGGCCGCCACCCCCGCGCCAGGCGAAACGCGGAAGCCCTCGCGCTGGAGCGCCTGTTCCAGCGCGGCCAGCACCAGCATGATGTTCGCCTCGCTGGCCGAGTGGCCCATCACGCCGATGCGCCACAGCCGGCCCGCGTACTCGCCCAGGCCGCCCGTGATCTCGATGTGGAACTCGTCGAGCAAGATGCCCCGTACGCGCGCGTCGCTGACGCCCTCGGGCACGCGCACGGCGGCCACCGTGGGCAAGCGATGGGCCGGGTCGCCGAACAGCTCCAGGCCCAGCGCGCTCAGGCCGCTAGTCAGCGCGCGGTGCAGGCGCCGGTGGCGGGCGAACCGCGCGTCCAGGCCCTCCTCCAGCGCCACGCGGCACGCCTCGTGCAGCGCGTACATGGTCAGCACTGGCGCCGTGTGGTGGTACACGCGCTCGCCCTGCCAGTAGCGCTCGTGCAGGGTGAGGTCCATGTACCAGCTCACCACGGGCCGCGCGCGCTGGCGCAGCAGGGCCATCGCCCGCTCGCTCACAGTCAGGGGGGCAGCCCCGGGCGGGGCGCTGAGACACTTCTGGCTGCCGCTGTAGCAGTAGTCGACTTGCCACGCGTCGGCGCACACCTCGATGCCGCCCAGCGTGGCCACCGCGTCCAGCCCGAACAGCGCGTCGTAGGTGCGGCAGAGACGCCCGACCTGCTCGACCGGCTGGAGCACGCCGGTCGACGTCTCACCGTGCACCAGCAGCAGGAGCTTCGTCGGCCGCTCCCGCAGCGCGCGCTCGATCGTCTCCAGCGGCACGATCTCGCCCCAGGGCACCGCCAGCGGCACGACCTCCGCGCCGAGGCGGCGCGCGATCTCGACCATGCGCTCCCCGAACAACCCGTTGACCCCGATGACCACCCGCTCGCCCGGCTCGACCAGGTTGACCAGGCCGGCCTCCATCCCGGCGCCCCCGGTGCCCGGCAGAGCCAGCGTCACCGGGTTGCGCGTCTGGAACAACCGCCGTAGCAGCTCGGCCGTTTGGTCCATCACCTGCAAGTAGGCCGGATCCTTGTGCCCTGTCAAAGGCGAGAGCAGCGCTTGCTGGACCGCGGGGGGCAGGTTGGTGGGGCCGGGAGCCATCAGGAGACGCGGGGGGGTCGTCAGGGTCCGGTAGGTAGGATGCGCCTCTACCGCGGGCGTACGTGCATCGTTTACCAGCATCCGTACAGCGCGTCCTTTCCCCAAGATCGACCGCGAGGGCGGGCGAAGCCCCACATGCAGAAACCGGGACTTGCGCCGCGCGCCCTCGCGCAATTGCCCCCAGTGTACCGCAGCCCGGCGGGCGCGGGCAAAACCGGCGCGTCCGCCGGGCGGGCGCCTTCGTGGTCGCGCTAGCGCGCCGCCTCGCCCGCGGGGGAACTGGCTGGCGGCGTGTCGGGCGGCGCGCTCGGCGCGCCGCCGGGCATCATCGGCGGTGCCCCGGCGGGCAGGCGAATCCCAGCGGTCAACGCGTCCACGCACCGCGGCACGTTGCTTCCCTGCGCTGGCGCGCAGACGAACGGGCCGCGGGGGAAGAACTGGGGCACGTTGGGCCGCAGCGTGGTCCAGTGCAGGGCGGGCGGGAACGGGAGCCCACCGGGCAACTGCTGGCAGCTATCCAGGAACTCGCAGGGGTCGACGATCACATAGCAGCCCGCACACGGGGCGCCGTACACCTGGTCGCCCGGATGCTCCGTCCGCGACGGCGCCACCGCGGCCCTCGCCCCGGGGTGCATCGGGCCCTGCTCCTCCGCGCTCGGCGGTGTCGGCCCCTGCGGGGGCGACGGCATCGCCTGCGCACCAGCCACGGCCACGGTCGCCAGAGCCAACAGCGACGACGCGAGGACACCCAGAGTCAGTCGGCGCAGCATGGGTCCCCCTCTCCACGAACTCGGGCGCGCCCGATCGGGGCACCGCGCGCCCCTGGCCATTATACGGGAGTGCCCGTGCCCACGAACCGGCCGCGAGGGGCTCAGGCGTCGGCGGGGCGCACCGGTCCGTCGGCGGGGCGCGCGGCGAGCAGGTGCCCCCAGCGCCGCCGAATCGCCGCGCGCCGTTCCGGCGTGACGATGGCGGGCGGGAAACGGTCGCGCCATTCGTAGGGCCGTGTGGCGTCGATGATCACACGCGAGTTGAACCCATGCCGCTCGGGGGGAATGGCAGGGTCCAGCGGGCCGCTCCAGCAGCGCCGCACGAGCTCGATCGAGCGCTCCGGGTCGCTGCGCGTGAACACAGCGAACAACACGTCATCCAGGTTGGTGACATCGATGTCGTCGTCCACCACGATGATGTAGCGACTCATATACGCGGTGGCGCCCACGTTCGCCGCCAGCACGCCCGCCTGGCGCGCGTGGCCGGGATAGCGCTGCCGGATGGCCACGATGGTGCAGAAGCGATTGGCGGCCAGCGGCGGCGACCACACGCCCACCACGTCCGGCACGCCCGCGCGCTCCAGCTGCTCCCAGATCAGCGCCGAGCGCAGGTAGGCCAGAAACTGGTTGTCCTCGTGCGGGGGCTTGCCTTGCGGGCACCCGAGGATGATCGGGTCGCGGCGGTGGTAGACCGCCTGCACCTCGATCGTCGGCAGCGTCGGCGCGCCGCTGGCGTAGTAGCCGGTGAACTCACCGTAGGGCCCCTCCACGCGCAGATCGGCGAAGTCGATGTACCCCTCGAGCACGATCTCGGCGTGGGCCGGGATGGGGAGCCCGGTGAGAGGCGCGCGGACCACCTCTACCGGGCGCCCTACCGCGCCGCCCGCCCAGGCGTACTCCGACAGGCCCGGCGGCAGCCCCTCCAGACACGCGGCCATGAACAGCAGCGGGTCGTGGCCGACCGACACGCAGATCGGTGCCCGCTCGCCCCGCGCCTGCCAGCGATCGCGGATCCAGCGCCCGTGCTTGCCCGGCGAGATCCACACCCCCAGGTGGTTGCGGTCCTGGATCATGTTACGGTAGGTCCCGACGTTGACCCAGTCGCTGTCGGGGTCGCGCAGGATGTTCAGCGAGGCCGTGCCGAGGAAGCGGCCACCGTCGCCAGGGTGCCAGATCGGGGCGGGGAACTGGTACAGGTCCACCGCGTCGCCGCGCTGCACCACCTCGAACACCGGGCCGTCGGCCACCTCGACCGGCGGCAGCGGCTGGAGGTGGCGCAGCGTGTGCCGCCACCAGGCCAGCAACGTCTCGTGGGTGGCCTGCGCGGGGTCGAGGCCCAGCGTGATCGCCTGGCGGGCGCGTGTGCCGTTGGCGTTGACCAGCACGCGGTAGCCCCGTGGGTACCCCGGAATGGCGTCGAACAGCACCGCCGGGCTGCCGGGCGTGTGGTCGAGCAGCTCGGTCACCGCGCCGATGTCCTCCTCCCAAGACGCGCCCTCGACATGGCGTAGCTCGCCCAACGCCTCCACTAGCTGTAGCCATTCCCGCAGGTCGCGCCACTGGGGCGCAGAGCGCGGCGCGGGTACCGTTGGATGGACCGCCGCCATTCGTTCCCCCTCGGTCTGCGGCTGTTAGTTCCCCCCGTACAGGCGCTCGACCAGCCCGCTGGCCCGTACCCGGTCCATGAAGCGCGTGTCGAAGAACTGCGCGGGGTCGGCGTTGGCGGCCGCCGCGGCGCGGGGATCGCTGGCGGCCTGCTCTTGCAGATACGTGCGCGCGGCCTCCAGCCCGAGATCCGGCGCCCGCTCCATGCGCACGACGAACCCCTCGTAAGCGTCGGCGATCGCCTCCGGCTCGTCGAGTTTCAGGTAGTCGGCGAGCACCTTCTCGGCGGCCGCGCGATCGGTCTTGGCCAGGTAGGTCGCCTCGATCAAGGCGTCCACGAAGCGCTGGGCGGCGTCCTCATTGGCGCGCAGCCAGCGCTCGGTAGCGAACACCGAGTTGGGCAGCTCCTTGTCCGGCGAGTTGCGCAGGTCGTACAGCGTCTTGAACCCCTGGCGGCGCAGGATCACCGTGTCCGGCGGCGCCGCTACGCCACCCGCGATGGCGCCGCTCTTCATCGCGGCGATGCGCTCCTGCAACGAGCCCACCTGGATCAGCGTCACGTCGCGGTCCGGCACCAGGTGCAGCTGCTTGAGCGCCACGCGGGTGGCCACATCGGAGGCCGAGCCGAACCGGCTCACGCCCAGCGTCTTGCCGCGCAGCTCCTCGGGTGTGCCGATGTCCGGCGAGGTCATCAGCAGGTAGGGGTACCAGTTCATCGCGTTGTAGAACATCACCAGGTCGCTGCCCGCGAGCCGCGAGTTGATGACGGCGTAGCCGCCGCCGATGGCGATGTCGACGTCCCCGGAGAGGGTGGCCGGCACCGTCTGCGAGCTAGCCACGTAGCTTAGCTCCACCTCCAGCCCGTGCTTAGCGAACACGCCGGCCTCGTAAGCCAGCCAGGGCACCACGTTGGCGCCCCAGATCTGGCTATACGCCAGCCGGATCTTGGTAGGCGTGGCGGGGGCGCTGGCAGCCGGGCTGCTCGCGGCGTTGGGCGCCGGGCCGGCCGGCGCGGCACTGGACGGAGCGGCCCGCTGCGGCTGGGCGGCCGGCGGCTGCGCGCAAGCCGCGAGCGCGATCGCGAGAACAGCCAGCGCCCCACCCAGCGACCTCCTGGGGTGAATCCGGACTGCGGGCATCCTCTCCCCCTACGTACGCGCGGGCTGGCGCCCCAGGGCGCCTGTCCGCCCGGCCGATCGTGCTGGTGGCTGCATCTTACTGCCCACGATACAGACGGTCCACCAATCCGCGCGCGCGCACGCTGTCCACGAAGCGCGTGGCGAAGAAGTCCTCGGCGCGCGCGCCGACCGCCCGGGGATCGCTGGCCGACAGCTCGCGCAGGTAGCGGCGCGCGGCCTCGATGCCCAGGTCGGGCAACGGCTCCAGGCGCTGCCCGACCGCCGCGTCGTAGGCCGCCTCCAGTGCCTCCGGGTCGTCCAGCTCCAGATACTTGGCCAGCACGCGCAGCGTCGCCTCGCGGTTGGTCTTCACGAAGTGGATACCCTCGACCAGTGCGTCCACGAACGCCTGGGCGGTCGCCTCGTGGGCGTCGAGCCAACGCTGGGTGCTGAAGGCCGTGTTGGTCAGCTCGGGCTCGCCCGTGGCCCCCAGGTCGATCAGCGTCTTGAACCCCTGGCGACGCAGGAGCACGTTGTCCGGCGCCAGCGCCACGCCACCGGCGATCTGCCCCGTGTGCATGGCGGCGATGCGCTCGGTCAGGCTCTGCAGCTGCAGCAACGTCACGTCGCGCTCGGGCACCAGCCCCAGCCGGCGGAGCGCGTCGCGAGTGGCCGTGTCGGAAGCCGAGCCGAAGCGGCTCACCCCCAGCGCTTTGCCGCGTAGATCCGCCGCGCTGTTGATGTCCGGAGTGACCATCAGCTCGTAGGGCGACCAGTTGGCGAGATTGAACACGATCAGCGCATCACTCCCGCCGAGGCGCGAGGTCACCGCCGCGTAGCCGCCGCCAAAGGAGAGGTCGACATCGCCGCTGAGGGCCGCGGGCACCGTCTGGGCGCTAGCGATGAACCGCATCTCCACATCCAGCCCGTGGCGGGCGAAGATACCTTCCTCCAGTGCCGCCCAGGGCACCGCGTTGAGGGCCCACAGCGCGCTGTAGGCGACCCGCAGACGCTGTGGCGCCGGGGCGGCGCCGGGCGCCGCAGCAGTGGGGGCCCGCTCCGTGGGGGTCGCCGCGCTCCCGCCAACAGGCGTGGGCGGCGGGGCCGCAGCAGTCGAGGGGGCCTGCTGGCCGCAGCCGAGCACCGCGACCACCAGGAGCGAGCCGAACACGACCGAGAGCCATCGCCTCATCAGAGCCGCAGGGACCATCGTGCGCCTCCTAGTTCCTCAGCGAAGCGCCCCCACCGCTCGCCATCGCTCCGCTGCGGCACGGACCGCCTCGATAATGGCCAGATAGCTGCCGCAGCGGCACAGGTTGCCCGCCAGGTAGTCCGCGATCTCCTCCTCGGTTGGGTCCGGGTTCTCTGCCAGCAGCGCCTTGGTCGCCAGAATCATCCCGGGCGTGCAGAACGAGCACTGGAACGCCGTGTGCTCGATGAACGCCTCCTGGATCGGGTGCAGCGTGCCGCCTTGCGCCAAGCCCTCGACCGTCTCGATCGACCGCCCGCGCACCTCGTGGGCCAGCAGCAGGCACGAGCTGACGGGCTGCCCGTCCAGCAGGACGGTACAGGCGCCGCACATCCCGACCCCACAGCCCTCGCGGACGCTGAACAGCCGCAGCTCGCGACGCAGCACCTCCAGCAGCGTGTGGTGCGTGTCGGCCACCGCGCGCTGCTCGCGGCCGTTCACGCGCAAGGTCAGCTCCCGCTTCATCGCTCCCCCTGTGCCTGGTGGTCGCTGCTGGCCGCCGGCGGCCTGGCCGCTCTCTGGGCCTCCAACGCCCGCAGCACACGCTCCGGCGTGAGCGGCAGGTCGCGGATGCGCACCCCGGTGGCGTCGCGGATGGCGTTGCCGATCGCCGCCGCCACGGGCGGCACGGCCGTCTCCCCGAGCCCGTGCGCCTCGCCGCGCCCACTGGGGTGCTCCACGAAGCGGCTGCTCAGGGACCCCGGCAAGTCCTCGAACGAGGGGATCATATAGTCGGCCAGGTTGCCGTTGACCAGCTGACCGTCGTCGTAGCGCATCTCCTCGAAGAACGTCTGGCCCAGCCCGAGGATCACGCTGCCCTCGTTCTGCAGCCGTGCGTTGCGAGGGTTCACCGCCCGGCCGACGTACACCTCGGTGTGGTAGCGCAGCACCTCCACCTGGCCCGTCTCCAGGTCCACCTCCACCTCGGCGGCGCCGGCGGCGTGGTGCCAGTGCACCGCCGCCACCCCCTGGCCCGTCTCGGGGTCTAGCCCACCCTCGGTGACGAACGTGCCGTGCCCGAGCACCTGCTGGCGGCGCGTGCGGGCCAGCACGTGGCCGATCGGCAAGCCCTGGTCCGGCGAGCCCTTGACGAACACGCGGCCGCCGGCGATCTCGATGTCGCCCGGGGCGGCCTCCAGCAGCCCGGCGGCCAGCTCGCGCAGCTGATTGCAGGCATCCTCGGCGGCGTACTGCACCGCGGTGCCCATCGAGAACGTCGAGCGGCTAGAGGTGGTGGACTGGTCATACGGCGTGATGTCGGTATCAGGGTCCACCACGCGCACCCGGTCGTAGCCGACGCCGAACTTCTCGGCGGCGATCTGCGCCAGGATACCCTTCGCGCCTTGCCCCATCTCGACCGTGCTGCTCAGCACGGTGATGCTGCCGTCCGCCTCCACGCGCACCGCCGCCACCGAGGTCGAGGGCGTGACGGTGCTCTTGAGCGCTACCGCCACCCCGCGGCCGATCGCCTTGCCGGGGCGCGGCGCGGGCTTCGGCGTGCCCCAGCCGACCTTGGCCGCTGCCTCGCGCAGCAGCTCGTGGAAGTGCACGTCGTGCATCTGCTCGCTGGTGGCGAAGGCGTCGCCGTCGCGCAGCAGGTTGCGCAGCCGCAGCTCGACCGGGTCGATGCCCAGCGCGCGGGCGATGTCGTCGATCTGGCACTCGCCGGCCCAGTGCGCCTGCGGCGCGCCGTAGCCACGGAAGGCGCCGGCGGGGGGTAGGTTGGTGTACACGCCGTAGGAATCGACCTTGATGTGCGGGATGCGGTACGGGCCGGGGCTCGCGTAGCCGCCGTTCTTGATCAGCCGCGGCGAGATGTCGGCGTACGCGCCCGCGCTCCAGTAGCAGCGGATCTCGCGGGCGGTCAGCGTCCCATCGCGCTTGACGCCGGTACGGATATAGATCCGCGACGGGTGCTTGGTGATCTCCAGGAACTCCTCCTGGCGGCTGAGCACGAGCTTGACGGGGCGGCGCGCCGCCAGCGCCAGGGTAGCAGCCAGCGGCTCCAAGTGGATGTAGCTCTTGGCCCCGTAGGCGCCGCCGAGCGTGGCGGTGAGCACGCGTACCTTGGCCTGCGGCAGACGGAACAGCTCGGCCAGATCGGCCCGCACCGAGTACGGCGTCTGCGTCGCCGACCACACCACCAGCCGCCCGTCCGGTTCCCACTGGGCCAACACCACATGCGGCTCCAGCGGGCAGTGCTGCGCCGCGGGGGTGGAGTAGACATCCTCGAAGAGCTCGTCCGCCTCGGCGAACCCCTGCGCCACATCGCCCTTGCGCAGCTTGAAATGGTTGCAGAGATTGGTCCCCTCGGCGCGGTGCACGATGATGTCGGCGAACGTCTGGCGCTGCGGCGGCAGCGTCTCGAACAGCAGGGGGGCGCCGGGCCGCAGCGCTTCCTCGGCGTCGAACACCGCCGGCAGCTCCTCGTACTCCACGGCGATGTGCTCCAGCGCCTCCAGCGCGGTGTCCTCGTCCACCGCCGCCACCGCCGCCACGATGTCGCCCACGTAGCGCACCTTGTCGATGGCCACGATCGGCTTGTCCTGGATCACCACGCCGTAGTGGGTGCCGATGCCCAGCTCCAGTAGCCGCGGGCCCGTGAGCACATAGGCCACGCCGGGCACGCGATCGGCGCCGCTGGGGTCGATGCGGCGGATGCGCGCATGGGGGTGCGGGCTGCGCAGCAGCTTGACGTGCAGCATGCCGGGCAGCTCGAGGTTCAACGTGTATGGCACCGCGCCGGTGACGCGCTCGACGGCATCGAGGTACGGCAGCGCCTGCCCGACCACTACCGGCGCGGAGGTTCCCGGTTCTCGCTCGCGCAGCACCATGGCTTGCTCCTCGGCGGGGCCGCTAGACGCCCCGCTGCTCGCTCGTCGCGTCCGTCACCGCGGCCAGCGCGCGCGGCACCAGCACGCGGATCATGCGCTGCCGGTACCAGGCCGAGCCGCGGATATCGTCGATCGGGTCGATGGCGCGGGCGTAGGCGTCGCCGATCGCCTGGAACAGGGGGGGCGACGGCCGCTCCCCGCGCGCCAGCGCTTCCGCCTCCGGCACCCGCTGTGGCGTGCCGGCCACGGCGCCCACCACCACCCGCAGGTCGGTGAAGCGGCCGGCCGCGTCGCGCCGCGCCGCCACTGCCACGCCGACGCACGGCCGGTCCTCCGACGAGCGCGTCACGAACTTCAGGTAGTGCGCGCGCAGGTCGGGCGGCGGCTCCGGCACCAGCACCTCGGTGAGCACCTCGTCGGGACCGAGAGCGGTCTCGTAGAAGTCCTGGAAGAACGCTTCCAGCGGGATCTCGCGCGCCGCGGTGGGTCCCTGCACCCGCACCCGCGCCCCGAGCGCGATCAGCAGGGCCGGCGGGTCGGAGGCGTAGTCGGCCTCCGTGCAGTTGCCCCCCACCGTGGCCGCCCAGCGCACCCGGATATTCGCCACCTGATGATACGTATCGGCCAGCGCGGGATAGCGCTCGCGGATCGCGGGGTGCCGCTCGGCGCGGGCGATGGGCACTAGCGCGCCCATACGCAGGCCGCGGCCCGGTTGGTAGTGGATCTCGCGCAGCGGATCGGCGACCGTGTTCAGGCTGATGAGATAGCGGGGCGCGATCAGCCGGTTGCGCAGCATGAGCACCAGCGCGGTGCCCCCCGCGATCACCTTGGCCTCGTCGCCGTGCTCGGCACGCAGGGCCGCCGCCTCGGCCACACTGCTGGGCGTCAAGATCTCCAGGTCCAACGGGCCACTCCCATCGCGCCACCCCCACGCGGCACAGGGCCGGCGCCCCGCGCGCTAGCGCCTGGCCGGGCTGGCCGCGCGCTCGGCCGCCAGGTACCGCCGCAGGTCGTAGCGCTCGTAGTTCGGGATGCGCACCGGCGCGAACTCCTCCAGGCGGCCCAACGGCGCCGTGGCGTCGATCGCTATTTTCGCCGTGGTCCGCTCGGCGGGCGCCGAGGGGTCGAGCGTCGGGCTGTATAGGTTGGGCACGACGATCACGTCGCGGTCGGGCTGCACCCGCACGTTGCAGGCCCACTCGACCTGCAGCGGATCGAACACGTCGATGTCGTGGTCGACCACGATCACCTGCTTGGCCCCCAGCGGTGCCGCCAGCAGCGCCAGCGCCACGTTGCGCGCCTCGGCGTCGTGGCGCTTCTTGATCGACACCACCACGTGGTGGCGTGCCGCGCCGCCCGGGGTGACGTGCACCGCGCGCACCTCCGGGCAGACCTTGTACGCCTCGCGCCAGACCATCGCGGTGGCCGCCGGCTGCATCATCCAATGGTTCTCCGTCATCGGCATGCCAGTGAGCGCGTTCTGGTAGATCGCCCCGCGGCGCAGGGTGATCGCCGTCACCTCCAGCACCGGCGCCTGCTTCACGGGGCTGTAGGTGCCCGGGTACTCGCCAAACGGCCCATCGGCGCAGTACTCGCCCGGGATCGTACGCCCCTCGATGACCAGCTCGGCGGTGGCCGGCACCTCGAGGGCCAGCGTCTGGCAGCGCACCAGCTCCAGCGGCGCGCCGCGCAGGCCGCCGGCGATCGCGTACTCGTCCACCCCGAGCGGCACGCGCGCCTGCGTGGCGATCTGGAGCGCCGGCTCGCTGCCGATGACCGTCGCGATTTCGGTCGGGCACCCGGCGTCGAGGTTGCGCTCGATGACGGTGCGCGTGTGCCGCCCCGGGGGCGCGTAGACCGACAGGTGAGTGCGGTCCAGCAGCAGCATGCGGTGGATCGACACGTTGCGCTGGCCGCTGACGGGGTCGCGCACGACCTGCAGGCCGGCGGTGATGTAGCGGCCACCGTCGCGCTCGTAGTGGCGCAGGATCGGCAGGGCCGTGAGATCGATCTCGTCGCCGCGCAGCACGATCTCCTGGCACGGGCCGCGGTCCACCAGCACGGGCGCGATCGGCCGCTCCTCGCGCTCGCGGTAGGCGTCGTACAGCCGCTCCTCGGGCACCTCCAGCGCCCGGGCCACGCGGCGGCGCGCAGCGAACAGGCCGCTGAGCACCGGGAACGCGCTGCCCACCACGCGCTCGCACAGCAGCGCCGGCCCCTGTAGGTCCGACGTCTGGCGGGTCAGCGCCGCGATCTCGTACTCCCACGACAGCGGCTCGTGGATGCGCAGCAGATCGCCCTGCTCCTCGAGGAAGGCGAGGAATGCGCGCAGGTCGGGCCAGGGCATCGGTGGCGCTCCCGGCGGCCAGGGGCGATCGGGCAACGAGCCGACCCCGCCTGCCGCCCCGTGTCGCGGCTGGCCGGATGCTACCAACTCCGTCGCGCCGGGTCAACGCGTCGCTCACGGCCCGGCCGCGCGTGCAGCCGCCCCGGGGCGTGCCGGCCAGTGGTATAGTCGCTGGCGGAGATCACCGACGCCCGGAGGGGAGGGTAAAGCGCGGGTGGAAATCGTCAGGGGGCCGCGCGTCGGGCGCGAGGGGCCCGTACGGCTGGTCGTCAACTGTGTCCTGCTCGACGCACAGCGCCGGGTGCTGCTGATGCGGCGGCGGGACAACGGCTACTGGGCGCTGCCCGGCGGCGGGGTGGAGCCGGGCGAGAGCGTCGCGGAGGCGCTGGTGCGCGAGGTCGAGGAGGAGACGGGCCTACGCGTGCGGCCCGTCCAGCTCACCGGCGTGTACTCGAACCCGGACGTGCTGCTGCGCTACGCCGACGGCCACCGCTGCCAGCCGGTGTCGCTGACGTTCCGTTGCGAGCTGGTGGGCGGCGCGCCGCGCGAGACGGAGGAGGCGACAGCTGTGGCGTGGTTTGCGATCGATGCGCTGCCCGAGCTGCTGCCGATCCACCACGAGCGGCTGGCCGACGCGCTGGCGGAGCGGCCCACGGCGGCCATCCGCTGAGCCGCCCGCGGCTGGGCCGCCGTACAATAACCTCACTACAGTGACAGGGCGCTCGGCGCCCTGCGAGGGCAGGCGATGCTCCAGATCCACCGCGAGGTCGAGCTGCGCGAGCCCACCCTGGTGTGTGCCTTCACCGGCTGGTCCGACGCGGCGTCGGCGGCCAGCGGCGCGCTGGGCTACGTGCTGGAGAAGTGGGCGTCGCACGAGCTGGCGACCTTCGATGCCGAGGCAATCTACAACTACACGGTCACCCGGCCGGTGGTGCGGCTCGGCGGCGAGGGCCTCCGCGACCTCCAGTGGCCAACCTTGAAGTGCGCGGGGCTGCCGCTGCCCCACGCGCCCCAGGACCTGCTGCTGCTGGTCGGCCCCGAGCCGGACCTGCGCTGGCAGGCGTGCGCCCGCGAGGTGATCGCACTAGCCCGCCGCTTCGGCGCTCGGCGCCTCATCGGCCTGGGCTGCTTCTACGCTCCCGTGGCCCACACGGCGCCCGTGCCACTCGTGGGTACCGCCGTCGATCCCGAGCTGCGCGCCGCGCTGCAGGCGCTGGCCATCGGCGAGACGCGCTACCAAGGACCGACCGGGTTCCTCACCGCGGTGCTCGACGCCGCGCGCCGCGCCGGCCTGCCCGCGGCCTCCATCTGGGGCGCCGCGCCCAGCTACCTCCAGGGCATGCCCAACCCCAAGGTGGCCGCCGCGCTGCTGGAGGCGCTCCAGCGCCTGCTGCACGCCGACCTGGGCGGCGAGGAGCTGGCGGCGATGGGCCGCGAGCTCCAGGCGCGCATCGACGAGGCGCTCGCCCAGCGGCCGGACCTGCGCCAGTTCGTGGAGAAGCTCCAGGCCCAGGCCGCCGAGGCCGGCGACGAGCCGCCCAGCGAGCCGCCGGACGAGCTGCCGAGCGCCGAGGCGGTGCTCCGCGACCTCGAGCAGTACCTGCGCCAGCTCCAGGAGCCGGACGAGGAGTAGCGACCTACCCGCCGATGCGCTGCAGGAACCGCTCGATGTGCGCGTTGACCGTTTCGGGCGCCTCGACTGCGCTCAGGTGCCGCACCCCTGGCAGCACCACCAGCTCGGAGTTCGGGATACGGCGGTGCAGGTCCTCGGCCATCGACACGGGCGTGGCGTAGTCCTCCTCGCCCACGACGATCAGCGTCGGGCAGCGGATGCTCTCTACCTTTCCGCGTAGGTCCAGTGCCCCCAGCGCGCGGCACGCCGCCGCGTAGGCCGCCACGTCGTTGGCCAGGAACACCTGCTTCGCGCGCTCCACCACGGCCGGGTTCGTGGCTCGCGTGCGCTCGCTGAACCAGCGCTGCAGCTGGAAGTCGACCAGCGCGGCGAGCCCCTGCGTCTCCGCCGTGCGCGCCCGCTCCTCCCACTGCTGCGGGCCGTCCTCGAGATACCAGCAGGTGGTGTCGAGCAGCACGAGACCCGCTACCACCTCGGGATGCGCCACGGCCAGCGCCTGCGCGGCCATCCCGCCCATCGACAGCCCGATGGCCACCGCGCGGTCGAGCCCCAAAGCGCGCAGCAGTCCGTAGAAGTCCTCGCCCAGCTGCTCGATCCGGTACGGGCCCGGCGGCTTGTCCGAGGCGCCGTGGCCGCGCGCGTCGTAGCTCAGCACGCGGTAGCGGCTCTGGAAATGGCGCTCTTGCTGCTCCCACTGCGTGTGGTCCATGCCCAGCGAGTGCGCGAAGGCCAATACCGGCCCCTCGCCCACCAGACGGTAGTTCAACCGCACGCCGTCGACTTGCACCTGCATCGTCCAGCTCCTTACCGACTGCGCGGCGCGCCTCCGGCCCCGCGCGCCGGGCCCATTCTAGCCCACCGGGCCGTCGGCCGCCGTAGCACCACGCGTGAGGGTCAGCCGCGCGACCTCGGGCCGCACGCCGCAGCGCAGCGGGATGATGTTGCCCATGCCCGCGTGGAAGTGCACCAGCGTGTCGCCGACCGGCGCCAGCCCCGGCGCCCGGGGCCAGGAACGGCGGGTGTTGCTGATGGTTGGGAGGCCCGGCAGCCGCACTTGACCGCCATGGGTGTGCCCGACGCAAGCCAGCGCCACGCGCCCCGGGGGGAGATCCGCCAGGCCGTCCGGCGAGTGGGCGAGCAGCACGGTGAACGCCCCCGGCGGCACGGCGGCCAGTGTGGCGCGCAGGTCGTGCCGTCGCCGGTGCGGGTCGTCGGTGCCCGCCAGCCAGAACTCCGCCCCGCGCCAGGCCAGGCGCGCCGCCTGGTTGCGCAGCACGCGCACCCCACGCGCCTCCAGCGCCGCTACCAGCGCTTCGGTGTCCACGGGGCAGCTCGGATACGAGTAGTCGTGGTTGCCCAGCACCACCCACACGCCGAGCGGCGCCTGGAAGCCTCCCAGCAGCTCGGCGCAGCGCGCGATGGCCCGGTTGCCCTGCACCAGGTCGCCCGTGACCACGACCAGCTCGGCGGCGAGCCGCTGCGCCGTCGCCACGTGCCGCGCGCCGCAATGCAGCCCGCCGATGTGCAGGTCCGACAGGTGCAGCACGCGCAGCCCCTCCAGCGCCGGCGGCAGCGAGGGCACAACCGCCCGCCGCTCGACGATGCGCAGCCAGCGCCACTCGACCTGCGTGGCGTAGGTCAGCAGCGCCGCGCCGAGCGCCGCCGCGGCCAGCCCGAGCGGCGAGCGCACCAGCGCCCAGGCGGCGCGGCGCGCCTCGTGCCAGGGTATCTGCCCGTTCAGGCCCGTGCTCTCCATGCCTCTCTCAACCACCAGCCAGCGGGCCGAGTCGTGCCGCCGCGCGGCCCGCCACGTCGGGCGGCGACCGCGGTCACGCGGAGCGCACCAGCGCCTCGTGCCGTTGCAGCTCCCAGAGCCGGTAGTACAGCCCGCGGCGCGCCAATAGCTCGGCGTGCGTGCCCTGCTCGGCGACACGCCCCTTGTGCAGCACCACGATGCGGTCCATCTCCTGCACGGTGGACAGCCGATGCGCGATGGCGATCACCGTGCGCCCGCGTCCCAGCTCGCGCAGCGCCGCGCTGATCCGCGCCTCCGTCTCAGCGTCCACGCTGCTGGTCGCCTCGTCGAGCACCAGCAGCACGCGCGGGTCGTGCGCCAGGGCCCGGGCGAAGGCGATGAGCTGCTTCTGGCCCGTGGACAGCCCAGCGCCCCGCTCGCGCACCACGTGCTCGTACCCGCCGGGCAGCCGTTCGATGAACGCCGCGGCGCCCACCCGCCGCGCCGCCTCGCGCACCCGCGCGTCGTCGATCGTCGGGTCGTTCAACCGGATGTTGTGTGCCAGGGTACCCGCGAACAGAAAGGGATCCTGCAGCACGATGCCGAGCTGGTGACGCAGGGTCGCCTGGTCCAGCTCGCGCAGGTCCACGCCGTCGAGCAGGATGCGGCCGCGCTGCGGGTCGTAGAAGCGCGCGAGCAGGCTGATCAGCGAGGTCTTGCCCGCGCCCGTGGCCCCGACGAACGCCACGCGCTCGCCGGGCGCGATGCGCAGCGCGATGTCGCGCAGCACCCAGTGCTCGCCCGCATAGGCGAACCAGACGTGCTCGAAGACGACCTCGCCGCGCGGGGCGGGCAGCGGGCGCGGGCGCGCTGGATCGCGGATGTCTGGCTCCTGGTCCAGCAGGCCGAAGATGCGCTCGGCAGCGGTCATCGCCTGCTGCATGATGTTGTACTTCTCCGCCAAGTCGCGGATCGGCTCGTAGAAGCGGTGCAGGTACTGCACGAACGCCACCAGCACGCCGAGGGTGAGCGTGCCCTGGAGCACCTGGCCGCCGCCGTACCAGACGATCGCTGCAGTGGCCACCGCGCCCACCGCCCCGACCACGGGGAACAGGAGCGAGAAGTACAGCACCGAGCGCTGGCTGGCCGCCAGGTGGTCGCGGTTGAGCGCGTCGAACCGCTCCAGCGCCCGCCGCTCCTGCCCAAACAGCTGGATCACCGCCAGCCCGCTGATCGCCTCCTGCACGTTGGCGTTCAGGCGCGCCAGGCGCACGCGGATGGTGCGGTACGAGTCGCGCAGGCGCTGCTGGATCCAGTGGCTGCTGGCGTACAGCAGCGGCAGGCACAGGAAGGTGATCAGCGCCAGCCGCCAGTCCAGCAGCACGAGCACCACGCTGATCCCCACCATCGTGATCACATCGCCGAGCACGGCCACCACCCCCGACGTGAGCGCCTCGTTGAGCGCCTCGATGTCGTTGGTCAGCCGGGTCATCAGCGCGCCCACCGGGTGGCGGTCGAAGAAGCGCAGCCCCATCCGCTGGAGGTGAGCGAACAGCTCGACGCGCAGGTCGTGCATCGCCCGCTGGCCCGTGCGGTTGAGCAGGTAGGTCTGGACATAGCGCAGCCCGAACAGCAGCAGCAAGACCCCCAGGTACAGCAGCGCCAGGGGGCCGAGCCCCTCCCACTGGCCGGTGGTCAGGAAGCGGTCGATAGCCACTCCGGTGAGGTACGGCCCGACCAGCTCCAGCAGGCCGATGGCTAATAGCAGCGCCAGCGACAGCGCAAGGTCCCGCCGGTACGGCCCCAGGTAGCGCAGCAGCCGGCGCACGAGCCGCGCGTCGTAGGCGCGCCCCTGGACCTCGGCTTCCTCGGGCGTCGGGATCACCGCCGCTCCTCCTGCGCAGCCCGCGCCCCCACGCCGGCACCCGCCCCGTCGGTGGAGGGAGCGGAAATGGGAACGGGCGCCTCGGGCGCGTCCGCCTCCAGCTCCTGCGCCAGCAGCTGCTGCCGGTACAGCCGCGCGTACAGCCCGTCGTGCTCTAGCAGCTCGGCATGCGTGCCCTGCTCGACCACGCGGCCGCGCTCCAGCACCACGATCCAGTCGGCATGGCGCACGGTCGAGACGCGGTGCGAGATGATGAGGCACGTGCGCCCGCGCGCCGCCGTCCGCAGGGCGCGCAGGATCGCCTCCTCGGTGGCCACATCGACGCTAGCCAGCGCGTCATCCAAGATCAGGATCCGGGGATCCTTCAGCAGGGCGCGGGCGATGGCCACGCGCTGCTTCTGCCCGCCGGAGAGGGTCACGCCGCGCTCGCCGACCAGGGTGTCCAGCCCGTTGGGGAAGTCGGCCACGTCGGCCGCCAGCCCCGCGGCCTCCACCGCCGCCCACACCGCGGCCTCGTTAGCGCCCTCGGCCCCGAGCGTGAGGTTGGCGCGCAGCGTGTCGGAGAACAGGAACGTCTCTTGGGGCACATAGCCGATGGCGGCGCGCAGCTCCGCCAGGTCGCGCTGGCGCACGTCCACGCCGTCGACCCGCACCGTGCCCTCCTGCGGGTCGTACAGGCGCGGCACCAGCTGCACGAGGGTGCTCTTGCCGGCGCCCATCGGCCCGACGATAGCCACGGTGGCGCCCGCGGGGATGCGCAGCGACACACCATCGAGGGCCCGTTCCCCCCGCCCCTGCTCCCCCCCCTCGCCGGTGACGGAAGAGGCAGGATAGCTGAAGGCTACCTGGCGAAACTCGATCGCGCCGCGGATAGGGCCGCTGCGCACCGGCTGCTCCGGGGACTGGATCGTCGGCTGGGCAGCGAACACCTCGTACAGCCGCCCGAGGGCCGCCTGCGCCTGCTGGTGCAGGTTCGCCACCCAGCCCAGCGCGATCATCGGCCAGCTCAGCAGGCCCAGGTAGGCGCCGAACTGCACGAACTGCCCGATCGTCAGCTCGCCCGCGATCACCGCCAGGCCACCCACGTACAGCAGCACGACCGCCGCCACGCCGCCCAGCAGCGACATCGCCGGCCACACCACGCCCGACAGCCGCACCTCGGCCAGCTTGCGCTCCACGTACCGCTGGCTGGCCGCGCGCAACCGCTCCACCTCGGCCGCCTCCTGGGCGTAGGCCTTCACCACGCGGATGCCCGCGAGGTTCTCCTGCACGCGCGTGGACACGGCCGCGAACTCGTCCTGCACGGCGCGGAAGCGCGCCTCGATCTGCTGCTTGAGCAGGAAGTACAGCAGCCCCAGCGACGGCAGGATCAGCGCCGACAGCAGCGTGAGCTTGGGACTGAGCTGGAGCATGAACCACAGCGCCGCGCCGAACACCACCATCGTGTTGGCCGCATGTAGGATGCCCGCGCCGAGCGCCTGGCGCACCGCCGACAGGTCGTTGGTGAACCGCGCCACTAGGTCGCCAGTGCGCATGCCGAGGAAGAAGCGCTGGTCGAGCCGCTCGACGTGGGCGAACAGGTCGTTGCGCAGCGCGTACTCTACTTGGCGCGACACGCGGTTGATGCACCAGCGAGCGGCGAAGCGCGCTGCGCCGTCGGCGACCGCCAGCGCGACGATCAACGCCGCCAGCCCGCCCAGCTCGCCGCCGGCGGCGGCCAGCGCTGCCCCACCGCGCTCGCTCGCCCGGTGGATAGTATCGATGGCGCGCTGGAGCACGACGGGGACCTGGAGCGCCACGCCATTGCCGACGACGACAAACAACAAGCCCAGCAGGAGCTGGGCCCAGTGCTGTCGGAGATAGCGCCGCACGCGCCCGCGTTGCTGCACAAGCAGACTATAGCAGACCGCGCCGATGGGGCCCCGCTACTCGCGGGCGGCTACCTGCGCTCGCCGCGGCGCCAGCGCGGGGATGGCGGCCGCGCCGGGCGCCAGCGTGGTGTCGTAGTCCTCCAGGCGCACCTGCGCGTAGGTCGCGCGGCGGAACTCGTGCTGCCGCTCGAACGGCACTGTGGCGTCGATGCCCACCTTCGTGCGCCGCCCGTTGTCGGAGACGAGCACGTACTCGTGGCAGCGGGCGCCGGGCATCAGGATCAGGTCCTTGCTGGCCTCCATGCGCATCGCCAGCGCGTACTCGACATCCGTGGGGTTGTGGATGTCGATGTCGTCGTCGACCACGATCACCAGGTCCAGATCCTTGAGCGCGGCGAAGGCGGCGAAGATCGCCTGACGCTGCAAGCCCTCGTCGAGCGGACTGGTCTTGTGCACCGCGATCACCAGGTGGAAGCGGTACATGCCGCCGCGCGTCATCTCCACGTCGCGCACGATGGGCACCGCCTGGCGCAGCTGGCGCAGGATGCCCGCCTCCAGGATGTACTTGCGCAGCGTGACGCCCTCGCAGCCGAGCACGTCGTAGTAGATAGCGTCGTGGCGGTGAGTGAGCGCGGTCACCTCCACCAGCGGGCAGCGCCCCACCTCGGAGTACTGGCCGAACACCTCGATGAACGGCCCCTCGTCGTCCACGAAGCGGTCGGTGTGCAGCAGCCCCTCGATGACGATCTCGCTGTCGTGCGGCACGGCGAGCTCCACCGTGCGGCAGGGCAGCAGCGCCAGTGGCGCGCCGCGCAGGCCCGAGGCGGCCTC
>DATGKN010000050.1:0-5686 GCA_035294645.1 Chloroflexota bacterium
GCCCCGCCGCCCCCCACCGCGACACCCACCAGCACGGCGACGACCACCCCAACGCCGACCGCTACCGGTACGCCCTCCGCTACGGCCACCCCTACGGCCGTGCCGAGCGCCACCCCCACGAGCTCACCGACGAGCAGCGCCACGCCGAGCCCCTCGGTCACTGGCACGCCCAGCCCAACCACCACCAGTACGCCCACCAAGACGCCCACTGTCCCACCGTCGGTCACGCCGAGCGTCATCCCCAGCCCCACCCCGGCGCCCTCAGCGACGGCCGCCGCGTCTCCCACCAGCACGCCCACCGCGGGCCCACTCACCGCGTTCCACGCCTTCCTGGTGCGCACGGGCCAGCCGAGCGGGGTGCTGGCGCAAGGGCCACTGGAGCGAGGTATGTGCCCGCGCCCGCTGGAGAACTGCCTGACCCTCACCGTCAACGGGGATCTAGCGGTCAGCGGCACGGTGCGCGGGGTCCAGCCGGGGCTCGCACCGCAGGTCGTAGTCCCAGTGGTCGACGGTCAGGGCCGGCCCGCCGGCAGTCGCGCGCTCCCGTGCCCGCCAGCCGACGTCACGACCCGCTCGCCGTGCGATGCGCGCTTGCCCAGCGCCGGCCAGCGGCCGCAGCTCGGGGGGATCGTGCAGCTGCTCGGGCAGGCACCCGCGCCCCCCGCGACCGCCACGCCTACTCCGCGGCCCGGGGGGGGCGTCGTCCCGCTCCTGCCGCCCGTCGGCCCCGCTCCGCCGCCCGGTCCCGCGCTCCCGCCGCCCTTGCTGCCGCCCGTGCCGGGCCCCGCGGCGCCAGCCGGGGAGGTGCCGGTCATCCCCGAGGCCGGCAGCGCCGGCCTGCTCGCCGCCGGCCTGCTGGCACTCGCCGTGCTGGCCAGGCGCCGGCGCTAGCCAGGGGGCCGCTCAGCGGACCAGCCGCAGGACATACAGCCCGCTGTTGATGTCGCTGGCCACGACCAGGTCGCCCTCGACCGCCACCCCCCACACCTGCGGCCCGTCGCCCAAGTAGGTCGGGATGGCGCGCGGCTGGGCCCGCGCGGGAGGAATCCAGCTGGCCACCTCGCGGGGCGCCGCGGGATCGTGGATGTCCAACACGCGCACCCCATCGGAGTACCACGACACGAACAGCAGGTCGCCCTGCACCACCGGGTTGTGCGCGGAGAAACGCCCCTCCGCCGCGGGCCCTAGCACGGGGTCCACCCGGGCACGGGGCGTGTAGTAGGTGGCCAGCGGTTGCGGGTCGGTGGGGTCGTCCAGACTCCACAGGCGGAGGCCGCCGAAGTCGTGGTACTCGCGCAGGTCGTCGGCGAGGGTGACCTCGACACGTTCGGCGCGCAGGGCGGCCTTCAGCCGTTCGCCGTCGCTGCGCGCGATCCCGAACGCACCCAATGGCCCGCTGGCCGCCTGAGGCGTGAGCGGGGCATCGGCGGTGTTGATCACCACCGCGCCCAGCGCCCCGGCCGCCTTGGCGCGGTCGAGCTTGTCACGGAACGGACAGCCGCCGCGCTCTAGCAGGGCGATGCGGTCCTGCGGATCGTTGGGGTATGGGTCCGGCACGTCGATCCGCTCCCCGCGGCCGCCAAGCTGCGTGCTCCAGTCGCCGGCGGGGCAGCCCCGCCCGAGGTACACGAGCTCGCCCGTTACCTGCGCCCTGTCGGACCAGGGGGGGCCGGGCAGCGCGCCCCCCGCGGGGATGAGTCCGGCGAGGTCCGGCGGACTGTCGACCCGGATGGCCCGGCCCACCACGTCCAGCACCTCGTCGGCCTCCACCAGCACGCGCTCCCCCTGCGCCAGGGCGACCGAGTGCGCGTTGCCCTCGGCCCCAGGCGGGAAGCGGGTGCGGCCGACCAGGCGCGGCGCCTCGGGCACGGCGAGGTCGAACAGCAGCACGCCCGCGTCCCAGTAGGAGACATAGGCGCGCAGGCCGTCGGCGCTGGCGTGCACGCTGTGGGCGTAGATCGCCGGGTCAGTACCCAGCCCGCTGTCCTCGTCGAGGCCCAACTCGCGCTTGGCGCCCCAGTCGGCCAGCGGGCGCGGCGCGCGCGGGTCGGTTACCTCCACGATGCGAAAATCGCCCAGTCGCTGGGGATGGTTCGTCTCCGAGTACGGCACGGCCAGCAGGGCGAGCACCCGCCCGTCCACGCGCTGCACGAGGTCTAGCTCGTGCACGCCGCCCACCTCGGTGGCGTGGAAACCGAGCAACTGGGGCGCGCGCGGGTCCGTGACATCCCACAGCTCGACGCCGCGCTGGGCCTCCCCGCCACAGGCCTGCAAGCCCACGGCCAACAGGTCGCCCTGGAAATACGGGGTGGCCACCGCCCGCACCCGCATCACCTCGGCTGTCGTCCCTGGGTGCTGCGCCAGCTGGGCGACAGGAGTAGGGTGCGTGGGGTCGGTGAGATCGACCACCACCACGCCGCGGCCCGGACAGCTCCGCCCCCGTGCGCCCGCGGCCCAGGTACCCACATAGGCATAGCCGCGGTGCAGCCAGACGTCGGCGTGCAGCCCGTCGGGATCGAGTTCGTGGTAGCCGATCTGCTCCAAGCGTACGCCCTCGGTCCCAGGCGGGTCACTAGCGGCCGGCGACGCTAGCGCGGCCCCTCCCGGCGCCAGCCCCGCCACCCGTCCCAGCCCGCTGGCGCCCAGCGCGAGCGCCAGCAGCCCAACGCCAATCAGTCCCCACCAGCGACGTCGCACGTACACCTCCTATCCTGGCCGATTATCGGGCGACACCGCGCCTGCTAGCCACCCCTGCGCCCCACCGGCGCCGGCGAAATGCTCCGCGGCCGCCAGGCGGGTGTGCTAGAATGCGCCCCACCGAGGGGCCACGGGGGCAGCAAGGGGGGCAGCGCAACCATGCCCGTCATCACCATCACCGGAGAAACCGGCAGCGACGCCGATCGCATTGCCCACGCGCTCGCCGACCGCCTGGGCGTGCGGGTGATCGATCGGCAGGTGCTGATCGACGCGGTGCGCCGCTACGACGCAGTCGGCGCGCGGCGTGGCGCGCCGGAGCTGGACGAGCGCGCGCCCAGCCTGTGGGAGCGGCTGAACGAGGAGCGGCGGCGCTACGCCGTGCTGGTGCGCGCGGTGGTGTATAGCTTCGCCACCCAAGGCGACTGCGTGATGCTGGGCTATGGCGGGGGCATCCTGCTGCGCGATATCCACCACGTCGTCAAGGTGCGCACCATCGCCCCCCGCGAGCTGCGCGTGCAGCGCCTCATGACGGCCACGCCCTGGCGCCCTGCCCAGCCGACCCGCGAGGCGGCCGAGGAGGCGCTGCGCCGCGGCGACCGCGACCGCAAGCAGTTCATCCGCTATCTGTTCAACATCGAGTGGGACGACCCGGCGCCCTACGACCTCGTGCTCAACACGCGCACCCTCACCGCGGAGTCGGCAGCGGAGCTGCTCGCGCAGCTGGCGGCGCGGCCAGAGTTCCAGCCCACCCCGGAGTCGCTGGCCCTGCTGCACGACCTGGCGCTGGCCAACCAGGTAGAGGCGGTGCTATTGCACGACCCCGATGTGTGGGTGGAGAACCTGCGCGTCAGCGCGCGGGCAGGGGTCGTCACGCTCGCGGGCCAGGTCCTGGCCGAGGAGGACCGCGAGCTGGCGGAGAGCGCGGCACGGCGCGTGGCGGGCGTCCAGGTGGTTCGCAACGAGATCAGCATCCAGCCGCCGCCGCTCGCCGGCATGTAGTAGGCTCACACGCTCGGGCCACGCGCGGGACGCGCTTGCTCCCCCGGGCGCGGCCGGCGCGCGTCGGTGGGCTTGCCATCCGGCGCGCGCACGAAGGTGGGCAGCGCCGCGAGCCCCGTCAGCAGCGCCGTGAAGTGGTCGAGCTGCGGCAGCAGGTATAGCGTGGTGGGCACCCCCTGCTGCTGAAGGGCGGTGGCGAAGGTCTGCGCGCTGGTCGCGGGCGCCTGCGCGTCCAGCAGACCGTGCACGAGCAGGAACGGTGGCGCGCCTGGCTTCACGTAGCGCAGTGGGGCCGCTTCGGCCCAACGCGCTGGGTCGCTGCCGAACGCCGGGGCTAGTAGCGGTGCCAGTGGGGTGGCGGCGTAGCGAGCATCGAGATCGTACGCCGCCCCGGCGAACGCCGCCACCCCGGCCACGATCGGCTCGCTGATTCCCTCCGCTGCCAGGTAGCGGGCGTCGAGCGCCACCAGGGAGACCAGGTGCGCGCCGGCCGAGTGCCCCGCCAGGTACAACCGCTGCGGATCGCCCCCGTACTCGGCCGCGTGGCGGTACAGCCAGGCCGTGGCCGCCGCCACATCCTGCGCGTGCTGTGGGTGCTGCACGGCAGGAGAGAGCCGGTAATTCGTCACCGCGACGAGCAGGCCTTGCTGCGCAAGCTGGACGCCGAGCCACGCATACTGGCTCTTGTCGCCGCTGCTCCAGGCGCCGCCATGCACGAACAGCAGCACCGGCACGGGCTCGACGCTGGCCGGCACATACAGGTCCAGCCGCTGGCGGGCGTCGTCGCCGTAGGCGAGATCCGTCAGGGTCTGGCGGAGCCCAGGGCCAGGCGTAGGAGTCGCTGCGCTCGGCGGCAGAGCCCAGCCGGGCGGGGGGAACGGCAGCGGCGGCAGCGCCATGGGCGGCCTGGCCGGCGTGGGGGAGCGCGGCTTGCCCAGGATCGGCGCCTGGCCGTCCTGGCCCGTGCTCGCCGGGGGGACCTCGCCCTGTAGCGCTACGCTGGGCGGCACGGCGGGCGCCTCGACTTGCGACACGTAGACCAGCGGCCGACACCCGCCCAGCGCCCCCAGCGTCACGGCGCTGGCGACCAACAACGCTGCTCGCCCACGGTACATCGCCTGCTCCCCCGACTAGTGGCCGGCGCGCGCGCCAGCCCTCGCCAGACTGTACCAAGGGCGCGCCGCCAGCGGGCAGATTAACCCCCCCGCGCATCACCGGGAGCCGGCCCCCGGCCAGTGCCCAGGCTCAGCCCGCCGGCTCGGGCGCCCAGCGGCGGGGGGGCGGCGCGGGCGGCGCGGCGGCCGCGGCGCTCCGCTCCGGCGGCACCCGGCGAAGTACCGCCACCGAGCGGCCGGCCAGAGGGTACTCATCGCCGACGTCGTAGACCGGTGGCGCACCGTCGACCAGCGGCGGCTCGGCGCTGCGGGTGTCGAGCAACACCTCCCACTGCGTGCTCTCGGCGCCCGCCTCGGGCAGCACGAACGGCAGCTCCTCGTGGTAGGCGTTGAACAGCACCAGCAGCGTGCCAGCGGCGGGGTCGTCGCCCTCGGCGCCGTCCGGGGGGAGCCCTGCCAGCCGCATGCCCAGCGAGCGGGCGTGCGGATCGCGCCACTCCGCCTCCGTCATCTCCGTGCCGTCCACCTTCAGCCACGTGAGGTCTTTGATATCCGCTGCCGGCAGGAACTCGCCCGTCAGGAACTCGGCGCGCCGCAGCGCCGGGTGCTCCTTGCGCAAGGCGATCAGGCGGCGGGTGAACTCCAGCAGGGCGCGCTGCGCGTCGTCGAGCTGCCAGTCGTACCAGCTGATCGGGTTGTCCTGACAGTAGGCGTTGTTGTTGCCCTGCTGGGTGCGGCCGATCTCGTCGCCGCCCAGCAGCATCGGCACGCCCTGCGAGAGGAACAGCGTGGCCAGGAAGTTGCGCTGCTGGCGCGCGCGCAGCGCGTTGATCTCCGGATCGTTGGTCGGGCCCTCGGCGCCGCAGTTCCACGAC
>DATGKN010000051.1:0-32719 GCA_035294645.1 Chloroflexota bacterium
CTGGGCGGCGGCGGGGGGATCCTGGCAGGGGATGAGCCCGACGGCCTTCAGGCGCCGGGGCGCGACGGCGCAGTACTCTTCGAGCAGCCAGCGGTTGACGGCGTGGCAGATGGCGCCCGCCAGCCCCTTGTCCATCAGCCCATTCACGGCGAGCGCCACCTGGGTGCCGAAGATGATGGCGACGTCGATGCCCTCCTCGTCCATGTCGGCGAGGCGCTGGTGCGGGTCACGCATGCCCGGGCGCCCGCCCTGGATGTGCGGGGCGAACGGGCCGCTCACACTTGGCCCCAGCCCCTCGCTCTTGCCGTGCAGCCGCCCCTCTAGGATGATGCGCGGGTGGCCGAGGTTGTCGCGCACCGAGATCGGGGCGCGCGCGGCGTACTCGGGCGGCATCCAGGCGGCCAGCTCGTTCTCGGGCTCGTCGCAGTGCCCGTCCGCATCGATCACGAGGTCTACCGTCATGGGAACCTCCTTCCCTCCGCCCTGCTATTCAGGGGCGCGCGCTGAGCCGCTGGGCAGCGCGATCCACGTACTGGAAATCGACCACGGTGGCGAGATCGATCCCGGGCGGCACTACGCCCTCCGCGACGTACCAGTCGAGCATGCCGCGCATGCCCTCGACGTCGAAGCGCCCATCGGGGCGGAAGCCTGGTAGGCGGGTGGTGGGATCGACGAGGATCCCGCGGTCGCGCAGGAGCTGCACCGCCGCGTCGGTATCGCGGCGCTCGGGACCAAAGGCGGCGTTGTAGTCGGCGACGCCGCGCAGCCAGGCTACCATGTAGCGCTCAGCCACCGCGGGGGCCCGCGCCGGGAACGCCGGCGAGTACAGGGTGATACCGCCCGTCAAGTTGGGGGTCACCTCGTGAGCGCCGAGCACGCGCACCGCCCCCAGCCGGACGGCCTGGGTGACGAACGGCTCGACGGTGAACGCCGCATCGACTGCGCCGCGGCTCACCGCACCGGCGTGGTCGGCCATCGCCAAGGGGACCACGTCGACGTCGGCGAGCGCGAGGCCCTGCTGGTCGAGCAGCACCTTCAGCACGTAGTGGACGACGGCGTAGGGGCCCGGCACGGCGATGCGTAGGCCGCGGAGGTCGGCCGGGGTGCGGTAGCGGCCGCTGTCGACCAGGTCGCGCCGCACCACCAGGGCGAGGTAGTCGTTGTCTGGCCCCACGCTGCCGCCATCGGCCACGATCTTCACGCCTACCCCGCGCGCCACGGCGTTGAACACTGCCGGGTTGAGCCCGCCCGTGATCACGTCGAGCTGGCCGGTGCCCAAGGGCGGTAGGGCGTCGGCCGTGACGGCGAAGTCGACCAGCTCCACGTCGATGCCCTCGGCGGCGAAGTAGCCACGCTCGCGGGCGAGCACCATCGGGGCCTCGCCGAGCACCTTGAGGAAGCCGACGCGCACGCGCTCGGCCTGCGGCACCGGGCGGGGCGCAGCGGTAGCCGCGTGGGCGGCGGCGCGCCCGGCGGGGGGGGCGCTGGCGGTGGCCATGGCCAGCAGCAGCGCTAGCAGTCCCAGCCGCAGCCATCCGTGCCTGCCGACTCGCCCCCCCACGTTACACCCCCACGGCGCGGAGTTGGGTACCCGCAATCACGGGTAAGTGGCGCGATTATGCGCCGGGTGGTACGCGCTGTCAAGCGCGGCGGCGATCAGTCGGCGTAGCTGCGCGCGCCGCGGGCGGCCATCTCCTGCTCGAGGGCGTACTCGCTGGGCCAGCCACGGGCGACCACGCGCGCGCTGGCCTCGGCGAGCGACGGCGCGTCGGCGACCGCGCGGGCGATCGCCGCCACGTGCGCGTACAGCACGCGCGGGTCGACATAAAACGTGACCGTGCAGACGGGCGACAGCTCCAGCCGCCGGGTGCCGTCGCGGATCCAACGCTCGCCCAGCGCCCCGGCGAACGCCTCCAGCAGCACCGCGCTGGCCTCGGTGCGGGCGTGCTGCACCACGCGCTGGAGCTCGGCGGCCACGGCAGGGGTGAGGCCCCAGGCGCCGAGTAGCCCGCCGTGGCGCGCGACTTCGGCTAAGGCGCGATCGATCTCGCGCGGGGTCAGCTCGGCGTCGCTGCCGTAGCCGATCACGCCCCACAGGCAGGGCAGCTCGGCCGCCAGCGCGTGGAAGGCGGCGAGCATGATGGCGTCGGCCACCGGGCTGCGCAGGCCCGGCTCGTCGCCGCGAGCCAGCGAGTCGCCGCCCACGTCGATCCCCACCAGCAAGTCGGCACCGAGCGCGCGGGCGGCGGCACGCAGGCCGGCCACCACGCCGGGCGCGCCCTGCGAGACATCCACCAGTAGCGTCTCGGTGCCGTACAGCGCCGCGATCTCCGTCTCGGCGAAGCGCACGCCGGTGGTGGTGCGCGTCTCGCCGTTGGCC
Organism: Chloroflexota bacterium; assembly: GCA_035294645.1. Lineage (GTDB taxonomy): Bacteria > Chloroflexota > UBA6077 > UBA6077 > JAJPHF01 > JADGHJ01. The sequence goes on from DATGKN010000051.1 coordinate 2,381, forward strand.
AGCCAGGCCGTGGGCGCCAGCGGCCGCACGTGGACCACCTCGCTGAGGGTGCGGCTGCCCGGCTGCGGGTCGTACACGAACCGCTCCCAAGACAGCCCGCCCAGCGTGCAGGTGATGCCGAACTGCTCGAGGAAGCGGGCGGTGGGGATGGCGCCCACGATGTCGCCGCCGCCGCCGCTGCCGAGCACCAGCGCACGGCGGGCGGTGTGCAACAGGGTCTCCAAGTGCAAGCGGTTGTCGGATGCCATTGCATCGCTCGCAGGCGGTCTATCCGAGGATAGCCGATCGGCGGCCGGCGCGGAGGGGGCGGGTAGGAGCCCCCCGCTCGTCCTCCACACGCGGGAGGCGGCCGCAGGGCGCCGGGATACCAGCGTGGCCGCGCCGCCGGAACGGCCGGGACCTACTGGCTACCGCCGCGCGCGTGGGCCGGGACGGACCGTGAGGCCGGCCGCTGCCCGCAGGCCCGTGCAGGGCCGCGGCTAGCGCACGTCGTACTGGTACAGGTCGTAGGTGTCCATGATACGGATGATCTTCGCGGCGTAGTCGGGGTCGGTGGCGAACCCGGCGGCGGCGATCTCACGCACGAACGCGCGCGGGTCGTCGGTACGGGTCAGCGCGCGTTGGTAGCGGGGGTTAGCGTGCAGGAACAGGCCGAAGTCGAGGAACGACTCCTCGGGCGAGTGGTAGGCGCGGAACGGCTCGCGCAGGTACACGTTGCGGCCGCCGAGCACCTCCCAGGTGGTCATCCAGACCACGCCCGCCGGGCCCTCGCCGAGCCGGCCCTTGATCCCGAAGTAGTTGTGCGCCTCGCGCGCCAGGCGACTGGTGCCCCAGCCCGTCTCGTTGATGGCCATGGCGATAGCCACTGAGGCGGGGGCGCCCGTGCGGCGCTGGGCCTCCTGGGCAGCGGCGGCGGCGGCCTCAATGAACTGCTGGCGGAACACAATGCCCGTGCCCGGGGCCGGCCAGGCCACGGCGCGCAGCGGCCCGGGCGGACGCGGGGGCTGGGCGTTGGGGATGAGCAGGCGATCGCCCGCGTGCAGCGTGGGCGCGTCGGGTAGCCCGTTCGCCTCTTGGATCGCGGCGACCTCGACCCCGTAGCGCGCTGCCACGGCGTCGAGCGTCTCGCCCTCGGCCAACACGTGCAGCACGCCGGGCACCGGCAGCACGAGCAGCTCTTGGCCCGGTACCAAGCGGTCGGGATTCACGAAAGGGTTGGCGCCCAACAGCGTGTCGACCGTGATCCCGAAGCGCTCGGCGAGGCTCTGCAGCGTGTCCGTGATGCCCACGCGGTACAGGGTGATGCGGTCGACGAGCGGCTGGCGGTCCTCCGCGGCCGGCTCCAGGCGTGGCCACCAGGCCAGCGTGGGCGCATCGCGGGGATCCGACCAGTCGCCCGGGCCGCTGGCCGGGACTGTCACCACGGACGGCGAGGTGTCGAGCATCTGGAGATCGCCGCGCCACGGCAGGAGGAGCGGGGCGAGGGCCAGCGCGGCGACCAGCGCATGCTCGCCCCAACGCCAGCGGCGCGGCCGCGCGGCCCGGCCCACGAGCGACACCACCCCCGAGCACGCCGCGGCGGCGCGCATGACGGGGAGAGGCTGGCCCACGCGCGCGGCGAGCCGCGGGCGCAGCGCGGGCGCGTGCTGCGAGGCGCTCATCGGCGCGCATTGTAACGCAGCGGCCAGCCCACAGCCTAGGCGGGGCCCCGCCGCGCTTAGCCGAGCTGGGCGGCCAGCGCGCGCACGGCGTGGGCGGCGCGCCGGGGCAGCAGCGGCCAGTGGCTCAGGGCCAGCGCGTCGAACTCCAGGGCGCCCAACCGCGCGATCGACGCTCTGGCGGCGGCCATGTCCTCGGTGAACAGCCGGCTGGGCGGACCGAGCACGCCGCCGCGCCGCTCCAGCGCGTCGCCGGCGAGCACCAGGCCTTCGGTCGGGAGGTGGACGGCCAGGCTGCCTCGGGTATGCCCTGGCAGGTGGATGACGCGAGCGGTGGGGCGTTCGGGCAGTGGGGCGCCGTCAACCAGTGGCGCCTGGACTGGGCAAGGACGACGTAGCCGCACCAGCGGCCAGACGCGCTGCACGAGCGCGCGCAGCCGGGGGTAGGCCGGCGCCACAGGGTTGGGCAGGCGAGCGGGGGACGCCAGGTACGGCGCCTCGGCGGCGTGGATGGCGACGCGCAGGCGCGGGCAAGCGCGCCGCAGCGCCGGCAACGCCCCGAGGTGGTCAGGATGGTAGTGGGTCAGCACCACCCAGCGCAATGCCTCGGGCGAGTGGCCAAGCCGTGCGAGGGCGCGCAGGATAGCGCCCGCGCTGCCGCGTGTGCCCGTGTCCACCAGGGTGACCGGCTCATCGGTCAGCAGCCAGACGTGGGCCCCCAGCACGGGCAGCTGGTAGATGCTACGGGCGATCTCCCGCATGGCCGTCCCCGCGCTGTGGCGGCCGCTACCGGCCGCTGCGGTCGCGGGCCAGCGCGCGCTGGGCGGCCCAGTCGAGTGCCTGGCGCAGGGCGCGCTCCAGCGAGTCGGCGCCCTTGCCCGTGCACGGCAGCCAGGGGATATCCCACTGGCTGGCGAGTTTGCGCAGGGCCCGCCCTAGCTCCGTGCGCACGAACGGCATCAGCACTAGGGCGTCGCAGCGCCCCTCGAAAGTGCGCACCTGGTCGAGCGTCTTGTCCCAGTTGCTGTTGAAGCCGGGCATGATGAAGCGCAGGCTCACCTCGGCGCCGGTGTTCGGGTCGCGGCGCTCCAGCTTCTGGCGCAGCGCGCTCTCGTACTGCGCCTGCGTCTCGTTGCCACCCACGAACAGCACGCGCAGGCTGTGGCCAGCCCGTAGGGCGGCGGCGATGCGGTCGTCGGTCGCAGCGACATCGGGGCGTTCGGCCTCCTGGCGCTGGCGTAGCCGGCGCTGCATGTCGTGCAACGCCTCGCGTGCCTCGGGCGAGCTGGCCAGCCCACGGGCTCGCGCCAAGATGCTCTCGGCCTCGGCGAGCCCCTCGGGCGTGCCTTCGTTGAGCCGGTAGGGGAACAGCAGCTCCAACAGGCTGAATGCCTCATCGTCGCGGCCCAACAGCTCCAGCGTGTGCACCCGGCTCCAGAGCGCGTCTTCCCACGACCAGGCGGGTTGGTACTGCGCGGGCGCGGCCAACAGCTCGCGCCAGCGTTCCAACAGCGCCCGGGCGTGCTCCGAGGGGGTGTGCGCTAGCCGTTCCAGGGCGTCCAAGGTGTCGCTCATGGCCTCGTGCTCGCCAGCCGCGCGCTGGGCGGCCAACAGGTGGGTGAGCAGCTCCCAGCGCTGCAGGGCCGGCAGGTCTGGGCGGCGGGCTTCCGCGGCCAGGTGGCGCCGCGCGGTAGCGGAGTGGGCGGCACACTGCAGCAGGTACTCCAGCCGCAGCTCGCGCGGTAGGGCGGTGGGCTCGGCGGCTACCAGGGCGGAGAGCGGATCGGCCAGCGATGGGTCGAGCGCAACGAGTTCCAGCAGGCGCCGCCAGGTCGCGGCGCCGGGCCGCAGGCCGGCGGCCAGCGCCTCGCGCATCGCTTGCAAGGCGCGGTCGCGGGCCGGGGCATCGAGGTCGAGCAGCAGGCTGGCGCCGAGGTAGAACTGCACCTGGGAGTAGACCCCGATGCGGGTGTACAGCGCGCGCTCGGCCTGCATCGCTTGCAGCGCCGCCTCGAAGTGCGAGCGCGCCTGGCCGTGCTCGTGGCGCAACCAGTGGATCACCGCCAGGCAGAAGCTGCTGGTGGGCGCGGCGGCGGGCGCGAGCTCCACGGCCGGGGCGAAGTACAGCACCCCGCGCTCCAGCTTGCGCAGCCACGCCTCGGGATCGTTCTCGGCCTCGGGCAGCCGCACGTCGCCGAGGCGGCGCAGCTCGGCGGCCGCTAGGCCCAGCTCGCCCAGCAGCGCCGCGCGCTCCAGGCCCTCGGCCTGCGCCAGCTCCGCCTCCAGGGCCTGGAACGCCGTACGGAACAGCCCGCGCGCCAGGTCGCACTGCGCCTGGAGCCGCCGCAAGCGCGCTTGGTAGGCGTGCAGGGCGGCCGAGGCGTCCGCCAGGGGCTGCACGGCCTGCAGGGCGTCGAGGATAGCTAACGCCTCGGGAACGCGATCCTCCTGCAGGCGCACGCGGGCGGCGTCGAGCAGCTCGTGGCAGTAGGCCAGCGGCGCGTGCCCGCCGGTGAAGTGCCGGACCAGATCGGCAGCCAGCGCGGGTGCCTCGGCGGCCTGCAGTGCCTGGAACAGCAGCGACGCGGCCCATGGGGCCAGCGCGTCGCCGCCCTGTACGAGCTGGTACGCCGCCTCGCGCTCCTCGGTGTAAAACCGGGCGATCTCGGCCCAGCGGCCCTGCCGCTGCCAGCCGGCCAGCCGCCCGTAGTGGTACCAGGCGGTCCGCGCCGGACTCCAACCGCGCCGGTCGATGGCTAGCGGCACGCCGGAGAGCGTCTCCAGCAGCCCAAGGTGATAGCCACTCTGCGCGCGCTGGGCGTTGAGCTGGAGCAGTTCGGTCACGATCGCCCGCGCGTCGGCCTCGCTTGGGGCGCCCAGCGTGCCGGTGAGGGCCCCGACAATGGCATCCTCCACGAGCCGGTCGAGGGGGGTCAGCGCGCTCGGTCCCGGCTGCCGAGCGGCCGGTGGAGGGGCCGGCGCGGGCACTGGGGCCGGTCCGACCGGGGCCTCCCGCGGCTCCGCGGCGTTCCGAGCGACCGGCGAGGAGGGCAAGGGGCGCGGGGCGGCGCGCCGGCCCGGGCGGGGGGCCTCTGCCGCGGCTGCTGGGGCGGCTGCGGGGTCGGTGACGCGGGCCGCGGCGGCCGACGCTGGCGCGGGGGGGGGGGGGGCTGGCTGGGGTGATGCGGCGCGCGGCGGAGCCGGTTGCGGGCGCGGCGGGCGGGTCGGCGCGGGGGGCCGCGCGGGGGCGGCGGGCGCCTGGGCGGGCGGCGGCGTGCTGGTTGCGGTAGAGGAGCTCGAGGGCGCGGGATCGGCCGGCGCGGGCGCTGCTAGCCGCGCGACGGGCGGGGGAGAATGATCCCACTCCGCTAGCCGTGCTTCCAGCGCCGGCCAGCGCGTGCGGTCGAGTGCCACCAGCACGTGCAAGCACAGCGTGAGGTCAGCAAAGGGGAACTCGGCTAGCAAGCGGTGCAGCAGCGTGTCGAGCGTCGCGTCGTCGGGCGCGGCCAGCGGCGGGCCCTCGGTCAGCGCGTCGAGGTCGGGCAGGGCGAGCGCCTCGCGCAGCGCGTCGAGCAGCGGCGCCCGGGTGTGGCGCAGGTAGGCCCAGGCGGCCGCCACGCCCAGCGGGGCGAACTCCGGCGCGCGCAGCGCCTGCCGGATGCGCGCGCCGCGCTCGTCCAGCTTGAAGCGCTGCCAGAGTTTGGGGGGGATCCGTTGATCGCGGATCGCCGCGTCCTGTAAATCGGTCCACAGGCGTTTATCGTGCTCGCGCACGACGGCCAGAATGCCCGCCCACCGCTGTGCATCGAGGCTCGCCACCAGCTCCTGCGGCCGCATAGTCGCTCCTTTCCCTGTCGCCACCTTCGCCTATTCGGCGCAAAGCACACGCTGCCCTCGCCTAGCATCCTGGGGATAGCTACTTGAATTGTAAACAGTGGCGCGAACGCCGCGGGCCGGTGCGAGGCGGGTTATTGGCTGCGGCGCGCACGCAGCTGGCGTGCCAGTTCGCTGGCTGGCACGCTGCAGCGGTCGAAGGTGGCCTTGAGGTGACTGGTCTCGTAGTGGGCGTAGATGCGCTTGGTGGTCTCGGGCGAGGCGTGGCCGAGCAGGTCTTGCACTTCGGCCAGCTGCGCGCCCGCGTTGAGCAGCTGCGAGGCTTTCTGGTGGCGGAAGGCGTGCGGGCTGGCGTGCACACCCACCGCGCGGGCGTAGCGCCGCACGATGTCGTAGATCGACTGCGCCGACAGGCGATAGCGCTCGCCGCCCGGCCCCGGCTGGCCGCGGCCGCGATCGTGGCGCAGGAAGAGAGGCGCGAAGTGATCGGCGCGCTCGGCCAAGTAGGCGCGGATCGCCGCCAGGCTGTCGGGGTCGAAGAAAACGACGCGCTCCTTGCCGCCCTTGCCGGTAATCAGCGCGCGGTCGGCCCAGCCGTCGTCCAGATCGCGACGGTTGAGGGCGGCCACCTCGGCGCGGCGGAGGCCGGTGCCGTACAGCGTGAGCAGCAGGGCGCGATCGCGTAGCCGCTCCAGCCGCCGCGTGCGGTGCTCCTCGCCTAGCGGCGGCAGGGGGAGCTCCAGCACGTAGGCGACCACCAGCGGTAGGCCCTGGTCGAGGCGCGGGGTGCGGTAGCCGCCGCGTGCCACCAGGGCCCGTACGGCCTCGCGCTGCTGCTCGAACGACGCGGCCCGTGCGCCCCAGCGGCGACGTTCGAGGAAGCGCAGAAAGGCCCGCGCTGCGGCCAGATACGTGTGGTGGGTGCTGCGCGCGCCGCGGCCGAAGCGGGCCACCAGCCAGGTGTAGAAGCCCTCCAGCAGGTCGCCGGGCAGCTGGGCCGTGGCGGTGTCGGCCGTCACACCGCGCGCGGCGAGGTACTCCTGCAGGCGGTCGAGCCCCGTGGCGTAAGTGCGGGCGGTATGGGGCGACTTGCCCACCAGCGTGGCGGCGAAGGCGGCCAGGGCCTCCGCTAGGGCAGGCGTCGCCATGGGATCCGCCGCGGTAGCGGGCCTGCTCGCCGCGAGCGGCTGCGGTCCGGAAGGAGGGGACGGTCGACTGACGCGCTGTCGTGCCATCGCGCCACTAGCATAGCGCGCGGCGCTCCCCTCAGGGCAGGGGAGCCTATCGCGAAGGCGTCACCGGGATCGCCGGGGGCAGCGGGCGGGCAGGGCTCCTCGCTGCTGGGTGGAGCGCGTCGTGCACGGCGGGCCTGCCCTCGCGGGCGCTGGCTGCGCGAGCATCCCTAGCGCAGCCAGCGCACTACCTCGCCGGGGTGCTGGTCTGGCGGGAACACCGGATAGAACACGTGCTCGATCCACCCATCGCGCACCACCAGCGTGAGGCGCTTGAGAAACGTGCGCCCTTCCACATGGAAGGTGGGCAGCCGCAGCGCGTGGGCGAAGCGCAACTCGGCGTCGCTGAGCAGGTGGAAGGGCAACGAGAGCCGCTCACGCGCTTCCTGCTGGTCGGGCGTGGGCTGGGTACTCAGGCCGAACACCTCGACGCCGAGCGCTTGCAGCTCAGCATAATGGTCGCGGAAGGCGCAGGCCTCGGGGGTGCACCCCCGCGCGCCCGGGATCGTGTCCCAGCCGGGGGGTAGGGGCACGCCGGGCCGCCCGGTCATCGGGTAGACGTACAGCACGACGCGGCCGGGCCAGCCGGCCAGGTCCACCGGCGCGCCGGTCGTCGCGGGCAACGGTACGGCAGGTAGCCGTGTGCCCGGCAGGTGAGCGCAGGCGCCGTCGTCGGTGGGCACGGGCAGATCGGGCGGCAGCGACGAGTAGTCGGGCTGAGCCATAGCCATCCTCCACGCCGGCTAGGCAGCGGGCTCCACAGTTATCGGCTGCCCGGGCGAGCCGCCATGCCGCGCGGCGGGCTCGCGCCTGAGGCGACCGGCTCATCCGGTCGGTCCGCCAGCGGCTTCCGCCCGGCAAAGTGCGCCGGGCGCTGGCCCGCGGGCCGGCTGGCGCCATTATGGGGCCACCCCGCGCGCCCCTGGCAAGGGCGTGGCTACTCCCAGCGCAGCGCCGGCGGTCGCGCGTGGCGGTGGATCAGGGCGAGCAGATGGTCCAGGTCGAACGGTTTGCTGACGAAAGCTACCGCGCTGGTGGCCCGCGCGTGAGGGGTGACCACGGCGCTCATCAGAATCACGGGGATGCCGCGCGTGCGCGGATCGGCGTGCAGGTGGCGGCACAGCTCGACGCCGTCGAGCCGCGGCATCATCACATCGGCCAGCACGAGGTTGGGCAGGTGGGCGCGGGCAAGGGCCAGGGCGTCCTCGCCGTTGTGGGCGGTGAGCACGCGGTAGCCCTCGGCGTGCAGCAGCTCGCCGAGCAGCAGCACGATGGGGACCTCGTCGTCGACGACGAGCACCGTTGGGGTCATGGCTCGCGCTCGCGCTGGGGGCTCAGCTCGTCCAGCGAGCCGAGGGGGCTCTCGTAGCGGCCGAGTACTTGGAAGCGGCCCTGATCGAGGACGAACTCGCGGAAGCTGCGGTCGTGGGCGGAGAAGCGCATCTCCAGGACGGCCAGCACACGGCGCACCTCCCCGCGGAAGGTCACGAAGCGCAGCACCACCACGTTCTCGGCCAGGTAGGACAGCGGCACCTGCGCCAGGTCGAGGTTCACGCCGAACACTTGCGGCACGTCCTTGGTGAACAGCGCGGTGACCCCCTCGTGGCGCAGGAGCGCGGCCAGCGCGGCCAGGTACGCCTCCAGGCGGTCGCGGCCGAGTGCCGCTTCGAGGTCGGCCAGCGAGTCGACCACCAGCCGCCGCGCGCCCACTCGCTCGATCGCCTGACGCAAGTCGTGCGCCAGGATGTCCGGGTCGAACACGATGGGCCGTTCGGTGAGCAAGTGGACCTGCCCATGGGCGACCGCGGCGGCGAGGTCGAGCCCGAGTACGGCGGCCTTCGCCAGCAACTGGGCGCGCGACTCATGGAAGCACAAGTACACGGCAGGTTCCCCACGCGCCAGGCCGGCGGCGACGAACTGCAAGCTGAGCATCGTCTTGCCAATGCCCGGGCTGCCCGCCACGATCGTCGTGGTGCCCTGCGTCAGCCCACCCCCTAGCAACGCATCGAGCTGGGGCAGGTCGAACGGCGCGCGCCGCGTCGCGTCGAACGACGCATCCACCCGCGGCACCGTCAGCTCGAACTGCGGGTAGCAGCGGAGGCCGCTGCTGTCGATGGTGAACGAGTGCAGGCCCGGCAGGGGGGCAGCGCCGCGCCGCTTGAGCACCTCGAGATAGCGCCGGTGGCCGATGCGGGCTCGCTCGAAGTACAGCCCCAGGATCACGTCGCCGGTGGTCAGCTCGGGGTACAGGCTCTCGGCGCGCGGGTTGCCTTCGATGGCCACCACCAGCAGGGCCCCGAGCAGCCCTACCTGAGCGCCCAGGGTGTACAGGAACTGCAACACCGCCTCGTCGTTGCCCAGTAGGTTGCGTAGGCCGCGGAAGCCGTCGATGAGGACCAGGTGGCTGCGCGTGGCCCGGATCGTCTCCAGGACGGCGCCGCTGGCAGCGTGGGGCCGGTCCGCGAGCAGCGAGGCGAGGCTCAGGAACTGGACGCCGTGGCTGACCAGCCGCTCGTCGTAGAAGGCGAATGGGCGCAGGTGCTCGACGAGCCGGTCGTGGGGCTCGGACAGCCCCGAGAAGTAGAGCGCGCGTTGGCCCGCGCGGGCCGCGGCGAAGGCGAGCTGCTGGAGCAACACGGTTTTGCCCGTGCCCGGCGCGCCGAGCACGAACACGATGCCGCGCGCCGGCCGCCCGCCGCCCAATAGGGGGTCGAGGCCCGGAATGCCGCTCGGCACGGTCTCTGGGTGCATCGCACGTGTCTCCGGCCGCGCCGTGGGGGGAGCGGCCACGGTACTGTCGACCCCACGTCGCGGTGGAGCCCCAGCGACCTGCTGGCAAGGAGCATGCCGGCGCGCGGAGCCCGGACGTCAACGCTCGCCCGGGCCCCCCGCCCCGACCTGCTCGGCGGCGCGCGCCTCGGGGTAGGTGACCACGCGGTTGCGGCCGGCGCGCTTGCCGGCGTACAGCGCGGCGTCGGCGCGGGCGATGAGGCTGGCGCCGTCGATGGCGTCCTGGGGCAGCGAGGCGAGCCCGATGGTGACGCTGATGGGGATGCGCTGGTTCTGCCAGACGAACTCGACCTGCTCCACCGCCGCGCGCAGGCGCTCGGCCAGGAACCGCGCGCCCACGGGGTCGGTATCCGGCAGCAGGATCACGAACTCGTCGCCGCCGTAGCGCACCACAGTGTCCGAGAGGCGGGTCTCGGTGCGCAGCAGACCGGCCAGGGTGGCCAGCAGGTGGTCGCCGGCGTGGTGGCCGTAGGTGTCGTTCACCGTCTTGAGGTTGTCCGAGTCCATGAGCAGCAGCGAGAGGGGCCGCGCGTAGCGCTCGGCACGGCTGATCTCCTGGCTGAGCAGGTAGTGGAAGTGGCGCCGGTTGTACAGCCCCGTGAGCCAGTCGATGCGCGAGAAGCCCTCGACCTTTTCCCGCGCCTCCTGGATGCTCTGACGCACCCGCGCGGTCTCCTGGGCGAAGAAGGCGGCGACGTAGGCGGTTAGCCACAGCGCGGCGACGTTGGCCCACAGGCGCGACAGCCCGCTCAGCAGCGCCTGGCCGGCTAGCGTCGTCCAGCTCAGCACCTGCCCCGCGGCGGCGGGCCCGGCCGGGTCGGCCGCCAGCCGTACGATATCTCGACGTAACTCATCGGGCAGGGAGAGCAGCTGGCTCAGGGCGAACGAGCCGACCAGCAAGTATAGCCCCGAGGCGAAGGCGGCGAGGGCGAAGCAGGGGCGCAAGCCAAGGGTCAGCGCCGCCATGAGGATCACCAGCAGGTAGATGAAGAAGAAGGGGCTGGCCTCGCCGCCCGAGAACCACACCAGCGTCGTGGCGAACAGCAGGTCGATCAGGTTCCCATAGAACAGCAGGCGCCGGCTGAAGCGCCGGTCGGGCAGCAGCCCGTAGTAGCCCAGCGTGAACAGGGCCCAGCCGGCCACGGCGACGGCCGGGCCGGCCTGGGCGGCCAGGTCGAGCGAGAAGTACGCCCACAGCAGGAAGGCGCACAGCACCAGCAGGTTGGTGATGGCGAATAGGCGGCGATAGCCGCGCAGCTCACGCAGGTCTTCCAGCGGCATACTCTTCCTGCCGGGCTCTCCTGCCCCGCGCCTTGCCCCCCGGCCGCCGAGCGTTAGCCTATTGTACTCGCCCCCTCCGAGACTAGCGCGACGGCCGGGCGCTCCCTATTCACGGTACGCGTGGCGCGCGGGGCATGGATCACCTGGTCAGCCGCGCGGCACTTACGGGACGCCCGCCTCGCTGCCGCACCAGGGCTGGGCGACCGCCGGCTGCTCGCGCCACAACCGCTCGTTGCAGTACGCACGATACCCCTCCTGGCCCGCCGGCCAGAGTTCGAGTACGCCATCGGGCCGCAGCCGCAGGATGGCCACGCCGCGCGGCAGGGCGCTCTCCTGGGTGGTCGTCTCCACCTCGGCGACGATCCGCGACTCGTCGCGCCAGCGCAGGGCGAGGGTGGCGCGGCCGGTCAGCTCGGCCGCGGGGGCGCAGCCGTCGGCGGCGTCCGCCGGACACGCGCGCGGCGCCCACCACAACGCCTGGGCTTGGCCATCGGCCTGCACGACAAGCACGCCGTCGCGGCCGGTCCAGATGTCGGCGAGGTCCGGGTAGCGACTCGTGGCCGGGGCGGGCGGCGGGTCGGGGGGCGACTCGCGCGGCGGGGCGGGTGGCAGAGAGCCCGCGAGGTTGCTGAGGGCCGCAGGCGCACCGAGCGCGGCGCTGCCCCGGGGCGCGGCCGGCGCCCAGCGCACCGAGGAGGGGAGGCCGGTGGGTTGCGGCGGCAGGGTGGGCGCGACGAAGATGTACGCCGGCGCGCTGGTGGCGCTCGCCGGCGCGCTGCTCGTGGCGCTGCCGCTGCTCGCGGCGCGGGGCGGATCGCATGGGCAGGGCAGGCTCTCGCAGGCCACACCGTCGTGGTCGCGGTCGAGACTGGCGAGCGCCGCAGGGTTGGCCCGGTAGGCGGCCTGGGCCGCGGCCTGGTTGGGGAAGCTGCTGCAACTGGCTTGGCCGCTCTGGGCCATCGCCCCCAGTGGCCAGACGCCGAGGACGAGCAGAAGCCACGCGGCGATGACGCCGGCGCGCACGGTAGGCCCCCCTTCCCTGTACGGGCGACGCTAGCGGGCGGCGGCCTGCTCGTCGAGCCAGCGGCGCAGTACCGGGCTCTCGAACTCCGTGCGTAGGCAGTCGAGGTACAGCACGTCGTACCGCTGGCCGCCGAGCTGCCAGGCCGCGCGCCGCCGCCCGATGAGCTGGAACCCGGCCCGCTCGTAGATGCGAAGCGCCCGGGCATTGACAGCGTACACGGCCAGCCAGATGTTGTGAAGCCCCAGCAGGGTGAAGCCATAGTCACACAGCAGCCGTGTGGCTTCGGTGCCGTAGCCGCGCCCCCAGCAGGCGCGCTCGCCGATGAGCAGGCCCAGTTCGGCAGTGCCGTGCCGGTAGTCGATGTGTTGGAGGCTCCCGAGGCCGATCGGGCGCTGGGTGGCTTGCTCGTAGATGGTGAAGTGGACGGCGTCCGGCTGCTGCGCGACGCTCTCGTACCAGCGCGCCTCCGCCTCGAGTGTCTGTGGCGCCATGCCGACGGCGAGGGTGCGCGTCACGGCGAAGTCGTTCAGCCAGCGGGTGTACAGGGGGAGCAGGTCGCGCCGCAGGGGGCCGAGCGCGACCTGGGTACCCACGATATTTAGAAGGGGCGCGGTCGATTCCGCCATCGGTAGCAGATCCATAGCGAGGGCGAAGCGCACGGCTCCGCCCCCGGTCTTGGGCTCAGCGCGGGGCGCAGATGGCGTCGACGAGCGCCACCTGCCCGCGGCGGACTTGCTCGACGGCGCGGGCGAGCGCGGGGCCGAGCGCGTCGGGATCCGCGATCGGGCCCTCGGCCCAACAGCCCATGCCGCGGGCGATACTGGCCATGTCGGGCGGCGGGTCGGTGGTGCGCATGCCGATCCAGGCGTTCTCCACGGGGCGGCTGCGTACCTCGGCGACGCGCAGCTGGTGCTCCTCGTCGTTGTAGTAGCTGCGGTTGTTGCGGATGACGACCAGCAGCGGCAGCTGGTAGTGCGCGGCGGTCCACAGCGCCTGCGGCGCCATCATGAAGTCGCCGTCGCCGATGATGGCCACCGGCAGCTGGCCCGTGTCCTTGCAGGCTAGCGCCACGCCGACCGCCGCGCCGGGCCCGTAGCCCAGCCCACCGCCGCCACTGTCGCCGCAGTACTGGCGCGGCTGCGTGAACTCCCAGATCCCGGGCGCGAGGCGGCCCGGCCGGCCCAGCGCCAGCACCCACTCCTCGCCCTGGACGGCGTGGTACACCTCGGCCATCAGCCGGCGCACCGAGATCGGGCGGTCGGCCCAGCGCTGGGCGGTCTCGCGCTGCCAGCCGGCCCATAGCTCGTCGCGCAGCTGGGCCAGGCGCTCGGCGCGGCGGGCGATGCGTGCCTGGACGGCGTCGGAGCGCTCGACCAGCGGGCGCACGGCCGCGAGCAGCTGTTGGACGGCCACGGCCGCGTCGGCGAGCATCGGCACGTCCACAGCGGGCAGGCGCTGGTAGTCGGCGGTCCAGGCGCGCTGCACCAGCTCGTCGAGCGAGACGTTGATCGTCTTGGCGCCGGGCCGCAGCAGCGTCTCGGCGCGGCGCGTGGCCTTGGAGGGCGGGGTGGAGATGGCGCCCTGGAAGTCGACGACGTCCAGGCCCAGCACCACATCGGCCTCGCGCAAGAGGCGGCCCTGCGCGCCGGTGAGGTTCATGGGGTGGCGTGTGGGCAGACAGTTGACCACGTCGCCCTCGATCACGGGCAGGGCGAGCAGCGAGGCCAGCTCCTGGAGCGCGGCGTAGCCGGCGGGGCTGCGGCCCACGCGGTCGGCGAGCGCGACGGGCAGCTCGGCGTCGACCAGGAGCTGCGCCGCCTGCTCGATCGCCTCGGCCGGGGCGGGAATGGCCGGCGCCGGCCGGTAGCGCGCCACGTCGGGCAGCGGCGGGGGCGCCGTGAGCGGGCTCTCCTGCAGCTCAGCGTCGAAGCAGACATACACCGGGCCACCCGGCGCGGTAAGCGCGGTGCGGTAGGCGCGCAGCAGCGACTCGGCGATGTCGCCCACGCCGTGCGGCTGGTCGTCCCATTTGACGAAATCGCGGACCAGATTGCCCTGGAGGTTTGCCGTGTGGATCCAGTCGATCCAGGGGCGACGCAGGCCCGCCTCCATCGGCCCGGTGCCGCCGAGCACGAGCACGGGCACGCGGTCGCACCAGGCGTTGAAGATGGCCATGGTGGCGTGCTGCAGGCCGACGACGTTGTGCACGATGGCGCCCATCAGGCGGCCGCTGGCCTTGTAGTAGGCCTGGGCGATGTGCACCGCCGTCTCTTCGTGGTGGCACAGCAGCAGCTGCGGCTGGCGGTTGCCGCCGTAGTTGACCAGCGAGTCGTGCAGCCCGCGGTAGCTGGCGCCGGGGTTGAGCGCGACGTACTCGATACCGAGCGCCCGGAGCACATCGACGATAACGTCGGAGCCCCAGCGCGGGTCGCGCTCGTAGGGCGGGACATTGGCTGGCTGCTCGATCGCGCTGAGGGGCTGGGAGCGAGTGACCGCCACGGGCGTACCTCCCCCTGCAAAGTGGGCCGCCGCGCCAGGCGCCCCCACGCCTTGCCTACCCGCGCTGTCGCCGCGAGGGCGGAGGCCCACTTGGTCAGCGGCGCGCGGCCGGCCCTAAGTCTACGGCTTCGGCGGTCTGCTCGCTAGCCCACCGCCAGCGGTCGCCGCCGACGGGGTGGTGGGCGTATGCTTCAGCACGCCGCCCGCAGTCGCTCCCGTTCGCGGTGGGCAGGGCGGGGGCGTGTGGTGGGCGGCGCGCGAAGCCGGTCGCGGTGCGGAAAAGGCGGGCCGTGCTCTAGGTGGGGCGCGGAGCCCTGAGAGGGGCGGTGCGATGGTCGTGTTGGTGGCGCGCTACGTGGTGCAGCCCGGGCGGATGGCCGAGGTGGAGGCGGCGCTGCGGGAGATGGCCGAGGCCGTGCGGCGCAGCGAGCCGGGCTGCACGCGCTACGAGGTCCTGCGGGCGCGCGAGGTGTCGAACGAGCTGTTGCTAGTCGAGCACTACGTGGACGAGGCGGTGCTGACGGCGCATCGGGCCACGCCGCACTTCCAGCAGCTCATCGAGGGCCGCGTGGTGCCGCTGCTGGAGCGGCGCGAACGCATGCTGTACGAGTTGGTCATCGCCTGAACGAGGGCCGCGCTCTGCCCCTCCCCCCTCTCCCGCGCAGGGGAGAGGGGGGCTGTTGGGGACGGGGCAGGGCTAGCGGGCAGCGGCCGGCACGCGTGCCAGCGCCTCTACCACTGCCTTGCCGAACGCCGGCAGGTCGGGCGGGAAGCGGGAGGTGATCACGTTGCCGTCGACCACTACCGGCTCATCGCTGTACAGCGCCCCGGCGTTCTTGAGGTCGGTCTTGATCTGCGGGGCGCAGGTGGCGCGGCGCCCGCGCAGCACGTCGGCCTCGATCAGCATCTGCGGCCCGTGGCAGATGGCCGCCACGACCTTGCCGTGCTCCACCGCCTCGCGGACGATCTCCACTAGGCGCGGGATGGTGCGCAGGTGGTCGGGTGCCTTGCCGCCCGGGATGACCACAGCGGCGTAGTCGTCGAGGCGCACGTCCTCGGGCGCCAGGTGGCTGGCGAACGGCAGGCCGTAGCTGCCCGTGTACGTCTTGCCGCGCTCGGGGCCGACCACCTCGACGGTGTAGCCCGCCTCCTGGAGGCGGTAGTACGGATAGGCCATCTCGCGGTCTTCCACGCCGTTGTCGACCAGGATGAGCACCTTGGCCATCGTCTCTCCTCCTCTGGTGCGGCTCAGCGCTCTCCATGGTTACCCTACCCGCCGCCGCGCGGCGGCAACAAGCGGCGGCCGGCGTGCCGGCCAAGGCCGGCTGGCACGCGGCGTGCAGGCGTTGTGGAGCGCGACACGTGGGGGACAGCATGCGCACGGCGGCGGTGCCGCGGCAGGAGCACGTGTCGACTCCACTTCGAGGCGGGCTGATGGGCTGGCTGGCGCGGCTGCGCGCACGAGTGATGCGCCACGCGCTAGGGCGCGTCGTGCTCAGCACGGCGGAGGGGTTCCAGCGGGACCAGATCACCACCCGCGCGGCGGCGCTGACCTATTTCGGCATCTTCTCGCTGTTCCCGCTGCTGCTGGTGCTGATGGCGCTGGCCGGGTTCGCGCTGCAGAGCAACGAGGCCGCGCGCGAGCAGATCCTGAGTCTGATCGTGGGCCTGCTGCCCGAGGGCCAGCAAGAGCTGCGCAAGGTGGTCCAGGGGGTGATCGACGCCAAGGGCACGGCGACCCTCATCGGGCTGGCCAGCCTACTATGGGCCGCGCTGGGCTGGTTTCAAGTGATCGACGACAATATCAACGCTATCTGGGGAGTGAGTACCCCGCGTGCGTTCGTCAAGGGCAAGCTGTTCGCGCTGGCGATGGTCGGGGCGCTGGGCGCGGTCGCCGGGCTCAGCTTTCTGGCCACTGCCGCGATCAACCTCTTGGAGCGGTTTACCCAGGCGATCCCCGGGAGCGCGGCGTTCTGGCAAGCATTGGTCTCCCTGGTGAGCTTCCTGGCCCTCGCGGTGGTGTTCTTCGTGCTGTACCGCTACACGCCGCGGCGGCCGGTGCAAGCGGCCGACATCTGGCCCGCGGCGCTGGTCACCGCGGGCGTGTGGGAGGTCACGCGGCGGCTGCTGGCGCTGTACCTGGAGCGGACCGACCTGATCAGCGGCTACGGGCCGATCGGCGCGGCGATGGCGCTGCTGTTCTGGCTGTACGTGGTAGGCATCGTCATGCTCACGGGAGCCGAGCTAGCTTATGCCATCGCCAAGGAGCGGCGCCACATCGCGCCCGCGGCCGAGCTGCCCGTACAGGCGCCGCCGGGCGAGCAGCCCCCCCCGACGTTCGCGCCGCAGGTGGGTAGCCGGGCCTCTCCCCCCGGCTCTGGTGCCCGCGGCGCGGTGCGGCGGGCCGGCGTGGCGCACTATCTCGTCGGCGGAATCGGCGCGGTGGTGGGCGTGCTGGTCGGCGTCGCGCTGGTGGCCCGCCGGCAGCTCGCCGGCCGCGCTAGTAGATGACCTGGCGCTCCCGCAGGTCGGCGAACTCCTCGGCCGACAGGCCGAGCAGCTCGCGGAACACGTACTCGTTGTGCTCGCCCAGGCAGGGGCTGGGCAGGCCCGGCTGCTGGGGCGTCTCCGAGAGCGTGAAGCCGCCCGACTCGTAGCGGAAGGTGCCGAATGCTGGGTGCGGCAGCGGCTGCCAGAAGCCGCGCGCGGCGAGCTGCGGGTCGCTGTACAGGTCGGCCATGGTGTTCACCGCGGCGGCGGGGACGCCCGCGGCCTGCAGCAGGGCCATCAGCTCGCGCGGCGTGTATTGGCGCGTCCACTCGGCCAGGCGCGCCTCGATGGCGTCCTCGTGCGCCTTGCGGCCCAACACGGTCGCGTAGGCGGGGTCGCGCGCCCACTCGGGGTCGCCCATGGCGCGGCGCAGCGCCTCCCACTCGGCGTCGCTGGTGACGCTGATGGTGCACCAGGCGTCGTCGCCGCGGCAGGGGAAGGCGCCCTGCGGCGCGCAGTGCTCGGAGCGGTTGCCGGCGCGCTCGGCTAGGCGGCCGTTGGCGACGTAGTCGAGCAGGGCGGGGATGACGAACTGCAGGCCACACTCGTATTGCGCGAGGTCGATGTGCTGGCCCTGGCCGGTGCGCCGGCGGTGGTCGAGCGCGGCCAGCACGGCGATCAGGCCGTAGCCCGCGCCGATGAAGTCGATGTACGGGCCGTAGTTGAGCAGCGGGAGCTCGCCGGGGTAGCCCGTGAGGTGCGTGAAGCCGCCGAGCGAGGAGAGCATCGAGCCGAAGCCCGGGTGCCGCGCGTAGGGCCCGGTCTGGCCCATGTTGCAGGAGCTGAGCATCACCAGGTCGGGCTTGACGGCGCGCAGCGCCTCGTAGCCCAGCCCCAGCCGCTCGATGGTGCCCGGGGTGAAGTTCTCGACCACCACGTCGGCGCGGGCGACGAGGCGCTTGGCCAGCGCCACGCCCGCGGGCACCTTGAGGTTGAGGGTCACGCCCAGCTTGCCGTCGTTGAACAGCGCGAAGCAGCCCGAGCGGTCGAGCCCCGGCGTGCCGCCGGCGAACGGCGGGTAGTGCGTGCGGAACCCGTCCGGGTTGGTGTGCGACTCGACGCGGATCACCTCGGCGCCGTAGTTGGCCATGAGCTTGCCGACCACCGGGCCGGCGGCGAACACGGCGAACTCGACGACGCGTACCCCGCTGAGCGCGCCCTCGCGCAGGGCCGGGCGCGCGGGCTGCTGTACGGCTGCCATGGCGTTGTTCCTCACCGATCGGGCGCGGCCGGCGGTCCGGCGCCTCAGAGCACGCGCGCGGCCTGCAAGCGCGCCACGTCGGCGCGGCGGAGCCCCAGCTCGCCCTCGTAGATCTCCAGGTTGTGCTCGCCGATGCGCGGCGCCGGCCGGCGGATGGTGCAGGTGCCAGCGCCGAAGCGGGCGAACGGCCCGGGGTAGCGCAGCGTGGCGCCCCACTCGGGATGGGCCACCTCCTGCCAGAAGCCGCGCGCGGCGAGCTGCGGGTCGGCGAGGTGGTCGGCCGCGGTGGCCACCGGGTAGGCGAGGATGCGCCGCTCGACGATGCCGCGGTAGAACTCGGCCTTGGTGAGCCGCGCGAACAGCCGGGCGGCGGGTTCCTCGATGGCGTCGACCTCCTCCTGGGTCAGCGTGGCCACGTTGAATCGGCTCCAGTCCCAGCGCTTGAGCCGCTCGGTGGCGAGGCCGTACTCGTCCATCCAAGCGACCAGGGCCTGCAGCGAGCGCACCCCGGCCGGCCCCCCGTAGATGATGTAGTTGACGTAACCATCCTTACAGGGCCAGATGGCGCGCATCACCGCGCCGGTGATCGTGCGGCCGGCCATGCGGGCGCCGCTGCGCACCGGATTCTCGCCCAGCACGTCCCAGAACGTCGGGGCATGGGCCAGGCTGGAGACCACGCTGGCCTGGGCCGAGACATCGACGAACTGCCCGGTGCCGCGCTGCTCGCGCGCCCACAGGGCGATGAGCGCCCCGGCGGCGGCGTGCATGCTGGCCCACAGCGGCGACTGGGGCACCGCCGACACGCGCAGCGGCGGGCGGCCGGGCTCGCCGGTGACGGCCAGAAACCCGCCCAGGGCCATCGCCTCCAGGTCGGTGCCGCGGTAGTGGGCATACGGCCCACGCGCGCCGAACGGCGTCACCGAGATGTAGATGAGCCGCGGGTTGACCGCCCGCAGCGCCGCGTAGCCCAGCTCCAGGGCATCGAGGTGGCCGGGCATGAACGATTCGATCAGGAAATCCGCGCCGCGTACCAGGCGCAGCAGCAGCTCGCGGCCGGTGGCGCAGGCGAAGTTGAGCGTGATGCCGCGCTTGCTGGTGTTGTAGGCGGCCCAGTACAGGCTACGCTCGGGGTGGGGTACGTCGCCGTAGAAGGGGCCCAGGCCGCGCTCCGGGTCGCCGCCGGGGGGCTCGACCTTGAGCACGTCGGCGCCGAGGTCGCCAAGGATCTTGCCGCACAGCCAGCCCCAGCTGCCGCTGAGGTCGAGCACGCGGTACGGCGCGAGTACGCCGTCGGTGGGCGCGGCGGCGCGCGCCGGGTGGGTGTCGGTCATTCCGGCCTCCCGTGTCGCGCGCCGCCCATCAAGATCTGGCTCCGCTGCGCTAGCGGCCCGTGCGGGCCAGGCTGACCACCCAGCCGTGCATCAGCGACTTGGCGCGGTCGATGTCGGCCTGGTTGAACCACTTCTTGAGGTCCACGCGGTCCACGGCGTACACCGGGCGCGCGAAGTCGGCCTCGTAGCCGAACGGCATGGTGGCGTCGATGCCCATGCCGCCCTCGAAGCGGGTGTTGGACGCCGTCCACTCCTTGTCCCCGGCCGTCATGCGCTCGGCCGGCTGGAACGTCTGGCCGATGCCGCCTGGCACGGGGTTCAGGATGTCGGTGTGGGGGTTCACGCGGGTGGTCAGCGCCCAGATGATGTCATCCATGCTGTAGATGTCGATGTCGGTGTCCACCGCGATGCACAGGCGCATGCCCTGGCTGCAGGCGAGCGTGGCGGCGAGGAAGTTGCGCTGCCAGCCCTCCTCGATCTTGTTGCGCTTCTTGACCTGCAGGATGGCGCCGCCCCAGTCGGTCATGCAGTAGGGGATGTGCACGTCCTGGATGATGCCCGGCTGCAAGCGCTCGCACAGCTCGAAGATGGCCGCCTCGCGCACGGTGGTGTCGATGTTGCTGTCGTCGGCGGTATGGACCCCCAGCGGGTAGATGAACGGGCGCTTGGAGGGGTGGCGCATGGTGATGGCCGTCACGTGGAACGTGGGGGCCTTGTACGCCTTGCCCATGTAGCCGGCCCACTCGGGGTGGAACGGGAGTTTGCCCTGCACCCGCGCCTCCTCGGCCGCCCGGGTCTCGTAGCGCTTGTCGCGCGGGTACAGGTAGCCCTCGAGCACCAGCTCGCAGTCGGCCACCGCGTAGGCGTCGACCGTGCGCGCCTTGACGAGGCGGACGGGGAAGCCCTGCACAGCGCCGGCCGCCCCCAGCTCGTCGGCGCCGCGCGGCAGCACGACGTAGTCGAACCCGCCGCCGGCGATCAGCGTGCAGGCGGGCGGCAGCCCGAAGCACATCGTCAGCGGGATCGGCTGCTCGTCGCGGTAGTGCTCGGTGATGATCTGCCACATGTGCGAGCCGGGCGCGGCCTGGAAGGTGCCCACGTTGCCCCAGCGGAAGCACATGCGGTTGTAGCCGATGTGGCTGCCGCCGTGGAAGTAGGGGCCGACCACCACGCTGTTGCCGCTGCCGATGGTGAACTCCGTCTCCGGCGGGGTATGGCGGATCGCCAGGACCCACTTGTTGACGTCGAGGTCGTCGGTGATGACGTACTCCTGGCAGGGCGCCTCGCTCTGCGGGATCTCCACCGGCGGGATTGGGTGGGTGATGGCGTAGGCCAGCTTGCGCGTGCGCTCGGTGGGGTTCGCCCAGCCGAAGATCTTGTCCAGCACGTCGTAGTTGGCGAACAGGTTGGTGATCACGCGCAGATGCGGGTAGCCCTTGACATGGTTGAACAGCAGTGGCAGCGAGCCGTCGAGCGACTTCTGGATGGCCGTGATCTCGAGGTCCGGATCGACCTCGGCATCAGTCTCCAGCAGCAAGCCCTCGCTGCGCAGCCACTCGATCGTGGAGGCTAGCGTGCTGATATCCTTGCGGGTTGCGATCGCCACGATTGCTCTCCTCCCTGCTTCACCCGCGCGCGGCCGTGAGCGCCGTAGGGGCTGGCGAGCGCCCCCCCGCTCAGCGCCCGTCGGATGACCGAACGCACCCCGTGCTGTTGGTGGTGATTATATTCCTGGGCGCGGGGCATATACTGGCGCCAACGGCCGCAGTCTGTTATCGGTGATGGCGATAGGTCTGGGGGTACGCCGTGCGGCTGGAGGACCTGCGGGCGTTCCGCGAGGTGATGCGCCAGGGCACGACCACCAAGGCGGCGCTGGCCCTCGGGCTGTCCCAGCCGACGATCTCGGAGCGCATCGGCGCGCTGGAGCGCGAGCTGGGCGGGGCGCTGTTCCGCCGTACCGGCCGGCGGCTGGAGCCGACGCCGATGGGCGAGGCGCTGCTGCCGTTCGCCGAGCGGCTGTTGGCGCTGGAGGAGGAGGCGCGGGGCCAGGCGCGGCGGGCGCTGGGGCGCGGGGCGCGCCTGACGCTGGCCGCTACGCCTACGACCAGCACCTACACGCTGCCGCCCCTGCTGCGCCAGCTTCACCAGCAGCAGCCCCACGCCGAGATCGCCCTGCGCGTGGCCCAGCCGCACGAGGTGGCGCGCCTCGTGTTGGATCACCTGGCCGACGTGGCGCTGAACACCGCGGCGGTAGTGGTACCCGAGCTGCACAGCGAGCTGGTGTACTCCGACCCGATCGTGCTGGTGGCCTCGCCGGCGCTGCGCGCCCGGCTGCCACAGCCGCTGCCGGTGGGGCTGCTGGCCGAGCTGCCGCTGATCACTACCCGGGCGAATACCGGCTACTGGCGGGCCGTGGAGGACTACCTGGCGCGGCACGGCGTGCGCCCCCGCGCGGCGATGGATCTCGACTACATCGAGGTGGTCAAGCAGATGGTGTGGGCGGGGCTGGGGGTCAGCTTCGTGCCGCACAGCGCGGTGGTCGACGACCTGCAGGAGGGCACGCTGGCCGAGCTGACAGCGCTGCCCCCGCCAGCGCTGTCCCGGCCGATCTACTTGGTCTGGCGGCGGCGGCACCCGCCCGAGGGGCTGGCCGCGGCGTTCGTCGCGCTGGCGCGGGCGGCGTTCGCGGCGCGCCAGCTGCTGGTGCCCCATGCCCGCCCGCGGTCGCGGGGGCGATAGGCTTGTCAGCCCCGGGGGGCTTGCGTAGAATCTGGACAACTTTTCGCACGATATGGGATGCGCGGCTACTGCCGCGCGGCGGTAGTCGGAGCCAGGCGGCGCGCCGGCGCCCCCGGCCGCCCGGGGAGGAGGGAGATGGCTGGACAGGTAGTCGCCCGCAAGCAAGTCGGGCAGGGCCTGGGTGTGCTGGCGTTCGCGCTGCTCGGCGGGCTGCTGGTGGGGCTGGGGCTGCAAGCGGGCGCCCCACTGCTGCTGGGCAGCACCGGGGCTGCCCTGCAGCAGTACAACTGGATCGTGGCGGTCGTCTGGCCGCTATGGGCGATCGTGGCGGTCGAGGCCGTCTACGCCCGCATGCCGCCCGTGCAGCGGGTGCTGTCGCTGACGGCGGTGCGCGCCCTCGTCGGCTTCTTGGCGGTGACCTGGCTGTGGGAGCAAGGCGCGCGGTTGCTGAACAACAAGCTGATCCTGGTGCCGCTGAGCGACATCTGGGCGGCGTGCGTGAAGCTGGCCCGCTCGGGCGAGCTGTGGAAGCACACCTGGGTGAGCTTGCAAGAGTTCGCGCTGGGCTACCTGGCGGCGGCGGTGGTGGGCATCCTGCTAGGGCTGCTGCTGGCTACCAGCCCCCGGCTGCGCGACTATCTAGCGCCCTGGGTGTCGTTCCTGTACGCGGTGCCGCTGGTGGCCATCGCGCCGCTGTTCATCGTGGCGTTCGGGATCGGCGTCACGTCCAAGGTGGTCGTGATCTTCCTGGTGGCGGTGTTCATCATCTTGGTGAACACCGAGGTGGGGGTTACCAGTACCGACCAGCACCTGATCGAGGCGGCGCGCTCGTTCGGCGCGACGCGTCTGCAGATCTTCCGCAAGGTGCTGCTGCCGGCGGCGTTGCCGTTCATCGTGGCGGGGTTGCGCCTGGGGATGGCGCGCGCGCTGGTCGGCGTGGTGGTGGCCGAGCTGTTCGGGGCCAAGGCGGGGCTGGGCTTCCTGATCTTGGCCTCCGCGCAGGTGTTCGACACCGCCAGTCTGTTCGTCGGCGTGTTGGTGCTGGCGATCGGCGGCTATCTAGGAGTGGAGCTGCTGAAGTGGGTCGAGCTCAAGCTCGCGCCGTACCGCCGCTTCGAGCTGAAGAGCTGACGACTTAGGCGCGCGCCCGCGAGCGCCGCGCAGGATAGGACGACGATGGCGAAGCTGGAAACGCGCGGCCTGTGCAAGATCTTCGAGAAGGCGACGGGGGGGACGGTCGAGGCGCTGCGCGACATCACGCTCTCCATCGAGGAGGGGGAGTTCATCGCTATCGTCGGGGCCAGCGGCTGTGGCAAGACCACCTTCCTGCGCATCCTCGACGGGCTGATCGAGCCGACGAGCGGCGAGATCTACCTGGACGGCAAGCCCGTGACCCGCCCGGGGCCCGATCGCGGCTTCGTGTTCCAGAGCGACTCCTTGTTCCCCTGGCGCACGGTGCTGGACAACGTGGTGTTCGGCCTCGAGGTGCAGGGCCGGCCCAAGAAGGAGGCGCGCGAGCGCGCGATGGAGTTCATCCGCCTGGTGGGGCTCGCGGGCTTCGAGCGGAATTACCCGCACGAGCTGTCGGGCGGCATGCGCCAGCGGGCCAACCTGGCGCGCGCGCTCACGGTGAACCCCGAGCTGCTGCTGATGGACGAGCCGTTCGCCGCGCTCGACGCGCAGACGCGCGAGATCATGCAGCAGGAGCTGCTGCGTATCTGGAACGCCGACCGCAAGACGGTGATCTTCATCACCCACCAGATCGACGAGGCGATCTTCCTCGCCGACCGCGTATTCGTGTTCACCGTGCGCCCCGGCCGCTTGAAGGAGATCATCCCGATCCCCTTCGTCCGCCCGCGCAAGCTTGATATCAAGCGCACCCCCGAGTTCGTGAGCTATGTCGATCGCGTCTGGAAGCTGATCGAGGAAGAGGTGCGCGCGAGCGTGATGGCCGGCGAGTCGTAGCACCGCGCCTCCCCCTTCGGGTCTGCGGACTGCTCTGGCCGCCGCTCTGCCCATGCCGGTGGGGCGGCGGCCAGGTGTCTCACTCCTACCCGCTCTGGCTGGCTGCGCTGATCATCTTCGCGGGGCGTACCCACGCCACCCACGGGGCAGTCCCGCGATCGGGACCAATGGCTAGCAGAACCGGGACGGTTGGCTCTCGGCTGCCAACGGTGCTGGCGCTACGATCGCGATACAGGTGGCCCGCGGTGCAGCGGGGAGCGCGAGGCCACCCGGTGGAGGGGGAGCGATGGATGCGACGCGGAGATGGGTGCAGCGACGGGTAGCCATCGCGGGGGAAGTGGGGGGCTCCCACGATGGGATCGGGGCCGCCGACCACGACCGGCCATATCGATTCGGCTGTCGGCCGACGGCTCGCTGGCCGTTTCCATTCACACCCCAACAGTTCTGTCGGCTGTTGATATTGCGCGGGCGGGTGCTGGATGGCGAGTATGCCGCCGACGGCGGCCCTGCGGGACTGCGGCCATGCTGAAGCCCGACCGCGCCGCCACGGCGCCCGCGCCTCACGACGGCTGGCTGCGCCTGTGGGAGGCGATCCACGGGCGGCCCTGGCCATCGGGCGCGGGGCTCGCCCGCGAGCTGCTGGCCGCGTACCACGACTTCTGCCGCGACTGGGCGGCGGTGTACGGCGCCCCGCCCGCGGGCCCTGCTTACAGCGGGCTACGTCCACTAGCTAGCCATACGCTGGCTAGCAGCGCCACCCCGCCGAGCACCAGCCCGATGCCCACCAGCCATGTCAGCAGCGCTGGGTGAACGATCACCAGAATCCCCAGGATGATGGCCAGCGCTGCCACCACGGTGGCCAGGACCGGCGGCATGCCAAGGGGTAGGTCGGATAGGCGCGTCTGCATCCCTCTCGTCCTTCCTCGCACCTAGCGGACGCGGCGGCCACCGCGCGGTGCCGCGAGCGGAGCCGTCTGGGCGTCGACTTGTACCCGGGCGACCGGCCGGCCGAGCTGGTGCTCGACCGCCAGCTTGACCCGCTGCTGGAGTTGCTCTGCGAGCTCGGGTAGGCTGCTCGTGGGGTCGACCGCGACCCGGCAGTGGATGGCTAGTCCCTGTGGCTCGGGCTCGATCTGGGCGCGCACCTCCATCACCCCGCTCACTTGCGCCGCCTCGCGCTCGACGAGCATCCGTACCCCGTCGTGGGCGATCGTGACGCGGCCGAGCGGATCCTCTTTCAGCACGAGGCGGCGAGGCGGCGCGGGGCCCGGACGGCACTCCGCGATCAGCAGCAACACGCCCAGCACTAGCAGGAGGCTCGTGGTGCCGACCGTCCACCACCAACTGGTGGGATCGAGCTGGGTAAATGGGACGAGCCGCGCGGCAAGCCAGGGGGGCGGGGCGAGCTGCTCGGGATGCGCCAGGCCGAGCGTGATCAGGAGGATCGCGCCTGCGGCGATCACGAGGGCCAGCGAGAGCACGATCAGGAGGATGCGGTTGAAGAGATTCATGGAGTGCCCTCCTCGACCAGAAGGTCGTCGATCGCCACATCGATCGCCTCGATGGCCTCGACGCCCAAGCGGGCGAGCGCCTCGCGGACCGTTGTGCGCAGCCGCGCCGCTAGCTGTCTCAAGTCGAGGGTCGCCGTGTACACAGCGCGCACATGCACGGCGATCTGCCAGCCGCCTGGGCCCCGCTGCACCGCCACGCCCAGCACGCGGGCAGCGGGGCCGTAGGTGGCCACTTCGACGAGGTGCCCCGCGCTGATATCGGCCACGCCCGGTACATGGCGTACGGCCGTAGCCAGCGCCCGCGCGATGGTCACCTCGTCCATCACCGCACTGGGCTGCCGGGCCCTCTCGTGGTCGCTCACTGCACGCGCCGCTCGGGTGGGGCCGTGGTCGCGGCCTGCTCGTCGTCCGGGAAGTACAGGTCGATGACGTCGATGTTGACTTCTTTGACGAGCAGCCCGGTCATGGCTTGGATGCGGTTGATGATGTTGCGCCGGACGGCCTCGGCCACTTGCGGGATACTGACGCCATAGTCCACCGTCATACGCAGGCTGACGATGGCCTCGCGCTCGCCCACCTCGACGTTCACCCCGTAGGAGCGCAGGTCGCTGCCCGTGATCCGCTGGGTGAGCCCGGCTAGTGCCTCGCCTGCTCCCTGCGCCGCCAGCGCGTGGACGCCCGGTACCTCCCGCGCCGCGAGCCCGGCGATCTTGGCGACCACTGTGCTGGCGATCGTGGTGCGGCCCTGCTCGGTCAGCAAGTTGGTAGGGGTCCCGGTGGCCCGCGCGCTCGGTTCGGCGCGCGCCGGGATGCTCGCATCGGCCATGGTCCATCCTCCCTGCGTGCTAGCTGTGTTGGGTTCGTGGAGCGATTGGCGAAGGGCACAGACAAGGCGGGGCGGGCCACTCGTTCGTGGCGGCCCCCACCCCGCCTCTGGGCCGCGGCGGCGCCACCGCCCCGGCTGCGCTCTCCTCGCCGCGCGCTAATGCATGACCCATGCCAGGCCAAGGCCGCAGGGCACCGCCGGGAGCCCTGTCTGCTGCTCGCTCGAACCGTCTACGCCGTTCGGACGATCCGCGCCGTCCAAAGGAACGATCCGCGCGGGTGCGAAAACCATCCCCTTGGCGGAGTGACAACCGCACGGCGGTTCACTACCCTAAGCGCACGACTCGCGCGCCGCCGCGGCGTTACCCTCCGCAGTGCCCCTGAACAGGCCCCGGCCCGCGGCGCGATCCTGCTGCGAGGTGACTGGATGCTACTGAGCTGGCCGGTGCTATGGGCTCTGGCCTCGGCGCTGGTGGTGCTGGCCCTGACCTACTAGCACGGCTGGCACGAGGCAGGGACCGACCGCCTCAGGCCGGTCCGCCGTTGACAACGACACCGTCCGGCGGCAAATGGCCGTGGCCTGCAGTGCTCACAGGCCGAGGACGAGCTGCCCCTCGGGCGCGGCGCTGGGCAGCGGCAGCGGGTCCGGCCGCTGGGCCGGGCAGTAGGCGATGTAGTCGCAGCGCTTGCAGTGCTCGCCGACCCGCGGCGCGAGCACGTCGTCGCTCTCTACCGCCGCCACCACGCGCTCCACGCGCTCCAGCGTGAGGCGCAGGTTGCGATCGTCCACGGGCACCTCGTAGTCGACGCCGTGGCGCAGGTAGCAGAACACGATGCGCTCGGCTAGCCGCCCGGTCTTCGCGGCGAGGCCGAGCTGGTACAGGTCGAGCTGGAACGGGTCGGGCGCCTGGGGCGGCTCGCGCGTCGTCTTGTAGTCCACGATTTGGAGCGAGCCGTCGGGCAGCTCGTCGACGCGGTCGAGCTGGCCGACCAGGGTGTAGCGGCCCAGCTCGAGGGTGAACGGCACCTCGGTGCATACCACACGCGGCCAGTGGCCGTCGTGGCGCTGGAAGTAGTCGATCAGCAGCGCGCGGCCCTCGTTCCAGATGCGGGCGTCGCGCGCGATCAGCTCATCGGGCCACTGCGCGTCGTACGGCCGCAGCAGGTCGTCGAGGCGCGGCACGGGCGGCAAGTGACGGTAGAACTCCGCCAGCGCGGCGTGCAGTGCCAGCGCCAGCCGGGCCATGGGGCGCGGCGGGGCGGGGAGGCGCAGCAAGTAGCGGCAGCGATACTGGAACGCGCAGCGGCGATAGGTGGCGAGCCGCGTGAAGGAGAACCGCACGCTTTCCTCCAGGAGCATCGCGCCGTTTCTTGCATCTTACGCTGCCGCGCCGCGCCGAGCAAGCAGCGACCCCAAGATGTGGGGCCTGATGTACGAAACACCCCCTATATCTGGGGCGCGGGCGCGTGGCGCGCCAGCCAGGCGAGGTAGTCGCGCAGGGCGCTCTCCAGGTCGAAGGCTGGCGTGAAGCCTAGCTCGATACGGGCGCGGGTGGTGTCTAGGGCCAAAGGGGGCCCGCCGTAGCCGCTGAGCGAGCCCTCGCCCGCGATGGTGAGCGGCAGCGGGCGGCCGGTCAGGCGCTCGAGGCAGGCGGCGATGTTGTGCAGCGTGTAGGTGCGTCCTAGGCTGATGTTGTACACGCGGCTAGGGACCGCGGGCGCCAGGGCCGCGCGCACCGCGCCCTGGGCGGCGTCGGGCGCGTAGACGTAGTCGTGGCCCGCGTGGGCCAGGTCGCCGGCCAGCAGGGCGGCCGGCCGGCCAGCGTGCGCTGCCTCGACCAGCGTCTGCACGCGCTGGCTGGGGCCGCCGCCCGGCTGACCGCGCCAGGGACCGAACACCGCGCCGAACCGCACGGCGGCGAAGTCGAGGCCGTAGCGGGCGGCATAAGTCAGCCCCAGCCACTCCCCGGCGAGCTTCATCGCCGCGTACACCGTGGGCGGCCGCTCGGTGACGAGGTGCAGGGGCAGGTCCTCGGGCAGCGGGCCCGCTGGGGCCGCGCGGAGCCCGAAGTACACGGTGCTCGAGCTGCAGAACACTACTCGCGCCACCTCGGCTAGCCGAGCGGCCTCCAGCACGTGCAGCGTGCCCATCAGGTTCGTGCGCACACCCGCGGCGGGATGCTGGTTCACCATCCAGGTGAGCAGGCCGGCAGTGTGGATGACGGCGCGCACGCGGTGGGCGCGCAGCGTGCCGAGCAGATCCGATAGGTCGGCCAGGTCGCCGCGGACCACGGGCACGCGATCGAGCGGCAGCCGCTCGGCCAGGTTGGGCAGCGAGGGCGCGAGATCGTACACCACGGGCTGCTCGCCGCGCTCCAGAAGCTGCGCAGCACACCAGGAACCTACGAGCCCGGCGCCGGTGATCAGAATCGCCACGGCGGTCCTCCCCCTCGCCCGCGCGGCGGCGGGGCGGCGCGAACATGCGTCTCGGGACCCGCGACCTGTTATAGTCGGGCGGAGGCCGTGATGGAAGCGCAGGCACCGCTCACGCCCGAGGAGTTCCGCACGATCGCCGCGCGCTTGGAGGCGGAGGTGGCGCGACGGCTGGTGGGGCAGCAGGCGGTGCTGCGCCACGTGCTCATCTGCTTGATCGCCGGCGGGCACGCGCTGCTCGAAGGAGTGCCGGGGCTGGGCAAGACGATGCTGGTGCGCACGCTAGCGGACGTGCTCGCGCTGCGCTTCTCGCGCGTGCAGTTCACCCCCGACCTCATGCCCGCCGATATCATCGGGACCAATATCCTCACGGAGGTGCCCGAGGGCGGGCGGCGTTTCCAGTTCCAGCCGGGGCCGATCTTCGCCAACCTGGTGCTGGCCGACGAGATCAACCGCGCCACGCCGAAGACGCAGAGCGCGCTGCTGGAGGCGATGCAGGAGCGCACGGTCACGGTGGCCAACACCATCCATCGGCTGGAGGAGCCGTTCTTCGTGCTAGCCACGCAGAACCCGATCGAGATGGAGGGCACCTACCCGCTGCCAGAGGCGCAGCTGGACCGTTTCCTGTTCAAGCTCCAGGTCGAGTTTCCCCAGCCGGCCGAGTTGGTGGAGATCCTCGCCCGGACCACCACTGGCCAGTTGCCGCTCGTGCAGCCGGTGGCCGACGGGCCGCTGCTGCTGCGCATGAGCCGGCTGGCGCGCGAGGTGCCGACGGCGCCCGAGGTGCTCGACTACGCTGTGCGCCTGGTGGTGGCCAGCCATCCGACCAGCGAGCTGGCACCACCGCTGGTACGCCGCTTCGCCCGCTACGGGGCGAGCCCGCGCGGTGCACAGGCGCTCGTGCTGGCCGCCAAGATCGTGGCGCTGCTCGACGGCCGCGCGCGGGCGGAGATCGCGGACGTGCGCGCCGTGGCCCCGGCGGCGCTGCGCCACCGCCTGCTGCTGAACTTCGAGGGCGAGGCCGAGGGGCTGTCGCCCGACGCCCTGGTGGCCGAGCTGCTGCGCCAGGTGCCCGCCGGCGCGGCGGCTTGAGGCGCGTTAGGCGGGGGCGGCGCCCCGCAGCCCTTGACACGCCCGCCGACCGTCGGATAGTATCTCGATGCACCCCCGCTCAGCCCGCTGCAGGGCTGGGCAGCGGTCCCACCGAGTGAGAGCTAGCGGGCTACTGCTGGTTGCGGTGGTGGGCATCCGGGCGGTGCCCCGGGTTGACGATGCGCCGGTGCGTCTGATACGATAGCCGGTGCGCATCCGAACGGCGGGGTGCAGGGACCTTAACAAGCGAAGAGTGGAGGGGAGCCAGGCGGACGGAGTATGTAGCGGAGGGGTCTCTCTGGGGAGGGGCCCTGAGTGGTTGTGATGGAGAGTTTGATCCTGGCTCAGGACGAACGCTGGCGGCGTGCCTAAAA
>DATGKN010000052.1:0-14973 GCA_035294645.1 Chloroflexota bacterium
CGGTGGGGGGCGGCGGGGCGGGTACCACTACCAGGCCCGTGGGGCTCACCAGGAGCCCGCCTTGAGTGAGCACGCTCTGCGCGCCGCTCTGCGGGTCGACGCGCAGGATCGCGCCCCCGCAGCCACAGCCCGGAGGGCCCCCGAGCGCATTGGCATCGGCCACGAGCAGTTGACCATCCAGCCCGACGGCGATCCCCACGGGATCGACGAGTAGCCCGCCCGCCGAGACGACCGTTTGTTGCCCTGTGACGGGGTGGATGCGGATGATCGCCCCGTCCCCGGCCGCGGCCAGGGGGTCGGCCACGAACAGGTCGCCGCCCGGGCCGATGGTCACGTCGGTGGGACCGGCGAGGTTGCCGCGCTGGGCGACGATCGTCTGCGCGCCGGTCGCCGCGTCCACGCGGATGACCCGCCCGAGCAGCACGAACAGCCCCGCGTCGGCCACGTACAGCGTGCCGTGCCCATTGTTGGCGAGGCCCGCGGGGGTGATGAACTGGTCGTCAAGCGAGATAGGTGTCTGCACGCCGCTCGTGCGGTCAACGCGCAGCACGCCCGGCGGCAGACACGTGCAGCTCGGGTTGGCCACGTACAGGTCGCCGTTGGGCGCCACGGTGATGCCGAGCGGGTCCTCGAAGTACTGGCCGGCGGACACCAATGTCTGCTGACCCGTGAGGGGGTTGACGCGGATCACCGCGCCCCGGCCATCGAGCGCGTTCGGATCCACGACGACCAGGGTGCCACCGGGCTCCAGGGCGATGGCCACGGGGTCGACGAACAAGCCGCCGGCGGACACTAGGGTCTGCTGGCCCGTGAGGGGGTTGACGCGGATCACCGCACCGCTGCCCCCGGCGGCGCTCGGGTCGGCGACATAGATGTCGCCGGGCGTGAGCCCCTGTGCCCGCGCGGACTGTGGAGCGGCCAGTAGCCCCAGCAGGAGCAACGCCGCCCCCAGCAAGCCCTGCCGCCAGCCCGACACGCGCATTTCGGCCTCCTGGCGCGGCACCGCACGTCCCAGAAGTAAACGCAGCCGTGAGGCTGGCGTTACACATACTCGCGCCGCGGGGCGCAGCGCGACTACGTGCGGGGGAAGGCCACCACAGGCCCGCGGGGCCGGAGACGCACGCGCTGGTGCAGCGTCGCCGGCGCGTCGGGCCGCAGGCGCACGCGGAGCTCGGCGCCTGTGGGCAGCCGCACCGTGACGACCTGGTCGTGGCCGTAGAACTCGCGCGCTGCAATGATCCCTGGGCCGTCCGCGTCGGCCTCCAGCACGAGATCCTCGGGCCGGAACAATAGCATCACGGGGCCTTCGACCGGGCGGGCGAGCGGCACGCGGCCCAGCGCGCAGGTGGCGAGGTCCCCCGCGGCGACGCCTTCTAGGAAGTCGGCGTCGCCGACCGCCTGCGCCACGGCGGGCGAGGCGGGGAAGCGGTACAGCTCCTCGGGCGCCGCGCGCTGGAGGATCCGGCCGGCCGTCACCACCGCGACCTCATCGGCCAGGCTGAGCGCCTCGTCGCGGTCGTGCGTGACGAAGATGGCGGTGACGCCGGCGTCGCGCAGGATAGCGCGCACCTCCGCGCGGACGCGGGCGCGCAGCGCGGCGTCGAGGTTGGAGAACGGCTCGTCGAGCAGCAGCAGGCGCGGCTGGGGCGCCAGGGCGCGCGCCAGGGCCACGCGCTGCTGTTGGCCGCCGGACAGCTCGTGCGGCCAGCGGTGTCCCAGGCCGGCGAGGCCCACCTGGGCGAGTAGCGCCTCGATCCGCTGCGCGCGCGCCGGCCCGCGGGGCAACCCGAAGCCGATGTTGTCGGCTACCCGCAGGTGGGGAAACAGCGCATAGTCCTGGAACACCATCCCCACGCGTCGCCGCTCGGGCGGTACGAAGGTCCGCGCATCGGCAACCACTTGCCCGTCTAGCAGGACGCGGCCGGCGTCGGGGCGCTCCAGGCCGGCGATCAGCCGCAGGGCGGTGGTCTTGCCGCAGCCGCTCGGCCCCAGCAGCGCCAGGATGTGGCCTGGGCGCACCGCGAAGCTCAGACCGTCCACGGCGCGTACTCGCCCATACGCCTTGGTCAGCCCCTCGACTTGCACCGCTGGCGTGGCGGTGTCCGTCGGGGCGTGGTGGGCGCTCCCCGCGCCACGCGCCGTCTCTACCTCCCACCTCGTGCTCATGTGTCCCGCGCTCCCGGCCGCGCGCGGGCGATCGCCATGCTCAGCGCCAGCACCGGCAGCAGTCCCACGGCCACGATGGCCAGTGCTGCCGTCGAGGCCTCGGCCAGCCGCTCGTCGGTCGCTAGCCGGTAGACGCGGATGGCCAGCGTGTCGAAGTTGAATGGCCGGATGGCCAGCGTGGCCGGGAGTTCCTTCATCACGTCCACGAACACCAGCAGCGCCGCTGTGAGCAGGCCGCCCCGCAGCAGCGGCAGGTGCACGCGCCACAGCATGCTCGGGGTCCCGTGCCCCAGCGTGCGCGCGGCCTCGTCCAGACTGGGGCGGATGCGTGTCAGGCTGGCCTCCACGGTCGTGAAGCTGCCGGTGAGGTAACGCACCAAGTAGGCGAACACCAGCGCCGCCAGCGTGCCACTGAACACCAGGCCGGGTGGCAGGCCGAGGGCGCTGCGCAGCGCGCCGAGGGCCACGTTGTCCAGCCAGCCCGCGACGATCAGCACCCCGACCGCGATCACGGCGCCCGGCACGGCGTAGCCGAGGGCCGCCAGCCGTGTGGTGAGGTGGGTGACCGGGCTGGGGGCTAGGCGCAGGCTGTAGGCCAGCACGAGCGCGAGCAGCACGGCCAGCGCCGCGGCGAGGACCGCTAGCAGGAAGGTGTTGCTCGCCAGCTGCAGGAACGCCGGGCCCCACAGCGGATCACCCCCGCGGCGCGTCATCATAGCGAACGCGCCGGCGGGCACCACGAACCCCAGCGTGACCGGCAGCGCGCAGCCTAGCATGGCGAGGAGGGCCGCAAGGCGCCGCAGCGCATAGGTGGGCAGCGGACGCAGGGCAGCCGTGGTGTAGTAATAGCGTGCCCGGCCGCGGCCCAGCCGTTCCAGCACCAGAACGCCAAACACCATCAGGACCAGCCAGGCCGCCAGCTGGGTGGCCGTAGCCAGCGAGTTCATGCCGAACCACGTGCGGTAGATGCCCGTGCTGAGGGTGTCCACCGCGAAGTACTGCACGGCGCCGTAGTCAGCCAGGGCTTCCATCACCGCCAGCGCCGCCCCGGCCACCAGCGCCGGCCGCGCGAGCGGCAGCGCGACCGTGAGGAACGTCCGCCACGGCCCGCGGCCCAGCGTGCGACTCACCTCGAGCAGACATCCCGACTGCTGGAGGAACGCGGCGCGCGCCAGCAGGTAGACGTAAGGGTACAGTACGAGCGCCATCACGAAGATGGCCCCTCCCAGCGAGCGAATCTGCGGGAACCAGTAGTCTTGCCGGCTCCAGCCGGTCCAGGCGCGCAAGGTACTCTGCACTGGGCCGCTGAACTGGAGGAGGTCGGTGTAGGCGTAGGCGATGAGGTAGGTCGGCATGGCCATGGGCAGCAGCAGCGCCCACTCGAAGAGGCCGCGCCCTGGGAAGCGGCACATCGTCACGAGCCAGGCCGTGCCGGTGCCGAGGAGTAGGGTCCCTAGGCCTACGCCGACCGCCAGCGCGAGCGTGTTGGTCAGGTACACCGGCAGGACCGTGCGGGCGAGGTGGTCCCAGAGCGGGTCGCGCGGCTGGACCAGGCTGGCCAGCACGGTGAGGATGGGTAGCGCCAACCCCCCGGCGATCAGCGTGGACGCTAGGGGCCAGAGCCCGCCAGGCCGCCCGAGCAGCACGTTCCCACGCCAGCCGCGTAGGCCAGCCCGGGCATCGAGTAGGCGGCCCCTGTCGCCCGCGCGCGAGAGCGCTGTCATGCGTGCGCCCCGACTTGCCGAGGGCGCGCCGGCCCATGCGGCCAGCGCGCCCTATCGGAAGCAAAGATACGTGGTCTCAGCTTAGCGCGAGACGGTGGCTCAGCGCCAGCCGGCGCGGTCCATGATCATGAGCGCCAGCGGGCTGTTGGCGGCATAGCGCGCGGCGTTCAGCGTGTCCTCCTTGAACGGCCCCCAGCTCTCCAGCACCGGGTCCAGCGGCACGCCAGGCACCACCGGGTACTCGCTGTTGCCCAGGGCGAAGATCTCCTGGGCCCGATCGCTGGTGAGGTACTCGAGGAAAGCGATGGCTTGGTCGCGGTTGCGCGCGGTGGCGACCACCCCGGCGCCACTGATGTTGACGTGCGTACCGCGGTCGTTCTGGTTGGGGAAAATGACCCCGAGCCCCTCGGCCGCCTGACGCTCGGCAGGGTCATTGGACTTCAGCAGGCGGGCGAGGTAGTAGCTGTTGCTGATAGCGATGTCGGCCTCGCCGGCGGCTACCGCCTTGAGCTGGTCGATGTCCCCGCCCTGGGGCGGCCGCGCGAAGTTGGCCACCAGGCCGCGCGCCCAGGCCTCGGTCGCCTCGGGCCCGAGTGCCTCGATCAGCGAGCCGACCAGCGACTGGTTGTAGACGTGGTTGGACGAGCGCACGACGATGCGGCCGCGCCACTTGGGGTCGGCCAGCGACTCGTAGGTCGGGAGCTCCGCCGGGTCGACCCGCCCCTTGGCGTAGACGATCACGCGGGCGCGCTTGCTCAGGCCCCACCAGTAGCCCTCGGGGTCGCGCAGATGCTCGGGCACCCGCGCTACAAGCGTGGCGGTCGTGACCGGCTGCAACAACCCGGCCTGCTGGGCGCGCCACAGGCGGCCAGCGTCGACAGTGATGAGCACGTCGGCGGGACTGTTCGCCCCTTCGTTGCGGATGCGCTCGATGAGCTGGTCCTCGGTGCCCTCGATGAGGTTCACGCGCACGCCAGTGAGCTGGGTGAAGCCGTCGTACAGGGAGCGGTCGGTGTCGTAGTGGCGCGCCGAGTAGACGTTGATCTCGCGCGACTGGGCGCTGGCCAGGGGCACCAGGGCCGCGACGAGCGCGGTGACCCCCACAGCCGCGATGAGCAGTACGCGCACGAGCCGCGACATCCACACCTCCTCAGGACGCGAGTGGCGAACGGCCGCCGTTGCCGATGGCCGTTCATAGCACGCTTATCCGCTTGCTTAGCTTACACTAATCTGTTGCCTGGTACAATGCCGTGCGCGGGCGGGCATCGCCGCGTGAGGCTCCGGGGGCTGCCGGAGGCGATGCTCACTCGGGCCGGGTGCAATGCGCCCCGGGCCGCGCGCAGGCTGGGGAGGCGCCGAAGCGGGCGAAGCGGTGGCGGTGGGCCCCGAACCAATAGTAGCCCGGCGTAGCGATCGCTAGCAGCGGCGGCAGGTCGAGCAGGCGGCCAAGCCACCGCCAGCCTGGCAACTCGCGCAGCACGCGGTTCATGGCTGCCGCGGCGGCGTAGGCCCGCCCGTCGGGGGCGAACGCCCAGATCGAGCGGTCCACCTGGGCGCGGCTGAGGCCCAGAAGCTCGCACAGGCCGGGGGTTTGGTTCGGTAGGGCCAGCACCCGGTTGTCGGCGTCGCGCTGGCGGACCCAGTCCACGGCGCGGGTGCAGATCCCGCACCAGCCGTCGAACACCACGAGCACCGCGTGTGGCCCGAGCAGGGCGCGCAAGGCGACCGGGTCGGGGGGACGGTGGGTGGGGGGGAGTGGCTGGGGCATGGCGGCGCTCCGGCTCAGCATCGCGTTTGGCACGGCCCGGTGGCTCAGCGCCCGCCGGCGAGTAGTCGCCAGGCTACCCCTAGCGCCAGCATGAGGGCGGTGGATAGCACCAACGGGAGCACCGTCCAGAGGCCCGCGCCGCTCGGCACCGCGCGGCCCAACTTGAAGCGGAATGCGTACCAGAGGATCTGCAACCGCACCCGTAGCGGTAGCTTCGGCATGGGCAAGCCGGGTGGCATGCCGCCAGGTGGACCACCGGGCACCACGGGCTGCTCTCCTCACGCGTAGGGCGCGCGCTGTTGCGCTGATCTTACCCGAGCGCGCGGCGCGCTACCATAATCGAATCG
Organism: Chloroflexota bacterium; assembly: GCA_035294645.1. Classification (GTDB taxonomy): domain Bacteria; phylum Chloroflexota; class UBA6077; order UBA6077; family JAJPHF01; genus JADGHJ01. Next base: position 6,006 of record DATGKN010000052.1, read on the forward strand.
CTGCGCGGCCGCGGGCTGGAGGCGATCCGTCTCTCCGCGGGGACGGCTAGGGGGCCCGGGAGCGTGTCCGCAGCCAAGGGGCAAGGCCTTGTGTGCCGTCTGGTATCTCGATCCGTCTCAGGCCGTGGCCGCCTACCGTGCGCTCGTCGCGCTGCCTGCCGCGCCGCGCCCGCGCTACGCCGTGAAGGCCAACGCGCACCCCGCGCTGCTAGCTGCGTTGGCCGCAGCGGGCGCCCACTTCGCGGTGGTCGGCGAGGCGGAGCTGGCCGCGCTGCGCGTCTTGGGCGTGCCCGGCGCGCGCATCGCCTGCGTCACTCCCGGGCCGCCCGCCACCCTGCTGCGCGCCTGCCGGGCGGCCGGGGTCGGCTGGTACGCGGTGGACTCGCCGTGGGAGGTGCGCAAGCTGGGGGCGCTGGTGCCGGGCGCGGCGGCCCTGGTCGTCCTGGCGCTGCCGCCGGCCGGCCGCTTGCGCTACCCTACCGTCCGCATCGGCGCCGGGCTGGCCGACCTCGACGCATTGTTGGCGGCGGCGCGGGCCGCGCCGGTCGAGCTGATCGGCGTGCAGCTCCATGTCGGCTCGCAATGCGAACGCCTGGCGGCCTGGCGGCGGGGGGTGGTACTCGCGGCGCTGGCCTGGCAGCGTCTGTGTACTGCGGGCTGGCGGCCGCGTGTGCTCAATCTCGGCGGCGGGCTGCCGGTGAGCTACCGGCGGCCAGTGCCGACGCCAGCGGCGATCGCTCGGGCGATCGAGCGAGCTGTCGCGCGTGTCTTTCCTGTTCCGCCGGCCGAGCTGTGGTGGGAGCCGGGGCGCTATATCGCGGCGGGGGCCGGGGTGCTGGCCGCTACTGTCACACGCTGCGAGGAGGGGCCGCGCGTGGTGGTGCAGCTGGACGTGGGGCGCTACCGGGGCCTGCCCGAGGCAGCGCGTGGGATTCGCTACGCGTATCTGGCGGACGGTACGGGGACGCCGCGCCCCACCGTGGTCGCCGGCCCGCTGGGCCCGCGCTACGACCTGCTGGCTCGCCGGGCGTGGCTGCCGCGGCTGCGAGCGGGGGAGCGCGTCTGGCTGCCGCTGGCGGGGGCGTACACCATCGTGCAGACGGCCTATCCCGCCACAGCGGACGTCCCGGTGGTGCTTGGCCCGCTGCCGCCGCTGCCCGCGGCGCGGTAGTCCATGGGGACGCCCAGGAGCCTCAGCTTTCGGGCCGACGGCCGAGCTCGCCGAGCACCTCCTCCACCAAATCGGTGCCCCACAACGCCTGCATCGCCGCGTCGGAGACCGGTTGTGGGATCAGGCCCTGGTCGCGGAAAAAGCCGTAGCAGTACTGCATCGAGTCGCGGTTGGGCAGCCCATTGGGGCTGATACCTACGGGTACCATGGCGCGCACCGTGGCGACGTCGATTCCCGTGTGCCGCGCCACGATCTCGTTGACCTCCTCCCGGCTCAGCTCGCCGCCGCTGCCAGCGAGCGCAGCGAGGTAGGCCCGCGTGGCGCGCAGGTAGGCGCGCACGAACTGCCGCGCCGTGGCGCGATCGGTGTACAGCGCGCCCGAGAAGCCGATGAAGGCGACGGTGAAGTTCGGGTACATCTCGTCCTCGCCCATGACCTTCACCGCTGCCCCTTGCTGGAGAGCGCGGGTCATGAACGGCTCGGCGGAGACAGCGCCGTCCACCGCCCCATTGACCAGCGCTGGCAACATGTCGGGAAAGGGCAGGTTCTGGATCGTGAAGTCGTCGAACGTCAGGCCGGCGCGCTGGAGGGCGGGCGCCATGGCGCAGGCGTTCGTGGTGCCGCGGCCGGGCGGGGTGAACGCGATAGTGAGGCCACGCAGGTCGGCGAGCGTGTGGCCGCGGCCGCTGTCATACACCTCCTTGCGGATGAGCAGCGCCGTGGTGCCGTGGCCGGGGCGGAAAGTGGCCTGGTCGAGCACGACCTTGAGGGGCACGCCGCGCGCCACGGCGTTCCACGTGGCGGGATTGGCGGCGATGCCGGCCACATCGAGCTGCTCGGTGGACAGCGCGGGAATCATCTGCGAGGCGTCGGAGAAGTTCACCAGCTCGATAGCCAGTCCCTCCTGCTGGAAGTAGCCGCGATCCGCGGCGATGAACAGCACCGTGTTCGCCGCGATGGACTGGTGCCCCACGCGAAGCGGCTTTGCCGCCTGGGCGGCGGCGGGGGCGGTGGCGCTGGGCGTGCTGGCGGGCGCGGTCGGTGTGGCCGCGGGGCGGGGGCTGGCGGGCGGGCCGCAGCCGATGAGGCCGAGCAGGAGGCTGCCAAGGGTCAAGGTGCGCGCGAGGCGAGACATGGAGCCTTCCCCCAAGGGATTGCAGCGTAGGTGCTCGCCTCATTGTAGAGAAAGGCCCCGCGGGGTAGAGAAAGGCCCCGCAGGGCGGCGCGTGATCTTCTATCATGGTGGGCACCACGCTGGCCGAGCGCGGAGCGGCAGCGTCGTTGGGCGGCGCTTCGGGGCGTGCGGTACCGACCGCGAGCTTCGGGGGCGAGGGAGGGACACGCCATGGGGAGTTGGCGATGGTGGTGTAGCTTGGTCGGCATCGCCGTGTGCAGCGGCGTGGTCGCGTGCACCGCGCCAGCGTCCGCCCCGGGGGCGGCCCCATCGCCAGCCCAGAGCGCCGGGCCGGCGGGCTTCGGCGCGCCGGGCGCGGCCAGCGCCGCTACGGCGCCTCCGCCCGCGCCCGAGCGGGTGAGCGTGGCGTGGGTGCGCAGCCTGAACCTCGCGCCGTTCAATGTGGCGTGGGGCAAGGGGTACTACGAGCAAGAGGGCCTGCGGATCGAGACCGCCGAGTTTCAGAGCACCGCCGATGTGGTCTCGGCGCTCGGCACGGGCCAGCTCGACGTGAGCGTCGGCTCGGTGAGCGCCGGCACGTTCAATGCCTGGCAGCGCGGCGTGAAGATGATCGTGGCGGCTCCCACCTCGGTGTACCCGGCCGAGGGGCTGATGCCCACTAGCGTGGTAGTGCGCAAGGAGCTGTGGGACACGGGGCAGGTGCGCTCGCTGGCCGACGCGCGCGGGCGCCGCGTGGCTGTCAACGCCCGGGGGAACATCACGGAGTACACCGCGTGGCTGGTCCTCGGGCGGCGCGGGCTGGGGCTAGAGGAAGTCAGCGAGCAGATCGTGCCGTTCCCCGACCAAGTGGCCGGCCTGGCCAACGGTTCGATCGATATCATGATCGCCAGCGAGCCGTTCGGCACCGTGGCCATCAACCAAGGGGTGGGCGTGCGCCTGGAGGAGGACCAGCAGACGATCGGGCCGATCCAGTTCACCCACTTCATCTTCAGCGAGCAGTTTGCCGAGGGCCGGGCCGACGCCGCGACGCGCTTCCTAGTCGCCTCGCTGCGGGCGGCGCGCGAGCTGCAGGGCGACTGGGTCACAGATCCGCGGCTGGCGCAACTACTGGAGGAGCAGATCGGCTTCAAGCAAGAACTGCTCGCTCGCTCGGTGCTGCCGGTATTCCCAACCGATTTCACGGTGCGCGCCGAGGAGCTGATGCAGTTCCAGGACGCGCTGATGCGCATGGGGCACTTGACCTACAGCACGCCGTTGGACGTGCGCCCGTTCGTGAACACCACGCTGGCCGAGCGCGCGCGCCAGCAACTGGAAGCACGCGGGCGGTAGCATAGAGGGCGGGCGACGGCTCGTAGGGCTGTGGGGCCGGGCGGGCCCGTCGATGCAGGGCGGTAGGCGAGCAGGTCCATCAGCCGGCAGCGGCTTGGAGGAGAGGGTGGCCAACTGGACAGTGTTCGTACCCGGCGAGATGCTCTGGGCGGAGACCGTCGTGCCGGCGCTGGAGCGCGCGGGCTGCCGGATCAAGCGCGGCCCACGTGGTACGCCTGGGGTGATGGTCGAGTACCCCCCCGAGCAGCTCGACGCGCTGTTCGGTGATGTCGACGCGATCATCGCCACGCCACGCGAGCTGTACCCGCGCGCGGTGCTCGCCGCCGCGCGGCGACTGCGCATCATTACCAGCGCGGTGATCGGCACCGAGCAGATCGATGTCGACGCCGCCACCGAGCTCGGGGTCGTGGTGGCCCACGGCGCGGTGCCCGAGAACTATCTCGGCGTGGCTGAGGCGGTGGTGCTGCTCGCGCTCGCCCTGCTGCGCCAGCTGAAGCAGAAGGAGCGCGCCCTGCGCTCGCTGCGCTGGCGGCCATCGGATCCGGGGCTCATGCTATGGCGGCGCACCGTGGGGCTGATCGGCCTCGGCCGCGTGGGCGTCGCCGTCGCCGAGCGGCTGCAGGGGTGGGGGGTGCGGCTGCTAGGCTACGACCCGTACGTGCCCCCCGCCGTGCCGCAGCGGTGGGGCGTAGAGATGACCGACCTGGACACGCTGCTGCGCGAGTCCGACGTGGTATCCATCCATGTGGCGCTGACGGACGAGACGCGCCACCTGATCGGCGAGCGCGAGCTGGCGCTGATGAAGCCGACGGCGTACCTCATCAACACGGCGCGCGGCGCCGCGGTGGATGAGCAGGCGCTGGCGCGCGCGCTGGCCGCCGGCCAGATCGCCGGCGCGGGGATCGATGTGTGGGAGCGCGAGCCGCCGCTGCCCGACCACCCGCTGCTCCAGTTCGAGGACAACGTGATCCTGACGCCGCACAACCTGGCCCACTCGCACGAGTGCTATGACGCGCTGGCCCAGATGGCCGTCGAGAACACTTTGCGGGGGTTGCGGGGCGAGGAGCCGGTGTATGTGAGGAACCCCAGCGTATTGCCCCAGTGGCGCGAGCGCTGGCGGCAACTAGCGGGAGGCTAGCCGGGGGGGCGCGTGGCGCTCGCCAGGGCCTCGTGCTGGAGGCGCAGCAGTTCGGTGATGCCGCGCGCCGCCAGATCCAGGAGGGCGTCGAACTGGGCGCGCGAGCAGGGCGCACCCTCGGCCGTGGCTTGCACTTCTACTAGCTCCCCCGCGTCGCTCATCACCACGTTCATGTCCAGCTCGGCACGGGCATCCTCGATGTAGGGGAGGTCGAGGCACGCCTGGCCGTCGACGAGCCCCACGCTCACAGCAGCCACCGCTCGCCGCAGCGCCGCGGCGGGCACGAGGTCCTGGGCGGCGAGCTGGCGCAGGGCCAGCGCTAGGGCCACGTAGCCGCCGGTGATCGCCGCGGTGCGCGTGCCGCCGTCGGCCTGGAGCACGTCGCAGTCGACCGTGATGGTGCGCTCGCCCAACAGGGCGAGGTCCACGGCGGCACGCAGACTGCGACCGATGAGCCGGCTGATCTCCTGCGTGCGGCCGCTGGCCTGGCGCTCGCGCGCGATCCGCTCGCGCGACGACGCGGGCAGCATCCCGTACTCCGCCGTGATCCAGCCTTGCCCTTGGCCGAGCAGGAACGGCGGAACCCCCTCGCGTACACTGGCGGCGCACAGCACCCAGGTGTGTCCCATCTGGATGAGGCAGTTGGCGGGATGGAGCGGTAGATACCCCGCTATCAAGCGCACCGGCCGCAGGGCCGTAGGCGCGCGCCCATCGGGACGGGTCATCACGGGCTCCTCGGCGGGGCCCGCGCCAGCGCTAGCCGCGCGCTGCCGCAGGCCCCACTCTCTCCAAGATTTTGGGTGGTCCACCCGCCGTTGTAGCATGCGCCGAGGCGCTGGGGCAGGGCAGCGCAGGCGCCTGGTCCTAGCGATCGAGGGCGGTGGGCGTGGCGCGCGCCTGGCGCGCCTGCTCAGCGGTGAGGAAGCCGTGCCGTGTCATGGCGCTGAGCACCACATCCTGCCGTGCCTTGACCCGGTCGAGGCGGTGCAGCGGGTCGTACAGCGCCGGGGCCTGCGGGAGCCCGGCGAGCAGGGTGGCCTCGGTGAGGTTGAGCGCGCTGACCGGTTTCTGGAAGTACACCCGCGCGGCGGCGCCGATGCCGTAAGCGTAGGGCCCGAAGTAGACCGAGTTGAGGTACATCTCCAGCAGCTCGTCTTTGCTGTAGGCCAGCTCCAGCTTGAGAGCCATGGCCATGACGAGCAGCTTGCGGTGTAGCGTCGGGTCCTCCCGGCCGAGGTAGCGCTTGGCCAGCTGCTGGGTGATCGTGCTGCCCCCCTGCACGGGGCGCCCGGCCTCGAGGTTGGCAAGCGCCGCTCGCGCAACGCCGAGCAGGTCGAGGCCGCGGTGCTGGTAGAAGCGGGCATCCTCGGTGGCCACGATCGCATCGCGCAGCACCTGGGGGACTTGCGCGAGCGGTACCCACTGCCCGCCCCGCGCACGTGCCTGCTCCAGCAAGTCGGCTCGGACCTGGGCGGCGGGCGGCAGCTCCCGCACCAGCAACGCACCGGCAGCCAGGGTCGCCAGCCCAGTCAGCACTACGGCCCAAAATAGCGCCCGCCCCATCGGCTACATTCTGCCGAGAACCGGACCGGTAGGCCAGAATTGTGCGATCCGCGCTACTGTGGGCGCTCGCGCCCCGGCGGGGATAGGCGTCGTCGTGGGTGGGGGGTGATAGAATCGGCCTCGCGGGTGCCCCAGGCGGGCTGCAGCCCGGGCCGGGCAGGAGGCGTGTGGTGTACGCAGTAGGTGTTTCGGATCACGTGATGGTCGCGCACAGCCTGCGCGGCGAGGTGTTCGGGCCGGCACAGCGGCTACACGGCGCGACCTACGAGGTGCGGGTCGAGGTCCAGGCCTCCCGGCTGGACGCGCATGGGATCGTGCTCGATATCGGCCAGCTACGTGCGGCGCTGGCGGCGGCGCTGGCCCCCTTGGCGTACCGGAACCTCGATGAACTGCCCGAATTCGCCGGCGTGAACACCACCACCGAGGTGCTCTGCGCCCATATCCACGGGCGTCTGACGCAGCTACTGGGGCCACGGCCCGGCGCTACGCTCAGCGTGACCTTGGTCGAGTCGCCCGTGGCCTGGGCGCGCTACACGGCCCCGTTGGGGTGATTACGGTCGGACGATGACCGGCGTGCCGACGTCGGCCCAGTCGTACACATGCTTGGCGTTGGCGTCGGTGAGGCTGATGCAGCCGTTGGAGCCGGGGCGCCCGAAGGTAGTCCGCCAGTAGGCCCCGTGGATGGTGTAGTCGCCCCAGAAGGCGAGTACCCAGTGGACATCGGGGATGTCGTACCGCGAGCCGTCCGGATTGACGCCGCGGAAGCGGGCCACCGGCATCTTGTACTGCACCTCGTAGCGCCCCGGTGGCGTCTCGGCGCCCCGCACCCCCGTGGCTACCGGCGCGCTCCATACGGGCACGCCATCTTCCAGGAGGGTGAGGCGTTGCTCGCGCAGCGAGACGTCGATCTCCTTGAGCTTGCCCGTCTGGAACGTGAAGGCGACCGGCTCGACGAGGTAGCTGCCCGACTCCCCGCGCGGTCCCGAAGGCCCTGCCCGGACCTCGACCTGGATCGCGGTCTCGTGCGGGAACGGCTCGTCGGGCACGAAGTGCACGCGATTGGCGGCCAGCCACTCGAAGTGGCCCGGCACGGGCGGGGTGATGCGGATGGCCGCCTCGGCCGCGGCCCGATCGGCGATCGGCTCGCTGAACCGGAGCGTGGGATCGGCAGTCGGGGTGATATCGACCGCGCCGGCGGCCGGCCAGAACGCGACGAGCTCGAGCGGCGCGGGGGCGCGCAGGGTCACTGTCTCGGGTGCGGGTAGCCACCCCCCGTCGACGGTCTCGGCGTCGAGCAGGGTGAGCGTGTACTGCTGCCCTTGGGCCAGGCTGACGTCCAGCGAGATGGTGCTGGTCGGCACCCCGCGCCACTGACGCTCTTCCTCGTTGAGGCGGTAGTGCAGGGAGCGCAGCGGCTGCGCCCACTCGAGCGTGAGCGGGGTGTCCATGGGGACCACCACGCTCTCGGCCGCGGGAGCCCCACTCACAGCGACCAGCTCGGCCGGCGCGGGGGTGCGCACGGTCAACTCGACATCGGGCCCGCGGACCTCTCCGTCGCGCCCCACGATGCCGGTGAGCGTGAGGGGGAAGGCCTCCCCCGCCGGGAGGTCGGCGAAGCCGAGGCGCACCTGCCGCGCGTCGGCGGGATCGAGCTCGGCAGTGACCGGGAACGGCGCGCGGGGCTCGATCGCTCGCAGCGGCTCGCTGAACCGTACGAGCAGCGGCGCGTCGCGCTGGGCGACCAGCTCGTGGGAAGGCTCGGTCAGACGAGGGGTACGGACCGTGGCGAAGACGCGCACCTGTTCGATCGTGGTGGGCAGCGCCGGGCTCCACGGGGGCCGCAGGCCTGCCTGGACAACGCGGGCGCGCGCTACGAGGCGGTACTGGGCATCAGGGGCCAACGGGGCAGCGAGCGCCCAACCGCCAGCGGTCGGTCGCACCGCGGGGGCGTCGGGTGCGGCCCCATCCAGGCGCTCGAGCGACACCGCCTCGATCGTGGCCCCAAGTGTCTCGAGTGCGATGGGGGTGTCGAGGGGCACCAGCGTATCCGCCGCTGGCTGCACGATCCGCACGCTGGGCGGCGGGCTAGGGGCGCACGCTGCGCCCAGTCCCACCGCCGCTAGCAGCACCAGAGCACGTGAGAGCTGCAGCAAGCGCGCTGGCGGTCGCCGCATGGATGCACCTCCCCAGCGTTGGCGGGGTAGCATAGGCAAAGCGCGTGCCGCAGGGCCCGCCGGCGGTGCGCCCCACGCCTTAGAGCGTATCGTAGGCGGCCAGCCGGCCGCCGTGCTAGCGGTTGGCGTGTCTCGCGGCGTAGCGCTCTAACGAGATTCTAGCGGGATGGGCTTGGCAGGCCAGGGGCCGACGCGGTAGTATCGTGTACGGCGTCGCCCTCGGGGCTGTGGCCGGGCGGCGCGCCCGCCGGTGAGCGGTGCCCTTGACGAAACGGCCTGCTGCCTGATATGCTGGTGGGTGCGCGCCAGAGGGCGTGGGGACCTTAACAAGCGAAGAGTGGAGGGGAGCCAGGCGGACGGAGTATGTAGCGGAGGGGTCTCTCTGGGGAGGGGCCCTGAGTGGTTGTGATGGAGAGTTTGATCCTGGCTCAGGACGAACGCTGGCGGCGTGCCTAAAA
>DATGKN010000053.1:0-17246 GCA_035294645.1 Chloroflexota bacterium
GGAGAGCGCGGGGGCTACCCCCTCGAACGGTTCGTCGAGCAGCAGCAAGCGCCGGCCGCTCATGAAGCAGCGCGCCAGTGCCACCAGCTTCTGTTGGCCGCCGCTGAGCTGGCTGGCCGGGCGGCCAGCTAGCGCCTTGACCTCGGGCATGAGCTGGTAGATCGTGTCCAGCCGCCGTGCGGCGTCGGGAATGGCGCGTGCCCAGGCCGGCACCAAAATATTCTGCTCGACGGTGAGCGCGGGGATGAGCCGCCGGTCCTCGGGCATGTACCCCAGGCCCTGGCGTGCGCGCTCGTGCGCCGGCAGGTCGCGCAGGCTGCGACCGTCGAGCAGGATGTCGCCGTCCTCCAACGGCAGCAAGCCCATGATGGTGCGCAGCGTGGTCGTCTTGCCGGCGCCGTTGCGGCCGATGAGGCCCACGAGACTGCCCGGGGGCACCTCGAGGCTCAGCCCGCGCAGCACGGTGAAGCCCGCGATGCGCACCGTGGCGCGCTGCACCTGGAGCATGGCGCCTAGACCCCCTCGCCCAGCACGTGAGTGCGCACGGCGGGGTTGGCGAAGACGGCCGCCGGGCCCCCGTCGGCCAGGATGCGGCCCTCGGCGAACACCAACACCCGCTCGGCGTAGCGGGCAACCACTTCCATGTCGTGCTCGATGAACACGGCGGTGATCGCGCTCTGGCGCACCACGCTCATCAGCCGGTCCATCACGGCGAACTTGTCCTCGACACTGACCCCGCTGGTCGGCTCGTCGAGCAGCAGCACGCTGGGGCGCAGGGCGAACGACAGCGCCACATCCAGCAGCTTGCGGCCGCCCTCGGGCAACGCGGCGCAGGGCTGGTCCACCCCGGTGTCGAAGCCGAACTGCGCCAGCAGGCAGCGCGCTTCCTCGACCCGCGCCGGCAGCTTGAGCGGCCGCCAGAGGTCCCAGTGCTGTTGCTCGCGGATCGCCAAGGCGAGGAGCATGTTCTCCAGCACCGACAGCCGCAGGTACAGTTGGGGGATCTGGAACGAGCGGGCGATGCCCAGCCGCGTGATCTGGCGCGGGGTGAGGGGCGTGATATCGCGCCCGCGAAAGCGCACCGCGCCCCGCGCGGGCTTGACGTAGCCCGTGACCAGGTTCACGAACGTCGTCTTGCCGGAGCCGTTGGGGCCGACGATGCCCACCGTCTGGCCCTCGGCGAGCTGGACGCTGAGGTCGTCGGCCGCCTTGACGGCGCCGAAGTAGCGGGTGACGTTGACGGTTTCGAGAACGACGCCCACTAGGACCGCTTCCCGCCCCGCGCCCGCTGCGCCAGCCGCTCCAGCAGGCTCCACAGCCCGCCCGGCGCGAACAGGATCACGAGCACCAGCACGGAGCCGAGCAGGAGCTGCCAGGTGTACGGCGACAGCTTGAAGGCGTAGTTGCGCACGAACTCGAACACCACCGCGCCGAGCAGCGGGGCAAACACGCTGCCCGCGCCGCCGAACAGCGCCACGAAGACGAACTCGCCCGAGCTGGTCCAATACGCCAGGTCGGGCGCCACGTGCCCCACCGCCACCGCGGCCAGGGCGCCGCCCAGCCCGCCGAGCGCGCCGGAGATGACGTAAGTTCGGTAGATCGCCTGCCGCACCGAGGCGCCCATGTACTCGACGCGGATCTCGTTGTCGTAGATGGCGCGCATGAGGTAGCCGAGCGGGGAGGCCGCCAACCGGTAGGCGCCATACGTTACGGCGGCGGTCAGGACCAACACGAAGTAGTACTGCGTGAGCCGCAGCGTGTCGGCAGCGGGCTGCAGGCCGAGGATGCCCGCTGGCCGTGCCGCCAGCCCGTCCGTCCCGCCCGTCAGCCAGTACAGCTTCAGCAGCAGCGAGTACAGGATCATGGTGAACGCCGTGCTGAGCATGCCGAAGAAGATGCCGCGGTAGCGGGCGATGAACAGGCCGACCAAGGCGGCCACGACGGTGGCGACTAGTGTGCCCAGCAAGACTAGGGGCGCCGCATCGCGCACGGGCACCCCCCAGCGGAGGGCGAACGCTACGGTGTACGCCCCGGCTGCGTAGAACAGGCCGTGGCCGAACGAGACGAGGTCGCCGCGCAGCAGCAGTACTACGCCCAGCACCACCAACCCCTTGGCGAAGGCGACAGTGAGCAAAAATAGTAGCCAGCCTGGCAGCAGCGGGGCCACCAAGGCCAACACGACTAGCACGGCGACCGCGGCGCGCACCGCCCCGCTAGCCTCTAGCAGCCCGAGCGCGCGAGGCAGGCGCCGCCCGGCCAGCTCTGGCGCGGCCAGCGACCGCTCCTCCAGCGTCATATCCGTCGCACCTCGACGCCGCCGAACAGCCCGCGCGGCTTCACGAGCAGGATCGCCGTCATCAACGCGTAGATCACGAACAGGTCCAGCTCCGGCACGTAGTGCACCGCGGCAGCACGTAGCACGCCCACCAGCAGCGCCCCGATGGCCGCGCCGCCGATGCTCCCCAACCCTCCAATGGTGGTCACCGCGAACGCCAGGATGATCACCTCTACCGACACGCCCGGCACCACCGAGATCATCGGAGCGCTGAACGCGCCGCCCAACGCGGCCAGCACGGCCCCGAGCGTGAAGGCGAACGTGTAGATGCGCGGCACGTCGATCCCCAGGGCCCGGCTCACCTCGCGGTCTGCGATCACCGCGATGACCAGCTTGCCGAAGCGCGAGCGGTTGATGATTAGCCACAACGCGGCCGCCGCCACGACCGCCACGCCGGTGAGCAGGAAGGGGTACACGGGATAGTTGACCCCGGCGAGACTTACCGCGCCGAGCATGGCGTAGGGGAGGTCGGCGCCGAGCGGGTTGACCCCCCAGATCAGCTTCATGATGTCTTCGAGCATCAGGAACAGCGCGAAGGTGAGCACCAGGGGGATCACCTCGCCGCGATCGACCACCCGCTGGATGAACACGCGCTCCAGCAGTGGGCCGACCACTAGGCCGATGATCAGGGCGGCGAGCAGCAGCACGCCGTAGCTCCACACGGGCGGCAAGGCGAGCGCTCCCGGCGCGCCGCCGGGCCAGAGGCGCAGCACCAGCCAGGCGGCCATGTAGGCGCCGAGGCCGTACAGGCTGCCGTGCGCCACGTTCAGGATGCGCATGACGCCGTAGATGAACGTCAGCCCGGCCGAGACGAGGAACAGGTACGAGGCGAAGCTCAGCCCGTCGACGGCCACGCGTAGCAGTTGCTCCACCGCCTCACCTCACCGGCCGTTGCGCGGCGAGCGCGAGCCCGCGCTACCGTCGCCCGAACGCGGTCTCCAGCCATTGCAGCGTCTTCACGCCGGGGGGCGGGTTGACCTGGTCCGGCGGGAAGATCTGCACCCGGTCCAGTAGCGGGAAGCCCCACTTGGGGTCGAGCTGCGTGCTGGTGATGCCGTACATGGCTTGCTGGACCCCGTCCAGATTGCGCTGGACGTGGATGGTGCCCGACGGAGTCTCGAACGTAAGGTCGCGGAACGCGTCGATCACCTGCTCCTGGGTAGGCCAGCGCCCGCCGTTCGCCTGGATAGCGCGCTCATAGGCCGCCTTCAGCCCGTAGATCGATTGCGCCATGCGGTACGCGGGGTACACGGGGATCTCGTTGTACCGCGCAGTGTAGTCGGCGAAGAACTTCCGGTTCATCTCCGTATCTGGCACCTTGAAGTACTGCCCACGCCCGCTCATAGCGATGCCCGGCGGCACTTCTTTGCCGAGCGTGAGCAGGGCCGTCTCGCCCGTCGTCATCACCACCAGGCTCTGGTTGAACAGATTGCGGGCTTGCGCCTGGCGGATGAAGGCGTCCATGTGGCCGCCCCACAGACTCGTGTGGATGACGTCCGGCTTGGCAGCGAGCAGTCGCGAGATCTCCGCCGAATACTCTCCGATGAAGGCCTTGGGCCACAGCTCCTCGACGAACTGCACGTCGGGCTTCAGCTTCAGCATCGCCCGCTTGAACATCTCCAGCGAGTCGCGCCCGAACGCGTAGTCGTCGTTGATGGCCGCGATCGTATGCACATCGGGCTTCACCGCGAGCACATACAGGGCCGCCGCCGCGCTGTCGGAAACCGCCTGCGAGGAGGTGCGCACGACGTACTTGGGCTCCATATCCTCGTACAGGCGGTAGGTGCCGCAGATATGGATGATCGTCAGCCGCTTCAACTCGTCGGCGACGGGCGCAACGGCCAGACAGTTGGCGCTCGACGTGTAGCCGATGACGATGTCGACTCCTTCGTCAAGCACCAGCCGGCGGTAGTTGGTGACCACCTGGTCGACCGTGCCGGCCTCGTCGACCAGCTGGTAGTTGACGCGCACTCCGCCGATGCCGCCCTGCTCGTTGAGCTGGTCGAGCAGCAGTTTGCCGGCGTTCAGGGCGTTGATCCCGAACTTCGCGGCGTTGCCCGACATGAAGTCGACCAGGGCGATCTTCAGCTCTGCGGGCTTGTCGCCGCTCGTGCGCTGCGTACCGGGCACGCAAGCGCCCGCGATCAACGCGCCGACCAGTAGGAAGCTCAGCAAGGCCGTCTGGATCGTGGTGTAGCGCATGGCTTCCTCCGCCCCATGTGCGAGCCCGCCCGACGAACCGCCACTGAATTGGCGCCTATTGTAGGCAAAGACTCTCCACCCAGCAAGCGTTGTATGTAGCGGGCTGGTAGCACGGGGACGCTCGCCGGGCATACAGTGAGGGACAGCAGCACTCGGAGGTCGCGGCGATGCAGCACCCTGCCCAGAGCTCGTCAGACACGGTCCGCGGTCGGGCCGAACACCTCTTCCTGTACGACCTGCGCGCGCCGCTGCGCGTGGCGGTGCGCGGCGAGGGGAGCTACTTCTGGGATGCCGCGGGGCGCCGCTACCTCGACGGGGCCGCCGGCTTCGTGGTCAGCAACCTGGGCCACGGCAACGCGGAGGTGGCCGCGGTCATGGCCCAGCAGGCACGTACGCTCGCCTTGGCGCCGTTCACGGTGTTCGCCAGCGAGCCGGCGCTGCGGCTGGCCGCGCGGCTGGCGCGCTACGCGCCCGGCGACCTGAACCACGTCGTGTTTGTCTCCGGCGGTTCGGAGGCGGTAGAGGTAGCGATCAAGCTGGCGCGCCAGTACTGGGTCGAGTGCGGGCGGCCCAGCAAGTACAAGATCATCGGCCGCTGGCAGAGCTACCACGGCAACACGCTGGGCGCGCTGAGCGTCGGCGGCAACCGCCCGCGGCGCGGGCCGTACGAGCCGCTGCTGCTCGACCTGCCGAAGATCCCCCCGTGCTACCCTTACCGCTGCCCGCCCGATGTGCCGCCCGAGCGCTGGGGCGAGCGCGGCGCCGACTACCTCGAGGAGGCGATCCGGGCTGCCGGGGCGGACACGGTGGCGGCATTCATCGCCGAGCCGGTCGTCGGGGCCACGCTCGGCGCCGCCCCCGCCCCGCCCGGCTACTTCCAGCGCATCCGTCAGATCTGTGACCGCTACGACGTGCTGTTCATCGCCGACGAGGTGATGACCGGTTTCGGCCGCACGGGCCGCCGCTTCGGGATCGAGCACTGGGAGGTGGTTCCCGATATCATGGCGGTGGCCAAGGGTATCTCGGCCGGCTACGTGCCGCTGGGCGCGGTGATCTGTACCACGCGCGTGTACGAGGCGTTCCGGCCGCCGCGGGGCTCGGGCCAGTTCGTCAACCTGTTCACCTACGGCAGCAACCCCCTTTGCTGCGCCGTCGGGGAGGTCGTGCTGCGCATCACCGAAGAGCGCGATCTGGCCGGCCGCGCGGCGCGACTGGGCGCCTATCTACGGGAGCGGCTGAGCCCGGTGCTGGGCTCGCCGATCGTCGGCGACCTGCGGGGGTTGGGGCTCATGCTCGGGGTGGAGTTCGTGCAGGACAAGGCGGCGCGCGAGCCGTTCCCGCCCGGCGCGCGGGTGGCGGCACGGGTGGCCGAGGCGGCCCTGGCGCGCGGCGTGTTCATCTACCCGGGCGTGGGCACGGTCGACGGTACCCGCGGGGACCACGTGATGATCGCCCCACCGCTCACGGTGAGCGAGGCGGAGTGCGACGAGCTGGCTGCCGCCGTGCTCGACGCGGTGGACGCCGTGGCCCGCGAGCTAGTGGGGTAGGGCGCGCTGGCCGCTTACCAGCGCGCGCGAGGCCCCCGGGCCGACCGGGTGAAGCGCGGCGCCGCGGGCCGTGGGCGGGGGGGCGCGGCGGCCGGCCGTGGCAAGGCGCGCAACAGCGTGGCCACACAGCGGTCGGCGTCGGCGTGCACCTCGCGGCCGCTGAACCACAGCAGGCGCCAGCGCTCGGCGCCGAGCTGTTCCTCGCGCTCGCGCGGCCCCCGCGGCGCGGCCCAGCCCCCGACCTCCACCGCCAGCCGCGCGCGCGGCAGCGCGAAGTCGAGCCGTAGGTGGCCCACTACATACTGGCAGTGCAGGCGCAGGCCGCGCATGCAGGCTCGCGCGTAGAACCAGCGCTGTAGCGGCGACTCGCAGCGTGCTGCCTCGCGCCGTAGCGCCTCGGGCAGGTGCGCCAGCAAGTCGGGCGCCGGCACCGTGTCCGAGGCGGGCGCGGCGCCTGGCGCGAGCCCGGCGGGCCAGCGCACCACCTCGCACTGGAGCGGGTCCTCGAGCATGGCCCCGAGCCGCTCGGCCAGCCGCTCGCGCGCCGCCGGCTCGGCCAGCGCCGCTAGATCGGGTGCCCACCAGCAGCCCAGCACCAGCAGCAAGCGCCCGTCGAGCTGGCGTTCGGCCGCCAGCGGGCGCACCGAGCGCCCCAGCGGCCGGCCTAGCGCGGGCTCCTCGTGCTGCAGCCGCGCCACCAGTGTCTCCCAGGCCCAAATGACCTGCCGCAGCTCCATCGTGTCTCCCCGCCTGGAGGATACCAGACCCGCTGGCACGCGCCGGGCCGGTTGCGGACACGATTGCGTCCCTATCAGCCAGGGCGGCACAATCGCGCCGGAGCGTTCGGCTGAGGCGCCGCCCTCGGCCGCGTGGGAAGAGCGGATGCATCGCGTGTGGCGTTCGTGGACGCGGAGGTCCCGGGTGGCTGCCAGCCTGCTGGCTGCGGGCCTGGCTGTGGTGTTGCTCCTCGGCGCCGGGCTGCGCGACGCCGAGCTCCGCGCCGAGCTTGTTACCCTCGTCTCGCGCGTCGGCGCGCGCCCCGTGTGGACCGCCGACGCGGCGGTGCCGCCCGCGGTCGGTCTGCATCCGGTGGGGGTGAACACCTTTCTGGAGCAGGAGGTCGAGCCCGCCAAGCGCCGACAGACGCTTGCCCTGGTGCGGGAGGCGGGATTCGGGGCGATCCGCCAGCAGTTCCCCTGGATGGAAATCGAGCCGGACCAGAAGGGCGTGTACTGGGACGCGCGCTGGCAGCACAGCACCTGGGACAAGTACGATGAGATCGTGGCGCTGGCCGCGGAGTACGGGCTGGACATCCTGGCGCGGCTCGACACTACCCCGGCCTGGGCGCGGCCGGGCAACCCCTCGCCCAGCGCGCCGCCGGCGGATGTACGCGACTACGGCGACTTCGTGGCTACCTTCGTGCGTCGCTACGCCGGCCGCATCCGCTACATCCAGCTCTGGAACGAGCCGAACCTGGCCAGCGAATGGGGCGACCAGCCCGTCGATCCGCAGGCGTTCGCGGCGCTGCTGGCCGAGGGCTACCGGCGCGCGAAGGCCGCCAACCCTGAGGTAGTGGTCGTTGCCCCCGCGTTGGCCCCCACCGTGGAGGAGAGCCCGTGGGCGCAGAGCGAGCTGCGCTACCTGGAGGCGCTGTACGCCGCGGGCGCGGGTGCTAGCTTCGACATCCTGGCCGTGCAGGCCTACGGCTTGCGTGACGGCCCCGACGACCGGCGCCTGGACCCGGGGCGCGTGAACTTCTCGCGGCCGCTGTTGGTGCGCGAGCTGATGGTCCGCCACGGCGATGCCCACAAGCCCGTTTGGGCCACCGAGCTGGGCTGGAACGCGCTCCCCGCCGACTTCCCTGGCCCCGCCGTGTATGGCCGCGTTAGCGAGGCCCAGCAGGCCCGCTACACGGTACGCGCCCTGGAGCGCATCCGCACCGAGTGGCCCTGGTTGCAGCGCAGCTTCGTCTGGTACCTCAAGCGCGCCGATGACCACCGGCGCGACGAGGCCTGGTACTACTTCCGCCTGCTGGAGCCGGACTTCACGCCGCTGCCCGTGTTCACCGCGCTGCGGGAGTACCTGCACACGCGGCCCGACCTGCCCCCCCGCTGAGCGGCGTGCCCGCGGCAGGTGCCCGGTAGCCGCGGGGGGAATGGGCTTGCTAGTATCTCGCGGACGACTCACACCCGCGCGGGCCGGGAGGTAGCCATGCGGTACGCGCTCTTCGCCGGGTGGCTCGCGGCATTCGTACTGGGCTGTAGTGGCTCGCCTGCGGCGACCGCCCCGGCCCCCCCCACGGCCCCCGCGCGCGCTAGCGACAGCGCCGCCCCTCTGCCCGAGAAGATCACCGTCAGCTACTCGACGCTGTCGGGCTCGCAGGTGGCCGTGTACTTGGCCGCCGAGCAGGGGCTGTTCGCCAAATACGGCCTCACCGCGGAGGTGATGTACATCGCCAGCGGTACCACCGCGTTGCAGAGCCTGCTGGCGGGCGACGTGCAGTTCTCCACCGGCGCGGGCTACGAGCCGGCCGCGGCGTATGTCGCCGGCGCGCCGGTGCGTATCCTGCTCGGCCTCATCAACACCTTCCCCAATTTGTTCCTTGTCGATCCCGAGATCACGGCTCCCGAGCAGCTGCGCGGCAAGCCGATCGGGGTGAGCCGCCTCGGTGGGCAGCCGCACGTCGCCGCGCGCCTCGCCCTGCGCCACTGGGGGTTGGATCCCGACACCGACGTGCAGTATCTCCAACTCGGCGGCGTCCCCGAGATCCTGGCGGGCATGCAGTCGGGCGCCGTGGTCGGCGGGGTGTTCACCCCACCCACCAACCTGCGCGCCCAGCAGGCCGGCTACCGGGTGCTGGCCGACCTGGGCCAGCTCGGCATCCCCTACCAGAGCACTGTGATCGTCGGGCTGCAGCCCTACGTCGAAACGCACCCGGAGGTCACGCGGCGGTTTTTGCAGGCGATCCTCGAGGGCATCAAGCTGTACCTCACCGATGACGCGGCTGCCCGCGCGGCTCTCGCCAAGTACACGCGCACCGACGATCCGGCGCTGCTGGACGAGACGATCGCCTACTACCGGCGGATCGTGGAGCGGCGGCCGTACCCGACCCTCGCGGGCCTGCAGACCGTGCTCGACGAAGTCGCCAGCCACGACCCGCGTGCCCGCGCGGTGAGGCCGGAGGACCTGGTGAACACCGAGCCGCTGGCGGAACTGGAGCGCAGCGGGTTCCTCGCAGCGCTGTACGGCGAGGCACGGTGACCGCCGCCGCGGCCCTTCTGCGGGCCGTTACGCCGCGAGCTCGCGCAGCAGGGCGTACAGCGCCCGCTTGGTCTCGAACCCCACCCCCGGCACGTCGGGCAGCCGCACGTAGCCGTTCTCGATCGGGATCGTGTCGGCGAAGCCGCCGAATGGCTGGAACACGCCCGGGTACGACTCGTTGCCGCCCAGCCCGAGCCCCGCGGCGATATTCAGCGACAGCTGGTGGCCGCCGTGGGGGATGCAACGGCGCCACGACCACCCGTGCTCGCGCAGCATGGCCAGAATGCGCAGGTACTCGACCAGCCCGTAGCTGAGCGCGCAGTCGAACTGCAGCACGTCGCGGTCGGGGCGCAGGCCGCCGTAGCGGATCAAGTTCCGCGCGTCGGGCAGCGAGAACAGGTTCTCGCCGGTGGCCAGCGGCCGGGGATAGGCCGCGGCCACCCGGGCGAGCAGCGCGTAGTCCAGCGGGTCGCCCGGCTCCTCGTACCAGCGCAGGCCGTAGGGCAGCAACGCCTCGGCGTAGGCCAGCGCGGTGGCCTCGTCGAAGCGCCCGTTGGCATCCACCGCCAACGCCTCGCCGCGGCCTACCACGGCGAGCACCGCCTCGATGCGCCGCAGGTCCTCGGCCAGCGGAGCCCCGCCGATCTTGATCTTCACTGCGGTGTAGCCTTGGTCGAGATACTCGCGCACCTCGTCCTGCAGCGCGGCGAGGTCCTTGCCCGGCTCGTAGTAGCCGCCCGCGGCGTACACCCACACCTTCGGATCGGGCTGGCCGCTGCCGTAGCGGTCGGCCAGCAGGCGCCACAGGGGCACCCCGGCGATCTTGGCCGTGGCGTCCCACAGCGCCATGTCCAGCGTGCCGACCGCTACCGAGCGCTCGCCGTGGCCGCCCGGCTTCTCGTTGGCCATCATGACGTGCCACGCGCGGTGGGGATCGAGGTTGGTCCCCGTCTCATCGAGCAGCGCGGCCGGGTCGGCGGCCAGCAGGCGGGGGATCATGCGCTCGCGCAGGATGCCGCTGGCGCTGTAGCGGCCGTTGGAGTTGAATCCGTAGCCGATGACGGGCCGCCCGTCGCGCACCACATCGGTGATGACTGCCACCACTGAGACAGTCATCTGGCTGAAATCGATGTAGGCGTTGCGCAGGCTCGACTGGAGGGGCGCCACCGTCTCGCGGATCTCGCGAATGCGTACCATCGCTCCCGTCCCCTCGGTGGCATTCAGGGTGGCGCGGTGCATGGTGCTGCTGGCTCTCGCCGCCAGCTCCGTCGCCAGCGAGCTTCTACTCGGCGTCTAGCGTGGCGCGGACGCGCGTCACTAGCGCCTCGGCCGTGAAGGGCTTCGGGAGATAGCCGACCCCCGCCGGCAGCAGGCCCACCCCGCGCACCGCGTCCTCGCCATAGCCTGAGATGTATAGTACACGCAGCCCCGGGCGCTGCGCCGCGAGCTGTTGCGCCAGCGCGTGCCCGCGCAGGTCGGGCAGCACCACGTCGGTCAGCAGCAGGTGGATCGGGCCAGGGTAGCGCGCGCTCAGCGCCGCGGCCGCGCGGGCATCGGCCGCCGGGAGCACCGTGTAGCCGTGGGCCTGCAACAAGCGCGCGGTGAGGGTCCGCACCTGCGCCTCATCTTCCACTAGCAGCACGGTCTCGCTGCCCAGCGCGCGCGCCGGCGGGGGCGGCACGGCGATCGGGTGGGTCGGGAGCGCGTCGAGGCGCGGGAAGTGTAAGGTGAACGTCGTGCCGGTGCCCTCGTGTGTGCTCACCCACACCGACCCGCCGTTCTGGCGCATGATGCGATATACCGTCGCCAGGCCGAGCCCCGTGCCTTGGCCCTCCTCCTTGGTAGTGAAGAACGGCTCGAAGATGTAGCCGCGCACCTCGGCGGGGATGCCCGTGCCGGTGTCGGACACCGACAGCAGCACGCCGCCGCCCGGCGCGCGCACCGTCCCGCGCTCGGCCGACGGCTCGCTCCAGAACACGTTGGCCGTGCGGATGCGCAGGCGCCCCCCCTGGGGCATCGCATCGCGGGCGTTGGCCGCCAGGTTGAGCAGCGCCTGTTGGACCTGGGTCGGGTCGGCCCACACTAGGCCGAGCCGCGGCTCCAGCTCGGTCTCCACCTGGATGTGCTCGCCCAGCAGGCGCGCCAGCATGCGCGCGGTGCTGGCCGCGATCGCGTTCAGGTCCAGCACTGCGGGAGCGGGCTCCTGCCGCCGACTGAACGCGAGGAGCTGCGCTACCAGCGCGCCAGCGCTCCGCCCGGCCTTGAGAATCTCGGCCACGTGGTCGCGTCGGGGATCGTCAGGGGCCAGTTCCGCCAGCAGCAGCTCGCCGTAGCCGGTGACGACCGTGAGCGAGTTGTTGAAGTCGTGGACCACGCCGCTGGCCAGCCGCCCCAGTACCTCCAGCTTGCGTGCCTGCTGCAGCTCGGCGTCCAGCCGCTCGTGCTCTGAGACGTCCCGCGCGCATACCACCACGGCGGCCACCGCAGGCTCGGCGCGCAGGTCGGCGATCACCGCCTCGAACACGCGCGGCGAGCCATCGCGGTGCCGCAGCTGGAGCCGTAGGCGGTGCGCCTCCCAGGGGCTGGTCGGTGGCGCGCCCAAGGCGACGGCCAGGCTCGCGGCGTCCTCGCGCGTGGCGGCCAGGTCGTCGAGCCGCTGACCGGCGAGGGCGCTGGCGGGGTAGCCCAGCGCGCGGGCGACCGCCGGGTTGCCGTAGCGGATGCGGCCCTCCGCGTCGAGCACCAGCGCCAGGGTGGGGCTGTGCTCGACCAGCGCTCGCCAGGCCATGGGGGTAGGGCCGGCGGCCGCCGGGGCAGCGCCGCCGCTACCCCGACCGATGAGCAGGGCGTCGCGTAGCTGGAGCGTGGCAGCGTGCAGGCGGCGGCGCTGCCAGGGCGAAAGAGCGCCCCGGCGACGCCCCGCGCAGACGACGCCGAGCGGCGCGTCGTGGAACCACAGCGCGCGTGCCCAGCCCAGCACGAGTCCCTGCTCGCGCCAGCCCGCGGCGAGCATCGCGCGCGCGGGGGCCGCCAACGGGCAGAGGGCTGGCCGCGGCTCGCGGGGGCCGTGTGCCAAGATAGGCGCTCCCAGTGTCCACGCGGGCCCGTCCGGCGACGCGCCATGGGCGCTGGTCAGCCGCAGCGCGCCGGAGCCCGGCTCGGCCAGCAGCAGCGCCACCGCGTCGACCCGCGCCTGGGCGGCGATCCAGGCGACCCACTGACGCGCCCAGCGCGCGACGAGCAGGTCAGGCCGCGGGGCCACAGGCACCGTAGCTGGCGGAAGGGAGCGGGGTGAACGGCTGCCAGCGCGACCTAGGTGGTCGGCGGGCGGGCGGCGCGAGCGCATCCAGCGCCTCCCGGCGGCGGCCTCGCAGCTCCAGGGGTAGTTGCTGCGTTTGGCTGTACCCTAGCATGCAGCGGCAGGCGAGGCAAGCACGTCGTCCTCTACAACGCAACGGGGGTGGCCGCTACCGGCCACCCCCGCGCGGCAAGCGCGATAGCGGTCAGGCGCGGCGGCGCACCGTGCGGACCGCAGCGATGAGCCCGACCAGGGCGAGCCCGCCGGCGAGCAGGAACACGCTGTCGGCCTCGGGAATGACCGGCACGCCTGGCGGCCGCACGGCGGACGGCCCGGCCAGCGGCGGCGGCGGGACCAGGCCCGGCGGCGGTGGTGGCGGCAGCGGCGGGCCGGGCGGCGGGGGCAATGGCGGGACCGGCGGTAGCGGCAGCGGCGGGACCGGGGCCACGCCGCCGCAGGTCAGCGGCCCTTGCGCCACGGTCCCGGTCGCCGGGCTGGTTAGGCTCACCGTCACTAGGCCGCCCACCGTCGGCGTGCCCGACACCGAGCCCGACACCGTCGCCGGGGCACCGGGCGCGATCGGCGCGCTAGTCGTTACCGTGCCTGTCGCACCAGGAATAGTGATCGTTGCCGTCTGGCCAGGCAGCAGCCCGATGAGGCTGCCCGACACGGTGTACACCCCGGAGCTCGACAGCGTCAGGGTGATCTGCCCCGACACCGGCGCGATGCCCAGCGCGGCGCCCGCCGGGGCCAGCGCGGCGGTGAGCGGCGCGCCCCCGGGGCACACCGTGGTGCCGGTGCCCGCGCAGGTGACCGCCCCCGTGGCGACCGTCTGCAGCAGTCCCCCGATGGCGTTAGTAGCTTGCACGGTCACCGTCGCGCCCGTGTTCAGCGCGCCCGTGAGCGTGCCGCTCACGCTGACCGCCTGGCCTGCCGCCGCCGGCGGGCTGAACGGCACGCTACCCGTCAGGCCTGTGACGGTGATCGACCCCGAGGAGCCCGGCAGGATGCCGAACAGCGTGCCACTCACGGTCACCGTGCTGCCCGACGGCGTGAGCGTGAGCGTGCCCGTCACGCTCGAGCCGACCGGCGTCAGGGTCACCGTGCTGGCCACCGTACAGGTGCCCGTGCCACCAGTCCCGCAAGCGGGGATCGTGCCCTGCGACACCGTGCCGCTGATGCCCGCAACCTGCGCGGTGATCAGCCCACCACTGGTGGGCAGCCCCACCACCGTGTTGTTGTAGCTCACCACCGATCCCACCGCGGTCGTCGTTACCGTCTGGCTGCCGGCGGTGGTGGGCACGGTGAGCGTCACCTGCTGGCCGTTGACCAGCCCGTTGAGCGTGCCCGTGATGGTCGTGTTGTTCGCGCTGACGTTCGGGGTCAGGGTCAGCGAGCCGGTGATGGTGCCGCCGATCCCCGTGCTGCTCATGCTCACCACGGTCGTGGTGGTGCAGCCCGTGCCCGTGCCACCGGTGCAGGACATCACCCCCTGGCCGACCAGCTGGCCGAGCACCGGCGCGGAGGCGAGTACCAGCACGAGATCGTTGAGCACCGGCACGCCGGTGATCGTCTGGTTGAAGGTGACCGTGGTGCCGCTCAGGGTGCCGGTGACCGTCTGCACCGTGCCGGCGGTGGTGGGCACTACCACCGTGAGCGCCTGCGCGGCGGGGTTCGTGAGCGAGCCGCTCACGGTCGTGTTGCTGCCCGACGGGGTGAGCGTGAGGCTCCCGCTAACGGACGAGCCGCTCTGCGGGGTGACGCTCACCGTGGCGCCCGTGGAGCAGCCGATCGGGGTGACCCCGGCGCAGTTGAGCGGCCCGACGGCCAGCACCTGCGTGCCGCTCACCACGTGGGCGAAGCCGCCGGCCAGGAGCGGCCCCGTGATCACGCCGCTGACGGTCGCCGTCCCCCCGGGCGCCGAATAGCTCACCGTCACAGGCGTGCCCGAGGTGGTGGTGAAGCTGATAGTGCCAGCGGCGCCAGCCGGCAGCCCGCTCAGCGTGCCGGAGACCGTGTAGCTGCTGCCGCTCTGGGTCAGGTTAAGGGTGCCGGTCACGCCAGAGGAGATGCCAGGGATGCTGCTGAAGGTGACCGTGGCGCTGGTGCCGCAGCTAGCCTGGGCCTGGGCACTGTCGGGTGGGGAGAGCGCGAAGAGCAGTGGTAGAACGAGCAGCAAACTCAGCAGGGCGCGCCAGCGGCTCCCGCTGTACTCCATGACCCCCTCCTCAGGATGCGGTAGTCGACGCCGAGCGGGCGGGCCTGGCCGGGACGCCCACCCGGGCCACGGTATGGTACACCTATCGGCGCCGCGGGGGGAAGTCCTCGTCCCCTGAGACTCAGTGTAGACGGGCCACGGCCGTGCCGTTTCTGTGATACCCCTCCAAGCTGCCGGGGGCTGGCCCTTGTTGCATCGCTGTGTTAGCCCCCGGGCGCATTTGCGACGCCCAGCGGCAGCCGCACGGTGAACGTCGTGCCCTGGCCGGGCGTGCTGGCCGCGGTGATCGTGCCGCCGTGCTGGGCCACGATCTGCCGCGCGACGAACAGTCCCAGCCCGGTGCCGGGGATAGTGGCGGCTACGTTGCGGCCGCGGTAGAACCGCTCGAAGATGTGTGGCAGGTCCTCGGGCGGGATGCCCAGCCCCTCGTCGTGCACCTCCAGGACCGCCCAGGCGCCGGCGGGCGTGTCCTCGCGGCGCAGTCGCACCTCCACGGGCCCGCCGGTTGGGCTGTACTTGATCGCGTTGGCCAAGAGGTTGGCCAGCACGCGTTCGAGCCGCGCGGCGTCCCAGAGGCCCACGAGCGGCGCGTCCGGTGCCTCCAGCCGCAGCTCGTGCCGCTCGGCGGCGGGCCGCGTTTCGGTGAGCAGCTGGGCTGCCAGCTCGCGCAGATCGGTCGGGCCGAGCTGGAGCGCCAGCTCGCGCCCGGCCTCGAAGCGGGTGGCGTCGACCAGGTCGTCGAGCAGGCGGGCCATTTGCGTGGCGGCGCGGGCGATGTGCCCCAGCCGCTCGGCCACGGCGGCACGCTCGAGCGGCTGCTCGGCTTGGAGGCGGCGCTGCAGCAACTGCGCATTCGCCTTGATCGAGGCCAGCGGGTTCTTGAGATCGTGCGAGATGCTGGCCAGGACTTCGTCGCGCGCGCGCAGGGCGGCAGCTGCCTCGGTCTGCTCGCGCAGCAGGCGCGCGCGTTCGGCCTCGGCGTGTGCGCGGGCGATGGCGTGGCGCAGCGAGCGCAGCAGCACGAGCCCGTCGGCCTGCCCTTTGACGAGGTAGTCCTGGGCTCCCTCGCGCACCGCGCGCACGGCCATCGCCTCGTCCTGCAGGCCGCTGAGCACCACCACGGGCACATCGGGTGCGCGCGCGCGGATACGGGTAAAGGAGGCGAGCCCCTGGCTGTCGGGCAAGCTGAGGTCGAGCAGTACTACCGACACGCCGCCGGCGAGCAGGCCCTCGGCGTCGCTCAGCCGCCGGGCGTGCAGGACCTCGACCGGCGTGCCCCCCAGCGCCTCCAACGCCTCGTCGAGCGCCTCGCGGATGAGGTCCGCGTCGGCGAGGTTGTCCTCGACCAGCAGGACGCGCAGCGGTTCCGTCCCCAGGGGCATGCGCGCTACTCCGTGGGCAGGCGCACGATGGCCAGCCAGAAGCCCTCGATCGAGCGCACCACCTCGATGAACGCTTCCAGATCCACCGGCTTGGTGATGTAGCAGTTGGCGTGCAGGTCGTAGCTGCGCAAGATGTCCTGCTCGGCCTCCGAGGTCGTCAACACGACCACTGGGATACGGCGCAGGGCCGGGTCGGCCTTGATCTCGGCCAGCACCTCGCGGCCGTCCTTCTTGGGCAGGTTCAGGTCCAGCAGGATCAGGTCGGGCCGCGGGGCGTCGGCGTAGCGCCCCTCGCGGCGCAGGAACGCCAGTGCCTCGACCCCATCGGCCACTACGCTCAGGTGGTTGCGCACTTTGGCGTCTTCGAGCGCCTCGCGGGTCAGATCGACATCCGCGGGGCTGTCCTCGACCAGCAGGATCTCGATCGGCTCAACCCGCGTCGGGTGGTCGCTCGCGGCCATGGAACCTCGCCTCCGCATCGCCGCCCTGGTCGGGCAGCGTGAAGTAGAAGGTCGCGCCTGCCCCCGGGGCCGACTCGACCCAGATGCGGCCGCCGTGGCGCTCGACGATCTTCTTGCAGATGGCCAGCCCGATGCCGGTGCCCGGGTACTCGTCGCGCGCGTGCAGGCGCTGGAAGATGACAAAGATGCGCTCGCGAAACTCGGGCGCGATACCGATCCCGTTGTCGCGCACGGCGAACACCCACTCGCCCTCGCCCCGTGTCGCCGACACGTGGATCCGCGGCGGCGCCGCCCCGCGAAACTTGAGCGCGTTGCCGATCAGGTTCTGGAACAGCTGCCCCAGCTGCGTCTCGTCGGCGAGCACGGTAGGCAGCGGGTCGTAGGTTACCACCGCGTCGCTGGCGGCCTGCGCGGCGCCGCGGCGGTTGAAGAACATCCACAGCGCCACGGGCCAGAACAGCAGCGCGGCCAGCATCCATGACGGGGTGTCCTCGCCGTCGGCGGCGCGGTTGAGCAGGCCCACCACGGCCGCGCTGAGCCCC
>DATGKN010000054.1:0-4476 GCA_035294645.1 Chloroflexota bacterium
GGGCTGGTCAACTCGCTCTACCTGCCGCTGTGGACGGGCAGCGCGGTGATCCTCAACCCCCTACGCCCGGAGCCCGCCACGTTGCTGGCCACCATCGAGCGCTACCGGCCCACGGTGTTCTACTCGGTGCCCACCAGCTACGCGCAGCTCATCCGCGAGCTGGAGGCGCGCGGGGCGGTGCCCGAGGCGGTACGCGCCCTGCGGCTGTGTGTCTCCGCGGGCGAGCCCCTCCCGGCGCCGATCTACGAGCGCTGGCGCGCGCTCACGGGGGTGGAGGTGCTCGACGGCGTGGGCTCCACCGAGGTCGGGTACATCTACATCTCCAACCGCCCGGGCCGCAGTCGGCCGGGCACCAGCGGCGAGCTGCTGGCGGGCTACGCCGCACGGCTGGTCGACGAGGAGGGCCACGACGTACCGCCCGGCGAGCCGGGCGATCTGTGGATCGCGGCGCCCAGCACCGCCGCCCGCTACTGGCACCAGCACGACCGCACCCGCCAGACGATGGTGGGCCCCTGGCTGAAGACGGGGGACAAGTACGTGCGCGACGCGGACGGCTACTACGTGTACGCGGGCCGCAGCGACGACATGCTGAAGGTCGGCGGCATCTGGGTCTCGCCGATGGAGGTCGAAGCCGCGCTGCTGGCGCACCCGGCCGTCGCCGAGTGCGCCGTGGTCGGCCTGCCGGACGCCAACGGGCTGGTCAAGCCGAAGGCGTACGTGGTGCCGCGCGGGGAGCCCTCCCCTACCCTGGTGCAGGAGCTGCAGGAGTGGGTCAAGGGGCGCCTTGCGCCGTACAAGTACCCGCGCGCGATCGAGTTCGTCGCCGAGCTACCCAAAACCGCCACCGGCAAGATCCAGCGCTACCGCCTGCGTACCGGCAGCTGAAGCGCGCTGCCTTTGACCCGGGCGGCTGCGCGGAGGCCGGGGCGCCCTACGAGCGCTACACCTCGACTGCTTTGGGGGCCGAGGGCCGTTTGCCGCCCAGAGCTGCAGCCTGGCGCAACCGGCGCCAGGCTTCGACCAGGCCGCCCGGCAGCAGCAGCACCACCAGGATGAACAGGATCCCGAACACGATCAGGTGGGCCTCGACGAGGGCTTGGGCCAGCAGCTCGCGCAGCACCACGTAGAACGCACCCCCGACCACCGGTCCGATCACCGTGCCTACCCCGCCGATGAACACGATCAGCAGCGGGTCGAACGTCCACTGCGGGCCGAAGGGGGCGTACAGGTAGAAGCTGACCTCCTTGAACGCCCACAGCCCGCCCGTGAGGCCCGCGAACAGGCTGCTGAGCACCAGCGCGGCGGTCTTGTGGCGCAGCGCGTCCACCCCGGTCGCCTCGGCCGCCGCCTCGTCCTCGCGCACGGCGACCATGCCGAGCCCGAGCCGCGAGTGCGCTAGGGCATACGCCGCCCCCACGCAGGCGGCGGCCAGCGCGAGGCCCAGGTAGTAGCGCGGGTGCAGGCTGTACGCCGCGAGCTGGGTCACTGGCATGGCGCTGACCATCGGCTGCGTGTTGGTGATGGTGATGCGCAGCGCCTCCGCCAGCGCCAGCGTGCCGATGGAGAAGTACACGCCGCGCAGGCGGAAGGTGGGCAACCCGATGACGAGCGCCACCAGTACGGCGGCCCCGCCCCCCGCCGCCAGGGCCAGCGGCAGCGGCCAGCCCTGAAACCACGTCAGGCGCGCGACCAGCGTGCCGGTGCCGAAGAAGGCCGCGTGGCCCAGGTTGATCTGTCCGGCGAAGCCGCCCAGGATATTCCAGCTCTGCGCCAGCGTCACGTACACGAACACCAGCGTGAGCAGGTTGAGCAGGTCGTCGCGGCTGCGGCCGACCAGCGGCGGTACTGCCGCCAACAACGCACAGACCACTACGCTCACCAGCAGCGCACGGCCATGCGGCTTGAACACGTTGGCCTCCCTGCTCCCTAGCGCGCCCGGCCGAATAGGCCCTGCGGGCGCACCAGCAGGACGATGACGAATAGGATGAGCCCCACCACCTCGCGGTAGGCGCCGCCGATGAACAGCACGCTGGTGGCCTCGGCCACGCCGAGCACGAGCCCGGCCACCAGCGTGCCCGAGACGCTGCCCAGCCCGGCCAGCACGATCACGATCAGTGCCTTGAGCGTCCACTCCAGGCCAATGACCGGCGCGATCGAGTAGCCGACAGCCACCAGGCTGCCCGCGATGCCGGCCAGGGCCGTGCCCAGCGCGAACGCCAACAGGTATGTCCGGCGGATATCGATGCCGACGAGGGTCGCCGCCTGCCAGTCTTCGGCCGTGGCGCGGATGCCGCGACCCACATAGGTGCGAGTCAGGAACAGCCGCAGGGCGAGCAGCAGCAGCACTGCCACCGCCACATTGGCCAGGCGTGTGTACGGCAGGTTCAGCTCGCCCAGCCGCAGCACCGCGCCCGCGTAGGCGGTGGTGATGCTGCGCTCGTCGGCCGTCCACAGGCGGATCGCCAGGTTCTGGAACACGAGCCCCAGCCCGAACCCGATCAGCAGCGAGTTCTTGATCTTGGTCTCTTCGTCGAACTGCATCAGGAAGCGGAACAGCCCCAGGTGCAGTGCCACGCCCAACAGGAACAGCAGGGGGCCGATCAGCAGCAGCGAGGCGAACGGATCGATGCCGTACAGCGCGAACAGCCAGAAGCTGCCGTAGCCGCCGAGCATCAGGAGCTCGCCGTGCGCCACGTTCAGCACGCGCATCACGCCGAATACCAGCGACAACCCCGCGGCCGCCAGGCCGTATAGGGCACCGACCAGCAGGCCGAAGGTCAGGCTCTGCAGGATGGCGTCGGTGGTCACGCCCGCCCCCCCGCGGCCACGACGCCCAGGTACGCTTGCCGTACGTGGTCGTCCTGCAGCAGCGCCTCCGCGCGGTCGTGGCGCACCACGCGGCCGTTCTCGATCACGTAGGCGCGGTGGGCCAAGCGCAGCGCCGCGCGCGCGTTCTGCTCGACCAGCACCACGGTGACCCCTTCGCGGTTGATCTGGCGGATGACCTGGAAGATGTTCTCCACGATGACCGGCGCAAGGCCCAACGACGGCTCGTCGAGCAGCAGCAGGCGCGGGCGCGACATCAACGCGCGGCCGATAGCCACCATCTGCTGCTGGCCGCCCGAGAGGGTGCCAGCAAGCTGGTGCCGGCGCTCGGCCAGGATCGGGAAGATGCTGTACACCCAGTCAAGCGCGGCCTGCCGCTCGCGGCGCGCCCGGCCCGGATAGGCGCCCAGCTGGAGGTTCTCCAGTACCGACATCGAGCCGAACAGTCGACGCCCCTCGGGCACCAGGGCCATGCCCAGCGCGACGCGGCGGTGGCCGGGCTCGTGCTCCACCCGGCGGCCGTCGAGCACGATCGTGCCGCGCGCCGGGTATAGCAGCCCGGCCAGCGTCCGCATGAGGGTGGTCTTGCCCGCGCCGTTCGGCCCGATCAGGGCGACGATCTCGCCGGCCTGCACCTGGAGGGCCACGCCCCACAGCGCCTGCAGGTCGCCGTAATAGACATCGAGGTCCGCGCACTCCAGCATGGCGTCCCCACTGTTGCGTGTCGGTATCGCGGATCAGTCGAGCAGCTCGCGATCGCGTCCCAAGTACGCCTCGATCACCGCCGGGTTGGCCACCACCTCGGCGGGCGGGCCGTCGGCGATCTTCTGGCCAGCGTTGAACACGACCACCCGGTCGGAGACCCCGAGCACGGCCTGCATGATGTGCTCGACCATGATCACCGTGATGCCTTGGTCGCGGATCCGCCGGATCAGCTCCATGGCCCCGGTGGTCTCGGTGGGGTTGAGCCCGGCCATCACCTCGTCGAGCAGCAGCAGGCGCGGGCGCGTGGCCAAGGCGCGCGCGACCTCCAGCCGCTTGCGCTCGACCAGCGTGAGGCTGTGCGCGGCCACGTGGGCGCGGCCGGCCAGCCCCACGAACTCCAACAGCTCTTCAGCGTCACGCGCCGCCTCTAGCAGGCTCGCCGCTGGCGCCGCCCCATAGGCTCGCCCCACCATCACGTTCTGCCGCGCGGTCAGCTGGGCGAACGGACGTACGAGCTGGAAGGTGCGCGCGACGCCGGCGCGACAGATGGCCACCGCGCTCAGCCCCGCTAGCTCGCGGTCGGCGAGGCGCACGCTCCCCTGGTCGGGCTTGAAATAGCCGGTAATGACGTTGAAGAAGGTCGTCTTGCCCGAACCGTTGGGGCCGATGAGGCCCACGATCTCGCCCTCGTGGACGACCAGGTCGATACCGTCCAGGGCTTGCAGCCCCCCAAAGGCTTTGCGGAGCCCCCGGACGACCAACAGCGCATTCCCCTGCCGAGCGGCGCCGTCGGCCGTGGGCCGCACACGATGCTGGCTGATAATGGCCCTCTCCTCCCGGCCGGGCGCGCGCGGCGCCCGGCCGGCGTTACATAAGGTTAGCGCTGGTTGAACGGCACCGCGGGGTACAGGAACGGCTTGCTGGCCTGCTCGGGCGGCCACACCA
>DATGKN010000055.1:0-9111 GCA_035294645.1 Chloroflexota bacterium
GGCGCCCGAGGAGACCATCGAGATCATCTCGCACGTGTTCCAGGAGTGGAAGCGGACGCACCCCGAGGGGACCTGGCGCGCCTTCTGGGCCGCCGTCGCCGCGGGCGAGGTCCAGATTCCCACCGCCTGAACGCGCGCTCACCTAGCGACGCACTACTCATCAAGCACCGCGAACGCGCGACAGGGCGCGCCGCCCGTGCCCACGACCAGCAGCGGCACCACATACAGCATACAGCTCGCCGGAAGGGCGGCCAGGTTGACTAGCCCCTCCACGACCAGCACGTCGCGCGCCAGCAGGTAGCGGTGCCCCGCATAGCCAGGATCGGCGTCGAAGTCGAAGCAGTCGAGCCCCAGCAGCTGCACGCCGCGCGCCACTAGCCAGGCCAGCGTTTCGAGCGCCAATCGCGGCCGTTGCGGGTCGCCAGGGTCGATAGTGGCCACGCGGTCGCCGTAGCCGGACCGCAGCAGCAGGAAGGGCCGCGCGGCGATGTGGGCGGCGTAGGGCGCGAGGTGCTCGACGCCGATCGGGCCGCACGGCACGTCGACCACGCTGGCCGGGCCGATGCAGCGCGCCAGCGGCTCGGCATCGAGCGTGCGCCCGCCCGCCAGGAAGTGCGCCTGCGTCTCGACATGCGTGCCGGCCTGGTCGCTGAGCTCGAGGCGGGCGACCGCGTAGCCGTCGGTCTCCACCGTGGCGATAGGCTCGACCCGCACGGGTGGATCGCCCGGGTACACGGGCAGCCCATGGCGCAGGGGGCGGGTAAGATCGACGATCCGCATGGCACCGCGCCTTACCAGCGAACTGCAGGCAGCCTTCTCAGAAAGCCTCGTGGGGCCCGGCCGCCCGAGCACCGCTCGTGGCTAGCGGAGCCGCGACGGCGGGCGGCCAAAAGATCAGCGCCGGACAGGGTACCAGCACGCCCGCGCGGCCCGCCAACCGGCTCGCCCCCCCGAGGCACGATCCCCTTGTGCCGCCCGCCGAGGCTTGGCACTATGCTGGCCAGAAAACCTAGGGGCCCTCCGCCGCCGCGCCGGCCGCCCGGCCAGCAGCGCCCGGCGGCCGCGCTCCCCCCAGTAAGGAGACGGCATGGCGCTCGACCCGAGCGTCCAGACGGTGCCCGAGATCGTCTTGCGCGCGCGCGAGCGCTTCGGCGCGCTGCCGGCGATGACGCTCCGCGACCCGCGGCGCGGCTTCACCTGGACCTACGACGAGCTGGTGGCCTACGCGGCGGGGGTCGCGCGCTGGCTGGCGGCGCAGGGCATCGGGCACGGCGACCGCGTGATCCTCTGGGGACCGAGCCAGCCCATCTGGGGCGGCGTCTACTACGGCTGCCTGCTGGTGGGCGCGATCGTGGTGCCGCTCGACTTCCGCAGCGCGCCCGACTTCGTGGCCCGCGTGGTCGCCAAGACGCGGCCCAAGCTCCAGATCGTGGGCCCGACCCAGCAGCCGGCCTCCACCGTGCCGGCCGTCCGCTTCGCCGACCTGCCGCCGCTCGACCCCACGCTGCCCACCCCGCGCCCACTGGCCACACCCGACGACCTGGCGGTGGTGGTGTTCACCTCCGGCACCACGGGAGTGCCCAAGGGGGTGATGCTCACCCATCGCAACATCGTCAGCAACGTGCGCGCCATCCTCGAGGTGGTGCAGAGCGAGCCGCGCTACCGACTGCTGTCGATCTTGCCACTGAGCCATATGTTCGAGCAGACGGTCGGGCTCAACGCCGTGCTCAGCGGCGGGGCCTCGCTGGTATACCTGGGCACGCTGCGGCCCGAGACGATCTTCGAGGCGCTGGGCGCCGAGCGCATCACTTGCATGCTGGTGGTGCCGCAAGTGCTCCAGCTGTTCATGCAGGCGATCGAGCGCGAGGTGCGGCGCAGCGGCCGCGAGCGCGTGTGGCGCTGGCTGCACCGCGTCGCGCCGTACCTGCCGCTGGCCGCGCGGCGGCGCTTGTTCCGTCCGGTGCACGAGCGGCTTGGGGGCCGCCTGGAGTGGTTCGCCAGCGGCGGCGCCTACCTCGATCCACGGCTGTGGCGCAAGTGGGAGAACCTGGGCATCAAGGTGATCAACGCCTACGGCACGACCGAGGCCGCTCCCGCCATCACCGCCAACTCGCTGGAGCGCCGCAACCCGTACTCCGTGGGGCGGCCACTGTCGTGCAACGCAGTGCGCATCGCCGAGGACCAGGAGATCCTCGTGCGGGGCCCCAACATCACCCCGGGCTACTGGGAGGACCCCGCCGCCACCGCCGCCGCCTTCCGCGACGGGTGGTACTGCACGGGCGACCTGGGCCGCCTCCGGGCCGGGGAACTGTACCTCATCGGCCGCAAGAAGAACCTGATCGTGCTGCCCAGCGGCGAGAACGTCTACCCCGAGGACATCGAGAACCTGCTCCTCCAGGAGCCGAGCATCACAGACGCGGTGGTGCTCGGCCTACCACGCCCCGATGGCGACATCGAGGTGCACGCTGTGCTGCTCACCGAGGCCCCGCAAGAGGCACTGGCGGCCGTGAAGCGCGTCAACCGCAAGCTGGCGCTGCACCAGCGCGTGCGCGGCACGACCATCTGGCCCGACGCGGACTTCCCCCGCACGCTGACCATGAAGCCGCGCCGCGACGACATTCTGGCGCGGCTGCGCGCGCTGGAGGCCGAGGGGCGCGCCGCCCCGCGCGGCTAGCGCCGACGGCCGCCCCTCGTGGCGAGCAGCCTCACAGCCAGGTCGGGTAGTGGAAGTAGTCCTGCGTGTCGCGCCGCAGCGGCACCGCCAGGATAGCCCGCTCGGCGCGGTACTCGAACCACTGCCCGGGCCCCACGCGCTGGGCCACCACCTCGGTGCGCACCGCGAAACCGTGGCCATACGGGTTCAACGCGCGGTACTCGGCCGTGGAAGCGATCAGCCAGACCCAACCGATGCGCTGCGGGTCGAGGACGTAGACCAGCCCCCAGAAATCGCCGGCCAGCGGCCAGGGCCGCCCCCACCACGGGCCGCTCGCCCAGTCGGGCAGCACAGCGAAGCCGAAGCGCTCCTCCACTCGCCAGACGCGGGCCAGCCCGTAGAAGCGCGGCTGCGGGATGGGCAGCGTGTACACGTGGAACTCCTGCCGCGTGCGCAGCAGGCCGTCGTAGGAGACGGCGCGGCCCTCGGCACGCGCGGTGGCCAGCTCGCCCAAGTAGTCCATGAACGGGCCGGCGCGGTCGGCGTAGTGATACAGCACGCGGCGGGTGCGCTCCGTGCCGTCGATCAGGATGCTGCTCTCGTCGGTGACCGCCAGGCCGGCCGCGCGCACGCTGTAGCCCTGCTCGTCGAGCGCGCCGAGCACGCGGTCGAACGGCTCCAGGCCGAAGCGGATGTTGGCCGGGCCAGCGAGCGCCTCGAGCGGGTGCAGCGCGGGACCGAGCGCGCCGGCGGCCAGCCCGGCGCCCGCGGCCCCAAGGCCTTGCAGCAGGCGGCGGCGCGAGAGCGCGGTGTGGAGAGTCATGGCCAGCCTCCTCCACTGGCGGGGGCGGCGATTGCCAGTGCCCAGGGTAACGCCCCATCGACGGACTGCCCAGTGGGACGGCCCCCGCCGCTCCCCGGGGCTATCCCCCGCTGCCTTTGCGTGATGCACGGGAGAGCCTGCGCGGAGGCCAGGGCCTTCCGCCTCCAGCGCGGACCGGCCCGCCACCCGGGAGAGCCCTGGGCAGTCAGGCTCCAGCTCGGCCTATACTAGCCCCCGCGGCGGCGTGGCCCGCTGCCCCGCGCCTAGGCTGCACGCGCTAGCAGGGGCAAGGCTATGCGGGCAGGCCGCTCGCTCCCACTGCCAAACGCGGGGCCCGATGGCATCCCGCGTGGACACCGCCGGGAGGGACGACCCATCGCGGAAAACGCCCTGGGGAGCCCAGCTCTCACCCTTGCCGCCGGCGGACCGCCGCCCCCCCTCGTCCTCGCGGCGGCGCTGCTGCTATGGCTGCCCGGCAGCGCGCTCGCCAGCCGCCTGCTGCGCCCGCCGCACTACGACGCGCTCGACTGGCTGCTCGTGGGCCCAGCGTTCAGCGCCGCGATGCTCGCTCTGGCCACGCTGTGGGCCACCGTACTGGGCCTCCCGCTGGGCCCCGTGACCGCCTGGGCGCTCCTGGCGCTAGCGGCCTGCGCCGCGCTCCTTCCCGTTCTGGCTGGCAGGCACCAGCCGGTGGGCCAGCACCCCGCCGCCGACGCCCGCCTCGCCCTGTGTGCCTGCCGCCATGAGCGGCTGGCCGGGCCGGCAGGCCGGCGGTGGAGCGCGCGGGTCACGCGGCACGGCGCCCTAGCCCTGGGCTACCTCGCGGTGCTGGCGCTTGGGCTTGGCGCGCGCCTGTGGAGCACGCGCGACCTAGTGCCCGCGCTGGGCGCCGACACCTACCACCACGCGCTGATCGCCCGGCTACTCGTGGAGCGCGGCGGGGTGCCCGACTCCTACGCCCCCTACGCGCCGATCGCCTCGTTCGCCTACCACTTCGGCTTCCACAGCCTCGTGGCCTGGCTGCACTGGTGGACCGGCGCCGATCTGGGCGCCCTACTCCCACTGGCGGGCCACCTGGTGAACGCCGCGATCGCCGCCAGCGTGGCGTGGTGGGCGCGCCGCCAGCTCGGCGATGACCTGGTAGCGTGGCTGGCCGCCTGGCTCGTCGCGCTGCTGGCCGTGTTCCCCGCCTACTTCGCCAACTGGGGGCGCTTCACGCAGGCCGCGGGCCTCCTGCTGCTGCCCGTGGCGGCGGCGCTGTGGGCCGATGGCCTGCGCGCCTCGGCCGCGCCCGGCGCAGAGCGGCGGCGAACAGCCCGCGGCCCACTCGCCGCCGCGGCGGTGACCACGGCCGGGCTGTTCTTGGCCCACTACCGCGTGGCGGCGATGCTGGTGCCGCTGCTGGCTGTCTGGGTGCTGATCAGCCTGGTGCCCGGGATGGCTGCTGGCTGGCAACGGCCGAGGGGCTGGGCCCCCTCAGCGCGCGTGCTGCGGGGCGGGAGCTTAGCGGGCGCGGCCACAGCGCTGCTGCTCCTCCCCTGGCTCGTCCGGCTCGCCGGCGCGCTGGCGCTGGGCCTCGGCGAGCAGCCGGGCGCGTACGGCGCCGGCTACTACGCGCTCGAACGGCTGGGCACCGCGCCGGAGCAGCCGACCAACCTGCTGCTGGCACCGTTAGCCGCCTTGGGCGTGGTGCAGGCCTGGCGGCGGCGGTCGGCTGGGGTCCTCGTCCTGGTGGGGTGGGCCAGCGTCCAACTCGCCCTGGCCGACCCCTACTGGTGGCCGCGGGCCGTGGCGCTGGCGGGGCGGGTAGACTTGATCACGGTGCTGGCCACGCTGTGGTTGCCGGCAGCGGTCGCCGCGGCTTACGCGCTCGGCACCGGGGCGCACGCGGCGTGGGCGCGCTGGCCCCGGGCGGCGCCGCTGGCCGCCAGCGCACTGCTGGCCGTGGGCACGCTACTAGGCGGCTGGCAGCTCCGCGCGCTGTTGATCCCAGACAACACGCTGCTCACCGAGGCCGACCTGGCGGCGATCGCCTGGGTACGCGCCAACACCCCCCCCGACGCGCGGTTCGCCGTCAGCGCGGTGCTGGTGCCCTGGGCGCCCGACTACGCCGTGGGCATCGACGGCGGCTACTGGCTGCCGCTGCTCGCTGGGCGCCCCACCACGGTGCTGCCGATGCTGTACCCGGCCGAGCGCGGCACGTCGCCGCGGGCGGTAGCCGAGATGGTGGCGGTGGCCCGCGCCCTGCGCGACGCGCCCGGCGCGGCGGAGACGGCAGCGCTGCTGCGCGCGCTGGGCATCGGCTACGTCTACCACAGCGGCCGGCCGCCCGCGCCGCCCATCGAGCCGGCGCTGGCGAGCCCCTACT
Organism: Chloroflexota bacterium; assembly: GCA_035294645.1. GTDB lineage: Bacteria > Chloroflexota > UBA6077 > UBA6077 > JAJPHF01 > JADGHJ01. The sequence continues at coordinate 5,845 of DATGKN010000055.1, forward strand.
ACCAGGTGGTTTACGACCGCGCCGGCGTCCGCATCCTGGCCGTGCGCCCAGAGGGCGCCCTCGCGCCTCTACCCGCTGCCACGGGCTCCGCCCGCACAGGTAGAGAGCAGGGGGCACAGGTAGCGACTGCCGGGCCCGTGCCGAGCACGCCAGCCGAGGAGGTAGACGCACCGTGAGGCGCGCCGGGCCCCTCGCCACGCGGTGGGGCGGGCTGGGGATCGCCCTGTTCCTCGCCGCCGGCCTGTGGCTACTGTGGGCCTCCGCGGTCCCCTACGGCGAGGCGCCGGACGAGCCGAGCCATGTCGAGGTAGCCCGGTTCATCGCTGCGCACGGCCGCCTGCCCGTGTTCGGGCCCGACGCCGACGCCTACACGCGCCTCGATCAAGTGGGCATCCCCATCGAGCCCCACGCGCTGGCGCCGCCGCTGCCGTACCTGGTCGGCGCCGCGCTCACTGCCCTTCCCGTGGGGGACGCAGGCGGCGCACGGGTCGCGGCGGCCATGCGCGCGGGCGCGCTGCTGGCAGCGCTGGTCGCCGTCGCCTGCACCTATGCGCTCGTCCGACAGCTGCTGCCCCAGGCCCCTGGGCTGGCCGCGCCAGTGGCCGCGCTGCTGGCCGCCGTGCCGCAGGTCAGCTTCCAGGCCGCCGTGGCCAACAGCGACATCCACGCGCTGGCCGGCGCGGCGGCCGTGGGCGCTACCTGGCCGCTGGTGCGCTGCCCCGCAGGGGCTCTCGCGTTCGGCCTCGTCGCGGGGCTGGCGCTGCTGACCAAGCCGACGGCGTACCCGGCGGTCGCCGTAGCCGTGGCGGCGGCGTGGTGGCGATGTCGCCAGCCGTCCAGCCCGGCTCCCTGCCGCCCCGATGCGATCCGCTCTCCCCAGGCATGGGGCAGAGGGGCGCGCGCGCGGCGGGCACTCATGCTACTCGCGGCGGGCGCGGTGGCCGGCCCATGGGTCGCACGCAACCTGGTGCTCTATGGCGAGCCACTGCCGCTGCGCACCAGCGCCGCCGCCTTCGCCGCGCTCGCGCCCCCGGTACCTATCCCCGGCGCCACCGCCCCGCCGCTGCTGTCGGCCGCCTATCTGCACGCCTGGGGAGCGATCACGCTGCCGAGCCTATGGGCAACGTTCGGGCGGCTCGACCTGTTCGCGCCGTGGTGGTGCTACGCCGCGATCGCGGGGCTGGGCGCAGGCGGCGCCCTGGGCCTAGTCCGCCTGGCCCGGCAGCAGGGCAGCTGGGCAGCGCTGGGAAGCAGCCGACTGGCCGCTGCGGTCCTCGTGGCCTGGCCGGCCGCCTGCCTGCTCGCCACGGTAGCCGCCAGCAGTGGCCGCTATTTCCCGCCGCACGGCCGCTACCTACTACCCCTCTTGCCGCCGCTGGTGCTGACGCTGGCGCTCGGCTGGCGAGCGCTGTGGCCCACGGCACGCCGGGCGCCCTGGGGGCTCGTGGCGGCGATGGTCGCGCTGAACCTGTATTGCTTGTTCGGCGTGGTACTACCACACTACTACGGCCCGAGCAGCGCACGGCTGACCGTCACCGTCGACGCGCCGCGCCCCGGCGAGCTGGTCGCTGCCGCCACGCGGGTGCGCGGGTGGGCGGTAGTCAGCGGCCGTGAGCAGTGGACGCTGGGCACGATCGGCGGGCCGCCCGCCTGGCACGCGCTGCCCGAGCGGGTGTGGGCCGTCCACGCCGAAAGCGGGCGACTGCTGGCCGGCGGCCGTGGCGCGGCGCGGCCAGACGTGGCGCGGGCCCTGCAGACGCCAGAGGTGGCGACCGCGGGGTTCGAGTTCCGCTGGGCAGCCGCCGGCGAGCCCGCCGGCGCCGCACGCGCGGACCACATCGCGCGCGGCGAGCTGGCGCACCTGACCGTCTGCGCCGACGATCCGCGCGCGGTCGCGCCCACCTGCGTGACGCTCCCCGTGCGCCTGCCGTAAGCTTGGGCGGGAGGGGGCTGATGCGATCGCCCGCGACGGGCCTGCTGGCGGTACACGAGGCCCTAGGCTATCACGAGCTGCTGCGCAACCTGCTGGTGCGCGACCTCAAGGTGCGCTACCAAGGCTCGGCGCTCGGGTTCCTGTGGTCGCTGCTGCGGCCCCTGCTAGTCATCACCGTACTGGTCGTCGTGTTCCAGTGGCTGCTGCAGACCACCATCCCGTACTTCGGGCTGTTCATCGCCATCGGCGTGTTCGTGTGGACCTACACCGCCGACGCGCTGGCCAGCGGGGTGCGCAGCGTGGTGCACAACGCAGCGCTGGTCAAGCGCGTCTACTTCCCGCGCGAGCTGTTGCCCGCCTCGGCGGTGCTGGCCCACGGCGTCCACTTCCTGCTCGCGCTGCTGTTGGTGCTGCCCCTAGTGCCGCTGGCCGGGTTGCCGCTGACCGCGCAGCTGCTGTGGCTGCCGTCGCTAGTGGTGTTCCAGACGGCGTTCGTGCTGGGCATCGCGCTGTTGCTGGCGGCGCTGAACGTGTTCTACCGCGACGTCGAGGCAGCGCTCGACCCGCTGCTGTTCGCGTGGTTCTTCGCCACCCCGATCCTGTACGACCTGGAGACGGTGTTCAGCCGCGAGTGGCTGGGGATCAACCTGGGCTGGCTGGTGCACGCGCTCAACCCGATGGCCTCGTTCATCACCTCCTACCGGCTGGTGATCATGGGGGGCGGGGCTGCTCCCGACCCAGCGTTCATGCTACGCACGTATCTCACGGCCGCCGCGGTGCTGGCGCTCGGCTACGCGGCGTTCAAGCGCGCCGAGCCGCGGTTCGCCGAGGAGCTGTAACCGTCCCCACCAACACCCCACGGCGACTCGGCAGGCCACGGCGGCCGAGCTGGTGTGACACCCTTGTTACCCCCAAAGACTGGACCGAGCGGCCCCGGCTCCGTGCAGAATAGGGCATCTTTACTCCGCCGGCCCGCCGCGCGCGGCCCGGTGCGGTCGAAGAAAGCGAATGGGCGCGGAACACGGGCGGCGGCCGGGCGGGCGACTGGGACGCTGGGCCCTGCTAGCGTTGCTGCTGCTGGTGCCGCCAGTGGCCACACGGGCGCAGGGCCCGCCGGTGGGCGAGCCGCCGACGCAGTTGGAGCCCCCTGCCTCTGCAAGCGACCCGACGGGCCAGGGAGGGACCACAGGAGCCGACGAGGCGCCCCAGACGCCGACGGCGTCTCCCACCTCCACCGCGACAGCGCTGCCGCCGCTGCTCCTGGCGCCGCGATATCCCCCGCCCCCACCGCTGCCCCTGCCACCGCCTCCACCACTGCTGCCCCCGCCCCCACC